>NZ_CP037423.1:3002977-3603573 GCF_007754155.1 Stieleria neptunia | reverse complement strand
CAACTATGCGTTGCAAGACCTGTTCGGCGTTCCCTGGGACTTTGCCAGAGACCTGCCACCGGAAGCCCACTCCGAGGAAGGTTTCGAGAACAGTTCCGATGTGCTGCATTTATCGGCCATACACTTCGAGACCTCTCACCGGATCGCCCGCAACACACTTGACCGAGTGACGGCGACGGGAGACAAGCCGACGACGCGGTATTGGGGGATCGCGATGAAACAGGCCGCCCAGCGCGAGTGGTCAAAACAAGACACGCAGATCGACAAGCTGAAGCAAGAATGGAAAGACGATCCGGAAAAGCTGACGGCTGAACTGGATCAGCTTTGGGAAACGTTTCGCCAACGACCGCGTGGGGCGTACTACAAAGATCTGTGCAGCGGCCGGATGGCCAAAGCCGAGTGGCGATACAACGGCGCGCGGTATGCATTTGCGCCTACGGACCAGCCTGTCGCGTTTCCAGACCAGGACGACTGCGTCGCGATTTTGCCGAACGGATCGGACGCGCGATTGATCATCGAACTGGGCAACCAGTTGCCCGATGAAGGCACGATGCGGGTGACCGTTCGCGCGTCGCGAGTGAGCCCCACGGGCGATGGCTTTCCCAGTCTGCAATTGATGTTCGGCTGGCGAGCCAGCAACGAAGGCCGTGCGTTGGTGCGAGTCAGCAACGAAGACACCCCTGTCACGGCCGGCCCGGATCAACCGCAGCTCATCCAGTGGGACGTGCCATTGGGTGAAATCTATCCCCGCAACTCGGTCAGAAAAACGTCGCCGATGGGCGCCACGCCCAGCCCATCGGAATACATCCGATTGGTCAACAGCTCGGCCTCGCCGTCGGAGATCCAGATCGATTTCGTGCACGTCGCAGCTCCGGTGTATGACCAATGGCCACCACCATCGCATCGCCGCATCTTTGCCGACCCTGAAAACGCCGACCCTGAAAACGCCGACGACGAAGAGGCCGTCGCCCGCGAGACCCTTGCGTCGTTCATGCACCGAGCGTGGCGGCGACCGATCGACGACGCCGAGATCGATCGCAAGCTGAAGCTCTTCGCGGCAATGCGTCCGCAATGTGACAGCTTTGAAGAAGCCGTCGTCGAAGTCCTGGCGACCGTGCTCTCCTCGCCCCAGTTTCTGTACGTCTCCAACGCGCCCCGCTCGGAACCGAGCGACGAATCCACCGAGCGATCGCCGCTCGATGCCCACGCGTTGGCCAATCGGCTGTCGTTGTTCCTTTGGTGCAGCATTCCCGATCCGGAACTGTTGGCGCTGGCCGATGACGGGCGACTGGCCGACGGCGACATCCTGGCATCGCAAGTCCAGCGGATGCTTGACGATCCGCGCAGCGAACGTTTTCCCAAGCATTTCGTGCATCAGTGGCTGGACATGCAGTTGCTCGATTTCCTGAACTTCAAACAGCACGTCCCCGGTTTCGATCCGCTCTTGAAAGAAGCCATGCAACACGAACCGGTCGCGTTGTTCGGCCAGATGCTGCGAGAGGACGCCAGCGTGTTGGACTTCATCCACTGCGATTACGCCATGGTCAACGAGCGACTGGCCAAACACTATGGCCTGTCCGGTGTCCGCGGCAATCATTTCCGACGCGTTTCCCTGGACGATGGGTTTCGCCGCGGAGGCTTGCTGACACAGGCCGGTTTGCTGTCGATGAATTCAGACTGGCCCGATTCTCATCCGCTCAAGCGGGCGATCTGGTTGTTGGAAAGCATCCTCGGCGATCCGCCTCCCCCGCCCCCGCCCGCGGTGCCGCAAATCGATCTGGCTGATCCGGAAATCGCCAAGATGACGCTGAAGGAACGCATCGAAAACCACCGCGATCACGCCGCCTGCATGTCGTGTCACAGCAAGATCGACCCGTGGGGGATCGCGTTTGAAAACTACGACGCCCTGGGGCGTTGGCGTGATGAAGTTCAAGGCAAACCGATCGATGCCTCCAGTGAGTTATTCAACCACCAAACGCTCGACGGCATGGATGGTTTGAAGCGTTTCCTGTTGCAGCACCGGCAGGATCAATTTGTCCGATCGATCGTGTCCAAGCTGGCCACGTACGCGTTGGGTCGGCCCTTGACGTTTGCCGATCGAGCCGAAATTGATGCGATCACCGCCCGCGTTCGCCACAACGGCGATGGACTGAGAACTGTCGTCGAGACAATCATCCAAAGCGAACTGTTTCGATCCATCTAAGCGGATTGGATACAGCCAGACACCCAACCCAATCCGTCACAATAAAACTTGCGCCTTCAACGTAGGCCTTCACTGAGGAAGCCCCCCATGGCATGGAACATGAACCTGATTGATCGTCGTCGATTCTTGCGAGGCAGCGGGCTGGCGTTGGCGTTACCGATGTTCGGATCGGTGTCGGGGCCGATGGCCCGTGGCGCAGATCCGAGACCGAACCCGAAACGTCTCGGCTGCTTTTACTTTCCCGACGGCGTGCCGATGCCGTTGCCGGAAGACCCGGCCTACAAAGACTGGTCCTGGTTTCCACAGGGTGGTGGCAGCGAGTTCACGTTTTCCAAATGCATGGAACCGCTAGAGTCGATCAAAGACGAATTGACGGTGCTGTCTGGTTTTTCGCATCCGAGGTCTCGAAGCGTCCACGGGCACAACAACGCCGACCAGTTCCTGACCGCGGCGGCCACCGGCGGCGGTGACAAAGAGTACGAGAACACGATCTCGCTGGACCAAGAATACGCCCAATACGTCGGCGACCAGACGCGTTTTGCGTCGCTGGTGATGTCGACCGATGGGGGAACGGGCACCGCGCGCGGAACGCACACGATTTCGTTCGATCGCAACGGGAGGCCGATTCCCGCCGAGCACCGCCCCAAGCAAATCTTTGATCGACTGTTCGTGAAAAACGACGCCGATTCGGCTCGCCGGTTGCTCCTCAGTCGCAGCGCACTGGATGAAATGCTGGAAGATGCACGGCGTCTGCGACGATCGCTGTCGACCACCGATCGACGCAGCCTGGACGAATACCTGGACTCGGTCCGACAAGCCGAAATCAAGGTGGAAAAAGCCAAGCGTTGGCTGGGCGCACCGCTCCCCAGCGTCGACGGCGATCAATTGAATTTGGAACTGACCACCGAAGAGCCGCGCAAGTATCTGCAGACGATGTTCGACTTGATCTTCCTGGCGTTCAAAACCGACTCGACGCGGGTGGCGACGTACCAGATCGGCCGGGAAAACGGAGTCGGACGCAGCGATCATCTGGCGCGTGCGGTCGGGTTCAATCTGGCCCATCAGTTGTCGCACGAGACGAAGAACCCCGACGGCTGGAAGAATTTTGGCACCTATTGCCGCTTCTTGAACGAAGAATACGGGCGTTTCATCGGCAAGCTGAAGGCGACGCCCGAACCGGCCGGCAGCGGCAGCATGCTGGACAACACACTGTTGCTGCTGGGATCGGCGTCCAGCGCGTTCCATCTGTCACGCAATTACCCGCTGATTCTGGCAGGCGGCAAACAGATGGGATTCAAGCACGGGCAATATCTCAATCACGCCGGTGACAATTTCCAAGGCGGCCCATGGTTGGGCAAACGCGAACCGTGGCAAGACGAAGCGAAAGGCGAAGACCTGCCGCTATCGAACCTCTACGTGACGATGCTGCAACGTCTGGGAGTCCAAACCGATTCCTTCGCCGACAGCACGGGAGCCGTTGAAAACATCTGACCCGCTGTGGGCAGCCCCCCATCGCTTCGGATCATCAACGGCAGAAAAATCGGGGGCAGAAAAATGGGTGGCACCAAAGGGAAGCGGCGCTGGCATTTTTCCCAGGGACCTGTAATGCCCTCCGTAAGTGAGTTGAACCATCAAGCCGGCCGTCGATTCGGCCGCCCCTTCAACTCTCAGGAGAACAAGCATGTTTGTCCATCCCGTGCCGTTACCCCGCCGATTCGCCCTTGTTACGGTTGCCGCAGTCGGCTTCCTGCTCACGAACTCTCCGGTCGTCTTCGCCCAGAGGCTCGAACGTGTGAGAAAACCGGTCGGCCAGCGACTGCAACTCCCAACGGGTCACGCACCACTCGCGGAGGCAATCGGCCGAAGACCGGGCAGCGTCGCGCCAGATCTCGCGATCGGCGGCGTTAAGTTCCACCCCCAAAAGCCCAAGATGGTCCGCATCACCTTGCTCAACAAAGGAAGCAAGGGATCAGAGCCCTGCCGGCTCCTCTGCGTCGTCAAAAAGATCGGCACTTCGAATGTGGCCCGGCAAAAGCATTTCAAAGTCCAGCCGCTGACGGCGAAGTCCAGCGGAATCTTAATCATTCACCTGGACGACATCCTCCCCAAGTCGGTTCGTGCGGCTGAGACAACCTTCAAGCTGATGGTCGATTCTCAAAAGACGATCTCGGAATCCAACGAAAACAACAACGTCCATGTTCACACCGGCGCCTCTCAACCCGACCTGCGGATCGTCGGATTCGTTTTTCCCGCCGCGGGCCCATCGACCGCGACGGAAGTAAAAATCGCCAACATCGGTTCCTCCTCATCGTCCCCCTGTCGTCTGCTGCTGACGGTGGGCGAAATCGAGGGCACGAAGGTGAATCGCAAGAAAATGGTTGCCGTTCCGAAGCTTAACGGCATGCAGGCGACGGTGGTGACGGTCGATGCCGCTTCGATCCTGCCCGGCGGCGTCGCGTTGTCGAAGACGCACTTTCGACTCACCGTCGACGCAACCAAGCACGTCGATGAGTCGAACGAGCAAAACAACAACGCCTACCACAAACCGTAACGCGGCGTCACACCTGGCCCTTCGCCCCAACCGATCCACCATGATTTCCAGGAACCCTACGATGTCCGATTCTCACCTGAACCCATCTGATCCCGACCGCCGCAGATTCCTGCGGGACGGTGCGGCAGCCCTCTCCGTGATCTCCAGCGGAGCACTCTTTGACGTCTTGTCAAACAACGCCGTGGCCGCAGATGCCATTGCCGCGGCGCGATTCGACCGCACTCATCTTCAGTGGATGGATGAGGTCGTCGACGATGTCAAAGCGGAACTTGGCCGCAGTCTGAGCGGCCGCGTGACTCGAAACCCACTCGATCGCACGATCAAAACGCGATACGACGCTCTGCCGTCGATTCGCAAGGCTCGTCTGTCGCGATCGCTTCGTCAACCCTCGCGGCTCGGTCGCCGAACAGGTGTGCGGCCCGCGGTGGACGCGCTGGCGAACGAGATCCGAAAGCCCCCCGAACTCGACTTCCGCGCACCGCGACCGATCGGTCATGTCGCGCGACGAGTCGGGCGCAGAGTCGGACGCAGAGTCGACCGGACATCACCGAGACTCGTCGGCACGAGTCACAAAGCGAACCCCGCATCGGGCATGACCGGGGGCGTGAGCCTGGACCTTGCCTCGGCGAGCAACCCCCACGACAACGCGGGCCGAAAGTACGACCTAGGAAAAAAGTACAAGTCACTCGAAAAGGTGAGGGATCGCCACGGACGCCTGCTGACGCGACAACGTTGGCGCAAGGGAAGCCAGAACTCGGCGACGTACTACATGGGGCCGAACATCAACGGTGGCGATGCCGTCGCACTGGTGGGAAACGCCTGGACCACCTTCAAGTCGTTGGGCGACGCCGAAGGCCCGCTCGGTGCTCCACTGCGGAAGGGACGTCATGATTCCGGTTACTACTCCGGCGGCGTGTACATCCCAACGGCAAAGGATCCTGCCGTCGAAACGTTCTTCGGGCGGATGATCTTCAAGGATGGAAAGTGGCGGGGCGAATTGCTCAAAGGCTTTCAGCTGATTCTGAACCGGATCACGGTGGACAGTTCCACCGGCGACGACCTCAGCGGCTTCAGCGACTTGCAAATCAATTGCTACACCACGCAAGGCGACCTCCGCGTGGATGGCAAATCGCATGCAGCGTTTCTGTACTCCGGGCAGGTCAGCGAACCGCATGCGGTGATCGGCGAAGCGAACCTGCGAGGGAACGCGGCGGTGATCCCCGGAGCCTTCGGCTACTTCATCAAAGTCATCGAAAAGGATGACCACAAAATCGCAGAATTCCTGTTCAAGACGATCGAGAAAAAGCTTCGGCAAAAGCTTGAAGAAGGAGCGAAAAAAGCCGGGGTCTCTCTCGCCGAGGCGCTCAAGGTGCCCGCCCTCGGACCGCTGTTGGCCGAACTGTTCTCGGCGGCGGTCGACTTCGTCGCCGACAAGGTTTTTGGTGCGATCCAAGAACTGTTCAAGGACGACCAGTCGGACATCGTCTCCGGCCATGTTCAACTCTGGTCCGCTTGGCATCCGTTGAAGGATCCGTACTGGGCCAAAGAGATCAACCACAACGACATCACGATCCATTCCGGCGGCAAGGACGGCCAGGTGGATTTGAAGCTGAAACTCTCACGGATTTGGAGCCCCGTGTGAGCCTCGGCGTGTCGTCCTGCGATAAAACGCTCGCGCCCGTGTTACGCAGGATGATGGAAAAGGCAGAATGATTCGGGGCAGAATGATATTTCGGTCACGGATCCGTCTTCATCATTCTGCCATCCATCATTCTGCCATCCCGTTCAGACAGTCAGAGCAGCGACCGTTGTAGAATTGGCAGGATCCAATCGAGTCAGTTCGGCATTGCCCGAGCGACGACGCCACCTCGTGTTTGCGTTCACCCGCCGCAATGAATCAAATCAACAACAAGGTCTCCAATGAACCAAGCGGATGTATTGCGGCATAACCGACAGGCCTGGGACAAGCTGGTCGAGCGGGGCGATCGCTGGACCAAGCCGGTGGATCGCGCGACGATCCAACGAGCAAGAGCGGGAGAGTTTGCCATTGTGTTGACGCCGACCCACTTTCCAGGTTTCTCGATACGTTCATTGCGACCCGCGCGATCAAGCCGTGACGCCCACAAGGCGATGGCAAGTATCGCCGCCGAGCGATGGCAGAAAAATCGGGCGCAGATAAATAGATGGGACGGCTGGGAGAACGGAAGACAGGAAAATTGGGGACAAGAAAATGTGGCGTCCGTGTGATGCTGACGCGCGGCTGCTGCGCGACCGCATCGCGTGACCGATTGCGACGCTTCCATTGCGGTGGATTTTCCCCACCGTTAGCGCACCCCGCGCTGAACGCGTTCTTGTCGCTCGGGTCGCGTCGAACGTAACCGAAAGGGTCTCTGCCCGGTGCTCGGGTGCGACTACTGAAGCGTGACCTTGGTGGTCCGCCCCGATTGGACGAAGCGGAGTTTGTTTTCGCGGGCCAGCCAGCCGACCGCGGCGGTCACCAGGTCCCCCGGTGCTTCAACGCTCTTTTTGACACTGGTCAGGGTCTGCTCACCGCCACCTTCCAGCGTCTGCCAAACCTCGCCGGCGACCAGACCGATTTCGGAGTTGTCGAAGATCCGCCGAGGCGAGGAGGATTTTTTCGGAGCGCCGTTGGAACCCGACTTCTTCGACGCACCATTGGTCTGCACCTTCGGTGACACGACGTCCGGCTTCACCACGGTCTTCGTTTTTGACGTTTTGTCCGCTTTCTTTTTAGCCATCGATACGCCCCTTTTTCAGGTTGTGATATTTCTTGGGGGAACGCGCACAGCCCCATTTTGCAACGGTCCCATCGATCACACAAGCTCTTCGTCCGGCTCGCCTTGCAATCCGGCCAATGCGACGCGGCCGGCCAGCGTCGGATTCTCGGGATAGGGCGGCCGGAATCTCCCCTGTCTGGTTGGATAGGCGGTCAGATTTCCACAACGGGAATCCAAAAATCCTTCTCGAAAGCTGCGTTTGATTTTCGCGACCGCCCCGTTTCTCGTCTTTCTCGCGGTGATTCCCGGAGCAAATGGCGGTCGATCAATGCCAGCTACTTTGACGCCAAGCGGGGTGTTTTTGTTAGCGGTAGGGCGCGAGCCCTCCGGTCTTTCACGGTGTTTTTGAAGCGCGACCGGACGGCTCGCGCCGTTCCGCTAACACCATTCGAGCCAAAGTAGGTGGCAAATCGCGGTCGGTGCCGAGCGGAACGCGGTCGCTGGCAGAAAAAGGGGCGGCAGAAAGCCGTGGGCAGGACGCCGGCTCGAATCGCTCGACGTGATGTTGGGTTTCAACTAGCTTTGATACACAGCGGCTCAACCGTCGGCCGGTGTGATCTTCAGCTCGCGGAGTAGAAAGGTGTGCGCGATGTCGATGATCGGCAGGCCATCGTGTTTCGCCCCCCAGGCCGAATGCCCCAATCCATCCAGCGTCCAGAGTTCCAGATTGGCTTTGTACTTTTGTTGCAGTTCGATCGCATCGCTGTACGGTACCCGTGTGTCGGCGGTTCCGTGAAACATCAACAAGGGTGCATCGTCCGCGTCGAATCGGCTGCGGCCATCAAACCGCCTGAGCAGACCGAGAAGCAAGCCGGAGCCCCAATGGCTGACGACGGCTTGAACAGTAGAAGACTGGTCGCGATGGGAGTTTTCCAACAGTTTTCGCTCATGGGGCAGGTTCAACAGTTCATCGCGAAAGTCTTCTTCGTCTGACGCCCCCAGGGCGATGGAAATGTAAGCGCCCGCCGAACCGCCGTACGCGGCCACATAGTCGGGATGGATGCGATACGTTTCGGCATTGGCCCGGATCCAACGAATCGCTGCCTTCGCGTCCCGTGTTGCGGAGTAGGTCGGTCGGTTGTCGGGCCAGCCTTTCGGCGCAATCCCACGATCTCCATGCAACCGATAGTTGATGGAGAAGCACACCCATCCTCGTTGGGCAAAGTATTCGGCACCGGTCACCATGGACCACATCAACGAGTCTCCGGTCCAAAAACCGCCGCCATGAATCAACAGCACCACGGGCCGCTTCTGATGGTGGTTGTCATTCGGCTGGTAGACATCGAGCGTCAGATTGCGAGGGAAGCTTCGAGTCGGATCGGACGGATGGTAGATCATGCCCTGCGCATAGGGCTCACCCTTCGTCACGGTCACGTCGTACGTCGCGTCGCGATAGACGGGGCCAAGTCGATCGTTCGATCCCGCTTGGCCCGAGGTCGTCGACGCACGATCGGGCTCATCCGCGCCGGCGATGGTGGCGAGCAGCGCACCGAGTGCAATCAGCACGTTCATTGAGAGGTGTTGAATCGTCCAGCGAAGCGTCGGGTTTGCCATCGTTGGGTCATGTTGTTGGGTGAGTGGGGCTGGGTTGATTCGCCGAAGCGTGACGACACGGTTGGATTCTGCTTGCTACTTGACCGATTCGATTTGATTTCGCATGTGGTCGATGATCGCGGGCAGATAGATGATGCCCGAGTAATGATTGGCCAACAGCTTGATGTGATGTGATGGATCCAGCTTGGCGGAGGTCGCCAAGGCGTTGGCGCTGGACATCGGCACGACGGAATCGAACGTCCCGGAGTAGAGCCAGGTACGGTCGGGATCCAGACGGTGTGCGACGCGCGTCGGTTCGATTTGATCGACGAGCGATCGCAGCGTTTCGCCGTCGATCCCCGCTTCTTGCAATCGCTCGCGCACCTTGGCGGCGTCCTTCGTTCCGTTTTCGATCACATTCAACAGGTTTCCGCCGGCAAGGGTGATGAAGACGTGGTCATAGCCATCGTCGATCGACGCCGCGGTGGCCGAAACGAATCCGCCCAGACTGGTACCTTGCAGCGAGATACTGGAATCATCGACGTACGGGAGGCACGCGACGGCATCTCGGGCACGTCGCACATCGGCGATCCCCTGCCGCATTGCCGTGAAGAAAAATGAGTCGTCGGGCTTCTTTCCATTTTCACGACGTTTGCCGTAATGGGGCAGATGGATCAGAAAGGCATGGAAGCCACAGTGATGAAATCCGTGGGCAAACATGCGGCCCACCGGCATCTTGCTGCCCGATTCATGAACCACCACGACCGCCTTGGCTCGTTTGGGACGCTGTTGTTCATCGCGTGCGACGTACCATTCCATCGCGACCGAATCATTCCACGGATCGCCGGTGTCGATGGGCGACGGAAAACGCACCGTGACGTCGCCACGCAGCTCATCAGCCGCGGTGCACTTGGTCTCGAACTCCGAGGGGTTCCAAATCAATCCGTTCAAACAGGCCAAGGCATCTTGCGATGGCTCGTTGCCGATGTTGACCGAATCGGCCGCCTGGTAGGTATTGCCGACCAGCTCCAGCGGCACGACGCTCGACGCAACCGGTGCGGCTTCGTCGCCGAAGCAAATCAATCCACAGCCGACGGTGGCGGCGAACCAGATCATTCGGAGTCGATGCATCGTGGAGACTCCTTCGTTGGGTTGGCAATGCGGGGTTGGATTGGCAGAAAAATGGTGGGCAGCAAAACGTCAACGCTGGAGAAACGGGCGACAGGAAAATGGGTGACAAGAAAAGAGTGCGCTGTGTCTGGCACCGCGGTGGGCGGCGTCGAGTTCACTTTCCATTATACCGTCGGCGATTAGACGAGTTCCAATTCGCCGACAGGCGGGCGTTTCTGCGGCAGGCCCTCCGTCTCCCGCTGGTGGTCGTCTGGATGTTGATCCAGTCGTCGATTGGTGCTGAGGATCAGATACAACGCGGGAACCACCGCCAGGGTCAACAGGGTCCCCAACGCCATGCCGGCCACCAAGATGATCCCGATGCTGTTGCGGGCTTCCGCCCCCGCGCCGGTGACCAAGACCAGTGGAAAGTGGCCCAGGATGGTTGCCGCCGAAGTCATCAACACGGGCCGCAGACGGGTCTGTGCCGCATGCATGATCGCCGCCCGTTTTTCCCAGCCGTCGTGACGCAACATGTTGGCAAACTCGACGATCAAGATGCCGTTCTTGGCGACCAGCCCGACCAGCGTGATCAACCCGACTTGGGAATAGATGTTGATGGTCGTGAAATTCAAACAGGTCAGCACCAGCACGCCCGTGATCGCCGGCGGGACCGAACCGAGCAGCACGACCAGCGGGTCGCGGAACGAATGAAATTGGGCCGCGAGGACCAGATAAATCAGCACTAAAGCAAATCCCAATGTTCCGGCCAGCTTGGAACCCTCGTTGCGGATCTGTCGCGATTCGCCGGCGTAATCGATTTCCGCGACGCCGCCGGTGACGTCCCTGGCGATCTGTTCGATCACGTCCAACCCCGTCGCTTTGGTGATCCCCGGCAAGACGGCGGCAGAGATTTTGAGCGAGTCTTGTTGTCCGAAACGATGCAAGCTGCGCGGAGCGGTCACCGGCTGGATCGACGCGAAGGCCGAGACGGGAATCAATTCGCCGGCCGGGTTGCGGATCTTTAAATCCATCAACGATCCGACGTCTTCTCGCTGGCGGGCATCAAGTTGTGGAATGACGCGATACGAACGGTCAAAGAAATTAAATCGGTTGACTTCACCGCCGCCGAGCAACACGCCCAACTCGCGGCCCACCGCGGCTTGGTCCAGTCCCAAATCGGCCAACACCTCGCGGTCGACCATCACGCGTGCCTGGGGCAAGTCAAATTTTAGATCCGAATCGACGAACATGAACATGCCCGTTTGACTGGCGCGTTGCATGATCTGCTGGGACCAATCCAGCCGCTGCCGCGTCGGCGTGTCGCTCTTGATCACCAGTTCGACATCGAACTGGCCCGCCCCGGGAAGCGGCGGAACCAATACGGGAAACGCTTCCAGTCCAACGCTTTGCGATGCGATTCCAAACACTTCGGGCAACATCGATTGGGTGTCACGCTGGCGATCGTCCCAGTCTTTGGTGATCACCCCGCCGAAGCCTCCACCGGCGGTGACGAGCGACCACATGTAATCTGTTTCGGGGATCGCTTGCAGGCTTTCGGCCAACTCGCCGGCCCAACGCGTCGACGCCGTCAGTGTTGAATCGGGGGCGGCGCTGACGACCAACGAGATCGCTCCCTCGTCTTCGATCGGCGCCAGCTCTTTCCCGGACAAGAGGTACAGCGGAATGGCGGCCAGGGCAGTGATCAGGGTCGCCACGGCGATCGACCAACGCAGATCCAAAACCCAAACCAGCAGCCGCGCATAGATCGCTTGCAAACGATCGAAAAGCCGCGCGGTCAATCGGGTCAGCCGCCCCTCGCGTTCTTCGGTTTGCAGCAACAACCCGCTCATGATCGGCGACAACGTCACCGCGACGATTCCGGAAACGATCACGGCGGCGGCCAGGGTAAATGCGAACTCGCGAAACAGCATGCCGGTCAATCCCGATTGGAACCCGATCGGAGCGTAGACGGTCGCCAGCGTGATCGTCATCGCAATGATCGGACCGACCAGTTCTCGGGCACCGACCAGTGCCGCACCGGTTTTGGAGAGCCCTTCGCGGAGGTGTCGCTGGACGTTTTCGACCACCACGATGGCGTCGTCGACGACCAAGCCGACCGACAGCACGATGGCCAGCAACGTCAACAGGTTGAGTGAAAAACCCAACAAAAACATGACGACGGCGGCACCGATCAACGAGACGGGCATCGCGACCAGTGGTACGAGTGCCGAACGCAGCGACCCCATGAACAGAAACACCACCAGGGCGACAATCGCGACCGTTTCCAACAGCGTCGTAAAAATTTCCGACAGCGCCTTGCGCATGAACTTGGTGCCGTCGTAGGCCATCTGCATGTCGACGTGCGAGGGCAGCCGGGGTTGAAGCTCGGACATCGCGACCGCGACGGCGTTGGAGACTTCGATTTCGTTGCTTCCCGGCAGCGGCCACACGCTCAAGTAGACCGCTTTCTCGCCGCGGTACATCGCCGTCGCCGTCGGCTCTTCCGAACCCAAGGCGACGTCGGCGACATCTTGCAAACGCACGATCGAATCATCGGTTTGCGAAACGATCAAGTCACCAAATTCTTCTACGCTTCGCAGGTCGGTGTTGGTCAACAAATCGATCTGAACCGAATCGCTTTTGACCTGGCCGATGGCGGCCAGAAAATTATTTCGCTGGAGCGCCTGGTAGACATCGCCGGGCGTCAGGTTCAGTTCCGCCAGCCGCTGTGGGGAAATCCAGATCCGCATCGCCGGTGTCTGGCCGGCTTCGACGCCGACGCGTTGGACGCCACGCACGGTCGCCAGGCGTGGCTGGACGTTGCGAGCCAGGAAATCGGTCAGCGCGGGGATGTCGAAGCGATCCGAGGTGAAACTGATGTAAAACGTCGCGTACGGTTTGTCGGCGCGGGCCAGATCGACCGTCGGCGGTTCGGCCTGGTCGGGAAGTTGCGAACGAATCTGGCTCAGCCGCGCGTTGACCTCCGCCAACGCCCGTGTCGAATCGTGGTTCAGTTGCAATTTGATCGTGATCGTACTGATGCCGGCGATACTCGTCGATTCAATCGTGTCGACACCCGCGATTGACGACACCGCTTGTTCAATCGGTGTCGTCAGAAAACCGCGGACGGTTTCGGCGCTGGCACCGTAATACAGCGTCGTGACCGTGATCGAACTGCTTTCCAATTTTGGGAACTGTTGAACCGGCAACGACGCGGCGCAACGAATCCCGATGATCACCAAAATCAAATTGGCGACGACGGCCAGCACCGGATGGCGAATGAACAGGTCCGTGATCGCGCGGCGGGGCGCCGCGGCGTTTTCGTTTTGCCTCATCGGGTTTCTCCCGCTGCCAGCAATCGTCCTTCGCTGAGCTTGAACGAACCGTCGGTGACCACCGTGTCGCCGGCCGAAATCCCTTCGGCGATCCAAGTCCGTGAACCGTCGCTGCCCAACACCACCACCGGTCGCGACTCGGCTCGCAACTGGCCGTCGGTTTCAACCGCGACAAAGACACTGGTACCGGTCGGTCCCCGACGAACCGCCGTCGACGCCACCGTGACCGCGGGGACGTTGGGGCCGTAGGGAATGCGAACCTTGACCGAATCTCCCGGGTGCAGGGTCGTCGGCGGATTCTCGAGCCGCGCCCGCGCCATCAGTGACCGCGATTGCAGATTCGCCGACGCATCGACCGCGATGATGCTGGAAAGCAGCGGTTGCGAGGCCAACTCCTGCGGCGACGACGGCAACACCAACTCGATCGCGTCACCCACACCGACGGTTGCCGCGACCGCCTGGGGCATCGCAAAGTCGATGTTCAGGTAATCCGCCAAGCCCGACAGTTCGGTGAGTTCGCTGCCGGCGGCCAGGTACTGTCCGGGGTGCAGGTCGAACAGCCCCACGCGAGCATCAAAGGGCGCGGTCAGTGTTTTCTTTTTGATCAACGCCTGCAGCCGTTCGACTTCCGCGACCGACCTGGAGAGATTCGCCGTCGCTTCCTCCAGCAGTTGCTCGCTGCCGGCACCGGATTGCTTCAATCGCTGGTTTCGCGCCAATGCGTCTTCGGCCAATTTCCGGGTCGCCAACGCGCTCTTCAAGTCGGCGGATTCGAGATCTGTGTCGAACTTGAACAAAACGTCCCCCCGACGTACCAAGTCCCCCGGTTTGACGGCGACCTCGGTGACGACTCCCGTCAACTCGTTTCGCAGCATCACCGATTGTGGCGCCAGCACGGTTCCGATCACCACGCTGTTGCGGCGATAGGGATGGTCCGCTGCGGTCATCGTGGCGACCGCGACGGGCATTTCCGGCGGCGGAGGCATTGCACCGGCGGCCTGGATTTGACGGTATTTGGCGTAGCCGACCGCACCGAGTGCCCCCACCACAAGAAGGAGGACGAAAACGGAACCGGCGATCAGACGTTTCATCGGCGAATCAATGACAGGGAAAGTGACAGGGTTCCAAGTGAGATTAGTTCATTGACCAGGGAGCGCTAATCCGACGGACGAAGAATCTGTAAATCAAATGCCGGGCAATCATCGGGCTGTGTGAGGAAGTCAAGTTTGGGGATCAAGACCGAAGTGGCAGAAAAATGTCGGACAGAAAAGTGGGGTTGTGGCGACAGGAAAATGGGTGACAAGAAAATGTACGGTTTGGACATCGTCTGTGTCCCATGACCCGATCAATCGGGCCGCATCTTCTGGTGCGGACGACCGACCACAGGAGGGGTCCCTGGGGAAATCGACAAGGGTGAAACCCGCTGTCTGCAACGCGTCCTGGTCGCCGGGTGTCGCGGTGGCCGTGAGCGGCGCATGCCGACGGCACGTTGCGACAACGTGAGGGACAGGCAATCATGGGTGGAAAGTTCGCCGAAAAACATTGACTTGCCAGTACTTGCTCTTCTTTTCGATTGCCGCCAGCTCTGACACCCATGAAACCCACCAAGTCTGTCGGCAAAATGCCCGCCGCCACCTTCGATATCGCCCGCAAAGCGGTTGCCTTGACGATCGCCGGATCGGACCCCAGCGGTGGCGCGGGACTGCAAGCCGACTTGAAGGCGTTTCAGCAGAATGGTGTCTACGGGATGAGCGTGGTGACGCTCTTGACGGTCCAAAACACCGTCGGAGTCAAACGTGTCGAAATTCTGCCGGCCGATTTGGTGGAAGAGCAACTCGCATGTGTCTTGGACGACATCCCACCGCTCGCGATCAAGACGGGAGCACTCGGCAGTCCGGCGATCGTTCGCGCGATCGCGAAACGCATGAAAACCTATCAAGGCGATTTAATCGTCGACCCGGTCCTGATCAGCAAGCACGGTGATCTGTTGGGCGATCACAGCATGACGGATGCCTACCGAGAACACCTGTTTCCGATCGCCACCCTGGTGACACCCAATCGCTATGAAGCCGAATCCATTCTGGGACGGAAACTGACCGATCTGGATTCGTTTTGCCAGGCGGCGTCTGACCTGCATCAGTTGGGGCCCAAGTACGTGTTGATCAAAGCCGGGCTGGTTGACGGCGTCCGGCAACACATCCTTGCCGACGGTGAGGACGTGACGTCGATCGGAGTACCAGACGTGCCGGGAAACCATGGTCACGGTGCGGGATGCAGTTTGTCGGCGACGATCGCGGCACGACTCACGCTCAGCAGCCCCGAACATTCCCATGCCCTGCGGGTGCGTTCGGCGGTCGAATTTGCGATCTCCGCCGTACACGCCTCGATCGAGCGATCGCCACCGCTAGGCCATGGGTGTCGCCCCGTCGAGCATCGTGTCTTGCACGCGGGCAAGAGCGCCGGCACAGCCCAATGAGCCGCCAAGGTTGGGATAGGCTTCCAGCCTGTCGATGCCGCCATGACAGGCTAGAAGCCTATCCCACATCGATTCCAACCGACACCGTCGTCTGGCCCACCGGCGGCGCGGCTTTGGAAAGGCCACGGACTTTGACGTAGCCGGAGATGGCGACGATGATCGCCGCCAGCAGCACCAGGATCTTGATCCAGGTGGCTTTCTTGTCGCGGATCGGTTGCAGTTTCGCACTTCGTCCGACGAGGGCCGCGGCGATAAAAAAGACGGCCAGCGCCAGCAACATCTTGGTGCCCACCAACGCGTGGTACAGCCCGTCGCCCTGGTGGGATGGAATCGCGCGGTAGTAGTTGTAAAGTCCGCTGACGAGAAACAGCAATACGCCGACGTGGACAAACCGTTTCCAGCGTGACGTGATCGCCGTGGCCAATTGCCGGTGTGGTTCGTCGCCCAACTCCTTGGCCGACGGCATCAACACAAACGCCGTGAACACGCTTCCGCCGACCAGAGTGATCGCCGTGCCGACGTGAATGATGCGAGAGAGGATATCGAGAATTTCCATGGGATCGCTTGGGACGCGTGGAGTGATTGCCGGGAGCGACTGGAACCGCACCAAAGGAAACACTTTAACCCCGCGCTGGACAAGACGGAAGGCGATGGGGCAGGGGGCCCTACCGCTGACGTGAAATCGATGATTCACCCATCGACGCTTCCTGGCCGGGCATTGGTTTCGATTCAAGTCGCACAACGTGAAGTCACTCTCCCCCTGGGAGAGTCGAGCGCAGCGAGGAGAGGGTTTGGGTTACTGCTTGGAGTCAACCATCAAGAGTGAAGTGAACGCCGCGATTGACCGATCGACCTCCCCTCGCTTCGCTCGACCCTCCTGCCAGGAGGGTGACTCGATTGGTGTCGAGACGCATGCTGCGAGGACCTCGCTGCGCGGGAACGGCTTGATTGGCTCGGGACGTCATTTCGCGGGAAAGAACTTCTCCAGTGTCGCCGCGTCGGGTTTGGGCGTCGCCAGGGACACGATCACGGTGGCAAGCGTCGATGCGATGAAGATCGACGCGACCGGCATCGTGTGGATCGTGCTGCCACCGAGCGTGAAATCAACCGACCAGTTTTCGATCGCGCCGAATTGAGAGGCCTTGAACAGCCCGAACCATACCGAGGCCGCCGTGATGACGCCCGCATAGGCACCCCACTTGGTCAGCCCGCGCCAGTAAATGGACAAAAACGCCAGCGGGAACAAACTGCTGAATCCGCTGAAGCACCAGATCCCCAGTTGGAACACGCGGGTCTGGGCGATCGTGGTCAGGCTGATCAGGAACGTTGCCAACACGACGGCGATGATGAACCCGCGCGAGATCAGGATGATCTGACGATCGCTGAAACGATCTTCACGACTGTAGTGGACGACAATGTCTTTGGTGAACATCGTTCCGATACACAGGAATTGGCTATCCAGGCTGGACATGATTGCGGCCAAAATGCCGGCCAACAGAAACCCGCCCAGGACATCACCCGAAAGCGACTTGACCATGAATCCGAGCACCTTGTTGGGATCGCTGGCGATCGGGGGCGGGATGTCGATCAATCCCGTCGTCGCCCAAACGCCGATCAAGACACAGGGGATCCAGACGATCAAGATGAACACCGGGTGGGCGACCACGGACAACTTGAACGCGTTGGCGTTCCTGGCGGTCAACCAGTGCTGAAACAGGTGCGGAAACATGCCGACCGAAAACGGAATCAACATGTACGTCAAGAACAACCAGGGATCCATCCGCTCCCGCGTGCGATATTTTGCAGGGGCTTCGACGGTCGTGAGCTGGTCGGCGAGATCGACTTCGGCACGCACCCGTCGCGCCTTGGGGATTTCTTGGGAGACGATGTGTAGCGAATCCATCAGCCCCGACGGCGGTTCGGTGCGAACGACACGCTGGCCCTCGCGGATCTCATGGGCACGCCCGCTTTCAACCGCTTTGGAAGCCAGCCCCGTCGCGATCAAATAAAACGCGACCACGCCCAAAACCATAAAAACGATCGTTTGGAACGTGTTGGCCCATGCGGTTCCCCGCATGCCGCCAAAGAAAACGTAGACCAGCACCACGCCGCAGATCACCAACTCGGTCAACCACGGCGGAATGCTACCCGATTCGGTCAACATCGGAAAATCGCCACGCGTCGCGCCTTCGATCGCCTTGCCGGCCGAAATGATTCCGACCAACAGATATGGCACGACCAATCCGACGAGAATCGGGAACAGCAACAAACCGATCTTGTCGCTGCCGAGGCGATCGCGAAAGAACGCGATTTGCGTCGTGTAGCCATACTGCTTTCCCCATGACCAAAGCTTGATCCCCAACACAAAGAAACACAGCGAATGAATGATGCCCGACGACGAAGCGAGCATCGCGTAGACGCCCACCCCTTCGGCGAACGCTTCACCGGTCGATCCGACCAATGCAAACCCGGTCATGGTCGTGCCGAACAGTGACATCAACAACAGAAACGGGCCGATCGAATGGCTGGCCAGCAGGTAGTCTCTTGACGTGCCGCGAAACAGCCGCGACGAAAACAGCCCCAAGCTGACGAGTGCCGCCAGATAGACGCCGATGATCAGAACTTTGATGACTCCGGGGCTCATGACACGGCCTCCGATCGGTCGGTTTCGGCTGCCGATTCCGTGACGCCTTCCAAATCGCTCGGCCAAGCAAATTTGGTCGCCATCAACCAAACGATGCTCGCCGCGATGGAGATCCCGGCGTGATAGGCCAACGTGACGGGCAGGAACCCGAACACCAAACGGTCGTTGTCCCAGTTCCATAAATCCTGGTGCAAGACGACCAGAAGGACAACAAGTCCCCAAACAAGGTATTTCATGAAGTGTGATTTGGAAGGTAGAAGGGTTCTTTGACTCTCCCTTTTCGGGGAGAGCGGAATGTCAGTGAGGTGAGGCAACCTGTTAACGGTCGACACGCTCACTTTCGGCCGGCCGGTTCGCCGCGACGCCGACGTTGTCGATAAAGATCTCCGCGTTAGTGGCATTGCCGAACAATCCGGGACTGCCCTGAAGGTTGGGCGCGGGGTCGGTCGCGGTCAACGTCCACTCCCGAGGCTCGAGTGTCCCCCGCGGCCAAACTTTGCCACGCAAGACCGGCTGTCCCTTTTCGCTGGTGGCTTGGAACTTGATCGAATACCAGGTGTCGGCTCTCCAGGCGAAGGAAACACTGCGTGCCATCCGGTTCTGCGCCGGCCAGGTGCGAATTTGAAGCTGCTGGTTGGTGCCCATCAGATCCAGCGTGTAACGCTGCGCGATCAACCCGATGTCGGGCAACTTAGACGCCGCCCCCGCTTTGACGTCCGCGGTTACCGTGTAGTCGCGCATGTCCGGCGATCCCATCCACGACTGGCTGCGCGTGCCTTTGGCAATGGTGGTGATCTTGACCAACACCGGGTCTCCGTCGACCTTGCGGGGTTCATGGCGATAGCGGGCACCGATCCAAGTCACCGGAACGCCGTTGTCGCTGAATTCGAATTGCCACGGCAACGGTGGGACGACACGGAATCGGGATGTCGCGACGTGGTCGCCGAATCGTGCGGTCACGATGGCGGCGGTGTGGCCAACGACGTCGGTGGATGCAACAAAGTTGTGGTCGGCATCGACTCGGCCGTCGCCGGACACTTCGAACGTCGCGTTTGCCGGAGTTTCCACACGTTGGCCGATCGCGTTGTAAGCGACCAACCGCAAGGGCAGCGCCACACCCGGAACGGCGATGGCTTCGGCAGGGATCAATTGCAAGTGGCTGATCGTGGCGTCGGTGGTGACCGCGCCAGGATGGGCGTCAACCGCCGTCGCGATCGCGTTCCGATCGGACACGATGTCGCCGGCCCCCTCGCCGGCCAAGCAGTACAGGCCTTCGGTGGTGGGCAGGTAGAGGCGTCCCTTGGAGACCGCCAAGGAACCGCCGACTTCATGACCGCGCGGCAAGCGTGACTTGTAGACGGATTCGATCCCGTCTTCGGTCGGCTTGAGGAGATGGAAGTAGCCGGTTGCGGTGCAGGCATAGATCTTTCCGTCGGCGTAGATCAGGCTGCCGCGCATCGAAGTGCCGAGTTTCAGCCCGGCGCCGATCTCATTGCCGGTTTCCGCATCGAGCACGTGCAGGTGCGAGGAATCTTCGACCACGTAGAGCCGACCGTCGACCAACAAGGGCGAGCTTTTGCCGACGGTCAGTTCCGGCGTTCGCCAGACTTCGGCGGACGCCGCAGCCAGCCCCGCGCGGGTGGCGTCGATCCGGACCACGGCCCCCATCGCGGTGCCGGTCGGGTTTTCTTCACCGTGCGCGGTGTAGACTTGACCGTTGGCATCCACGACGGCCGAAGTGTTGATGCCGCGTCGTGAAATCGGTGCACTCCAGAGGATGTTGCCGGTTCGCGGCTGCATGCCATAAAGGAAGCCGTCGCCCGCGCCGGCAATCATCACGTCTTGTCCGTTGATGATCGTAAAAACGGGCGTGCTGTAGGTGGTGTCTTCGGGCAGCGGGCGGGTGCTGGCGACCCAAGCGAGCGCGCCCGTCGCTTTGTCAAAGGCAAGGAAACGGTGCGCGGGTCTGGCGGTTTCGTCCCAGCCCGTCGTGACGCCGCTGATGATCACCAGATCCTCAAACACCACCGGCGTGTTGGTCCGACCACCATAGGTGCTGAGCATTCCAAATTCTTCGCTCAGCGACCGGGACCAAAACGTCTGGCCGGTTTGTCCATCCATGCTTTGTAGCAGGCAACAGGCACCAAGCGCATACACGTTGCCCGTGGCGGGATCGCAAGCCACGTTGGACCAGCCGATCCGCTCGGCGGGAACATCAGACAGGAACACGTTGTAGACATTCTCCCACAGTTGCTGTCCCGTGTTCGCGTCCAGGCAGATCACTTTTTCGGCGTCTTGGGGAGTACCCGGTTGGTGACGAACGATGGTGTAGAGTCGTTCGTTGAAGATCACGGGGGTGGAAATCCCGCCGGCTTGCGGGTTCTTCCATCGAATGTTGCTTCCCGCTCCGCCGGACCAAGTGACATCGTCGACCAGCCCCGATGCCTGTGCGATGCCGTTTTGATTCGGGCCACGCCACTGAGTCCAATCGGCCGCGTCGTTTACCGCGTCGTTCGCCGCAGCGTTTAACCAGAAGCATGCAAGACAAAAACAGCTGGTGAGAACCGACGGGTAGCGTTTGGGTGACATGGAGGTGCTTGGAGGCGGGCTTCGGAACAGGCGCAAGAGACAAACGCCGAGAATGTCGCGATGCAGGGCTGCGCGCCGAGAACACCACCCGCGGACGGTTTGTTTTAACGGTTCCGGTCGAATGCACGAATCGTGCCAAGACAGAGCCGGATTCGAATGAGGACCGTCGGAAGAATATGTGGGATAGGCTTCCAGCCTGTCATGGCGAAAACGACAGGCTGGAAGCCTATCCCACAATCACTCGAACGAACCAATTTGCCAGACCGTCCGCAGCTGACCCGCATGAGCTCTACCGACGGACGTTGCTCTACCATGGGCGTTGTCCCCTCCTGGTCGTTGAACAGAGTAGCATCACAACGAAGCCCAAAACCGGTGGCGATTCGAACTGGAAAAACTTTTTCCGCCGATGGCAGTTTCTTTGCCGGATTGGGATGCTGCTGACGCGTCGCAACGACTTTCGCGACGGTTCAACCCGCCCAGACGGACCGGATGATGGCAAAACCATGGTGCTGTCGACCGGACGAGACCAGGATCGGTCAAGTGACCGCCGCAGCGATCCAGATTGGTACGCGAGATGCCTTGCATCTGGCAATCATCATTACGACCCCATTGGTATGGAGCGGATGAGTTCTGTTGTCTTGCCACTGTCGCTCCATGAAACATGCGTTGCATCTCGAAATCCAACCCCAGCCCGACGATTCAAGTTGTGGTCCGACGTGCCTTGCTGCCGTCTACGCCTACTGGAACGATCCCGTCGAAATTGGTCAGCTGATCCGAGAAACGGGCGGCGGAAACGGGTCGGGAACGTTGGCGGTTCAATTGGGTTGTCACGCGCTCGGGCGAGGCTACGACACCGAGATCACGACGTACAATTTGCATCTGTTTGATCCGTCGTGGTTCGACCCGATCAGCGGTTCGGCCGACGCCGATCGATTGTCCCGAAAGCTGAATCGGCAACTGCAGGCCAAACGCGATCGCAAGGACATCGATGTGAAGCGTTTTGAAGTCGCGACGGGATACTACTTGCAATACCTCCGTCTGGGCGGTCGCGTGCGGATGCAACGCCTGGACGATCATTTGATCACGAAAACGTTGACCGCCGGCGTCCCGATTCTGTGTGGTTTGAGTGCGACCTATCTGTATCAGGAATCACGCGAGCGGCCACAACCGCTGGATGCGGACGGACGCAGCAGCGTTGCCGACGACATCGTCGGCGACCCGGTCGGGCACTTTGTGGTGTTGCACGGATACGATCGCCGATCGGGCAATGTTTTGATTGCCGATCCGTTGCACCCCAATCCGTTCGCACCGACGAACAATTACTTGGCACCGTTGTCGCAAGTCACGTCGGCCATCCTGCTAGGCATTGTCACCTACGATGCCAATTTGCTGACCTTGGAACCCGTTGCGTCATCAGAAAGGAATTTGAATTGAACATCGTGCTTGTCGCCGAAACCGCCGACGATTGGCTGGGACGGTTCGAAGGCGTTCAAACGATTGACCCGGGCGAGTTCCTGTCCAGCCCCAACGGATCCACTCCACGCGGGGCCAGGGTTTACAACCTGTGCCGATCGTACGCCTACCAAAGCCTGGGTTATTACGTGTCGCTGTTGGCCGAGGCGCGGGGGCAACGCGCGGTGCCCGATGTCGTCACGATCCAAGACTTGCGTGGTACCGCTGCGGTCCGGCTGATCCCGCAGCATCTGGAGGAGTTGATTCAAAAGTCGCTGCAATCGTTGACGACCGACAGCTTTGTGCTGAGCGTGTATTTCGGCGAAAACGTCGCCAAAAAGCACGGCCGGCTGGCCAAAGAGTTATACGCGTTGTTTCAAGCTCCGTTGTTGCGATTCAAGTTCACCCGAGGCAGCAAGTGGCGGTTGCGTGGCGCGTCGGCGATCGCATTGAATGATGTGCCCAAGCACCACCGTCAATTCGTTGCCGATGCGGCACAGCGGCACTTCACCCGCCGGAGCACCGTTCGCACGAAGCGTCAAGTGACACGCTACGACATGGCGATCTTGCATGATCCGAAAGAAGGCGATCTGGCGCCCTCGGACGAAGCCGCACTGAAAAAGATGGTCAAAGCCGCGGCGAAAGAAGGCATCGCGGCGGAGTTGATCACGCGGGAAGACACAGGCCGGTTGCTGGAGTTTGACGCGTTGTTCATTCGCGAAACGACCGCGGTCAACCATCACACCTACCGCACCGCGAGACGTGCCCAGGCAGCGGGGATGGTCGTGATCGACGATCCGCTCTCGATCCTGCGTTGTTCCAACAAGGTCTACCTGGCCGAATTGCTCAACCGAGCCAAAATACCGACGCCGCGAACGATCGTGGCGCATCGCGGTAACGCCGACGAAGTCGCCGGGCAGCTCAGTTTTCCGTGTGTGCTGAAACGTCCCGACAGCGCGTTTTCCCAAGGCGTCGTCAAAGCGGAAAACGCCGACGATTTGAAGCGTCGGCTGGACGAGTTCTTTTCGGATTCGGAGCTGTTGATCGCCCAAGAATACATGCGAACCGACTTTGATTGGCGGATCGGGATCCTCGATCAGCGCGCCGTGTTCGCTTGCAAGTACCACATGGCGCGGGGGCATTGGCAGATCGCCAATCACGGCTCCAAGGGTACCAAGCCTAAATTCGGCAAGTGTGAAACGTTGCCCGTCGAAACCGCCCCGCGCAAGGCAGTCGCGGTCGCGTTGAAAGCCGCCAACTTGATCGGCAACGGTCTGTACGGCGTCGATGTCAAGGAATCCGATGGCCAGTTCTATGTCATCGAAGTCAACGACAATCCGAACCTTGATTCGGGAATCGAAGATGCCGTGCTCCGCGACGAACTTTATCGTCGGATCATGGAGTCCTTCACGCGACGCATCGAAATTCAAAAGCAATTAGCCAACGCGAGATAATCATGGCAGACCGATTGAAACTG
Source organism: Stieleria neptunia (assembly GCF_007754155.1). NCBI lineage: Bacteria > Pseudomonadati > Planctomycetota > Planctomycetia > Pirellulales > Pirellulaceae > Stieleria > Stieleria neptunia. The sequence goes on along the minus strand of NZ_CP037423.1, from coordinate 3,579,402 downwards.
TTCGATGCCTATGGCATCGAATTGGAATACATGCTGGTCGATCGCGGCTCGCTCGCCGTGCGTCCGGTCGCCGATGTGTTGTTGGCGTCGCTGGCCGGCGGTGAATTGACGTCGGAGTATGAATCCGGACCGATCACCTGGTCCAACGAGTTGGCCTTGCACGTCATCGAGCTGAAGACGACCGAGCCGGCGAACAAGATTCGTCCGTTGCCGTCACGGTTTGAAAAAGCGATCCGCGATCTCGGCCCCACCCTGGACGCGTTGAACGTGCGGTTGATGCCGACGGCGATGCATCCCTGGATGGATCCCGTCGTCGAAACCGCGCTGTGGCCGCATCAGTATCACGAAATCTACGACGCCTACGACAAAATCTTTGATTGCCACAGCCATGGCTGGGCGAATGTTCAAAGCGTTCACCTGAATCTGCCGTTTGCCGACGACCAGGAATTTGCACGGCTGCATGCCGCCGTGCGATTGGTGCTTCCGCTGCTGCCGGCGTTGGCGGCCAGTTCACCGGTGGTGGGAGGCAGTTATACCGGCCAACTCGATTCCCGGATGAAGTTTTATGGCGATCACTGCAGCAGGGTGCCGTCGTTGGTCGGCGATTTGATTCCCGAGCCGATCTACGACCAGGGCACGTATCAGGCGGAGATTCTGGATCGTCTTTTCGCGGACATTCGTCCTCATGCTGCCGGCGGGGCGTTGCTCGGCGAGTTTCTCAATGCGCGGGGAGCGATCGCCCGATTTGACCGGGGCTCGATCGAGTTGCGCGTGATGGATGTGCAGGAGTATCCGGGTGCCGACATCGCGATCTGCGCCGCGGTCGTCGCGTTGCTGAAAGAGCTCGTCGCTGAGTCTTGGTCGTCTTTACACCAGCAACAAACCGTCTCGACCGAGTTGCTCCGCGGCATTCTTGATCAGGTTAGCGAGCGAGCCGAACACGCCAAAATCGAATCGCCCGACTATTTGAAGCTGTTCGGCTACTCCCGATCCAGTTGCCGGGCCGGTGATTTGTGGGCGTTCCTGCTTGACCGGATGAAGCGACACGATGAAGTCCTGGACAGTCTGTTCGCACCGTTGCAGGTGATCACCGACCGGGGGACCCTGGCGACACGCATCTGTGCGGCGTTGGGCAAGAAATTTACGTTGGACGACTTGAAGGACGTCTACGACGAAGTCGCCGATTCGCTGGACCACTGGGAACCCTTCCAGCCGTGACACGCAAGCTGGTCGATCACCAACACACGTCAATGGATTTGATTTCCTTTGCAAACTCGGACCGGGCATATGTGGTGACGTGCGAACACGGTGGCAATCAGGTTCCCCACGACTTTGCCGATGCGTTCGGTCGCGGCGATGCGAAAGCCTGGCTGGCCAGTCATCGCGGCCACGATCCGGGATCCCTTGCGGCCGCCCGGCAACTGGCTGAATCTCTAAGGGTCGATCGAATCTCATCGACCACCACACGCTTGTTGGTTGATTTGAACCGATCGCTTGACCACGAGTCGCTGTTTTCCAAATTCACTCGCGACCTTGCCGACGATCGGAAACGTTTGATTTTGGACCGGTATTATCACCCGTATCGAAATGCGGTCGGAAACGCGATCGATGCGATCGTCGATCGGGGACAGACGGCCATCCACTTTTCCGTCCACACCTTTACGCCTCGGATCGCGGGCGTGTGGCGACCGATCGATCTCGGGTTGTTGTTTGACCCCGATGCCGCCGGCGAAGCGGAGTACTGTCGGCAGTGGCGCCAGCGGTTGCTCGAGCGTTCTCCGAAACGGAGAATCCTGATGAATGAACCTTACGCGGGAACCGCCGACGGGCTGACGACGGCGCTGCGGAAACGATACGATTCGCGGCGATACTTTGGCATTGAGATTGAGATCAACAACCGATTTTTCAAACGGTCCCCCGAACACCAGCGGCGAGTCGTCGATGAACTGTTAGCGGCAGGGCGCGAGCGGCCTGTCGATTGAGTGAGCCGCGACGCGTAAGCGGCCGGGCATACAGGCGCCCGCCCGAGGCCCTACGGCCAGCGGCTCACCATTGCCTCAACCAATCCCATTAAACCGGCAGGGCGCAAGCCCTCCGGTCTTTCGCGTCGCCCAAGGGCGGCGTCACCGGACGTCTCGGGTGACGCGTGCGAATGATCACCACCGTGTGATCCGTTCAGCGGAGCTCCTCGTATTGCCGGATGTCTTCACGAAGACCTTTGGAGAAATGTCCGAACTCGCTGCTGTTGACCAGCAACTGGGCACCGAGGTCACGCCGCTTTTTCATTTCGTCCAGCTCCATCGTCGGGCCGCCGAACGCGACGCCATGCTTTTTGCAGGCCGCGGCGACGGCATCCCAGGCTTCGTCGATCGTCATTTCGCCGGATTGGCGCAGACGCAGCCCCAGGTCGCCGGGACCGACAAAGATCATCTCCACGCCCTCGATCGCGGCGATCGATTCGACGTTGCGAACCCCCTCGGGCGTTTCAATTTGAACGCACAGAAACGTCTCGCGGTTGGCCCACTGGGCGTAGTGGTCGGGATCATGAATTTGGAAATCAGCGTCCAGTCCGGCGTTGTCGATCCCGCGATCGCCCAGCGGCGGAAACTTGACCGCGTCGACCAGCGTTTGGGCCTTTTCGGCCGTCGAGACATGTGGGATCAGCAAGCCCGTCGCGCCGTCTTCCAAATACCGATAGAGCCCCGTTTTTTCCAGCGTCGGCGGTCGCAGCATGACGTCGATGTCGTACAAGTGCGAAAACGCCAGCAGCGCTTGGGTTTCATGAATCGTCAACGCACGGTGTTCCAGGTCCAGCCAAAGGCAATCGTACCCGGCCCGCGCGGCATGACAGACATAGGCGGGGATATAGTGTCCCAGCACGCAGGTTCGAATGGCTTCTCCATTGCGGAGACGTGCCAGTGTTTTGCTTTTTCTCATCAGGATGGGTTACCGAGCAAGGAGGATCAGACCGTCAGCCGAGCAAATGCCGGCGTGCATAGTGTCGTCTCGCCACGGGGCCATCAACAATGGGGCTAGTGCTTCGTCAACTTTTATTCTTAGGGTACCGCGGAAAAGGGGTCAGGTACCAAAAATCCGAAGCACCCTGCGGGCCATTTGGTTTTTGGTACCTGACCCCTTTTCCGCTCGACAAACGCAGGCTCGAAAATTGAAAGCTGACAAAGCACTAGCCGTGGATTCGGACACCCCTTGGCAGTCGAACGCGCGCGATCACGAATCGATTCGCGGGTTCGCTAAAATAATTTCAGCGCGGCCAAAGGGCGCAGCGACAGCGGTTACAATGCGACGTTTTGTAACATGTCGATCGCGGTAGGATCATGAAAGTCACCCCATTGATTGTCGTCTTGATTGTCGGTCTGTCCCTTCAACAAGCCTGGCGCCCTGGGGGCCTGCGTGGTGAAGAGGCAACGGTTCGGCCGAACATTGTCTTGATGATGGCCGACGACATGGGAATGGGCGACACGAGTGCCTATCAAGATTTCACCGGCAACGGGGATGCCGTCCAAGTCCACACGCCACAGATGGAACGGTTGGCAAAGATGGGCGTGCGGATGACCGATGCCCACACGCCTTCATCGCGGTGTTCGCCGACACGCTATGGGTTGATGACCGGGCGCTATCCATGGCGCAATCGTCTGAAGTACTGGGTGCTGTTTGGTTCCCAGGGTGATCCGATGATCGAAGCGGACCGACCGACGATCGCATCGATGTTGCGCGACCAGGGCTACTCGACCGGGATGGTCGGCAAATGGCACGTGGGGCTGCGTTATCGGCGCAGCGACGGTTCACCGGCCGCCGGCTGGAGCGATGCCGACCTGCGCCAGCCTTTGTTCACGACGCCGCTGGATCACGGTTTTGATTTCGCCCGATTCACGTCGCGGTCGCATGGAACGTCTGGGCCCGATGCGGGCCGAAAAAATGCCAAGAAGCGAAACGGCCCCAAGCAAAGCGTCGGTCCGGGGCACATTCACGGCCGGACCGCGATCGCGGCAACGGCAAACGGAAAACAACTCGCCACCGACGGACCCGACGCGTACGTGTTGAGTGCCTTGGGCAGCCGTCACTCCGATCACGCCATCGAGTTTCTTGAGCGACACACGCAATCCGGCCGAAGCTCAAGCAAGCCGTTCTTTTTGTACTACCCGTCCAATTCCAATCACGGACCGTATACCCCGGACCAGGCGATCGATGGCAAACCGGTGGCGGGAGCGGCGCGGACGAAGTCGGGTGATCCGATGGACGCGCGGCACGATTTTATCTACGAGAACGACGTGGCGCTGGGGCGTTTGCTCGACTGGCTGGAAACGACCGATGATCCCCGGCACGCCGGCCGCAAGCTGATCGAGACCACGTTGGTGATCTTTACCAGCGACAACGGCGCGGAGAAGAACAGTGACATTGCGACCGGACCGTTTCGTTCACACAAGGGATCGATTTATGAAGGCGGCCACCGCGTGCCCTTCCTCGCCGCTTGGGCGGCCGGAGGCATCGGCGACGGTGATGCGACGACGCCGGGCCGGACGTATCACGAACCCATCGGGCTGCAAGATCTCTATGCAACCGTCGCTGAAATCGTCGCCGCCGATCTGCCCGACCTGGCCCGTGGTGAAAAAGGCGCCGAAGACAGCTTCAGCGTCCTGGCGGCACTCCGAGGCGAATCGATCGCCGACCGCCCGCCGCTGTTGTTCAACGATCACAAAGAAGCCAAGGGGGACCCGGCCGCGGTCGCCCTTCGTCTCGATTCGCCCACGATCGACGGAACAACCTATGACGGGCAGTGGAAGCTGTTTTTCGATGCCCGGTTGTTGCGAGCCGGAGTAGCCAATCCGTACGAACTGTACAACCTGGCGGTCGACCAGTGGGAAACGAATGATCGAATCGACGACCCGACGCTTGAACCGTTGGTCCATTTCATGACCGACCAAGCGTTGTTGCATCGCACTGCCGGCGGTCATCGCGTCGCACAGTTTGCGACCACCGAGCGGCTGACGATTGAATGGCAGGCCGGTGGGGACATTGCTAACCAGGTCGACGGGAAGTCGGTCGCCGAGACGGTGATCGACTTCGGTGACACGCCGTTGACGATGGTGATGGCAGCGGTGGGCGGCGATCAAGCCGTCGCGGGCGATCGCGCGGCCGCGGGCCCAGCGTTCCGCGTCGGTGCGGCCGGTTTAGGGATCCGCGGCGGCCGTCCGGGCAAGGTCGATCGGCACGAAGCCATCGAGATCACGTTTGATCGGGATGTGATCGTTGAATCCGCCGCGATCGTGGCCGGCCAAGACGGCGTCTGCGGCGGGTCTTACCGAGTCGGCGAAGGGGCGCCCTTGGCCATTTACTGCATCGACGCCGATCTGGACGCCAAGGACCAAAGTGGCTTGCTAAGCGACATCGGGGTACTCAAGGCCGGAGCGACGTTGCGCCTGGACAGCAGCCCGCACTACGGCGTGGAAGCCCCCGGAAGCTGGACTCTGCAAAACCTGACCATTCGGCTGATCCAACCGTAGTCGTTGGGTGACCTTCGATTGGGGCAAGCTGTCTTTCGTTAGCGGCAGGGCGCGAGCCCTCCGGTCTTTCCAACGCGTTTTTGAAACGCCACCGGACGGCTCGCGGGCTGTCGTTTTTGTGAGCCGCGCGCCGCGTCAGCGGCCGGGCACTGCGACGCTGCCCGAGGCCTTGCGGCCAGCGGCTCACCATTGACTCAGCAGATCCCGACTCAATCGACAACCCGCTCGCGCCGTTCCGCTAACAAGAACGACTGGTGCACGAGCGGACAACGCTGAAAAAGGAATCACAAGCGATTGAAGTGGTCGCCGCCTTAGTCCAAGAGAAGCCGAGCGTTTTGGTTTGCATGGAAGCGGAACCGTGTCAGTGCCATCGTTTGCGGTTGGCCAATTCCGTGGCATCGCTGACGGGATTGGAAATTGTGAATTTGAGGGCGTAGTAGTGGGCAACTGGAAAAGGTTCTGATCACGGTGATGACGTATCCACATCCGTCGGAAAAGTACCGTGAAAGCGTATGTACCGCCGGCGTAACGGAATCGGGCAAGTGGATCCGTCTCTATCCGGTCGATTACCGCTATCAGCCGCGATCGAATCAGTTCCGCAAGTATCAGTGGATCGAGATCGAACTCGAGAAGACCGAATCGGCCAAAGACAACCGGTCGGCAAGCCATCGACCAAACCTTGATACCCTTCGTGTTCTTGGCGAACCGATTTCATCGAAGAACGGTTGGCGAGATCGAAAAGCGATCATCGACGCGTTGCCACATCGAACGGTCAATGAGTGGAAAGCTCAGTGGGAGGGAAGATAAGACATCGCTGGGCGTAGTGCGACCGACGAAAGTGATCGACTTGGAGATCCGACCGGCCGAAGAAGAGTGGAAGCCTAAGTGGCAAGCGTTGTTTTCCCAAATGCTACTGTTTGGTCCACCGCAGAAACCATTGTTGAAACTTCCGTTCAGCTTCCACTACGTCTTTGCGTGTAAGGACTCGGAAAAGCCGCACACGGCGATGTGCGAAGACTGGGAATTGGGTGTTCTGTTTCTGAGCGAGGGTTCTTCGTGGATTTTAGTGGCCAATCGCTCAGCCGCCGCAGGCCACAAGTGACCAAATGATTCCGAGGAACTGGGTGTGAGGATTATCATGTCGGATACGCGGCGGGTCGTGGAGGCCGTTCTCTACGTGGTGCTTCGTGCCCGCTTCTCAGCCTGGTCCCGGGAGTTTGCTTGAAAATGACATTGGTGGCTCGCCTCACGGCGTTGACCCCGTTTGAGAGAATAACAGAGCCCTACTCCCGCGCCTGCCGCGTTTTTCCGTTGAAGTCACCTTTCGGAGTTCCGCCATGGCCAAGAAGAAATCCTCTGGGAAACCTAAGCGTCGATCACGTGGTGGGTTTCCGATTGACAACGCACCCGTTCCACAATCACTTGACACAATCAACTTGAACGCTGCCGGCATCGATATTGGTTCGACCCAGCACTATGTTGCCGTGCCCTCCGATCGCGACTCATCACACGTTCGCTGCTTCGGCACCTTTACATCCGATCTGGCGTCGCTCGCAGATTGGTTGGAAGAGTGCGGCAATTTGTGTTCTGCGTTCTTACATGCGGCAACGAGCCATGCTCGTCGCCAACGCGAGCGAGCATATCCAACGGATGCAGAAGGCGATGATGGAAATGAATGTCCAGCTCCATCACGTCATTTCGGACATCACCGGCACCACTGGCCTTGCCATTTTGGATGCCATTGTTGCGGGCAGTCGAGACCCTCACCTACTCGCAAAACTTCGCGATCCAAGGTGCAAAAATGACGAGTCGACGATCGCGAAAGCTCTGGAAGGCAATTGGCGTGAAGAACATGTATTTGCGTTAAAACAGGCTCTGGAACTGTACCGTTTTTACGGTTCCAAACTGTCGGAAGTCGATTCCAAGCTTGAAGAACATTTGGGTACATTTTCCGACCGAAGTGACGGTGAGATTCTGCCGAAGCTGAAGGCTCCTAAAGCTGGAAGCAATAGCCCCCGGTTCGATATGCGCAATCAGCTCTACCGGGTGCTGGGCGTCGACATGACGACCATTGATGGGATTAGCGGTCAATCCGCAATCACACTGATTTCTGAAATCGGTACCGACATGAGTAGGTGGGCAACAGAGAAGCATTTCACTTCTTGGCTTTGCCTATGTCCGGGCAGTAAGAAGACAGGTGGGAAATTGCTCAGTGGTAAAACACGTACAAGTGCGAACCGAGCCGCCGCCGCACTTCGAACAGCCGCCGCGTCCCTGGCACGATCAAACTGCGCCTTAGGAGCGTTCTTTCGCAGGATCCGTTCCCGTCTTGGTTCACCCAAAGCGATCACGGCGACGGCCCACAAGCTCGCGAAAATAGTTTATGGGATGCTGAAGTACGGGAGGGAATATGTCGATGTCGGCAACGACTATTACGAACAGCAATACAAGAAGCGAGCAATGGAAAACCTGGCGAAACGGGCAGCTGCACTCAACCTGCGAGTGGTCCCCAATGAACTAGCTGGGTAGGAAGTTCCTTGAGAGCAGAGCCCGCCTCCGCTTCACCTGGCTTCGCCAGCCTACCGAACACAACCATCGGACATCGCAGTCATCCCTCAAAAAACCTGCCCCGAGTATTCGAGAGCGAAGACGAAGGGGTCAGCGGCGACGCCGGGATCCTGATCGTGAAGAACATGCTGTTGACCGGTTTCGATGCGCCAGTTGAACAGGTGATGTATCGGGTCCGCTGTGAACGCGAGCGCCCAATTGCTGGCAGAGGTTGTTCGCTCGAAGCAAACACCGGACCGGACACGATTGAGCAGGGTGCCATCATTTTGCAGTCATGCGATCGGTGTCCGTCGCGTTGACCCTGCCCCCGGGGCCTTGCGTCAGCAAGGCTCGTTCAGGTTGATCGACGAGGGCGGGGCAGTGGGCGGGACGGGACTGGGCAATTCCTCTTCGTCACCGGGGATTTCGCCGGGGGTCAGGTGGGGCGACGCTTCGAGATGTTCGGCGTCCATCAGGCCAGCGACGCGCTGCAGGGTGGAAAGGATTTGCAACCGCTCCCACTCTTCCAACGACGAAAGCGCGTCGCGAAAGCGGTCTTGAAGCAGTGAGGGCGAAGCCTGGAGGACCTGTTCGCCCTGCGGCGAAATCTCGATCATCACGGAGCGTTTGTCGTTCGCACTCGGTTTGCGGAGGATCAGTTCCCGCCGCTCCAGTCGCTGCAAGATGCCCGACACCGTCGCCTGGCTGAGATGCACCGCGCGGGCGATCGCTTTAGGCGATGCACTGCCGAGGCGTTGGGCTTCTTGCAACACGGCCAGCTGCGGGCCCGTGAACCCGTGGCCGTTGACCAATTTTCGAGAATGCAGGTCCACCGCCCGAATGATCTGCCTGATCGCCGCAACGATCTGGTCCTCATGCGTCAACAAATGCATTGATCCCAAAGTTGATGTAACAAAACGCGACTTCCACCACCATCACTCAATTTACCGCAATCGGCGTTCCGGGGAAATTTCAGATGGGTTCCCACGCCGAGTTCGGCGGAAAAACGCGAGGTTGACGTCACCGGGGAGCCGTCCATAGACTCCCGCCGAAGGCAAAACTGCTTTCAACACAAACCACTTTCTGATAACCTGGATCGCTCGTCCAGAGCGGCTTGACCGCAAGTTGACGATTTCTTTCCTAAGGCAACAACACATGGCGCCCGACGAATTCCTGCTCGAATACAAATCCCAAGACTACGGCACCGACCCCACGGAGGTGAGGTCAACGGATACCTACACCGATGAATATGTGCGGGGATTCGTGGAGAAGTGGGATGAGCTGATTGACTGGCAGCAGCGCTGGGAATCGGAGGGGGATTTTTTCATCGAGCAGCTCAAGGCCCACGGCGTCAAGCGGGTGCTGGACGTGGCCACCGGGACCGGTTTTCATTCGGTTCGGCTGCTTGAGGCCGGTTTTGATGTGGTCAGCGTGGACGGCAGCCCCTACATGCTCGCAAGGGCCTTTGAAAACGCCCGCCAGCGGGGACGTGTCTTGCGGACCGTCCAGGCGGATTGGCGTTGGCTGAACCAGGACGTTTACGGTCGTTTTGACGCCGTGATTTGCCTGGGCAACTCGTTCACGCACTTGTTCGACGAGCGGGACCGGCGGAAGGCGTTGGCGGAATTCTATTCGGCGTTGGTCCACGACGGCGTTTTGATTCTGGACCAGCGAAACTATGACGAAATGCTCGATCACGGTTTCAGTTCAAAGCATAAATATTACTACTGTGGCGAAAAAGTCTCGGCGGAACCGGAGCACGTCGACGAGGGGCTGGCGCGATTCCAGTACTCGTTCGACGACGGATCGGTGTACCACTTGAATATGTTTCCGCTGCGGAAGGATTACACGCGTCATCTGATGCAAGAGGTCGGTTTCCAGTCGGTGAGCACCTACGGAGATTTCCAGGAAACCTATCACGAGCGCGAGCCGGACTTTTTCGTCCACGTTGCGTCGAAGAAGTACGAGGGGGCGCCACGATGAGCATGAGTTCAGAGACAGCCACGCAGGTCGCCCGGGAGTACTACAACAGTTCCGATGCGGACCATTTTTACTCGGAGATCTGGGGTGGCGAGGACATTCACATCGGGTTGTACGAATCCGACGCGGAGCCGATCAAGGATGCCAGCCGGCGCACGGTCGATCATTTGCTCGATCGGATCGGCGATTTAAACCAGCACTCCACGGTGATCGACGTCGGGTCGGGATACGGCGGCGCGGCGCGGCGGATGGTCGAACGCTTTGGCTGTCGCGTGACGTGCGTCAACCTGTCGGAGACCGAGAACGCGCGCAATCGTCGACTGAACGAGCAGGCCGGCGTGGCAGACCGGATCGATGTCGTCGACGGCAGTTTTGAAGAGCTGCCGTTTGAGGGCGGCCTGTTTGACGCCGCCTGGTCCCAGGACGCCATTTTGCATGCCGGCAATCGGCCGCGTGTCTTGGGCGAGGTGGATCGGGTCCTCAAGCCCGGCGGGCGATTCGTCTTTACCGATCCGATGCAGTCGAACGATTGCCCCGACGGTGTGCTGGATCCGATTCTGGCGCGGATCCATTTGGCCGACCTCGGTTCGCCGAAATTCTATCAAGGCGTCGCAGAAGATCTCGGTTGGAACGATTTGGGGTTTGAGGACCTGACCGATCAACTGGTCAATCACTACGCGCGTGTGCTGCAGGTGACCGAAGACCGCCAGTCGGACTTGAATGGCAAAATCTCCGACGATTACTTGGAACGCATGAAAACGGGGCTCCAGCACTGGGTGGATGGAGGCCGAAACGGGCACTTGAGCTGGGGCGTGTTTCTATTCGGTAAGCCGTAGGGAATCAGCAATCGGCGGAAAAGAAGGGGGGCTCGACCCGACACCTCTTTTCCGCGCGATGTTAAGCTTGGCAGACCACTGCGGCGACGGACCACCGCAACACCTCCATTTCAGGCACGTATTCAGGCACGTTCCATTTCCTTTACCGATTGATTCTTGACCCAAACGACCACTTCCCAACGCCCCGCACCACCCCGCGCTCCGCAGATGCCGCGCGTGGTGATCGGTCCGCATTTTGAGATGCATCCGGTCGTATTCCTTTCCAGCGCTGCGATCGTGTTGGCGGTCGCCTTGCTGTGTTTCGTGTGGCCCGCCAACGAGTTACAGGACGCGTTTGTTGCCGTTCGCAAGACGATCGCGGTCCATTTCGGCTGGCTTTACGTCGCCTCGATGGCGTTCTTTTTCGGCTTTGCGATTTGGCTGGCGGTTGGCAAGTACGGGCAGGTCCGACTCGGTCGCGATGACGAGTCACCGGAGTTCAGCCGGGGGTCGTGGTTCGCCATGTTGTTCAGCGCCGGCATGGGCATCGGGTTGTTGTTTTTTGGTGTGGCGGAACCGATCATCCATTACGAAAGCACGCCGCCGGGTTTTGCCGACGGGCTGGACCAGTCGCGATTGTCGATGGCGGTCACGATCTTTCACTGGGGGCTTCATCCCTGGGCGCTCTACTGCGTCGTCGGCCTGGCGCTCGCCTACAGTGGTTTTCGCCGGGGGTTGCCGCTGAGCTTCCGGTCGTTGCTGTACCCGGTGTTCGGCGATCGAGTTTGGGGGCGGCTGGGCGATCTGGTCGACATCCTGGCGATCGTTTCGACGTTGACCGGTGTGGCCACGTCGTTGGGGATCGGAGCCCAGCAGGTCAACGCCGGGCTGTCGCATTTGTTCGGGATCGGTTCGGGCATCGAAGTGCAGATGACACTGATCGCCGCGATCACCGCGATGGCAACCGCGTCGGTGGTCGTCGGATTGCACGGCGGGATTCGGCGTTTGAGCGAGTTGAATTTGGTGCTCGCCGCGACGTTGATGACGTTGGTGGTGTTGGGCGTCGGCGTGTTCACGTACCTGGGTGCCGCGATCGAAAACACCGGCGCCTATTTGCAAACGCTGCCGTTTAATTCATTGCGAACCGGGGCGTTCAACGAGCAGTCACAAACGTGGGTCAACGGCTGGACCGTGTTCTACTGGGCGTGGTGGATTTCATGGTCGCCGTTTGTCGGGATGTTCATCGCCCGTATTTCCCGCGGGCGGACGATCAAGGAGTTTGTGATCGGCGTGTTGCTGGTCCCCACGGCAGTGGGCATCGCCTGGCTGACCGCCTTTGGCACGACCACGCTGCGGCAATACACCGACCATATGGAACGGTTGTCGAGCGACGACAACTATGACCCTGCCGACGAGTTGCCGAAGTACTGGGTCGGTGAAGCCGGTCCGGCGGGCGAGTTGGTTCGGCTGGATTCGGGCGAGTTCAAGCGTGAGCAGCAACCCTTGACAGCGGTCGAGTACTATCAAGCGGCGGTGGTCACGCCTGACGGGCGGTCCACGGTCGATACGCTGCCGACGGTCTTGTTTGTTCTGCTGGAAGGGTTGTTTCCCTCGGTTGTCATTCAAACGATCGCGATCGGCATCGCCACGCTTTGCATCGTTCTCTTCTTCGTCACCTCGTCGGATTCCGCGTCGATGGTGATCGATATCATCGCGTCGGGCGGGTCTCGAAATCCACCCGTCGGAACGCGACTTTTCTGGGCGATCAGTGAAGGGCTGGTCGCCGCTGCACTGCTCTATGGCGGAGGCCTGGACGCATTGCAGGCCGCATCGATTGCGGCCGCACTTCCCTTGACGTTAGTCTTGTTGCTGGCCTGTTACGGGTTGGTGACTTCGCTTCACAGAGATTCTCAAATCTCTTCATCACCACTTTACTCCTAGGGAGACATGACAATGGAATGGTCGGATTCACTACACAAAACTTACGAAGTCAAACAGATCGACGGCGACGGCACCGTGCTGGAGTCGTTTCCGGTGGACGCCAAGAGCGGCGAAGCGGCCGCGAAGCAGCTGGAAAACGTCGCCGACGGGACGGAGAAAATCACCGTTTGCCTGGACGGCGACCCCATCAACGAGATGGGTGTCGACTATTGGCTTAAACGCGTGCGACGCCGCTAGACGAGAAGTTCGATTCCATGTGGATGCTAGCTCACTTCAACACTCGCCGGAAGCGCCGCGGCGCACGGGCACTCGCCTGCCCGCGGCTGCGCCGGGTGGTCGCCGCGGCGGTGGTGCTGATCGGATCTTCGACGGCGGTTTGGGACTCGGTTGCGATGGCGGCCGAGTCGGAGCCGCAGCCGCGGCCCGCGTTGGCGTTTGTCGGCCCCGAGTTGGACGTCTCGCGTGAAGGCTATTTCACGCTGGAGTGGACGGCGGTGGACGGGGCGGCGTTGTACCGCGTCCGCGACCGCGCCGATCAGATCGCGTATCAGGGCGTGGCGACCCAATCGTTTCAGTCCGGGTTGAGCGACGGGGTCTACCAGTTTTACGTCGAGGCGATCGGCGCCGACGGAGAAATCCTGGCGACGTCCGCACCGGCCGTGGCAACGGTCGAACATTGGCGGCTGGCTCCCTCGCTGACCCTGTTTGCGATCGGAGCGATCGTGGTTGGCGGAATCGCCTTTGTGATCCTGCGAGGCCGTTGGATCGAAAAACAGATCGCAGCCGGCGACGACGATCGCGCGTCGATGTTGCAAACCGAGGTCAAGTCGGGTGGGGAATCATGATGACCGCAGACGGTGGGGCCGAAGGAATCTTCGCCATTTTGTTGTTTTCTCAATCGGTCGATGCCGGCCGCATCCTCAGCCCCGAGGCCGGTTACGGGATGCTGGTGCTGTTCGGAGTGGCATGGATCGGGCTGGGCATCTGGTGGGGCCGCCGGGCGACGTCGTATGACGGATTTGCCGTGGCGGGCCGGAACGTCGGATTGGCCCTCGGCACCGCGACGGCGGTGGCGACTTGGGTGACATCCAACACGACCATGTTGGCGCCGCAGTTCGCGCTGCAGCTCGGCATTTGGGGTGCGTTGGCGTATTCAACGGCCAGTTTCGGGTTGTTCGCATTCGCCCCGCTGAGCGGCAGGATTCGCCGCTTGATGCCGCACGGCTACACGGCGGTGGAGTTTGTCCGGCGTCGCTACGGGCGTCTGGGATCGATCCCGTTTCTGATCATCTCGCTGTTTTACGCGATGACGTGGTTGATTTCGATGGCGATGGCGGGCGGCAAATTGCTCAACGCGCTCTCGGGCATTCCGTATGAAGTCGGGATGACGGTCGTGCTGGCGGTTTGTGTGCTGTACACGCTGTTCGGCGGCATGTACGCGGTCATCGGCACCGACTTTGTGCAAAGCATTATTATCCTGATCGGGCTGGTCGTCGTCGCCATTGCGGTGCTTTTGCATGTCGACATCGCAGACGTCCATCACCAGCTACAAGAGGATCGACCGATGTTGTTGTCGATCCTGTTTCCGGCGGCATTGATGGCGTTGTTCAATAATATGCTATTCGGATTTGGAGAAATTTTTCACAGCAATGTGTGGTGGAGCCGCGCGTTTGCGATGCGTGAGGGGGTCGGCCCCAAGGCGTATTTGTTGGGCGGATTGTTGTGGCTGCCCGTTCCGATCGTCGCCGGTTTTTTGGGCCTGGCCGCGCCGGCGCTGGGGATCGGGGTCAGTCAACCCGACACGGTGGGCCCGCTGGTTGCCGCGACGCTGCTGGGGACCGGGGGCGCGCTGCTGGTGTTCGTGGTCGTCTTTTGCTCACTGGCATCGAGCATCGACAGCTTGTTGGCCGCGACGAGCGACTTGGTGGTCAACGACATCGCCGAACCGCTGGCGAAGCGGATCAGTGGCACGACCGCCACCGACCCGGTCAAACGGCGTTGGTCGTTGTTCGCGATCATTGGGTTGGGGGTTGTCACGTGGTGCGTCGCTTATCCCAATATCGGCACCCTTGCGACGGTTTTGTTTTTTGCCGGACCGATGGTCGGCAGTTGCATTTGGCCGATCATCGGTGGTCTGTATTTTCGCCGTTCCAGTCCGATCGCGGCCTGTATGGCGATGGTGGTCGGCACGTCAATCGGGCTGGTGGCGTACTATATGATCGGTTGGTTCGTCGCCTCGTTGGTGGGAGCGGCGACTTCGGGGGTGGTGTTCTTCATAGGGATGTATTTGTACCCCGATGACTTTGATTTCCGATTGTTGTCTCATTTGCCCGGTCCGCCGCCTGCGGCCCGACCGGAAGACGGCCCCATCGACCCCAGTGGACGAATTGGTATGGTTGGAGATATTTCCAGCGGAGGTGAAACGCGATGATGTTCCCCCTCTGGTTTCTGGAGTTGATCGTGGTGGGTGGGCTCACGCTGTGTGGCGTGGGCGCGGCGGCACTCATTGTGTTTTGGATCCTCGACTTTAAAGAAAAAAGAATCTGGTAGACCCGTACTGATGATGAACACGACACAAATGCGCCGTGCGTTGACGGAGTTCGCGACCAATTCGAAGGGCCGCAAATTGGATCCGGTTGATCTGCTCACCCACAGCGACATGCAAGTCGACTGGGAGACGCTCCACAAGCTCGCCGGCACGTCGATCGTCAATCCGCGGCAATTCGACCGCGAGACGGTAGTGGCGATCGCTCAGCTGGCCGCGTTGTTGGAAACGCGGAATGTCGAGATGAAAAAGCCGCTGGACGGAAAAATCGCGATCACGGCGTTCTTCGAAGCGAGCACGCGGACGCGATTGTCGTTCGAAAGCGCGGTGCTCCGGCTGGACGGCAAGGTGCTGTCGGTCCCCGACGGGCAAGTCACCGGCATCGCCAAGGGCGAATCGTTGGCCGACATCGGGGAGATGTTCAATACCTACGGAGATGTCGTGATCATGCGGCATCCCGAAACCGAAAGTGTCGAAGAGATCCAAAAGAATCTCGAACGCCCGTTGATCAATGCCGGCAACGGCAGCGGTCACCATCCGACACAGGCGTTGTTGGACTGGTACACGTTGCTGAAATGGCGACCGGAATTGAGTGACCAATCGTGCCCGAACGACAAGAAGATTCATCTGGGGATCGTCGGCACGCCGGGCTCGATGCGTGCGGTCAAGAGTTTTCTGCGTCTGTCGCTGATGTTCGTCAATGCGGTCTCCAAAATCACGTTGGTTTCCGAGATGGCCGACCCGGTCGGGTTGGATTTGACCGAACCGATCGAAGAGTCGCCGATTCCGATCGAAATCACCAACGACGTCCAAGACGTTTTGCCCACGCTGGATGTCGTCTACGTCAACTCGATCGCGTTTCTCGGTGACAGCTACCGAAATCTGGACAGCCGGTACGGGTTGGACGCGTCGTGCAATTTAAAACCGGGTGCGGTGATCATGCACCCGCTGGCGCGCAACGAGGAACTGTCCGAAGACTTGGACGAAACCGAACACAACCTTTATTTCGCCCAAGCCGCGGGCGCCGTGTTCGTCCGACAAGCCGTGTTGGCCTCCGTCCTGAATCGGCTGGATCGAATTTCGGACCTCTGCTAACGACACCACGATAGAGATTAATACGGAAGGCACCCATGTGCGGAATCACTGGATTTTGGAATCCTGCGCGGACGAACGAGCGCGAGCTGCGTTTCACTCTGGACCAGATGTTGGACGTTTTGGACCACCGCGGTCCGGACGAACGGGGCAGCAAGTTTTTTCTCGACCAAGGTTTGGCCCTCGGGCACACCCGTCTGTCGATCATCGGCTTGGATCACGGGCACCAACCGATCGAGACCCGCGACGGTGACTACGCGGTCACGGTCAACGGTGAATTGTATGGCTACAAGCGCGAACGAACTCGGCTGGCATGCCAGTCGCTGCCGAGTGACGGTAAGAGCGACAGCGCGATCACGTTGCCGCTGTACCTCCGGCACGGACTGTCATTCGTGGAGCGGTTGCGTGGAGAATTTGCGATCGTCTTGTACGACCACCGCGAAAAACGTTTGATTCTGATCCGAGATCGGTTCGGGATCAAACCGCTGTATTACGCCGTCAAGGACGACGGGATCGTTTGGGGGTCGGAGGTCAAGTCGATCCTGAAACACCCCAGCGTCGTTCCGCGACTGTGTCCCAAGGCTGCGATTCACCAGATGATGCAGGTCATGGTTCCGGGGACGACGGCGTTCGAAGGCGTGCAAGCGGTCCAGCCCGGCCACATGCTGATCGTGCAACGCGTGGGCGATCGACTGGTGACCGAATCGAAGCGTTGGTGGGACCTGGAGTTCCCCACGTCCCACGAATCGGGCGCGGATCCGCAGGAGTATGTCCAGGGCGTTCAGGACCGGTTGATCGACGCGGTCGCAACCCGATTGGAGGCCGACGTGCCGGTGGGGTGTTACCTGTCCGGCGGCATCGACAGCTGTTCGATCCTGGGGCTGGCGACGACCCTGCAGCAATCGCCGGTCAAGGCGTTCACCATCGCCTTTGACAGCGATGAGTACGACGAATCGAACATCGCCAAATTGATGGCCGATCGTACCGGCGCCGAACAGGAACTGTTACGTTTGACCGAAAAGGAACTCTACGGGCCGGCGTTCGAGCGGGCGACATGGCACGCCGAGCGGACGTTTTACAACACGCTGGCGGTGGCCAAGTGGCACATGAGCCGACGCGTCAGGGCCTGCAACTACAAAGCGGTCATCACCGGCGAAGGCTCCGATGAACTGTTCGGCGGCTATCCATTCTTCAAACGCGACTGGCTGGGACGCGAAAAAGGGGAAGGGGGGATTTTTGCCGGCGCCATCTTGGCCGAAGAGGACCAGTTGCACCCGGCCTGGCAAGACCTGTGTGGTTTCACGCCTTCGTGGATTCAACCTTGGATGCTGACGCTGCGTGCGGCACGTGCATTGCTGTCGGACGAGTTGATCGATCTGCTGGAGACCTACGACCCGATCGCCGAAGTCGCCGCGGCGATCGACCCCGACCAGGTGCGTGGCCGGCATCGTTTGGACATCTCGCAATACACCTGGAGCAAAACCATGCTGGAAGGTCAGATCCTGACCTGGGGCGGTGACCGAATGGACATGGCCAACAGCATGGAAGCCCGTCCGGCGTTCCTGGACCACCATCTGGCCGAGTACGCGGTGACCATCCCCCCAGACATCCGCATCCGTGACGGCATTGAGAAATGGGTGCTGCGTGAAGCGATGGTCAACGTGTTGCCCAGGGAACTGTACGAACGCAAGAAATTTGCGTTCATGGCGCCGCCGGCGCACACGGATCCGGTCAAACGAAACGCGGTGCAAGAGATGATCAATCACTGGTTGACGCCGACGCGGATGAACGAGTTGGGGATTTTGAACCACGAACGGGTGGAGCAGTTTGTTTCTCAGGCATGGCGTGAAACCGATGGCACGATTGCTCGTCGAAATGACATTTTGATGAATCACGCGTTGCAACTGCACATGTTGCAGGGACAGTACGTCGAAGGCATGCCGCTTCCCACGGTCGACTAACGATGAGAACTCCATGGACTTGAGCGTCAACCTAGAACGAATCAAAACCGACATCCACGAACTTGCCGAAATCGGGCGCTGCCGTGACGATCGCGGCATCTACCGGATGGCGTTCACCGATGCGGACATGGAGGGGAAACGCTGGCTGAAGGACCGGATCGAGCAAGCCGGTTTCGAGCCGCGGACCGATGGCGCCGTCAATATTTCGGCCGAGCTGTCGGGGTCGACCGACCGGCCGAGGATTTTGGTCGGGTCGCACATTGACACGGTGCCCTGCGCCGGAGCCCTGGACGGGACGCTGGGCGTCATCGTCGCCTTGGAATGCCTTCGTTGTCTTCGCGAACAGGGCGTCGTCCCCGAGCGCACGATCGAATTGATTGCGTTCAGCGACGAAGAAGGGCGATTCGGCGGGATGTTCGGCTCTCAGGCGGTGTGCGGACAATTGAACCCAGACGCGTTGGCCACGCTTTCTGATTTGGACGGCGTGCTACTGGGCGACGAGCTGCGGCGGCATGGATTCGATCCCCTCGGTGCGCTCGATGCGGCTCGCGACCCCGAGACGATTGCGAGCTATTTGGAATTGCACATCGAGCAAGGCCCGGTGCTCGATCGCGGTCAGAAATCGGTGGGCATTGTCGACGAGATCACCGGATTGTTTACCTGGTCGGTCAATCTGAAGGGCGAAGCGAACCACGCCGGTACGACTCCGATGGAGATGCGGCATGACGCCTTCATGGGCTTGGCCGACTTTGCATCGGCCATCCCCCGGATCTTGGACGAAAACGGCAGTGCGCGAAGCCGTGCGACAATCGGCAAAGCTCAGATCTTGCCGGGTGCGGCCAACACGGTGCCGGGAATCGTCGAGTTTTCACTGGATGTGCGCGACACCAGTCCGGAAACTCTGGCCGATCTGGGCAACGCGTTTCGCAAGGCGCTCTCGGCCATTGCCCGTCGCCGAAACCTGATGTTCGAATTTCAGCAAAAGAGTTACTTGCCGCCGGTCGCCGCCGACCCCGCGGTCGTCCAACGTTTGCTCCGCCAAGCCGAACAGTTGGAGTTGACACATCTGCAAATGCATAGCGGGGCAGCCCACGACGCACAAATCATGGGTAGTATGGTTCCGGTTGGCATGATTTTTGTCCCCAGCAAAAATGGACAAAGCCACTCCCCGGCCGAATGGACTGCCTGGACGGACATCGAAGCCGGGGCAAACCTGATGCTGCACTCCCTGATCGATCTGGCCAACCCGATTTCAACGACCTGACGAAACACGCCCCATGAACCGAGACGAAAACGAACCGTACGCTTCCCCGTTACTCGATCCCTCCCACGTCGATCCGCTCCGGGATGTCTATCACGAGGCCATCGTCGACAATCCCGAGCGGCAGGAATTGTTGGTCGAGGGGCACACGGCGTTGCTGTGCATCGATATCCAGTATCTCGACGCGGCGCGCGGGCACGGGGTCTTTCGCGATGCCGAGAACAGCGGTATCCCGATGGAGGCCCAGGAATATTATTTCGACCGACTCGAGAAACTAGTGTTGCCCAATGTGAGACGGTTGCAGGATGCGTTCCGGGCCCGCCAATTGGAAGTGATTCACACGCGAATTCAGGCGCTCACGCGGGACGGCCGCGACCGCAGCAAGGGGCATCGGCGCCTGGGATTACTGGCCGCTCCCGGTTCCCGTGACGCGGACTTTTTGGAGATGGTGGCGCCGGACGAAGCGCGGGACGAGATCGTGATCAACAAGACGGCCAGCGGAGTGTTTTCATCGACCAACCTGCATTACGTCTTGAATAACATGGGAATTGAGTCGCTGATGGTGGTTGGCGTGTACACCAACGAGTGCGTGGAAACGACGGTCCGCGACGCCTGCGACCTGGGATACCTGGTGACCGTCGTCGAAGATTGCTGCGCGACGGTGACGCCGGAGTTACACGAGGCGTCCTTGGCGACCTTGTGTGATCGCTACGCCCGCGTGGCGCGGTTGTCGGACGTCTTGACGACGATTCGCTCGGCCCTGCCATCGGAAACACCGGTCGACGCGACGGACGCTTGACCCCCGCCCAAGCGGACCGCTCCTCGTGCCACCTGCCTTGACACTGTGGTGTTAGCGGAACGGCGCGAGCGGGCTGTCGTTTTCGTGAGCCGCGCGCCGCGTCAGCGGCCGGGCCCTCCAACGCTGCCCGAGGCCTTACGGCCAGCGGCTCACCATTGACTCAGCGGATCCCGACTCAATCGACGGCCCGCGAGCCGTCCGGTTTCAGCGTGACAGACCGGAGGGCTCGCGCCCAACCGCTAACAAGAACCAGCCCGATCGGCGCCAAAGGTCGGGGGCATTGGCCGGCGGGGGTATTGGCCGGCAGAGGTATTGCGAGGCACCGTCGACGACCAGAACGATCGATTACAATCGGGCGTGTCCGGCATTCGATGCCCTTCGTATTGCAATTCCCCCATCGCGACCGAATCATGCACTTCCCCACCAATCAGATCGCGATCGCCGCGTTTGTGGCTATCGCGTTGATGCAAACGACGCGGATCGATGCGGCCACCGACCGCCCCAATCTGGTCTTCATCATCGCCGACGACTGTACGTTTCGTGATATCGGATGCTACGGCGGCCAGGCTCATACGCCGAACATCGATCGCTTGGCCGAACAGGGCATGAAGTTCACACGTTGCTTTCAAGCCGCACCGATGTGCTCGCCGACGCGGCACAACATCTATACCGGCTTGTATCCGGTCAAATCGGGTGCGTACCCGAATCACACGTTTGCCGAGGATGGAACCCAGAGCATCGTCCAGTATTTGAAACCGTTGGGTTATCGGGTCGCGTTGTCGGGCAAAAAGCACATCGGTCCGCAAGAGGTTTTCCCATTTGAATTCAGCGGCAAGGGCAACAACCCGGACATGCAGGCGGTCGATCAGTTGCTTTCCCAGTGCGGCGAATCCTCCACCCCGTTTTGTCTGTTCGCATGCTCCAACGAACCGCATTCGCCCTGGAACAAGGGAGACGCCTCGCGTTATCCGCCGGAAGAAGTGATCCTGCCGCCGTATCTGGCGGACACGCCCGTGATGCGGGAAACCTTCAGCCGCTATCTGGCCGAGATCACGTACTACGACGGACAGGTGGGACAGATCTTGGAATTGATCGACAAGCACAAGATGGCGGACAACACGCTGGTGGTCGTGGTTTCCGAGCAGGGCAATTCGTTCCCGTTCGCCAAGTGGACGTGCTACGGAAATGGGCTGCAATCGGCAATGATCGTGCGTTGGCCGGGGCAAGTGAAACCGGGGACCGTCACCGATGCGATGGTGGAATACGTCGACGTGGCGCCGACCTTTGTCGAAGCCGCCGGCGGGACGCCCGCTGAGGTCTTAGACGGAAAAAGCTTTGTCCCGGTGCTGACCAGCCAAGCCAACACCCACAAAGCGTTTGCCTACGGCATCATGACGACGCGAGGCATCATCAATGGCAGCGATGCGTATGCCATCCGCACCGTGCGGGGTTGGCGCTATCGGCTGGTCTGGAATCTGAATCACGAGACGAAGTTTACCAACGCCTGCACCAAGGCAGA
The DNA here is from genome assembly GCF_007754155.1 of Stieleria neptunia. Classification (NCBI taxonomy): domain Bacteria; kingdom Pseudomonadati; phylum Planctomycetota; class Planctomycetia; order Pirellulales; family Pirellulaceae; genus Stieleria; species Stieleria neptunia. Next base: position 3,557,420 of record NZ_CP037423.1, on the reverse strand, counting down.
CTATTTCCAATCCATGATCCAAGCCGGTCGCGATGGTGATGCCAAGGCGGCGGAGGTCGTCCGGAAATATCAGCACCGACCCGAATACGAGTTATTCGATTGTGAAACCGATCCCTTGGAAATGAACAACATCGTCGACGATCCCAAGTACGCCAAAGTCGTCGCGCGATTGAAGAGCGAGCTTGCCGATTGGATGAAGTCGCAGGGAGATGCAGGAGTCCAGACCGAACAGGATGCGCTCCTGCATCAAACCAGGTACAAAGGGATGTCTCGTGAAGAAGCGAATGAAGCGTTTCACAAGCGGGGAATCAAAGCGAAACAAGGGCAGGGAACGCGTGCCAAGGGTAAGAAACGCAAATCCCCCTAGTGCTTTGTCAGTTTTCAATTTTCGAGCCTGCGTTTGCATTTCGATGGGAGTTGGCGATGAAGCTGCTTGTGATTTTGATAACGCTTGGTTGTGTCGGTTTGGTCTGTGTCTCGAAAGCGACGTGTGAAGACGAACCAACCGACATGCCGCCGTACTTTGTGGCACCGATCAAAACCGAGCTGCAACGTCGGGAGATTTCGGCGACTGCCAAGGCGTATGCCGTGGTCAACTGCAATGCCTTTCTGGTTGATTCTCGATTTGCCCCCGACGCGGTTGACACCACCGCGCTGGTGTCAGAATTGCAGAAGCTTGCCGGTGCGGATCCTGGGCCGTTAAAACTCGTGATGAGATTCCAGCTTGGCGGTGAAATCGAGCGATCGACGCGAACGACGATCAAGAACCATGTCAAACAAATTTGCCAATCCGCCGGCTTTGATTCGGTCAGCACTTCGGAGATCAACACATCGGCCAGTTGGGAGAACCACTACAAGCCGCTGAAAGATTTTGTCGGCGGCGAGTCGGCGATCGAGACAGTGAAGACGGATCGGTTGATCAACGCCTATCCGCTTCGCACCAAGCTCTCTCGGATCGTGATCGGCGATGCCGACTGTGTGATCGAAATCAAGCAGCCCATCGATGGTCGGCAACAGGAATTGTCGCCCGAGCTTCAATCTGCGATTCGCAGTGCGATTGAATCATTCGGGCCGGAATTAACGAAGCGGAAACTGCTGTTCCGCGTGCGAAGTACCGACGCCGGCCGAGAGCTGGTCGAGCAGATCTTTGATGCCCGTCGACCGCCGGAGATTCCGGAGAACGTGAAGGATGGCCCATTGTTTGATTTTTTGCAGTCTCAGCAAAAACAATACCGTCCCTCGCCGGCAATGAAGCTGGCGCGTGCATTGGGGTTCGACGCGATCAGCTACACGCATTCGCCGGGAGGTGGGGCGCCGGAGAAACGGATCGGACATCCGGCTCCCGATTTCGCGTTGGATCGCGTGGGCGGCGATCGGTTGGAACTGAGTCGATTTCTGAACGGGCGGCCGGGGCTGGTGACCTTTTGGGGCGTCGCTTGCGGACCGTGCCGCTTAGAAGCCCCGCATCTCACTCGCTTGCATCAAAAGTATCAAGACAGGTTCGCGATCGTCGCGGTCAACGGATACAACGAGACGCCCGAAGTGGTCGCGAAGTTCGCGGCGCAGAACCAACTGGATCACCCGATCGTGGTCGGCGGTGGAAAGGTTGCTTCGAAAGCCTATTTCGTCGGTGCTTACCCCACGACGTTTTTTGTCGATCGCAATGGCACGGTGGTGGACTACAAGGTGGGGTTTGATTCTGGCGAGGAACTTGAGGAGCGGGTTCGTGAGATGGTCGGGGACGGGGAGATCGACTGACGGGAGACGGCGGGGTTCATCTCGATCCGACGGAACGCTGTCGCAGCTCAATTTTCGGTTAGCGGATCGTTGTGCGACGTCGTCGGGGCGAGCCCGACGGACGACGGCCCGGAAGGGCCGTCGTACATGCGAAAAGCGGTCGCCTGAAGGCTAGACACCAACGGCTGCTGAACCCCTTTCATCCGTTTAACACGGATCGGTCGCCAGGTAGGCCTTCATGACTTTGGCGACGGCGGCAACGGAAGCCCGCAGTTGGGTCACACATTCGGCGGCATCGTCGAAGGGTCCACCGTCTTCGACCGATCGCAGTTCCTGGGCGAGGTCAGAGGTTTCCGCCGCGCCGACGCTGCGTGATGCTCCGCTGAGCGTGTGGCCGGCGCGTCGGACTGCTTCGCCGTCGCCCGACAAGATTGCGGATTCGATCTGCGACAACAGCATTTCGCTTTCATCCAAATACATGGCCAACAATTCACGCAGCAATTCGTCGTTGCCGGCGACCATCGTCCGGACGGGCTCGAGGTCATAGCATGCCGATTGTTCGCCGCACGCGTCCGGGGCGGTCTTCGCTTCCGGGGCAGCCTCGGTCACACTCGTTTCTGGTTCGGCTTCGATGGCCCCCGATTCCGATGCACGCGATTCCGAGGCACGCGTTTCCGGCACCTCGGGTTCCGCCGCATCGGAAGGCGGGCGTGGTGAATCGACCTCGGGTGACTGCAGGACTTTGATGAGTTTCTCTTTGAGGACGCTGATGCGAATCGGTTTGGCGACATACTCGTCCATCCCGACTTCGAGGCATTTTTCCCGGTCGCCCTTCATGGCGTGTGCGGTCATGGCGATGATGGGAATGTGGCTGCCGGATTTCTTTTCGAGTTCGCGGATCGCCTCGGTGGCGGCAAATCCATCCATGACGGGCATTTGAACGTCCATCAGCACGACGTCGAAGTGATCGTTTTGGAACGCTTCGACCGCCTCGGCTCCGTTGTTGGCCACGGTCACTTGATGGCCGAACCGGGTGAGGACACCGATCGCCAGTTTTTGATTGATGGCGTTGTCTTCGGTCAACAAGACTTTGAGGTGATCGATCGATTCGTGAATGGGCTCACTGAAATCGTAGTCGGGCGTGTCTTCGGGTGCCGTCACGCCCAGGGTCCGCACGATCGCATCAAACAACTCGGATTGCTTGACGGGTTTCATCAATCGTTCGGAGATATCCAGTCGATCGCGAAGTGCGTCTTCACCTTCGCGGCCGCCACTGGTCAAGACGATGATGGGAGTCTTGGAAAGGTTATCGTCGCGCCGCACCTGTTCGATAAAGTCATACCCACTCATTTCGGGCATGTGCACATCACTGACGACCAACTTGCACGGTTCATTACGTTGTTCGGCTTCACGCATCAGCTCCAGAGCGGATTCTCCCGAGTCAGCGAGGATGGGGACCATGCCCCAGTTGCCGAGCATTTCCTGCAGGATCCTTCGATTGGTCATGTTGTCATCGACGACTAGGACTTTGGAACCGCCGACGTACACGAGTCCGTTGGTCGCGTTGGCTTCGGTGCCGTTGGGGGCCTGACGCAGATGGATGTTGAAGGTGAATTGACTGCCCTCGCCGACTTCACTTTCCACCGCGATCGCTCCGCCCATCAAACCGACCAGACGCGACGAGATGGCCAGTCCCAGGCCAGTGCCACCGAAGCGACGTGTGACCGAGGTGTCGGCCTGTTCGAATTCTTCGAAGATCGCATTGCAGCGGTCTTCTGGAATCCCGACGCCGGTGTCACGCACGCGGAGTTGCAATTCCAGATCGTCGTCGGTTTGCGTGACGAGTTCGACTTCGACAAACACCTCTCCCTGTTCGGTGAACTTGATGGCGTTGCCGACCAGATTGACAACGATCTGGCGCAGACGTCCGGCGTCGCCGCAGAGGTAGCGTGGGATGGCGGGGTCGACGCGGAAGGCGAGTTCCAGGCCTTTGGCATGAGCCTTCAGCCCCAGCGTCTTCATCGTATCGCCGAGACTTTCGCGGAGATCGAAGGTTTGCGATTCGATCTCGAGTTTGCCGGCTTCGATTTTCGAGAAGTCCAGGATGTCGTTGATGACCGCGAGCAGCGCTTCGCCCGATTCTTGGACCATGGACAGAAAGTTGCGTTGGGTGGCATCCAGACGCGTGTCGAGCACCAGGTCGGTCATGCCGATGATGGCATTCATCGGCGTGCGGATCTCATGGCTCATGTTGGCCAGGAAATCGCTTTTGGCCCGATTGGCCTTGTCCGCGACCTCTTTGGCCTGCATGAGTTCCTTTTCGAACTTCTTTCGTTCGGTGATGTCGTGTCCGATTCCGACCACTCCGATGACATCGCCTTCGGGGCTGCGAAGCGGGACTTTGGTTGTCAACAGCCAGAGTTCTTCGCCTTGGTCTCCGTGATGCGACTCTTCGCGGTCCAGCAAGGGCTCGCCGGTCCGCATGACGTTTTGATCGTCCGTGACATAGTTGCACGCCATTTCCGGTGGTGAATAATCGTAATCGGTTTTGCCGAGCAGATCATCGGCGGATTGCAGTCCCAGCAGTTGGACGAGTGCGGCGTTGGCGGTGATGAAACGGCCAGCCCGGTCTTTGACGTAAATCAGATCGGGGACGTTGTTGATGATCGTTTTCAGCAGGTCCCGTTCGCGTGAGAGTTCCTGCTCGGCCTTCTTTTGCTCGGAGACGTCGCGTGAGATGCCGAAGGTGCCGACGATCTCACCGTGCAGGTCTCTCAGCGGCACCTTGGTGGTGCTGCACCACGTGTCCTCGCGGTTGGTGTAGGTTTCACGTTCGATCTTGGCCAAAATGGTCTCGCCGGTTTCCATGATGCGACGTTCATCGGCGAGCGCTTCCCTGGCATGTTCGCGGCCGAAGAAGTCCGCATCGGATTTCCCGATCGCCTGACGAGGATCATCCAGGCCCAGCTTGTGAGCACAGCTGCGGCTGAGTCGAATGAAGCGGCTGTCGCGATCCTTGAAATAAACGGCATCGGGAACGGTATCGAGCAGGATGGAGAGCAAGAATTTTTCGTACTCGACTTGGTGCTCGGCGTTTTTCTGATCGGTGATGTCCCAAAACATCACCTGGATTCCGACCACTTCGCCGCTGACGTCGTGAACGGGTGCCTTCCAGACTTCGACGTGCTTGAGATTGCCGCCGGAATCCTGGTGGCGTTCAACGTTGTGGTGCAGTTTGCCGGTTTCGATCACCTGACGGTCATCGGCCAAGTACTTCTTGGCGAGGTCCGCGGGGAACAGATCGAAATCGGTCTTCCCGACGATGGCCGGCGCCGACACGCCCATCACTTCGCAGGCCAGTTCGTTGGCGTATTGCAATCGGCCGCGAAGGTCTTTGCGAAGCACGCACAGCGGAAGACTTTCGACCAACGAATGATAGACCGCCTCGGCGTCTCCCAACGATCGGCTGAGATGCCGTTGTTCAGAAACGTCGTGACTGGCACCACAGAGCAGCGGTTCCGGCGATGCGTCATGGTCCAAGAGGACCGTTTCGCGGATCCAGATCGTGGGACCTTCGGTTACCGCCAGCCGATAGTCGTATTCGGCGTGTTCCGTTCTCTCCAAGTCCCCCCAGATCCCGGCAACGACGTCTCGGTCGTCGGGATGGATCAGTTCCAGCCGCGCGTTGGGGTTGGCCAGCAGGTCCTCGGCGGATTTGCGGAAAACATTTACCGTCGCCGAATCGATCCATTGAAACCGTGGCTCGTCCAAGGTCGCGGTCCAGCGACACTCGCTGGACCGTTGCAGCAATCGTTCCGGGATGGCAGGCACCAGGCCCGAATCGAGTTCAGTGTTGTTGGAAGCACTTCCGATTTCTGCATTTGCCATGGCGTCAGACCAGCAAAGTGGGGGACGACTCGATTTACCTCCCATCATAGCCGCTTCAGCCCCAGATGGCGGGCAAATACGGACCGATCGATCGAGGTGCCCAAGAAAAGCTGGACCTGGACCGGAGGATGAGTAATCATGGTGCCCATTGCCAAACTCCCGATTCTGCAACGAAGAGCCACACAACGATGACGCGATCCTGGAGGCCCGCCGCGTGCCGGCCGATGTTCCTGTTTGTCTTGCTACTGACCGTGTCTGTCCCTGCCGGCTATGCAGAGGAAAAGGAGGACAAAGCCGCATCGTCGGCTGACTCCGCCGACGTGACGGTCAAATTGGATGGCACGTTCGAAGCCATCCGGCAATTCGAAGTCACCGCGGACAACGAACATTTGACGAACTTGGTGATCGAGCGAATCGTTCCCTCCGGGACAAGCGTGACCGAAGGGCAGACGCTTGTCTGGTTCGAAACCAAACCTCTCGATGACAAGATCCGCAGCGCCGAATCGGACCTCGCGATCGCACGATTGGACTTGGAATCCGACGAGTTTGCCCACGAGCAGTTTTTGAAACAACAAACGCTCGACAAAGCCAAGGCCCGGCGGACGCGGGATCAGGCGCAACAGGCCTACGACAACTACCAACGGGTGGACCGCGAGCGGGCCATCAAGCAGGCCAAGTTCTCGCTCGAGTCCTCCCAGTTTTCGCTCGAGAGTGCCACCGAAGAGTATCGGCAACTCGAACAGATGTACAAAGAAGACGACCTGACCGAAGAGTCCGAAGAGATCGTGTTGCGACGGGCCAAGCGGGCGATGGAGTCGGCCCAGTTCTCTCTCGATCGGGCCAAGATTCAGCACGATCGAACCATCAAGCAGTCGATCCCCCGTGACGATGCCAATCAAGAAGAAACCTTGGCACGCGCCCTGATCGACTATGAAAAAGCCGTTCACGCGATGGGCATCGACAAACAAAAACGCGAGCTCGAATTGCGACGCAAACGCGTCAAGCTGGAACAGCAAGCTGAAAAGTTTGACGAGATGCGGGCCGAACGAAAGAAGGTCGTGCTGAAGTCAGCACTGGACGGGATCTTCGTTTACGGCACCGTCACGCGGGCCAAACTGCCGGCCAAACCGGTCGAACTGAAAAAGGGATCGGGTGTCAGTGGCAAGCAAGTGATCGGCACGGTCCTTGCCCCCACCAAATTGCAAGTGCGTGTCGAATTGCCCGAACCGCAATTGAAATCGGTTCACGTCGGGGACCGCTGCAAGGTCGTGCCCAAGGGGATCGCCGATGCGGAACTGAACGGCGTCGTCAAATCGATCGGCATCGTGCCCCTGACCGCCGGAAAATACGACTGCATCGTTTCCCTGCGTGGCAAAGCATCGGCCGACGTGCTGCCGGCGATGACGTGTGAGTTGCAGTTTACCACGGCGAAACCAAAGGCTGCTGACGACGCCGAGAAAGACGGCGCCGAGAAAGACGGCGCCGAGAAAAAGGACGAAGCATCGAAATGAGATTCTTGTCGCGTGGTTGGCTGGTTGCCGTTGGAGTCCTGATGCTGTTGCAGGCGGAAGGTCAAACCCAGGAGACGGTTCGGATCGGCGATGAAGTCCGACCGTTGCCGGTGGTCGAGCCGACTGAGCCGGAGGCATTGCAGGCCGCGATCGAACGTGGCGTTCAGTTCTTGATCGACGACCAGAACCCCAACGGATCCTGGGGGTCGCCGACCAAGACCAAGGCACTCAACATCTACGCCCCCGTTCCCGGTGCGCACCACGCGTTTCGCGCCGGAACGACGTCGTTGGCGCTTTCCGGCTTGCTGGAAGTCGCCCCCGATGACCCCAAAACCCAGTCGACGATCGATCGGGCCGAAGCTTGGTTGTACGAGCATCTCGGATCGCTCCGGCGGGCCAGTGGCGACGCGATCTACAACGTCTGGGGACACGCCTATTCGATCCAGGCACTCGTCCGGTTGCACCGGCGACACGCCGGCGAGACCGCGGCTCAGGAAAAGATTGTCGCGCTGATCCGCGATCAATTCGACATGCTGCAACGCTACGAATCGGTGGACGGCGGCTGGGGGTACTACGATTTCCGGTACCAGTCCAATCAGCCGACATCCAGCTCGATCAGTTTCGTCAACGGCGCCGTGCTGATCGCCTTGGCCGAAGCGCGGGAGATCGGGGTGGAACCACCCAAGCGAATCGTCGATCGAGCGATCGCCGCGACCAACCGTCAAAAGAAGTCGGATTTCAGTTACTTGTACGGCGAGTACCTGAAGGACCGTCCGGCACGAGAAATCAATCGCCCGGGCGGCAGCCTGGGACGGACACAGTGCTGCAACGCCGCGTTGCGGGCCTGGGGCGACAAAACGGTGACCGATGACGTGATCAAGACTTGGCTGTATCGCTTGTACGTCCGCAACGGTTGGTTGGACATCGGACGCAAACGACCGGTTCCCCACGAATCCTGGATGCAGGTGGCAGGCTACTTCTACTACTTCGGGCACTACTACGGAGCGGTGTGCTTGGACCAATTACCCGCCGAACAACGCGCGCCCTATCAAGCGATGCTGGCGAAATTGATCTTGGACCGTCAAGAAAAGAACGGGTCGTGGTGGGATTACCCGCTGTACGATTACCACCGACCCTACGGCACCGGATTCGCTCTGATGACGCTGCATCGGTGCAAGGCAGTCGAGGGGGAGAGGGCAGAAAAATAGGGGGCAGAGAAATGGGGGTGGGTTGGAAGCAGTGAGACAAGAAAATGGGGTAGCAGCGGATGGTGCGCGATGTCCAAACGCGCCTCTCAAAGCCCGAATCGGACGGAGTAAATTTCCGTTCCCCCTTTTCTTGTCTGGTTTCACCTCCCCATTTTTCTGCCCACCATTTTTCTGCCATCCCGTCCCCACCCTCGCCCCCGGCAACGATCGCTAAAGATCCAATTCAACGGCGCGATGCTCGGCGGCGGATTGATAGCAGGCATCGACCAGCGCCATCGTGGCCAAATTGTCTTCGCCGCTGAGGGCCGGATCGACTCCATTTTCCAACGCCACCAACAATTCGGCCATCGGTCCCAAGAACGCATCGGGGAACCAGACCTGGTCCCAGTGCGGACGCTGCCAGGTGCCCGTCGCTGTCGTGCTGTACTGCAGGGTGCTGGGGGTCCGCTGGGGATACTTGGGCCAACCGATTTCGCCGAGCGCTAATCCGCGGGTGCCTTCGACTCGGTAGGTGATGCCGATGGCCTCGGCGGCGCCCTCGCGGACCGGTCCGGCCCAGACGTCGTCACAGATCATGCAACGTAAGCCCGATGCGTATTCCAAGATGTACAGCCCGATCCCATCGGTATGTTTGAATCGGGTGCGTGGATCGGTGCGAAAGCTGGCGTAGACTCGTTGTGGATTGCCGAACCAAAAACGCATCGTGTCCAAATGGTGGATCGACAGGATTCGGCAGGTGACCCAGCCCTGTCGTTCTTGCCAGGGCATCCAGTGGGGGATCGCACGGGTGTCGATCGTTGCCAGCACCGGATCGCCCAAATCGCCCCGCGCGATCAGTCGGTGGCAGACCCGAACGGATTGGTCGTAGCGCATGTTTTGGTTGACGCACAACGTGATTCCGGCGTCGCGGCACAATCGCACGATCTGTCGGGCTTGATCGAGACAAACGCCGAGCGGCTTTTGTGCCAGGATGCCGCGGATCTGTTTGTGCCGGACGACTTCGCGGACGACGTCCAGCAGACAATCGGGAGGGACCGCGATGTCGACGACTGCGACGCGCGGGTCTTGCAGCAATTGCTGGTAGCTCGAATACACCGATTCGATCGCATGCCGCTGGGCAACCTGCCGGGCGTTGTCGATCGTTCGCGAACTGATGGCGATCGGTTGCAAGCCGGCGGCGCGATAGGCCACCAGATGGCAATCGGCCATGATGAATCCCGCGCCGATACAGCCGATGCCGACGTCCAGACGGTCGGGGAGCGTCGGCAGGTAATCGAGTGCTGCGCGGGCGGATGCTTCCGAAGCGGATCGTTGGGGCATCGAACGGTTACTCGTCCCGGAGCGACTTGGCGCTGGCGTCGTGGTTGGGATCCAAAAATGCCGCCTCCGCGGTGTCTGCATCGAATCGCTTGATACCGATCTGTTTGATCGCCGAATCCTGCAAACGATCAATCGGCGTGTAGCGGGGGTGGTGCGAGTCCTTGTAGGGGTCGTTGGATTTCGCGTTGTAGCAACAAATCATGGACCAGCGCGGGTCGGCAGATTTGTTTTGGTCACTGCGATGCAACAGATTGGAATGAAAGAAGAGCACGTCGCCGGGATCCATTTCGACATAGATCAATTCCATGCGTTTCAGGATCTCTCCAACGCGTTCAACATCCGCACCGGCCTGATCGCCGGTCAATTGGTGATGGACCCTGCCACAATGATGGGAACCCCGGATGACTTGCAAACAACCGTTTTCCCGCGTGGCCGGATCGACGGCGATGAAGGCGCTGACCAGGTTCGGTGTGAGCACCCCGTTGGCGTACCAGTACCCGTAGTCCTGGTGCCACGCCCAGGCGCCGCCGACGCGGGCATCCTTCATGATCATTTTGGAATGGTAATGATACGGCTCGTCGTCGAGCAGTTGTTCGGCAGTATCGACCATTCGATGGCAGCGGGCGAAGGCTCCATAAATCCCTTGGCCGGGGTGATTCCATAGCGACAACCGTACCGTCCCGCCTTCACCATCGGCGCGGCCGAAGGCGTGATCATCAAGTTGTTTGTCCTCCCGGGCCGATCGACGCAAAAGATCGATCTCCTGGGCGTCGAACAACGATTTGCGAAGCAAAAAGCCGTCGCGTTGGTATTGTTCACGATCGAGCAGGGAAATCGGTGCGGACATGGGGGATGGGGGATGGGGAGAGGGGGGAGACACGGAGACACGGAGACACGGAGACAAGGAGATGGGGAGAGCACTGTGTAGGATAGCAAACTTGGGGGCCCCCGAATCGAAAAACGTCGAGCGCTGCGGAGCGATCGACGTTTCAGCTCGGCGGGGCGTTGGAGCGGGCGAATTGAAGGATTTGCGCGGTGTTCAACGCGCCGGTTTGGCGGGCGATTTCGGATCCGCGATGGAACAGAATGATCGTGGGGATTCCGGAGAGCGAAAACTGGGCCGCGGTCTGCGCGGCGGCATCGGTGTCCAGCTTGGCGAGGATAAAACGGGGCGACAAGTCCGCCGCGGCTTCGGCAAACGAAGGCGCCATCATCCGGCAAGGGCCGCACCAAGACGCCCAGAAATCAACCAGGACCGGGACGTCGGATCGCGACACAAATTTGCCGAACGAGCGATCGGTCAACTCAACCGGGTTGGCGGGCAGCAAGGGGGTTTGGCATTTGCCACAGATCGGTCGGTCGTTGAGCCGATTGCCCGGCACACGATTGACGGCGAGACAGTCGGAGCAAACAAGACTCAGTGGATGTTCAGTCATAGCAATGGAGTTTGGAGTATCTGTGTGGGACGTGGCGTCACCACCTGAGCATTTTTGCGCGTCCCGCGCGTTTGGTTGTGCGAGACCGGTGGGAAGGTGAACGGGTTGCCGACGGGCATGCTGTGCATGCCGACGGGCCGTCAGCCACCGCAAAGTGCCCCATCCTTTCAGCCTGCTACTTTAACGCCAAGCGGAGCGTTGTTGGTTAGCGGCAGGGCGCGAGCCCTCCGGTATTTCAAGCTGCGACCGGGCGGCTCGCGGGCTGTCGATTTAGTCGGGATCTGCTGAGTTAATGGTGAGCCGCCGGCCGTAAGGCCTCGGGCAACGTCGCAGTGCCCGGCCGCTTACGCGTCGCGGCTCACAAAACCGACAGCCCGCTCGCGCCGTTCCGCGAACACCTGCAGTGCCAAGGCCCATCGGTCAACTCGACGGACGTGCGCTAATTCGGCATCTCGACCACGCGGTTTTGTTCGGCGGCCGAAAGCGGCTCGATGCTGGACAGTTGGTGGTCCAGGACGTCCAGATTGGCATCCGAGGCGTCGTCGTCGCGGGCGATCCGGTCACTGATCCGCTGCCGCAGCGTTTGCTCTTCGGCGTGGCAGTTCAGGATTCCGAACGTCGCCGATTCGCGCGCGGCCAGGGTCTGAAACATCTGGCGGTCTTCCCGTCGCAGAAACGTCGCATCGATCACGACGGAGTGGCCGGAACGGAGGATGCAACGCGCCATCCGGCGCAACCTTTCGTAGGTCGCATGATCGGCCGTTTCACAGTACAGAGCGCGTTTTTGCCGGTCGCTGGGACGATCCGTCGGCTGCATTCCGAAATGCCGCTTTCGTTCGATGTCGCTGCGGAGTCGGATCGCACCGTGCCGCTGGACGATCCATTCGCTGGCGGTGGTTTTACCACTGCCGCTGACGCCGTGCGTGATCCACAATGCGGGGCGGTCACGCAACGAATACTGATAAGCCAGTTCGATGTGGTGCTCGCAATCCTGCATCGCCGCGGCCCGCTCGGAGTCGGACAGACCGGGCTGGGAGGCCCGGATCACTGCCACCTTGGCACGGATCATCGCGCGATAGACCAGGTACCACCGGAGCACGACCAGTGAGGCATGGTCGCCGGTGTGTTCCAGGTAGGCGTTGATGAAACTGCGGGACAGATCCAACCGGTCGCGGGCGGCGAAATCCATGGCGGCAAACGCGGCGTCGCTGAGCACATCGATCCAACGAAACTGATCGTTGAACTCGATTCCATCGAAGGGGATCAAACGGTCGTTCCAGTGGACGATATTGGCCAAGTGCATGTCGCCGTGGCATTCGCGAATGAAGCCGTTGGCGACTCGCTGCGCGAACACGTGTCGGTGTTCTTGAAAAAACTTGCCGGTCCAATCGCCGAGCACGCGGAGGACCTTGGCCGATGGACCGGCGACCGCATCCTTGAGTGCGGTCAGATTGTCGGTCGCGTTTCGGTGGACCGAGTGGATCGAGCCGAGCCGTTTGCCATGGGCGTCGCCGGGCAGCCGTTCGGCAGTCTGATGGAACTCGGCAACACGCCGGGCCAGATCGAAGACTTCGTCGCTCGTCAGTTTGCCGGCGTCCAGTCGTTCACTGAGCAGCGCGCCGGCCGGAAACCGTCGCATTTTGACGGCGTACTCCACCGCCGGCCCCGTGCCTTCCACCACCGGCTTTCCCGCGCTCCACGTCAGCGGGACGACGTCCAAGTAAAGCTCCGCGGCGAAGCGTCGATCCAGCCGTAGTTCCTGCTTGCAAAACTGTTTGCGTTTTTCGAGTGATGAATAGTCCAAGAACGCGGTGCGAACCGGCTTTTTGATCTTGTACGCAAACTCGCCGACCAGGAAGACCCACGAGATGTGCGTCTGATGCAATTCCACTTCGTCCGCTTGGATCCCCGGATAGGCTTCGGGATTGCGAAGCCCTTCGACCAGTTCTTTGCTGGATGGTGGGTTGGCGGTCGCGGTGGCGTCGGCGTGACTCATTGTCCTACCTGGTTCGACGTATCCGTTTGGTTAGATCATCGGCAACAAAAGTGTGTCCACCGACTCGTCATCTTCGCTGATGTGGATCGGCGTTTCAAAGCCTTCGGGTTTGAGGGCGAGCACCGAACAGTTCAATTGACTGAGCAGGCTTTCGGCGGTGTTGCCGATCAGGAATCCGGCCACGCCGGTCCGACAGACCGTCCCCATGACCACCAAGTCGGCTTCGATGGTTTCGGCGACGGCAAGAATGTTGGCGGCGGCCGGCCCACGATGCAGATGGACTTCGATGTCGTCGGCGTCGGCAAACGGTTCGTGCAACAGTCGGTCAAGTCGTTTGCGGACCTTGGCTTCGCGTTTGGCCAACGCGGCATTGACTTCCGCGTCGCCGGCGCGTCGACGAAGGGCGTGTTCCATCCACATGTCCCAGACGCTGACGACGTGCAGTTTGGCGCGGTCACGCAAGGCGATCGCGTAAGCCAACTCGAGAATGTCGTTGTTCAAGTTCAAATGGGTTTCATCATCGGCATCCATGTCGATCGACGCGAGCACCTGTTTAAACTCGGGGTGGATCAGCGGCTTGAGCAACCACACGGGACAGGGACAAACACGTAGCAGCGAACGAGCGATGCTGCCGAACAACCGCCCCGTGGTCGAAACTCCATCGGCCGTCTTGATCACCAAATCGTGTCCCGCGGCGAGCACGCGTTTGGTAATTTCTTGCGCCGGATCGCCACAACGAACCAGGATCTCCACGGAAAGACTTTCGCGGCAAAACTGATTGGCCAGTTGGACCAATTTTTGTCCGCGGTCCTCGATCATCAGGTGTTCGAGTTCGTCCGGACTGGCCCCATGCGTCATCAGCCCGATCGCCCCAGGCAGCGGCTTGATCGCGTCCATCAGCGTGACCACCGCCTTGTTCTCCTTGGCGATCTCGAAGGCGCGTTTGATTGCCGTCTCGGGATCGTTCGTTCCCGCGTAGACCAAGATGTTCTTAAATCGTTGCATGCCATATTCCTAAGTGTGGTTCTACCTCTAGGTTTGCATGATTTGTGCCAAAATCAATCCGCGAAGGATTGCGAAGAGTTTGCTACGGCAAGCGCGCTGATTGTCGCGCCTGTGCGGATTCGGCACGGAGGCCTGTGGCCGTTTACTCCGACCTAGGTGTCGCCGCAGTGGCGTGATGGGCTACCGTGAGACCGACATTGCAGCCCGGGGCGTCGTCGTGATCGCCAGAATGCCAGCCTGTTCCCCCACCGTCCGGAGGCGGCTAGCGCACGACGGAACGCGATCGCCGGCGCGATGGTATGCACATTGCACGACGTGCCTGCGGTCCCCCTTCGCATCATTCAACCCCGGCATGCACGATGAGTACGGCAGCAGAATCCGCCACGGACTTGATCCGCTGGTTCGACCAGGTCGGGATGGACGATGTCGCCGTGGTGGGCGGCAAGAACGCCTCGCTGGGCGAGATGTATCGCGAATTGACACCCCGCGGCGTGCGGATTCCCAACGGGTTTGCCACCACGGCATCGGCCTACCGGCGCCATTTGTCCGAGAGCGGATTGGACGACAAGATTCGACAGATTTTGAGCGGGATCAATTACCGGGACGTGGGGTCGCTTCAACATCACGGCAGAATCATCCGGCACATGATCTTGGACACGCCGCTGTCGGACGAACTCTCCCACGCGATCGTCAGCGCCTACCACGTGTTGTCCAGCGGTCGGGGGGAATTGGCCGACGTGGCGGTCCGCAGCAGCGCGACGGCAGAGGATTTACCGGACGCCAGTTTCGCCGGCCAGCAAGAGACGTATTTGAATGTCCGCGGTCAGGCATCGCTGTTGGACGCTTGCCGGCGTTGTCTGGCGTCGTTGTTCACCGATCGCGCCATCTCGTACCGCACCGATCAAGGTTTTGACCACATGCAGGTCGCGTTGTCGATCGGCATCCAGCAAATGGTGCGTTCGGATCTGGCATCGTCGGGGGTGATGTTTTCGATCGACACCGAGACCGGTTTTCGTGATGCCGTGCTGATCAATGCCGCCTACGGGCTGGGAGAAAACGTCGTCCAGGGGAGCGTCAATCCGGATGAATACTATGTCTTTAAACCGACGCTGCGGGAGGGCTATCGTCCGATTTTGAAACGCACGCTGGGGTCGAAAGCCATCAAGATGGTGTACGACTTGGGTGGCAGCAAGATGGTCAAAAACGTTCCGGTGTCGGACGACATGGCGAGACGATTCGCGTTGTCCGACGACGACATTCTGCAACTGGCGCAGTGGGCGTGCGACATCGAAGACCACTACAGCCGCGTTCGCGGTTCGTTTTGCCCGATGGATATGGAATGGGCGAAAGACGGAATCAGCGGCGAATTGTTTATCGTGCAAGCCCGGCCCGAGACGGTCCAGTCGCGACGATCGGTCAACGCCTTGCAGCGATATCATCTGAAAGCGGAAGGGGTGAAACTATTGGAAGGCCGTGCGGTCGGCGAGAAGATCGCCTCGGGACCGGTGCGGTTGATCCGCGATGTCCATGAGTTGTCGCAGTTTGCCGACGGCGAGATCTTGGTCACCGACAAGACCGATCCGGATTGGGAACCGGTGATGAAACGCGCCGCGGCGATCATCACCAATCGCGGCGGACGCACCTGCCATGCGGCGATCGTCAGCCGCGAACTGGGATTGCCGGCGATCGTCGGCACCGGCGACGCCACGGATCGACTTCGCAATGGCCAGGTCGTCACGATCAGCTGCGCCAGCGGGGATGCCGGCGTGGTTTACGACGGCGAGTTGGCGTTTGAGGTCGAAACGATCGATCTGGGAGCGATCGGCCGCCCCCAAACCAAAATCATGATGAATGTCGCCACGCCCGACGAAGCGTTCGCGCTCTCGGCAATCCCCAATGACGGCGTGGGGTTGGCGCGGGAGGAATTCATCATTTCCAACTACGTCAAGGTGCATCCCCAAGCCTTGCTGGATTTCGACCAACTGGATCCCGCCACCCGGGCCGCGGTCGAACAAGCCACCCAGGGGTATGACGACAAGCCGCAGTTCTTTATCGATCGCCTGTCCGAGGGCATTGCGATGATCGCCGCGGCGTTCTATCCCAAAGACGTGATCGTTCGCATGAGCGATTTTAAGACGAACGAGTACGCAAACTTGATCGGGGGACGCCGCTACGAGCCGAAGGAAGAGAATCCGATGATCGGATTTCGCGGCGCGTCGCGTTATTACCACGAGAGTTTTCAAGCCGCGTTCGCACTCGAATGCCAAGCCGCGCTGCGGGTCCGCCGCGACATGGGGCTGAGCAATGTCAAGCTGATGATCCCGTTCTGCCGCACCATCGAAGAAGGGAGAAAGGTTCAAGCGGAGATGAAAAAGAATGGCTTGGTCCGTGGCGAAGACGGCTTGGAGGTCTACGTGATGTGCGAAATCCCCAGCAACGTGATCCTGGCCGACCAATTCGCCGAAATCTTCGACGGATTCTCCATCGGGTCGAACGATCTGACCCAATTGACGCTGGGGGTGGACCGCGATTCGGCGATCGTGGCCCATGTCTTCGATGAGCAAAACGAAGCGGTCAAACGGATGATTTCCAGCGTGATTGCCGAGGCGAAGCGTTGCGGTCGCAAGATCGGAATCTGCGGCCAGGCGCCCAGTGATTACCCCGAGTTTGCCCAGTTTTTGGTCGAGCAGGGGATCGACAGCATGTCGTTGACCCCGGATTCGGTGCTGAAGACCACCGTGCACATTCTAAAAGTCGAAGGGTCTGGTTCCTGACAGAATCGGTGCCGGAGGTTACAACAGGAGCGTTGCTGAACCCCTTCTGTGAGATTTCCATGACCGACGAATCACGAGCCCTGTTTGACCGACTCGGTGGCACCGCCGCCGTCGCTGCGATTGTCCAGGAGATGTACGCCCGGGTCCTCGACGACCCGGAATTGGCACCGTTTTTCGATGGCGTCTCGATGGACCGGTTGCAGACGATGCAGTTTCACTTTCTGGCCTCCGCCTTTGACGGGCCGGCCGAATATTCGGGGGCCGATTTGACCCGGATTCACTCCGGGCGTGGAATCACGGCGGTGCACTTCGCCAAATTCTGTGGGCACTTCGCCGATGCCTTGGAGGACCACGGCGCCTCCAAACGCGACGTCGATGACGCCTTGGGGCGACTGGCCCTGTACAAAGACAAAATCACCGGCGACGCCAACGTGGATGGCTAGGAGCGGCGAGTCGTCACTCGACCGCGCTCAACGGGGCTTCGGATTCGGCTTCGTTGCAGCTGAACCGTTCCAGCAGGCGATAGAGTTTTCGTCGGTGAATGCCCAGCACACGTGCCGCCTTGGCCTTGTTGCCGTTTTCTTTGGCCAACACATACATCACGTGCGCCTTGGCGATGTCGTCCAGTTTGAGCGAGTCGGGTTTGAACGCGGATTCGGCATCGCTGGTCTCCGCCGTCTCGGGGGCGCTGACGCGGTCGGTGGTATGACGCTCGACATCACCATCGACACAATCGGCGATCTCCGAGGGCAGGTCATCGAGGGTCACATCATGGCCATCGGCCAGGATCGTGGCGCGTTGGATCACGTTGATCAACTGACGAACATTTCCCGGCCAAGCGTAGCGATTGAGCGCATCCCTGGCGGCCTGGTCGACGTGCCAGGGAACCGGCAAGTAGTGATCAACCAAGCGGTCCACGTCGCCTTCACGCTCGCGCAGCGGTGGCAATTCCAATGAGAGGACGTTGATCCGGTAGAACAAGTCCTCGCGGAAATTCCCCGATTCGACTTCTTTGGTCAGATCTCGGTTGGTGGCCGCGATGATTCGGACACGGACAAAACGTTCCTTGTGTGATCCGATCCGACGCATCGAACCGTCTTCCAAGACACGCAGCAATTTGGGCTGCAACGACAGCGGCAGCTCGCCGATTTCGTCGATGAACAACGTCCCACCGTCGGCGATCTCAAACAGACCGGGTTTGTCCGAGGTCGCGCCGGTGAATGAACCTTTCTGGTGGCCGAACAGTTCGCTTTCGACCAACTGTTCGGGCAGCGCGGCGCAGTTGATGGTGACAAACGGTTTGTCCCCGAGCTTGCTGTTCTGTTGGATCGCCCTGGCCACCACTTCTTTGCCGGTTCCGCTTTCGCCCTGGATCAACACCGGCTTGTCGGTCGGCGCCACCTTGTGCACCATCTTGACGACCTGTCGCATTGACGGTGATTCACCGACCAGCTCCAGCGCGGGCCGGCTGCGCGAAATGATCGCTTTGAGTTGTTTGTTCTCGCGACGCAATCGGCCGCGATCCCGGGCCAACATGCAGTGGTGTTCCAAATCGCCCAGCGAACAGGGCTTGGTCAAAAAATCGCAGGCGCCCAGTTTCATCGCCGCGACCGCGGACTCGATCGTTCCCTGGCCGGTCAAGATGATCACTTCCATCTCGATCTTGTCCTGCTGCACACGCTGCAACAGTTCCATCCCGGACATCCCCGGCATGTTCATGTCGAACACGGCAACGTCAAAACTGTCTTGGGCGCACAACTCCAACGCTTCGGCACCGCTCGCCGCGGCGCTGACGTCATGCCCCTTTCGCTCCATCCAACGGGCGGAGGTTTCGCGGAAATCATCTTCGTCTTCAACAAGCAGGAGCTTGATCGGTGAACTGGACATGGTGGCTTGCTGAACTCGTTGGCAAGGTTTTGCGGGTGGGTAATCTGCTCGAGCGATCAATAATGCCAAACCTTTGGCATTCGTTTTGATCGCCCCATCGACTGGCTACCATCGACCCACGGGCGTGCATTATCGCACACCCGTGACGAGAACGCACGACTAGGGTGCGTTTTTTCGTCTCGACGGCAGGGCCACTCGGGAGTCCCGCCTGACTTGATCCCGCGATGGAGCTGGTCGGCGAAGAAACAGGGGGCGAAGACTGGCCGGAATTGAATTCAGTGCGATCCAGACGGATTCGCGGACCAAACCGAAGCGATGGTTGAATTCTATTGGCCGTTCCACTTTCCCAGTGTCTCCTTGACGCGTTCCACGCTGGGGAGCCAGGCTCCCGGTCGACACGGGACTGTAATGCAAACAGCGGACCAAGTGGGTTGGAACAGAGACGACGGCAGCCGAACCGGCCCACCCATGGCGTCGTGACGCTCGGCGGCGAACCGCACGACGGAGTGAAATGGGTCCGGCGCGTGAGCGCGCGGGGCAGATCGGCGATCGTTCCCAATGCGATGAAACGCTCGCCGTTGATGCGGCTCTGTGGCGACGCGACCGACAACTGCGGCACCGCATCGCCGCAAGACCGCGGCAACCCGGTAACACAGCCCCGCCGGTCACTCCAGATCGAACTTGATGCCGCCGACGAAGGTGGCACACAGGTTGTAGAGCAGCGCGCCGATGACGCCACCGATGAATCCGCCGAAGCCGTAGAACAACGGCATCAGGATGATCGCACCGATGCCGCCGATCAGGCCTGCCATCGCGTCGCCTCCCTGTGCCGCCATCCCGCCCAGTGCCATCAGCGTGACCAATCCTCCCACGAACAACCCGATGATGGCGTACAGCACGCCCAGCATGACTCCGCAGGACATCACGTCCAGCCGTTTCACCGTGACGGTTCGACGCGAAGGGGTGATCGAATGAGAGACGTTAGGGGTTTCGTAGGGATTGCCGGTTGCCATGTTGGGATCCTTGACCGAAGCGGTCGATTGGAAGAGAGAATGAGCACGCGCTACTAACGTAGCGTATCGGATCCATGCGGATGGGTGCTTGATCAGGAATCAAGGGGTCAACTTGATGTGCCGTCTCGATTTCATCTTCGGGTTGTGCCGACCGGGAAGGCTCGCGGGCTGGTTCGAACAAACAAATCAAGGTGTTAGCGGAACGGCGCGAGCCGTCCGGTCGCAGCTCGGAAACACTTCAAAGACCGGAGGGCTCGCGCCCTGCCGCTAACAAAACTGACGTGTTGTTTAGTCCCGTGGTTTAGTCCCGGTTTTGGGAGACCAGATTCGCCCGACCGACCAGCAGCGGATCGACGGTGCCGATTCGCTCCAGATCTCGATTGGCGTAGGGGATGGTGTTCAGGACGAACCGCATCGCATTGAGCCGGGCGCGTTTTTTGCAATCCGATTTGACGACCGTCCACGGGGCGTCATAGGTGTCCGAATAGAAGAACATCGCTTCTTTGGCACGGGTGTAATCGTCCCACTTATCCAGCGAGGCCAGGTCGACCGGCGAGAGTTTCCATTGTTTCAGCGGATGGGCTTCGCGTTCCTTGAACCGGCGGCGTTGCTCCTCTTGGCTGACCGAGAACCAGAATTTGATCAACCAGGTGCCACTGCGGACCAGGTTCCGTTCAAAGTCGGGCACTTGCCGCATGAATTCGGCGTATTCATCGTCGCTGCAAAACCCCATCACGCGTTCGACACCGGCGCGGTTGTACCACGATCGGTCGAACATGGTGATTTCGCCCGCGGTGGGCAGATGTTGGATGTAGCGTTGAAAGTACCATTGCCCGCGTTCGGTTTCGCTCGGTTTTTCCAACGCGACGACACGTGCACCGCGGGGATTGAGGTGTTCCATGAAACGTTTGATGGTTCCACCTTTGCCGGCGGCATCGCGGCCTTCGAACAGGATGACGACCTTCTCTTTGGATTCCTTGACCCAGGCCTGAAGCTTCAGCAGCTCGACCTGCAGTTGGTACTTTTGCTTTTCATAGTTTTTTCGCGACATCAAGTTGCGATAGGGGAAGGCCCCGTCGCGCCACCCGCTGGCGAGCTGGTCGTCGGGGCTGCTGCGGCCACGCCCGGCGGACGAGGGGCGAGCTTTTTTGAGCAAGGCATTGCGGAGCACGGTGGCGTCTTCGGGCGAGGCGCCGTCGATGATCACTTCCAGCGTCTTGGCCAGCGTGTGCACGTCATGCGGCGGCGTCGTCTCGATGATGTCGCGGACCGCGGTGATCTTGCTCTGCTGGGCCGCCGCGACGGATTGGTCGACCTCAAAGGCCTGCAACTCGTCCGGCGTCAGCGAGGGTGAGGTGTCACCGTCAGCGACAAGGCGGTTGCGGCGTTTGGACTTCTTCTTTGACTTCGCCTTCGAGCTGCTGGTGCCATTTTTCGACGGTTTGGCAGGTTTTGAGGACATTTCCGAATTGGTGGTGCGAGGGGCGACTGCCGGCGGGACACGCGCGGAATTCTACCGCAGTAGCATAGCTCGTACCAAAGGTCGATGAACCCGATGCGTCGAGTTGCCCACCACGAAACTGCGATCCGAACGTGGGTGGTTGTGATTCCGTCAATCATTCTCCGCCACGACGCCAACGCGGGGGCTCGGTGAGGGTTACAATCAACGTCTTGCCGTTTCCCCCGCCGTTCGCTTCGTCCGGAGCTGATCCATGATGCGATTCCCGATTCGAGCCGTCGTTTGTGCTTGTCTGTTCCTTGGAGTGGCTGGTTTTCCCGATGTCGGCCGTGCGGACGTGCAGGAGGATGCGGCCGCGCTGATCGATCAGGCGGGCGTCAAAGCAGGTTTTTTTGTGCATCTGGGCGCGGGGGATGGTCGACTCACCGCGGCGCTGCGGCAAAACGATTCGACTCAGGTGCACGGCTTGGTCACCGATGCGGCCGGCTTGAAAGCGATTCGCGACCGGGTGCTTGGCGAGGGCGGCTATGGTGACGTGGCGTTCGATCGCATCGATGGCTACCAGCTTCCCTATGTCGACAACATGGTGAATCTGCTGATCGCCGAATCGCTCGGCGACGTCACGATGGACGAGGTGACGCGGGTGCTGGTTCCCAACGGGGTTGCCCTGATCAAACAGGCCGGCCAATGGACCAAGGTTCGCAAACCGCGCCCGGACAACATCGACGAGTGGTCGCATTACTTGCACGATGCCACCGGCAACTCGGTCGCCCATGACGACGTCGTCGCGCCGCCGCGTCACTTGCAATGGGTGGGCAGCCCGCGTTGGTCGCGGCACCACGACCGGATGGCCAGCATGAGCGCATTGGTTTCCACCGGCGGACGGATGTTTTACATCATGGACGAGGGCAGTCGGATTTCGATCCAGTTGCCGCCGAAATGGAAATTGATCGCGCGGGATGCCTTCAACGGCAGCGTGTTGTGGAAAAAAGACATCGACCACTGGCAGCCACACCTCTGGCCGCTTAAAAGCGGACCGTCGCAGTTGTCGCGCCGATTGGTTTCGACCGACTCGGAAGTTTTCGTCACGCTGGGATTCAACGCGCCCCTGTCGGCACTCGATGCCGCCACCGGTGAACTGCTGCGGACCTACGAAGGCAGCGACGCGACCGAAGAGATCATCTCGACGGGCGACTTGTTGTTCCTAGTCGTACGAAAAGGAAAGGCGGAGCTGGAAGACTACGCCCCGCTGCACGGCACGGTCGGTGACCAGGCGCGTTCACGCAGCTTTTTCTGGAACGAAGAACCGCGTGTGTTGATGGCGTTTCAGGCCAGCACGGGAAAACAGCTGTGGGCCAAGAAGACCAAGGTTTCTCCGCTGACCCTGGCCGCCAAAGACTCGCAACTCTACTTTCACGATGGCGAAAAGATCGTCAGCTTGGACGGACGCTCGGGCGACGTCGTCTGGGAAAGTGAGTCGGTGACCCGCCGCGATGCGTTCACGTTTAACTTCGGACCGCGTCTGGTCGTCTACAACGACGTGGTGTTGTATGCCGGCGGCGACGGCAAGATGATCAGCAGCGACGCCAAGAGCGGCGAAAAACTGTGGGACGCAAGTTTCCCCAATAGCGGCTATCAATCGCCGCAAGACTTGATGGTCGTCGACGGATTGGTTTGGCTGGCACCGTTGACCTCGGGCAAGGACAGCGGCGTTTACACCGGACGCAACCCGAGAACCGGTGAAGTCGTCAAATCGTTCGCGCCCGATGTGGACACGTATTGGTTTCACCACCGCTGCTACATCGCCAAGGCGACCGATAATTTCCTGATGCCGTCGCGGACCGGAATCGAGTTTGTTGATCCGGACAAGGAACACTGGGATATCAATCACTGGGTGCGTGGTGGGTGTTTGTATGGCGTGATGCCTTGCAACGGATTGACCTACGCACCGCCACACAATTGTGCCTGTTACCCGGAAGCCAAGCTGTTCGGATTCAATGCCCTGGCCCCGCTGGCCCCCACGCGACCGATCCCGACGAAGGTGTTGGAGGCGGGACGGCGTGAAAAAGGTCCCGCGTTTGGTGCGGAACTGGCAGCGACCCAACCGGCCGCTGCGACGCCGGCGGATGACTGGCCGACCTATCGCCACGACGCCGGCCGCAGCGGCACGACCAGCGGCCCGATTTCCGAAGACGTTGATTCCAAGTGGACGGTCAACCTGGGTGGCCGGCTGACCTCGCCGGTCATCGCCGGCGGCGTCGTCTACGTGGCGCAGATCGACCAGCACACCTTGCACGCCCTGGACGAGACGACGGGCGATTCAAAATGGACCTTCACCGCCGGTGCACGGATCGATTCGCCGCCGACGATTCACCGCGGCCGAGTCGTCTTCGGCGGCGCCGATGGATGGGTGTATTGCTTGACGACCGACGGAGAATTGGTTTGGCGTTACCGTGCGGCGCCGATGGATCGCCGTGCGATGGCCTATGAACAACTGGAATCCTTATGGCCGGTCCACGGCAGCGTGCTGATTCACGATGACACGGTGTACACCGTCGCCGGACGATCAAATTTCCTTGACGGCGGGTTGCGTCTGCTGCGGCTGGATTTGGCCACCGGCAAAAAACTCTCCGAAACGATCATGGATGAAACCAATCCCGACAGCGGCAACAACCTGCAGGAAAAAATTCAAATCCTGCAAATGCCGGTCGGGCTTCCCGACATCTTGTCCACCGACGGGCGGCACATTTACATGAAGTCACAGAAATTTGACTTCGAAGGCAACCGGTTGGAAATCGGACCGAATTCCGGCGACTTCGCCACCCAAGCGTCCAAGCAACGTGGCGAGGACGCGCATATCTTCGCACCGATGGGATTCCTGGATGACACCTGGTTCCATCGATCGTATTGGGTGCTGGGGCAAAGCTTTGCCGGTGGTCACGGCGGTTACTACCAAGCCGGCAAGTTCGCGCCCTCGGGCCGAATCCTGGTCAAAGGCGACGGGTACGTTTACGGTTACGGCCGCAAACCACAATACCTGCGTTGGACCACGGTGTTGGAACACCAGTTGTTCTCCGCCGAGCAGAACCCGCCGGAGATCCCGGAGGGGTTTGGGAAGAAGCGTGGCGGTGGCGGCCCGTCGGCTCCATCGGCCTCGTTCCCGAAATCGCCGAGTTTAAATCCGCAGGGCAAACCGATCACGGTGGAGGCCTGGATCACATCGACTAAGCCCCAGGGCGTGATCATCGCCCGCGGCGGGCCGGCCGCCGGATTCGCGCTGACACTCAAAGCCGGCAAACCGCAATTTTTGGTTCGCAGCGAACAGGGACTCGCGACCGTCGCAGGCCCCAAACGCATCGTCGGCGGCTGGCATCACGTGGTGGGGGTCTTGGGTGAAGACAAAACGATGTCGTTGTATGTCGATGGCGAACTGGCCGCCAGCGGCAAGTCGGGCGGCCTGATTCATACCGATCCCGCGCAGGGCATGGACATCGGTGCGGACGGACAGACCGCCGTCGGCGACTACACGTCTCCGCTGCCGTTTGCCGGTGCGATCGACGAAGTGCGGTTGTACTTTCAGGCGGCAACCGCCGAGCAGATCGCCAAACGTTACGACGACGGGTCGGAGATCTCTGCCGACGCCGTGTTGGCGGTCAGCTTTGACGATGGCACGGCCCGCGACCACGGTCTGCATCGCAACAACGGAACATTGCAGGGCGGCAAACTGGTCGAAGGCAAGTTCGGCAAGGCCATCCAGTTCACCAGCCGCAATCAAGGTCCCAAGAAAAAGGCCGGTAACAACAGCACCGTCAAACCCGGCGACTCGCTGGTCAAACCGAAGTGGGCCAAGGACGTCCCGGTCTATGTTCGCGGCATGGTGTTGGCCGGAAACAAACTGTTTATCGTAGGTCCGCCGGACACGATCAACGAAGAGGAAACATTTCAAAAACTCAGTGAGAGCGACCCCGAGGTGCAAGCGTTGCTCGATGACCAGGATGCGGCATTGATGGGCAAGGACGGATCGTCATTGCTGGCCGTGAACATTGACACCGGTGAAATCGAAAATGAGATTAAACTGGACACGCTGCCCGCCTGGGACGGTTTGGCCGGCGCCAACGGAAGCCTGTTCCTGTCGACACTCGACGGCAGCGTGATGTGTTTTGGGAAGTAGACGCTCCACTCTCCTGAAACATTCAAGCCGACAAATGATTCAGCTTTGCCGGACTGCCGAAACCACGTCTGATACGGCTCGTTCTATGTTCAATCCTTCGCGGGGACTTCTCCTGACCTTCATCCTTTTGGCCTGGAGTTCTTGCGCCGGCGCGTGCAACATTCCGGTCTTTCGCTATGCACTGGAACGTTGGACGCCGGATGATTGCGAAGTGATTGTTTTTCACGATGGACCGCTCTCCCCCGCCGACGCCAACTTGATGAATCGATTGAATGCTTCGACCGACGACCATGGCGGACATGCCAATGCCAAGGTCATGGCCATCGATGTCCGCGGCGACGCAAACGCTGAGCGTGTGGCATTGTGGAACGAAATCGACGCAGACGCGAAGAAGTCCACGTTGCCCCATGTCCTGGTTCGAACGAAGCTGGGGCGGGGACGTTTCGTCAACCATTGGCACGGAACGCTTACCGACGCTGATCGATTGGGGATCTTTCATTCGCCGGTCCGGAACGAACTGCGTGACCGACTGCTGGCCGGGCACAGTGTCGTTTGGTTGCTGATCCGATCCGCCGACCGTGAAAAAACCGAGAACGCCAAACGGCTTGTTCAACAGACGTTCCAGACGCTGTCGTCCAAGGTGACGTTGCCCGAGGGAATTGGTTTGCCGGGTTCCGAGTTGTACGCCGACTTGCCGCTGGTCGTGAAATTCAGTCTGCTGGAGATCGATCCGGACGACCCGAACGAGTCGTTTTTGGTCGGTCTGCTTTCCGGGTTGCGTTTGTCGGCGTTCGAGGACGGAGAGCCGTTATTGGTTCCGGTGTTTGGACGCGGGCGGGCACTGGAAGTCATCCCGGCGGGTGACTTGTCGGCCCGATTGATGGAAGAGCTGACGATCTTTCTCAGCGGGGCGTGTTCGTGTCAGGTCAAAGAACAAAACCCCGGATTTGATTTGCTGATCGATGCCGATTGGGATGGCCAGCTTTTCGGCGACATCGACAACCGCCCGCCGGACCGCAGTGCAGAAGAAGGACGCAATCGCAATCCCGTCCTGGTTCCGATCCCGCAGGGCCGCAAGTAAAATAAAAACCATGAATCGAACCTACCTGTTGATGGCCGGCTCGCTGGTCGCATTGATCGGCATCGTCGTGATGCTCGGTGATCGAGAGAAACCCTCGTCCAGCGGACGGGCCGTGATGCTGTACTGTGCCGCCAGCAACCGGGCGGTGATGGAATCGATCCGCAAGGAGTACGAGCAAGAGTTCGACCGCAGCGTCGACATCCAATACGGACCGTCACAAACGCTGCTGTCGTCGATCGAAGTGGCCAAGCAGGGGGACCTGTATTTGCCGGCCGACGACAGCTACCTGAACCTGGGTAAAGAAAAGGGGCTGATCGCCGAAGAGATCCCGATCGCGAAAATGCAAGCCGTGATCGCGGTCCCCAAGGGGAATCCGAAATCGATCCAAAGCTTGAACGACTTGTTGCGCGACGATGTCCGCGTGGTGTTGGCGAGTCCCGATTCGGCCGCGATCGGCAAGGTCGTTCGTGAAACACTCAGCGCGATCGATCGCTGGGACGGCCTGGACAAGACCACCAAGGCGTATCGCGGAACCGTCAACGAAGTCGCCAACGACATCAAGATCGGTGCCGCCGATGCCGGGATCGTGTATGACGCGGTGTTGCACACCTATCCCGATTTGACCTTCGTCGAGATTCCCGAACTGGCGGCGACGGCGTCTCAGATTTCCGTCGGCGTGATCGCGTCGACCGAACACACCGCCGATGCGTTGCATTTTGCCCGCTACATCGCGTCCGCCGATCGAGGACTGGAGCATTACGGCAATCACGGATTCCGCGTCTCCGGTGGTGACACCTGGGCCGACCAACCCGAGTTGTCGGTGTTCGCCGGTTCGATGCTGCGTCCGGCGATCGAAGACACGATCGCGGCGTTCGAAAAACGCGAGGGGGTGAAGGTCAATCGCGTCTACAACGGATGCGGCATTTTGGTGGCGCAGATGAAAGCCGGCCAGCATCCCGACGCCTACTTTGCCTGTGACAGCGAATTCATGAACCAAGTCCACGACCTGTTTCCCGAACCGGTACCGGTCTCGCAGAACGAACTGGTGATCCTGGTGCAAAAAGGGAACCCCAAGGGGATCTCGTCGTTGCGTGATTTGTCCAAAGAAGGCTTGCGTGTGGGGATCGGTCATGAAAAACAATGCGCGATGGGCTGGATCACTCAGAATACGTTTCGCGAAGGCGGGGTCCAGCAGGAGATCATGCCCAACGTGACCGTCCAAACGCCGACCGGCGACATGCTGGTCAACCAATTGCAGACCGGTTCACTCGACGCCGCGGTGGCTTATCTGAGCAACGCGGCCGGTGCGTCGGAGTTTTTGGACGCGATCCGGATTCAGGGCATCGATTGCAGCGTCGCGACCCAGCCGTGGGCGGTCGCCAAACAGTCCCCATATCCGAACCTGGCATCGCGATTGTTCCAACAGATCTGCTCCACCGAGTCACAAGACATCTTCGCCGCCGAAGGATTTCGTTGGCAGAATCTCGGCAAAGACGCGACGGATGAGTGAGCCGGTGAAATCCACTTCGTCGCCGACGTTTCGGCGCCGCAGCGACACGCCGTTCTTTCTGGTGATGGGTGGGATCTCGGCCTGCTTTATCATCTTGATCGTGCTGCTGTTGGCCGCAGATGTCGTGTTCACTTCGCCGAGTGACTTCATCGATGCACTTCGAAAGCCGGAGATTCAGGCCGCGTTTCGGTTGACGATTTTGAGTTGTTCGGCGGCGGCGGTGCTGTCGCTGTGGGTCGCAACGCCGCTGGGGTACCTGTTGTCGCGCTATCGCTTTCCCGGCCGTTGGCTGGTCGACACCCTGGTCGACATTCCGATCGTGTTGCCTCCGTTGGTGCTGGGATTGAGTCTGCTGATTTTATTTCACCTGCCGATTTTCGGTTGGGAATTGGAAGCCTGGTTGCGTGACAGCGTCGGTTTTCCGGTCACGTATCAATGGCCTGCCGTCGTGCTCGCACAGTTCTCGGTCGCTTGTGCCTTTGCGGTGCGAACGATGCGAGTGACGTTCGACCAGATCGATCCGCGTGCCGAAGACGTGGCGCGGACGCTCGGTTGCACGCGGGGTCAGGCGTTCATGCAGATCGCCCTGCCGCAAGCGTGGCGTGGGATGATCGCCGCGACGACGATCGCCTGGGCACGGGCGCTCGGCGAGTTCGGGCCGATCTTGGTGTTCGCCGGGGCGACGCGGATGCGGACGGAGGTGCTTTCGACGACGGTCTTTTTGGAGTTGAGTATCGGCCAGCTGAACGCCGCCGTCGCCGTCTCGCTGTTGATGGTCGCGATGGCCGTCGTCGTGTTGTTGATTCTTCGCGTGCTCGGGACGGGGTTGAACGCGTGATCGAGTTGGACCATGTCTCCATTCATGCCGGCGAGTTTTCGCTCTCGGACATCTGCATGCAAGTTCCCCGCGGTCACTACGCCGTGCTGATGGGGCGGACCGGTCGCGGCAAGACCACGATCCTGGAATCGATTTGCGGGTTACGCAAGGTCACCTCGGGGCGAATTCTGATCGACGGCGTCGACGTGACGACGTGGTTGCCGGGGGATCGCCAAATCGGATATGTCCCCCAAGACCTGGCGCTCTTTCCCACGCTGACGGTCGGACAACACTTGGCGTTCGCGTTGCGGTTGCGGAAACGTCCGCAGAGCGAGATCGACGAGCGGATTTCTCAGCTCGCCAAAGTGCTCGGGATCACATCGCTGTTGGGGCGCAAGGTCGACGCGCTCAGTGGCGGCGAATCACAACGGGTCGCACTCGGTCGGGCGCTGTCGTTTCGCCCCGCCGTGTTGTTGCTCGATGAACCGCTCAGCGCACTCGACGAATCGACTCGCGCGGAGATGCACGAATTGCTCAAACGGGTCAAGGAGACGACCGGAGTCACGACGCTGCACGTCACCCACAGCAACGAAGAAGCCGAAGTCTTGGCGGATCAGCGTTTCGAACTCCACGACGGGGTGTTGACGGTGGCGTAAGCGTCCAGCTTGCGATCGCACGAGTGGCGTAAGCTTCCAGCTTGCGATCGCACGAGTGGCGTAAGCTTCCAGCTTGCGATCGGGACAGCGCAAGCGTCCCGCTTAAAAACGCAAGCTAGAAGCTTACGCCACTAGTAGGTCGGCACGGTGGCATCAATCTGTTTGGACCAGCGATTGATTCCGCCGTTCAAATTGCTGACGTCGGTGAATCCGGCGTCACGTAACAATTGGACGGCTTTGGCGCTCCGCAGGCCCATTTTGCAGTGAACGACGATCGGCAAGGAACGATCCAGTTCGCCGGTTCGCGTCGGCAATTCATCGAGGGGGATCAGTGTCCCGCCGAGATTGCAGATGTCGTACTCGTGCTGCTGACGGACGTCCAAGATCGTCAGCGGCTCGGCGGCATCGATGCGCCGTTTCAATTCGGACGGCTCGATGTCCCAGGGGCTTTGTGCGGTGTCCTGTTTGGGCGTCCCGCAAAACTGGTCGTAGTCG
Organism: Stieleria neptunia; assembly: GCF_007754155.1. Taxonomy (NCBI): domain Bacteria; kingdom Pseudomonadati; phylum Planctomycetota; class Planctomycetia; order Pirellulales; family Pirellulaceae; genus Stieleria; species Stieleria neptunia. The sequence continues at coordinate 3,527,456 of NZ_CP037423.1, read as the reverse complement.
ATCGGGGCGGTGATGGTCGGCTGATCGCCGCACACCGGGCACTTCGGATCTCGGCTGACTTTTAATTCGCGAAACTTCATCTCCAGGGCATCGAGCAACAACAGCCTACCCGAAAGGGACTCGCCGATCCCCAAGATCAACTTGATCGCTTCGGTCGCTTGAAGGGTTCCGACGATGCCCGGCAAGATCCCCAGCACACCGCCTTCGGCACAGTTGGGAATCATCCCCGGATCGGGCGGTTTCGGGTACAGGCATCGATAGCAGGGGCCGCCGGGCAGCCCGAACACGGACGCCTGGCCTTCGAACCGAAAGATGCTGCCGTAGCAGTTCGGTTTGCCGAGCAGGACGCAGACATCGTTGACCAGGTAGCGTGTCGCAAAGTTATCGGTGCCGTCGATGATGATGTCATAATCGGCACTGATCCGCATCGCGTTGGCGCTGCTGAACGCTTCGTCGTGCTGGTCGACTTGAACCAAGGGGTTGACCCGCCGGATGGATTCAGCCGCCGACTGGACTTTGGGCCGGCCGACGTCGTCGGAGCCGTGGATGATTTGTCGCTGCAGATTCGAGTACTCGACCCGGTCAAAGTCGACGATTCCGAGTCGGCCGACGCCGGCGGCGGCCAGATACAAACTGACCGGTGACCCCAATCCCCCGGTTCCCACGATCAGGACCGAGGCCGATTTCAATTTGACTTGGCCATCGGCGCCAACTTCCGGCAGCGTCAGATGCCGGGCGTAGCGAGCCGTCTCTTCCCGTACTAGCAGTGTTTTTTCCGCCATCCGATTATCCTCCGGCGATCGCCGGTACCAACAAAATCTCGTCCGTTTCGTTTAGCGGTGTCGCTTCGTTTTCCAAGTCACGGATATTGCGATCGTTGACAAAAACATTGACAAACGACACCAATTGATTCGCATCATCGAACAAGCTGCTGCGCAGCTCCGGGTGCGCGGTGACGACTTGATTCAAGGCGTCTTCAACGGTGGTGGCTGTAACGGAGAGATGATTCTGGCCGTCGGTATGTTTTCGCAGCGCGGTGGGTATGATGACTTTCATGCGACATCCGTGGAGGGATCGGGAGAGAGGTGGCCACAGGTGGGGCAATCGGGACGTCGGGTCACATTGAGCCGATGGAAGCTCATGTCCCGCAAGTCCATTTTAAGCAAGCGGCCGGCAAGCGGGTCGCCGATTCCGGCGATTGTTTTGATCGTTTCCATCGCAGCCATGCAGGCGACGGTGCCGGAGACGGCGCCGAAGACGGGGAATTGGCGGGTCCAAGTCGGCGGCTCCTGCGGGAACAGGCAGCGCAGACAGGGCGACCGGCCGGGGATCAGCGTCGTCAGATGGGCTTCCAATTCATACATCGCGCATTCGACCATCGGTTTGTTTTGCAACACCGCTTGTGCATTCATCGCGAATCGCTCGGGGAACAGCGGCGCGCAGTCGACGACGATGTCAGATTGGGCAACCAAATCGGCGGCGTTGGATTCGCTGACGTTTTCTCCGACGGCGACGATTTCCAGCCGCGGATTCAATTCCAACAATCGGCGGGCGATGGACTCGATCCGCGGTTTGCCGATCCAGTCGTGTGTCATCAACAGCTGGCGATTCAGATCGCTCGGCTTGACATTGCCGGCGTGCGCGAGAACCAGTTTTCCGACTCCCGCCGCGGCAAGCTCGTACGCCACCACACTGCCGACGCCGCCGACGCGCGAGATCATCACCGAGGCGGCCTTCAGTTTTTCTTGCCCCGATTCGCCGAAGTCGGGCACCCACATCTGCCACTCGTACGTGGCGCGTTCTTCATCGGTCAGTGATTGGGGAGTCGGCATCGGACAGAAGCACGCTGGAACAAGTCGGAATCGTTGGATCGGTCCGGCGTAGTTTATCGTGTGGCGGCGTTGTTTCCTACCGAGCAAATCCAGTCGGTCACGTGGTGCGTGACAGGCGCCCTTGTTCCCAGGCTCCCGCCTGGGAACACACTGTCATGGAGGCTCCCGCCTCCTGACCGCCCTCGGCGTGTGGCAGGAGCCACACCGGCCTCGCGTTCCAAGGCAGAGCCCTGGAACGAGTAGAAAAGCATGCCCCAGCGCGCGCCTAAACGCTGGCTTCGACCCGTCGCGTGAATTTCCCCAGCACCGATCGGGCGAAATTGACGAGCGTGGCGAGCTGGGGACGCCAATCATCCGGGGCATAAAAATCCAGGTAATCCCTGCCGAACAACAAGTTCTCCAGTTCAAATTCTGTCGCTTGCTGATGCCGGAAGGCGCGCAGATCGTTGATCAGATTTCGGCAGCGGACGCCGATCGTGTGGTTTGTGTGAAAGTTTGTCTGGCCTTTGACCAACAGTTCATACAAGGCAAAGGGGAAATTCGCTTTGGCCGCGATCGCCAGCGGCAGCGAGCCCCAGAACCGCGCGTTGATTTCCAGGAACACCCAGGCACCGGTTTCTCGGTTGTATCGAAATTCAAACATCCCGACGCCGGTGTAGTTCAACCGGTGGACCAGTTTCCGCGTCGCTTCGGTCAATTCCGGAATTTCGGCGATCGTTTCTCGATAGGTGCTGCCCCCGTCGATCGTTTCGCGCAATCGTTGATGTTGGATTTGCATCACGATCTGCCCCTGGTGGGCCAGGATTTCGACGCCGATCCCGACCCCCGAAAAACTCTCCTGGATCAGCACGCCATCATCGGGGAACTCGTGAATCAGGCACTCAGCCAACTCGTCGGGCGAATCGACCCGCCGCGCGGCCCGTTTGTTGGTCACGTCGCACGCGGTGATCGAAGAACGCGGTTTGACGTAAACCGGGAAACGCAGTGAGCGACGGTCGACCAGGTTGAATTTCCGGTCCGAAAAACCGCGTTGAATGTCGGCGTCGGTGATTTCACATTCACGCGGCACGTTGATTCCCAATTCCGTTGCGACGCGGCTTGTTCTGGCTTTGTCAAACGCGACCTGAAAGGCATCGTCGTTGATCAGATACCAGTGCGTGTCGGGATCCAGTTTCTCGCGTTCAAGTTGCAGGGGCACGACGGCATAGTCGTTGCAGGGGATGACCAGATCGTAATCGTTATCCTTGACCAATGCGTGCAAGGCATCGAGCCATTGGTCGTCGTGGGGCGTGTAGGGCGCCAGACAGTGAAACGCGTGAACGTACTGGGACTTCAGTGCCGGCGAATCCGGGTCGCACCAGGCGGCGTCCACCGAAATGCCGTTGCGTCCCAGCCCCCGCGCAACGGCCAACAGCACGCGGTCGTCATTGCCCAGCAGCAGCACGCGGCGTGTCAGATTTTGGCGTCGTTCGTGATTGCCAATCTCGGGTTGGTCGACTAATTCTGCCAAACTCATGGAGTATTCCCGGCAAGAGTGGAGCGAAGTTTTACGATGGCGCTGCGACGGAGCGCATCGCTGAAAAGAAGCGGGGTGAACCAGACGCTCAGTAGCAAGGCGATCAGGCACAACAGCGCGATCCATTTGCCGAAGCAGAGCGCGAACAAGGCGATGGAAATCACAAACACGCCGAGGTCGATTCGGAGCTTGTGGTACTTGCTGATCAGCAGCACACCGGCCAACACGATTGCGTGCGAAATCAACGTGGAGGCGACGACACCGTCGATACCGAAGTCTCCGATCAATGCCAGACCGACCAGGAAATTGCAGGCCAATCCGAGCAGCAAAAAGCAACTGCTGATCCAGGTCTTTTCCAGGCACCAAAAGTACTTCTGGGCGACCATCGTCATCGCCGCCAACGAACAATAACAAAGTGTCATCGGCAGCAACGATTCGCCCATCGCAAATTTGTCTTTCCAGAGTTGCCCGAACAACAGCGGGGCGAGCAACAGGATCGCAACCGACGCGGTAACGCAGAACAATCCGATCGCTTTGAGCATCAAATTCATGCGATCGGCGACGGCTTGGCGGTCACCGGATTCCCAGTCCTTGCTCAGATATGGCATGCCGGTCGATCCCGCCATCGCGCCGATCGTCATCAACAACAAAGGGAAAATGCAGGCGGTGTGGTACTGGCCGACCAGAAACTGAATGTCGACCTGTTGATCGGGATAAAAGTTGACCAACAGTAGGCGGTCACAGACCGTAAACAGATTGATCAGCGCATTGCTGATCCAGACCCAGACGGCAAAGGGAAGGATCTTTCGCCAGATCGGATCGGTCGGGTCGGAAGTGTCGTGATCATCCGCGTGCTCCGCCTCGGATCGTCCGTCGACCAGGGTGTAGCTGGCGGCAAGCGTGGTGCCGACGAGACAGGAGACCAGGTAGGCGACGATGACCGAAAACGCGCTGACCGAAGTCAATTGAAACAGGACAACGCACAACAGGGCAAAGAACAGGGTTTGTGCGAATTGGATGCGAAAGACGAATCGATTGAGACGTTTTCCTGAGAACCAGCTGGTGGCGAAATTAAAGAACACGACGAGGGGTAGCCCGATCGCCAACAGCGAGACCAACGGCGCATCGTCAGCGCTGCCGAAAAAGTACCGTGCAACGGTTGCTCGGAACAACCAGATCGACACGGACGCCAGCACCGTCAGCGCGAGACAGGCCAACAGGGTTTGGCGAAGGAAACGCGATTGCTGGCCCTTTTTTTCGAATCGGGCGACGTAGCGTCCGAACGAGCCCGGGATCCCAAACACGGCCAACGGTGCGACCAGCATCAAAAAGCTGAACGCCAAATCCCAACGGCCCACTTCGGCTGCCGACAGCGTGCCGCAAACATAGAAGCTGCGGACAAACCCGATGCCGCGCTGCACGATCATCAGCAGGCTGATCAGGACGACACTTTGGGAAAACGAATCGGCGACGATCTTCTTGGCCGACTTCGGACGCGGTTGCGAAAGGGTGGCTTGGCTCATGGACGGGAAAAGCGTAAACGTCGAATGTCGTTGCGATCGTGGGTTGATGACAGCCGTCCTTGTGTCCCGAACCGCGATTCCCGCGACGAACGACCACTGTTGGCCAACCCTACGTTGCGAAGCCTGCCGATTGCGTTGATCCGGAGTCCGAGACGTTATTGGCGGGCAGGCACGTGCGGATCGTTCCGATTGATCCAGTCGCGCGGATCGCTCGATCCCGCTGCTCGGATCCGACGTCGCCGAATCGACGCCCCTTGGCGTGGCCCGACGTTTTGGCAACCCACCACAACATCTGCCGACACAAACGTTGCGACCGGCGAATGCGATTCGGGATCCGACGGCAAGTTGGCATGACGTGTTTGCCTTGCCCACGCCTCAACCCACAGTTCTTTGCGCGGACCGATCCGCGCACGCTATCGGACACCCCCGAACCCTGGCCGGAACAAAGCATGGTCCCATCGGTTGAATTGATCACAAGTGTCGAACAGTTTTCCCCGGATGAGCTGGATCGCTGGAACGAGCTTGCCCGCAACCCGCTGCAACGTTGGGAGTGGTTGGGGAGCTGGTGGAGGGCGTACCAGGGCGATTACCGCTTGTGCGTGTTGAAGGTCAAACGCGGCGACGAAATCATCGCCTTTGTGCCGTGGTGCCTGGAGAGTCGCGTTGGAACGGGAAAGACGATCCAGTTTCTGGGATCAGGAAAGGCGTGTACCGACCACCTGTCCCTGCTGGTCGCCGACGATGACATCGATGACGTCTGTGCCGCGGTCGCTCGCTGGTTGGCCCATTCGGCGGCCCCGACGGAAAACGCCGACGAGCAACGTCTGCTCTGGGACTCGATCGAGTTGATCGGTGTCGATCGATCGGACCGGACGATGAACAGACTCATCGAGGCGATGCGACGGGAGAATCTGGAGGTTGACGTCGCCGACGGGTTGGGGTGCTACGCAATCGATCTGCCCGCATCCTGGGACGAATACGTCCGCATGCGATCCAAGAGCGGCCGTCGCGAGGTTCGGCAGTCGCTGAAGAACATCGACACGGGCACGATCCAAGTGGAGCGGGTCGAGACCCCACAGCAGCTCGATGCCGTTTGGGATTCCTTCGTCAGCCTTCATCAACGACGTCGGCACGCCTCCGGCACGACAGGCTGTTTCGACCATCCGCATTTTGACGTGTTCCTGCGTGATGCGGCATCCGCATTGTTCGACGCCGGGATGTTGGAATTGATCATCGCGTCGCATGACGGCGTCCCGGTGGCGGCCCATTTCGCGATCGCCGACGACGACCGCTGGTACTTTTACCAGTCAGGCATGGATCCAGATGCCGAAACGCTGCGTCCGGGGTTGAGCCTGTTCTGCCAGGCGATTCGCAGCTCCATTGAGACGGGGCGAAAGACGTTTGACATGATGCGTGGGGACGAACCGTACAAACTGCGTTGGCGGGCCGAACTGATGCCGGCTCAGGAGATCCGCGTATGCAGCCCCAGACGATCGGCCCAATTGCGGCATCAAGTCGTCAAGGTCGGCTTGACCTTCAAAAATCTGGTCAAGTCCGGTCTCGGGATCGGTCAACCGCAGCTTTAGTGGATTGCAACGTCAAGCCCCAGGTTCCTTGCGCCACCCCTGAAAACCAAACCCGAGACAACGCACCGGGATGTCCGTGACGATGAAGATTCGCGAACTCGCACTGCACGCTTATTACTACGGCAGCTTGCCGCTGCGGAGACGCTATCGCAACCGACTCGAAGCGGAGGGACAGGCGCCGCTGTGCGTGCTGTTTTATCATCGCGTCGCCGACACGCATCCGAACGGTTGGTCGATCGGCAATCGTGAATTTCAACGTCAGATGCGATGGTTGAAGCAAAACGTCGATGTGGTCTCGCTGCAGGAAATCCAAGCGCGGATGCGATCCGGTCGCAATGATCGGGTGGCCGTCGCGGTGACCTTTGACGACGGGTACGCGGAAAATTGCCAGCAAGCGATTCCGTTTTTGATCGAGCACGAGATCCCGATGACCTACTTCGTCGCCTTGGATTTTGTCGTCCACGATCGTCCGTTCCCGCACGATGTTGCCGAGGGCCAGCCGTTGCCCGTCAATACGCCGCAGCAGCTTCGCGAGATGGCTGCGTCGGGGATCGAAATCGGGGCGCACACCCGCAGCCATTGCGACGTCGGGGCGATCAACGACTCCGAGACGATGGTCGATGAAATCGTGACCGCCACGACAGAGCTCGGCAGATTGGTGGAACAACCGATTCGCTACTTTGCGTTTCCCTACGGCCAGAAAACCAATTTGAGCGCGGCGGCCGTTCATCTGGCCAAATCGCAGGGACTCTCGGGCGTCTGTTCGGCTTATGGCGCGTACAATTTCCCCGGCAGCGATCCGTTTCACATCCAACGGTTTCATGCCGACCCCGAGTTCATACGATTGAAGAACTGGGTCACCATTGATCGTCGCAAAGTCGGATTTGGACGCGGCTACGAATTTGCCGAAACTGGCGTCAAGACGGCCGACGTGACGGGGTAAGGCGGTCGACCGGCGGTCGTACCTGGTATGCTACCAGACGCCAATCCTTTGATTTCGCTCGTGGTATTGTTGAGGTGATACTCTTTCGATGGCGACTCGACGTCCGGCGCGTCGGCGAAAGCGACGACACGATTCCGCCGATTTTGAACAAGAACTGATCGCACTGGCCCGACAAGGTCGGTTCCGCGACATCGTGGCGGCCTGCGACAAACAGCGGCGACACGGTCCGCTGTCGGTATCGCTGTCGGTGTCGGCGATGCATGTCCATGGGGTGGCGTTGACGCAGGTGGAGCGGTTTGATTCTGCGGTCGCGACGCTTCAGACGGCGGCCGAACGAAGCGAAGCGGCGAAGAACGCGGCGCAGGCGTTGGCGATCCGAAACGACTTGTCCAAGGCATTGTTTGCGGCGAAGCGATACGGGGAAGCCGTCGCGGTGCTGACGCGGCTGCGGGATCAGAACCCCGATGAAGTCACTTTTGCGCGGAACCTGATTCTGGTGCAGGAGGAATCGGGTCGACTCGATGCCGCGTTGAAGGATTGCCAGGCGGCGGTGGAGCGCTGGCCCGACGACGTGCACTTGGCGTTCCAGCTGGGCGAATTGCGGATGGCGGCGGAATCGTGGCAGGAAGCCGTCGACGCATGGTTGGACGTTTTGAAACGGGATCCCGATCATCAGCCGGCTCGGCGAAAGCTGGTGGCGGCGTACCGGAGGCTGGGGGATCAGGCGGGCGTGACCGGGGCACTTCGCGATTGGTTGCAACAGGATCCCGGCAATCCGATCGCCCGTCATCTGTTGTCCGCACAGGAATTTGATGTGCTCGATGTGAAAGCGTTACCGACGCGGGCTTCGGACGGCTATGTGCGGGACGTATTTGATCGGTTTGCCGAAACGTTTGACGAGCAGTTGCAGTCGCTCGATTACGCCGCTCCGCGATTGCTTGGATCAATGATGGCGGAACTCGGGTTGTCGGCCGACGGCAACCTGTCGATCTTGGATGCAGGTTGCGGCACCGGTTTGATGGGCGAACGGTTGCGGCCGTTTGCGTCACGATTGGTGGGCGTGGACCTGTCTTCGGGAATGCTCCAACGGGCCGGTGAGCGCGGTTACGACGCGTTGGTTTGTGCGGAGCTGGTGTCGTATTTGAGTGCCCATCCGGCCGAATTTGAGTTAATCGTTTCGATGGACACCTTGATCTATTTTGGTGATCTGGCCGCCGTTTTTTTGGCGGCCAATCAGGCGCTGCGTGGCAAGCGCGCCCCGTTGGTTTTTACGCTCGAAAAAGGGGGCGTCGTCGACGGGGCGACGGGATACCGTCTCAATCCATCGGGACGCTATTCGCATCGTGTCGACTACGTTCGGAAGACCTTGGAACGATGCGGTTTTTCAGAGATCGGCGTCAAGGAGTCCGTGTTGCGAAAAGAGGCCGGCGAGGAGGTCACCGGACTGTGCTGGACCGCGCGCAAGGGTGAAGAGGGGTAAAAACATGGAATCGGGTGTCAGCCACAGTGAATCATCTGCAGATGCCCGCTCCCGTAACGCTCGATGTTGATTTGAAAGGCATCTGGTTTCCACGACGATTGCCACTCGGGCATGACGGCATCCTGTTCAAAGCGGACCTCGCTCAGCACGACTCGGCGACTGGGCCGATAGAAGAACAGGTTCACCGAGATGTTGAAGACTTCGTAGGCGTTGGCTCTCAGATTGGCAGACAGTTCGCCGCTTTGCAGGCTGTCGGCGACGACACCCATCGGGATTTGGGTCAAGGCGGCGCCCAGGATGGCGACGCTGCGAAGGTCACAAGCGATCTGTCCGCGGACCGCGTCATTTCCGTCGGTATAGATCGCGACAGCGGCCGGCGGATGAACAGGTTCTTCCGGCTTGATTTTGGCGGCCGAAACCTTCAACCCGAACAGGTGGTTCATGAATTTGCCGATTTCGTCGGCAAGGATGGCGGGACTGGCGATAGACATGGAATGGGGCACTAACGGTAAGACGGGGGCATCGTGAGGATCGGACCGCATGGACACGCTAGGCGAGGATCGGATCGAGCGCCGCTTGCATCGAACCTGGCGTGAAGGGTTTGGTGACGAGGAAGTCGGCCCCCGACTCGTGGGCCAGTTTTTTGGTTTCCAGGCTGCTTTCAGAGGTGATAAAACCGAAGCGAACGTTGTTGCCGGAATCGCGGACACGTTTGAGCAGATCGATGCCCTTCATCTCGGGCATGTTCCAGTCGGACAGCACCAGATCAGGCGATTCGGTGGCGATCTTGTTCAGCGCGTCCATTCCGTTTTCGGCCTCGATCACGGTGAATCCGCTGAAGTCGGTTTGTTTCAGTGTGCGGCAGACAATCATTCGCATTGCTTTGCTGTCGTCAACGATCAGGATTTTCATCTTCGTTCTCCTTGAAACGATTGGCCAGTAGCTGGCGAGGGGCTCATGCTTGGATCAGTTCGACGGTGAGCGGGGCACCACAGACGTCGTACATGATCATCAGACTGGTGGATGTTGGATCCGGCCGGGCGGCTCCGACACAAGGCAGCGAGAGGGTGCAATCCTGGTCGATCATTCCTTTCACGTTCCCACCGATGACATTGACGACTTCGCCGAACGCATCCAAAACGTCTTCGTCGTCCAGGACGTCGGTGGCTTGCGCAAACATAGCACAGGCGATGCGGCGGGCTAGTTGCTCGGGCGCGTAAATTTGAAGAGTTGCTTGCCAGGAGCCAGAGACACGAACCGCAGCCATGAGTTGGTCGGGGACGTCGGTTGCGGGCGAACCGTTCAAAGCGTGGTGCGGCAATTCGAGCATGGTCGTCAAGACATCCTGGACCATCAGCGCGAGACTCTGGTGACTGATCCTGTCGTGACCGCTCGGCTCAGATGGCCGTGGGGCGATAATAAACGGTGTCATCAATTTCTTTCCTTTGATAGGGAACGCACAGTCCGATCAGCGTCTCGGCGGCTCCGATGAAAAGGTATCCATCGGGACGCATGGCACCGCGAAGCCGTTTCAGAATGTCTTGTTTGGTCGGCTGGTCGAAGTACAGCAGCACGTTGCGGGCGAGAACGATGTCGAATGGTCCGAGGTAGGGCCAGGGCCGCGCCAGATTGATGCGATGGAATTCGATCCGCTCGCGCAGCGCGGGCTTGGCTTGCCAGGCCGCACCGCGGCGATCGAAATGGCGGAGGAGTTGGGCGGCGGGCAAGCCGCGGGAAACTTCCAGGGAGCTGAAGGTTCCCAGCCGTGCCCGTTGGATCATCTTCTCGCACAAGTCCGATGCGGTGATGCGAATGTCCCAGTCGTGCAAGTGGGAAAAGTGATCTTCCAGCAACATCGCGATGGAGTACGGTTCTTGGCCGCTGGAACACGCCGCGCACCAGATTCGCAGTTGCTTTCGATTGCGGTTCTCGGCGACGAATTGCGGCAGCACTCGTTTGGCGAGCGTTTCAAATGCGGAGGCGTCACGAAAGAAGCTGGTCTCGTTGACGGCGACCGCTTCGACCACCTGGGAGGAGAGCGCGGAATCGTCACCGCGACGCAGCTGTCGGACCAGCGAGGAGACATCTTTCAGACCTGCGGTGCCGGCGATCGGCGCCAGCCGTTGTTCGAGCATGCCGACGTGTCGCGACGCCAACCGTTGCCCCGAATGATCGGCGACCAGCGTGCGCAGAAAGGCGAAGTCGGCGGTTGGGAGTGTCATTGCGAAGGCGACCGGCTGCGTTGCGGTGATCAACTGGTGGAGGCGGTCAGCGGTTCGCGGATGCCGGAACCGACGACGCGAAGGATTTGAAAGGCGATTTGATCGAGCGGCAAAACGCGATCGGCCAGTCCGCATTCGGCCACCTGGCCGGGCATGCCCCACACGATGCTGCTCTCTTGGTCTTGGACGTAGACCCGGGCGCCGCAGGCTTTCAGCGATTGAGCGCCCCGCGTCCCGTCTTGTCCCATACCGGTCAGGACGACCCCCAATGCTTGATCGCCGAAGCAGTTGCCCAACGAACAGAACAGCGGATTGACCGAGGGGCGACAGGCATTTTCCGGGGGCTCCTGATTCAACCGCACGTGGACCCCGTCACGCTCACGCGAAGCGACCATGTGATAGTCACCCGGGGCGATCAGGATGGTGCCCGGCGTGAGCCGATCGCCGTCGGCCGCTTCGCGAACGCAGTGACCGGTTTGCGCGGAAAGCCGTTCGGCGAGCAGTCCGGTGAACACCGGCGGCATGTGTTGGACGATTAGAATCGGCGCGGGGAAGTCGTGGGGCAGCCCCGAGAGCAGTTTGGACAAGGCCTGGGGGCCACCGGTGGAAACGCCGATCGCGATCGCAGCGACGCCGCGTTTGGATCCCTCGGCGTCCCTGGTCGCGAAGGCGGGGGTCGGCTCGGCTGGGGAGACCGTCGCAATCGAATCGGCTCGCTTGCCGGCGGTCCACTGCAGCAGCTTGGGGATCAAGTCGCGCCGCAGCGACTCCAAGGCTTGTTGGATGTGTCCGGCGCCGGTCGGTTTGGTGGCGAAGTCGGTTGCCCCGGCGGCGATGGCGTCCAGCGACGCTTCGGCACCACGGCTGGTCAGCGAACTGAACATGATGACCGGCAGCGTGCGCCCCAGTTTGCGAATCTCTCGGACCGCCTCGACGCCGTCCATGACCGGCATTTCGATGTCCATCACCACGATGTCGGGACGGGTCGGGTCGAGTTGATCGATGGCGTCACGTCCGTGTTTGGCTTCGCAAACCACCTTCATCGACGGTTCCAGCTCCAGCGCGGTTTTGATCAACCGGCGCATGATCGCGGAATCGTCACACACCATGACGCGAATCTCTTTGTTCATTGTCAAGCTTCCTTTGACGTTAGGAAAGATCGCTGGAATCGCGCTGGTCGTCTTGCAGGACTTCGCCGAAAATCGTTTCGACGATCCCGTGGTCGTTTTTCAACAGCTGCGGGTGCCCGTTCTTGGCGATCACATGCGCCCCGCGGTTGAGTCCGACGTCATAGTCGGTGGCTTCTTCGTAGCGTTGGAAGTGATTGGCGATGTGATCGGCGGCGGCGACCAGCGAAATCAGCTTGCCGTCGGGATGATGGGTTTCTGGCAGGTGATGCAATTCGATGGAAGCGACCAGGGCGCGGGGAAGTCCGTTGTGCGTGGCGAACCAGGCGCCGAACGCGCAGTGGTCGATACCCAGGATTTCGTTTTCGGCCGTCAAGCACTGTCCGTCTTCGACGAACGCCAACGGATCAGCCTTGGCGAAGGACTCGGGGGCGGCGACGGCCAACAACAGACGGCCGAAATCGTGCAGCAATCCGGCGGTGAATTCTTCGCCCTCAAACCCCATCCGCAGCTGTTTATTGATGTAGCTGGCCACCTTGGCGGTGCGAAAGCTGTGTTGCCAAATGACTTCGCGGACCCACTCCTGCTCCAGCGGCATGCTTTTCATCAAGCTCGCCGCGCTGGAGGTCAAGATCAGGTTTCGACACTGCCGCAATCCGAGTCGAACCACCGCCTGGCGAAGGCTGACCACGGGAGAGCTGGCGGCGAAGTACACGCTGTTGGACAGCGACAGGATTTCGGTGGCGAGTTTGACATCGCGCTCGATGACCCCGGCGAATTCGGCGGCCACGCAATCGGGATCCTGTGCCAACTCCAACGCTTCGGTGGCAACCGCCGGCAGCATGGCCAATTCGTCCGAACGCTTGAGAAGGGCTTGTTTGAGCTTTTCGGGTGGTGAGCAGGTTTGGACGGTCATCGGAGATACCACTGTGATGGTTACGTAGGGGAGTCGGGCAATTGTCGGTGCCGCTGCGCGACGGGGTCGGCAGGAACTGCAAATTTTCTAGAACGTGGGGGAACACGGACATCGCCCCCCGACGTTGCCCCCAACCCTTGCGCGCAACCGCTCCCTCCAAATGGTGCCACCCACTTTTTTTATTGACTCGACATCGCTCCCTCCAAATGGTGCCACCCACTTTTTTTATTGACTCGACATCACCACAGGGCTATCATCAGACCACCACTCATCATAAAGGGGAGTTTGCGATGGGACGTCCGCTGCGTTCGGAACAAGTTGCTGATAGCGAAGCAAATCTCCAGATGGTGCCACCCACTTTTTTTATTGACTCGACATCACCACAGGGCTATCATCAGACCACCACTCATCATAAAGGGGAGTTTGCGATGGGACGTCCGCTGCGTTCGGAACAAGTTGCTGATAGCGAAGTGTCGATTGTTCATGCCGTCCAGCGGTGCGTTCGGCGTGCTTTTTTGGCTGGATTCGACCAAGCGACCGGAAAGGATTATGAATACAGACGTGAGTGGATCCGGCGGCGGATGGAAGCTCTGGCGTCTGTCTTCGGCGTCGATGTTCTCTCCTATGCCGTGATGTCCAATCACATGCATCTGGTCCTCCGCAATCGCCCCGATGTCGTCATTGCATGGACCGATCAAGAGGTCGCCCTTCGGTGGTTAAAAGTCTATCCCGGCCGTCGGATTGAGGAGCACTTGGGCGAACCCACTGAAAGTGACGTGCAGATGTTGGTGGCCGATCGAGAACGACTCGCTGAAGTGCGGCGTCGGCTGTCGGACATTTCCTGGTTCATGCGTTCTTTGAGCGAACCGATCGCACGCATGGCCAATCGGCAAGACGAGTGTACCGGTCGATTTTGGGAAGGCCGATTCAAGCTACAGCGGATCACAGACGAAGCGGGATTGCTGGCCTGTGCGATGTATGTGGACCTCAATCCGGTCCGTGCCGCAATGGCGGAATCGCCGGACGATTCGGTGCACACCTCAGGCTACGATCGCATCAAAGGAGACCAAGGTCAGGAAATCGATTCAGCCGCGTTTGATCTTGTTCCGATTACCACGGAGCAGGCGGGCGCAGAACGCCGCAACACGCCGGTAGATGAAATGCGTGAAAAGCAGCGAGCAAAACGAAAGAACCCGACCGGCAGACGCATCCGTCGCGACGGTTGGCTGGCGCCGTTGACTCTGGATGGTTCGACGCTCGCCAGCGACGCTGAGCTGAATCACGATGGCGTGCGGGCGAGCGACAAGGGGTTTCTGGGGATCAGCTTGAAAGACTACGTCGAACTGCTTCGTTGGACGGCCAAGCTGAGCGAAGAAGGGGCGGGGCGCAACGTACCACCGAGTCTGCAGGGTCTAGTTTCACGTCTCGGCATCGACTTATCGATGTGGCGGGACTTGGTCTGGAACTTCCAACGCTACTTTGGCAATAGCTGCTGCGCGGGTTCACCGAGTGCGATGTCACAGTTCGCCGAGTCGAGCGGCCGCAAATGGGCCAGGGGGCACCGGCGAGTCGCCGAGTGTTTTGCTGCATAGCAAAAGCCAGATCCGCATCGCTACGGTTGGTGAACGGTCACTCTATGTGACACGGTCGTCTCATATGTCTTAAGGCGATTCCCGCCGTCATCCAAAGCAGCTGGAGTGCTCGCTTGCTGCGCCCCGCTGACCGGTACTCCTAAAGGACCGCTTCGATCTCTGGTGTACTCGGTCCGATGAATGCATGGATGGTGGGTGGCACCATTTGGGAGCGGTCATTCACCGGCTTTTACGTCTCGATGCTCTTGCAGGTAGTCATCAAGTGCCTCGTGGCCCCTGCTGGTCTGAGACACAATCAACGATAGATTCTGCGGGTAAGGTCTGAGTGTTCCGGGCCCGCCATTGCTCTCCCACGACTCCGGCTCGACATCAGAGACGATTGATTCCATCAACGTGCTAAAATCTGCGAATCCTTCGCCGCTGCCGTCCTTCAAAACCAGGTCACTCACTCGATAGCTTTTGTTGACCAGCTTCGCGGACATTGCTTCATTCCACCCATTGCGATAGCCATCGCTATACCCCTCATCGCGCCCAGTGGTCCTGCCAAATTTGTGACTTCCAAACCCGACTGCGAGAATCAGCATCCAAACGAGAAGAAACTTGATGCTAAACCGTGCTCTCGGATTCTGCGGCAATTGAATCCGTAATTCGATGCCTGACTGTTTCACCTTTTTGATCCTCGGTATTCGTGGTGGATGAACCCGGCCGATTGTATGACAAAATGGCTGCAATCTGGCATCGGTGAAAGTTTGTCACCTGAACCGAAAGCCATCTGAACGACACGACCGACGCGGAGATCGCATCTATTTTCTCCAGATGATCTCGCGAAGGGTGCGAAACGTTAGGTGGCACCGATTAGAGATTGTGGGTAGTGTCTTGGAAACGGCGGCTCGACCTCGTGGTTCACGATTGAATTCGTTTTCAAGCTGGGTTTACGAGTGAGCCATGATTCGAAAAGTGCCTGCCGGTTTGCTGCCGGCAGGCACGCGGACTCGGTAGATCGTTGTGGGTAGACACTCGATGTCGTGTGCCATCTAGATCGCCGGTCCGTTTCGTTCAAAACCCGAACAGCCGAAGGAGCCACCGACAAGCGTGAGCTCGCACTACTATCCAGGGATCAAGCGATGACCACAGTTTACAAAAGATTTATTGGAGTTGATGTTGCAAGCCGCAAACTCGATCTCTTCGATTCGGTATCAACCGAACATCAAATGATCGACAACACACCCGAAGCAATCAACGCGTGGATGAAACACCTTCGTCGCAAGCGTGTCAAGACGATCGTGGTGATGGAAGCCACCGGAGGCTACGAAAGTAATCTGGTGGACGCTTTGCACGAAGCTGACATCGACTGTAGCGTGTGCAACCCCGCGCAGGTGCGATCGTTCGCCAAAGGAATTGGACTGATTGAAAAGAACGATCCGATCGACGCCAGAATGATCGCCCGTTTTGGTGAAGTCGTCACGCCAAAGTTGCGTGAAAAACCTTCTCCCGAAGAACGCAAGCTCAAAGCACTCGTGCATCGACGAGATCAAATACTCTCGCAACAGTCGGCCGAACGGAACCGCCTTGCCCAAGCCCGTGACGAGGAAGTACGTGAAGTGATCCAGGAAGCGTTGGACTTCTATAAGCGACAAATCGCAGGGATTGAGAAGAAAATTGCCTCGGTGATCGATGCCAGCGGCCCCATGTCAGAGCGATCATCGCTGCTCTCTTCGTGCCCCGGTGTCGGCACCGCAACGGTCGCGATGTTTCTGGCCGAGCTCCCCGAACTCGGCTCGCTTAACCGCGGCCAAATCGCCAAGCTCGTTGGCGTCGCACCGATCGTCCGTGATAGCGGCCAAAAGGAAGGCAAGCGTAGCACGTTTGCCGGTCGCTCCCTGGTCCGCAAAGTGCTTTACATGGCCGCGTTGGTTGCCACGCGACACAACTCGATCATGAAAGCGTTCTACCAACGCCTGCTGGCCAAAGGCAAGCCGCCGAAGGTGGCGATCGTAGCGGTGATGCGAAAGCTCTTGGTAACGCTGAACGTCATGGTACGCGAAGGAACGCCTTGGCGTGAACCCACTCTCGATCCTGCGGCCTAGCCCTCGGGGCACCATTGACATCGATCCGACCTGGCAAAGTCCCACATGCATACGCGTCGCATCGGACGGCACTCCCCCCCCTTCCTAGAACACGATGTTTGATGAGCCCCTTTCGCGTCGCCGTCACCTTGGCCTGCGCCAGCAGATGAGGCCGAGGTGACGGCGATGCGGAATGGGGCGGCCCATTTCGTTGAGTCCCGAACGAGCGTCTCGCGCCCATCACCAACACCCTGAGCTGAATCTCATCAACCAGAGCCAAAGATGTAAAACCAAGAAAAATTCTCGGCGAGCCATCACTCGCCATTGACAGGAACTAAGACAGCCGATGGCACCGTTTGGAGTGGAGATTTGGATTTGGTGGGTGGCACCATTTGGAGTCGGTGTTTGGAGTCGGCACCATTTGGAGTCGGTGGGTGGCGAACGGCTGCGGTGGGTGTCGATCAGCCGTGGCGTTTGTTTTGGATCAGAGCGATTCCAGGAACGCGTCTTCCTTGGCGGCCGGCAAACGATACTTGCCACCGGAAGCGTCTCGGTTTGAGTCGCTGGCTTGCTCGGTGGGTTGGCGTCCGGACGCTTCACCGGATTGCCCGACGAGCAGCATCAGGTCGGCGGCCAGCCGCTCGATGCTGGCGGCGGTCACCAGGGTTTCATCACTGCCGGAGGTCGTGCTCTGCGCCGTCTCGGCGACCATGGTGATGCTTTTGACGATTTCATAGCTGCCGGTTGCGACATCGGAAATGTTGCGAGAGATTTCCGAGGTCATTGCCGTTTGCTCTTCGACGGCGCCGGCGATCACGTTTTGGCTTTCGTCGATCTCGCGGATGATTTCGCTGACCAGTCCGATCGCGTTGACCGCTTCTTGCGTGTCGGCTTGAATCGCTTCGATCCGTCCGATGATGTGTTTGGTCGCCCGGCTGGTTTCTTTGGCCAGCTCCTTGACTTCGTTGGCGACGACGGCAAAGCCCTTGCCGGCCTCACCGGCCCGGGCCGCTTCGATGGTCGCATTGAGAGCCAGCAGGTTGGTTTGCTGTGCGATCGAGTTGATGACTTTGATGACGTTGCCGATTTCCGCACTGCTTTCGCCCAGACGCGTGATGGTCTGGTTGGTTTGTTCGGTGGCGCAAACGGCATTGCGGGCGACCGAGGCGGCGTTGGCCGCGTTGGCGGCGATTTCTTTGATGCTTTCTTCGAACTGCTCGACGGCAGTCGCCAGGGCATGCGCATTGGCGCTGACCTCTTCGGCCGCCCCGCTGGCCATGGTGGCTTGATCGCTCGTGTTCTCGGCATCCCGGCGCAACCGTCGGCTGACATCGGTCAGGTCATGGGTGGAAAGGTAACGAAGATTGGTTGCCGAGCGGCGCAGTGGCAGGATGGTTTCGCGGGCGACATAGATGCCGAAACCGGCGATCCCCAACAGAATGCTCGCGGCGCCGGCCAGCGACCACAGCATCCGCGCATCGACCAAGGCTTGGACAGCCGCTTCGTCGGCCGCATTGCGACGAGTCGCCATCGAAGCGACCGCATTGACCGCGGCGCGATGTTGTTCGTACTGTTGCCGCATCGGCCCTCGAGAAAGCAACTTGGCCGTTTTCACATCCCCCCGCAAACAGGCCGGCACGAACTCCTGATCCCGCACCCGATAGAACTCCTTGGCCGCTGCATAGCACTCGACGGTTTTCAACTTCTTCATCGGCCCTTCGGCGAGTTCTTGTTCCCAAAAGCGATGACCGTTCTCGAATTCTTGCTTTAATTCGATGCCGCGTCGCACCAGTTGTTGAATCTGTTCCGCACCGACGCCCTCTTCGACCTCGTGTGCCATTTCGAGCGACAGCAAGTAGGATTCGATCAGGTTGTTGGAAGGCGGGACGGTGTCCGAGATCAAATCCTTGCCCTGAATGATCCGGTTGTAGTAGGGGCCATGGACTTTGGCGACCGACAGCGTGTTCCAAGACCACAATCCGTAACCGACGAAGGAGAGTGCACAGGCACCGACAAGGATGAAGATTTTGGAGCGAACGGTGAAGCGATTGAAGGACACGAAACTATTCCTTTCCGGCGTGAATCTGTTGAATGGTAGGTTGGGCGGGTGGTGGTGACGACCACGTCAATCCATGGCGGTGGCGACGCGATCGGCATCGAGGATCAGCAACAATCGTTGTTCAAGTTTGTAGGCACAGCGCAAGAACGAACGCTGCCGGCGGTGCAGTGTGCCGGGGACCGATTCGCAGTCAGCCTGGTCAACCCGCATCACATCGCCGATTTCATCAACCAGCAAGCCGACCGGGCCTTCGCTCGAACGAATGATCACACTCATCTCCGGCCGGTCACTGGAACGGGGCGCCAACCCCAGCGCGTTGCGAAGACTTAACATGCTGACAATGTGGCCACGCAAATTCATCAGACCACGCACGACTCGGGGAGCGAGCGGGACGCGTGTGGTCGGCTGAGCCCGGATGACTTCCTGGACCTTTTGGACTTCGATGCCATACAACAGCCCATCGACCAGAAACGTGCAATAAGATTCCGGCGGGGCAGACGTGGTGGTGTTCATGATGTGTTTCAAGTGGCGTGATCGGGATGCGAGGCCGAGGTTCTAGGCGGCGAACCAAGTGTCGGCCCAACGCCGCATGGCCGGTCGGAGGAATGATTTCAGGTCAATGATTCGGGTGACGCGTTGTTGGATCACCAAGTGCCTTGCGGCGGCCGCCCGGCCACCTTCGGGTTCGGCGTGGACCGGCTGGTTGTGCAAAATGTCTAAGATTTTTTTCACCACGATCCCCGCGACGCGGTCGCCGTCTCGAAAGACAACCGTATGCAACGGAGAATCGGCACCGACCTGCAGGGAGTTCGAATCGACGAGTTGACATTCCAGCGCCCCGTCGATCGAGAACAGCGGAATGGTTTGGCCGCGGTATTGAACGACATGGAAGTCACCGAGTCGTTCAACATCCGATGTCGCGAATTTCTCCAGCCGTGCGACCGACGACAACGGGATCGCGGCGCGTGATCCGTCCCCCAAATCGACGATCAACAGCGATTCGCTGGATGATTCCTGTGAATGCCATGGGGGCAGTGTGACCGGCACGTTGCGTTCCGCCTGCCCACCGGTGATGCCGCCGGTCTGGGCCAATCCGATCAGATCCAAGATCAAGCAGATTTTCCCATCGCCCATGATGGTCGCGCCGGCGTAGACGGGAATCTCTTTGAAATGCGAGCCGAGCGGCTTGATGACAATCTCCTGCGTGTCGGTGATCTCATCGACGACCAGACCGAATTGGCGACCGTCCGCATGGAGCACGACGATGTTCAGGTCCGACGGCGGATCGCCACGCCGCCGCGGCGGGTGGAGGCCCAGTTGTTCATCCAGATAAATCAGCGGCAACAACTGTTCGCGAAGCCGGAATAACGGTGCATCGTGAATGTATTCGATTTCCTGGTGCGCCCGCAGGCTGTCGATGTGAACGAGTTCGAGCAGACTGACTTGCGGAATCGCGTACCGATCCCCTTCGGTCGTGACCAGCAGCACCGGAATGATGGCCAACGTCAGCGGGATCTTGATTCGTAGCGTCGTGCCCAGCCCGAGCGTGCTGTGAATCTCCAAGCTTCCGCCGATGCATTCAATGTTTGTCTTGACGACATCCATCCCGACCCCGCGGCCGGAAACGTTCGTCACCGCAGCGGCGGTGGAGAACCCCGGCAACAGGATCAGATGGGTCAGGTCAGTTTCGCTGAGTGTGGACGCCTGTTGATTGGAGAGGATTCCCCGTTCGATGGCTTTGGCGCGGATGATGTTGGTGTCGATCCCTCCCCCATCATCGTTGATCTCGATGATCATCTGACCGCCCTCGTGAAACGCGTTCAGACGCAGCAGGCCGCGCGGTGGTTTTCCGCAGGCGATGCGACGCTCGGGCAGTTCGATGCCGTGATCGACCACGTTGCGGACGATGTGGGTCAACGGATCCTTGATCGCTTCCAAGACCGTCTTGTCGACCTCCGTCTCTTCACCTTCCATGCGGACGTCGACCTGCTTGCCGCGGGAAGCGGCGAGGTCACGAACCAGGCGAGGCAGTTTCCCCCACGCGTTGCGGATCGGCTGCATCCGCGTCTTCATGACGCCTTCTTGCAGTTCGCTGGTGATCTGGTTGAGACGCTGTGCCGCGGCGTGCAACGGGGCGTCGTCGGTGGATCGACTGAATTGAACGATCTGGTTTCGCGCGAGTACCAGTTCGCCGACTAGATTGACCAGTTTGTCCAACAGTTCGACGTCCAGGCGAACCGAAGCATCGACGAGCGAGGCTTCGTTTTTGCTGACAGCGGGTGCTTCTTTCCAATCGGAACGGGCTTGCACCGCTGCTGCTTGCTCCGCTGCTGCTTGCTCCGCTGCTACTTGCTCCGCTGCTGCTTGCTCCGCTGCTGCTTGCACGGGACGCAACGATTCGGCGGCGTCGTGGCGGTCTGGCAAAGTCGCTTCGTCCGCCGATCCCCTGCCGCTCGTGTCGGGGTTCCCCGCCGACGTCCCGGCATCGGTCCGGGTCGCGGTCGGCACGGTCGATTCGGTCGCGGCGGGAGTTGTCGAGTCATCCGCGGCGAGCTGATCCGCCGATGGCGTTGCCGGTTGCGTTGCCGGTTGCGTTGCCGGTTGCGTTGCCGGTTGCGTTGCCGGTTGCGTCCGTACGGCTTCCAGTCGGGCGACCAGCGCGTCGTAGTTGTCATCGCCTTCGCCTTGGCCGGATTCGACTTGCCGCAGCATCGCACGAATCGCATCGACCATGTCCAGCAGGGTGTCGGCGATCGGGCGGGTGAGCTTCAGTTCGCCGTCGCGGAGCGGGACCAGCAGATTTTCGCCGACGTGGGTGACGCGTTCCAGTTTGGGCAGCGCGAGAAATCCGCAGGTTCCCTTGATGGTATGAACGGTGCGAAAAATACTGCCCAGCCGCTGTTGATCGTCCGGCGTGTCTTCCAGGGCGAGCAGATCATCATCAAGCTTGTCGAGATTCTCGTAGCTTTCGACGAGGAATTCCTTGATGATGTCTTCGAAACCGTCCACAAAAAGATCTCCGGGTATGACCCACCACCGGGCAATATCGGAGAACTTTGTGTCCCGCGTTTTTATACGTCATCGCCCCCGATTCAATGGTTGTCATCGAGGGGCGGGCGAAACACTTGCCAACGGATTGGTAAATCTGTGCGAGCGATTGGGAAGCGGTGTCGACGGCGCCGCCTTTCGCGCTTGGGGACATGGCGACGATTACGTGGCCGGGTCCGTTTGCAGCGGATTGACCAGCGCGAGCACGGCGTCCCCCGGCTCGGGGTTGGCATCGTCATCGGTGGTGACAAGCTTCAGCGTCATCCTCTCGCTGTTCTGAGACGTTTTGTCGGCGATGATGGCCAGGACATATTGCTCGGCATACAGATTCTGAAAGTCCTGGAAGGTGAATTCGTCACTGATCGCGGTGGTTTTGAATTCAAATCCCTGTGCGACCAGTTGGCTGATTCGGGAGTGGGTCAGGGTGGTGTCAAAGAGTTCGCGCCCCATCAGGTGCCGCGTCATCCCGCGGGGATTTTCTGACTTGAAGGTCAACTGGTACGTCTTGGCCCGTCCGAAGACGGATCGGCACTCGCGGACGGCCAGGCTGTTGACTTCGTCGTTGGGCGTCATGGCCAGCATGTGACCGATTCCCGAAAGCGAAATCTCGTCCCGGGCGTGTTCGTTCATGATATTGGCACAAACCGCTTCCAGCCCCTCGAGTTTCGCTTTGGTGACTTTGCGATAGTTGGTATCGATCATGACGACGGGACACCCCGCTTTCTTCACTTCCAACGCAAACCGAATCACCCACTCGTCGGCGCCCGCGATCAACACGCCGTTTCGGTTGGGATCGGACAACCCGAGCGCCTGGGCGATCGGCGAAGCCAACAGGCCATAGAAGGCCACGGTGCTGATGATGACAAGGAACGTGATGATGGCCAGTTGATCGGCACCGGCCAATTCGATTTCGGCGGTCTGCTCGATCCGCAGCGCAAAAATACTGCTGACCGCGGCGGCAACGATGCCACGCGGGGCGAGCATCGCGATAAACGTCTGCTCGCGAAAATTCAGACCGCTGCCGAGCAAGGCCACGAAGACACTCAGCGGGCGGACCAAAACGATCAACAGGGCGACGAACAGCAAGCCCGACCAGCCGACCTGTCCGACCGCGGTGATGTCGACCCGCGAACCCAGCACGATGAACAAACAACCGATCAGCAACGTCCGCAGGTTCTCTTTGAATTCGATGATGTGTTCGATATCAAATTCATGCTGATTGGTCAGCCAGATCCCCAGCACGGTGACGGTGATCAGCCCGGACTCGTGAGCGAAATGGTCGCTGACGGCGAACAACAACAGGGCGGTCGTCAGCGACACGACGCCGTGCAGGTGATCGGGAATCATGTAGCGGCGGATCCCCTGGGTGAGTCCCCAGCCGCCTGCGGCGCCCAAGACGGCGCCGACCAACACGGTCCACCCCAACAGCATCACTCCGTGCCCCACGTCGGCTTGCCCCGGATGAAGCAATAAAATCTCAAACACCAAGACGGCCAACACGGCGCCGATCGGGTCGATCACGATGCCTTCCCATTTCAACGTGTTGGCAACGCGTCGACTCGGTTTGACCTGTTGCAGCAGGGGCCCGATCACCGTCGGACCGGTGACGACCAGGATCGCGCCGAGCAGGGCGCTGAGCCGCCAGGTGAAGTCGAAACAGAAGTGGGCCGCGATGGTGGCGGCCGTCGCGGTCAGCGCGGCGCCGAGGGTGCAGAGGCGGAACGCGGGCGAACCCGCCTCGCGGAGCTCGCTCAATTTCAGCGATAAACCGCCCTCGAGCATGATCACGGCGACGGCCAGCGAGACCAGCGGAAACAGGATGCGGGGCCCGGTGATGGTCGGATCACCGCTGACCAGTTCGGCCAACAGATCGTCCGGACGGGACAACCCGCCGACGGCGACCCCGATCAACAACAGCAGCAGGATCCCGGGCAGGTTGGTGCGCCAGGCGATCCACTGGGCGGCGACCGCCAGGGCAGGAATCAACGCCAGGTAGAATAAAAAATCCATCAGCCGTCCGTCCATCCGCAGTCAGCGGGATCGTGTGTGGAGCGCCGGGTCGCGTGGGCGCCGGATCAATCGTTCGGTGCGATCCTTCAGATCGCTTCCCGCATCGTTTCGACTACGGCATCATCGTGTTGGTCGTGAACCTGGTTGGCCACCGGCAATTCCGGCAATTCTTTCACCGTCGGGCGGCGCCGGCGGCGGGTCTTCTTGGGCACCAGATGGCGGAGGGTTTCGAGTTTGCCGAAACAGAGCAGACGATCGCCGGCTTGCAGTTCGCGGTCGCCGCGGGGGTTGGGGATCACCGCGGCATCGCGATACAGCGTCAGCACGTTGACGTGATTGTCCATCAGCCCGCTGCTGGCGATCGTCGAACCGATCATGTCGGCGCCCTCGGGGATGCTGATTTCGGTCACCCCGTATCCGCGACTGACCGTCAGCCGCTGCCGCAGATCGATTTCGGGGAAATCGACGTGCGAGGCGATGTGGTCGACGATCGCGCCGGCGATGTCCAATTGGGTGCAGCGTTCGATGCCCTCGAGTCCCGGTGAGGAGTTGATTTCCATGATCTGGGGACCGTCGCGGCCTTCCAACATGTCGACTCCGGCCACACGCAGCCCCATGATTTGGGTGGCCCGCAACGCCGTATTGCGATACACCTCGTCCAATTCGATCGCTTCGGTCACCCCGCCGCGATGAACGTTGCTGCGAAATTCGTGCCCCTGGGCGACACGCCGCATCGCCGCGATCACTTGATCGCCGACGACAAAGGCACGAATGTCGCGGCCCTTGCTTTCGGCGACAAACTTTTGAATCAGCACGTTTTGGTTTTGACTTTGCAGCAGTTCGACAATCGTCTCGGCCGATTGAATCGTTTCGGCCAACAACACCCCGATCCCCTGCGTTCCCTCGAGCAGCTTGATGATCACCGGTGCGCCGCCGACACGCTCAATGGCGGGAAACACGTCACGCTTATCGCGCACAAAGGTGGTGCGGGGGATTCCGATTTGATGCCGGCTGAGGATCTGCAGGCTGCGGAGTTTGTCGCGTGAACTGGCGATGCCGGCAGAACTGTTGGCCGAGAACACGTTCATCTGTTCGAACTGGCGAACGACCGCGGTCCCGTAATAGGTGATCGAGGCGCCGATGCGGGGCAGAATCGCATCGTAATCGCTGAGATGTTTGCGGCGGAAATACAGATCCGGTGCGCCGCGTTCCAAGTCGATGGCGAACTTCAAGGTATCGAGCACCTTGACCTTGTGGCCACGTTGATCCGCCGCCTCGCGCAATCGACGCGTGCTGTAGGCGCGCGGACTGCAAGAAAGGATTCCGAGTTTCATGAAACCAGTGCTGGTGGTGTGAGTGTGGAAAGGGGCCGACGCCCGGTCGAGTCGGGCGACATGAAAATCGGAGTGCTTCCGAGTGACGGGACGCTGTGTCGAAGGTTGCGGTGTCGAAGGATGCGGTGGGTCAGGGGTGCCGTTTTCGCTTCTTCGGGATCCCTCCACGGTAGGACTTTCCCGGGTCGATCAAGAACCGTCGACGAAACGCTTCGCGGCCGAGCAGCATGCGAAACCCCATCTGGTTGCGGTCGGCCAAGGTCAGCTCGATGTCGAATTGTTGGCCCATCAACCGCACCGTCGTTTTGACCACCGGACGGACTTCGGATTGGCCACTTGAACTACGGATCGCACGCATGTCGATCACTGGAGCGGTTGATTCGACCTCCCAGGTTTCGTTTCGCTGCACCGGGTTCACTTTGAATCGCGCCCATTGCCCGTCGTCTTGTTCAAACACTTCGATGTCGAACGCGTGCAACGACGAAGAGCGCGCCCCGGTATCGATTTTGGCTTTGATAAACTTGATGCCCAAATCGGGCAGGGCAATCCATTCGCGCCAACCAATGATCGGCAGGCTGGTTTTGTCGGTCATCAACTTTGCATCAACAGAACGGGTGTGGTCATCGGCGCGGCAGGGTTGGTCACTATGCGGGGTTGGTCACTATGCGGGGTTGGTCACTGTGCGGGGTTGGTCACTGTGCGGGTCTTCGCAGTGCTACGGAACGCAGTGCAACGGAACATTGACAGATTCGCACATTTCATCGGGATCGTCCCTTCAGTGCAAGAGAAGCTGGGGGGATTCCGCCCGGGGTCGGAGCCCGCATTGTGTCACGCCGTCGGCCGCGCCGGAGCGTGTTTTTGGAATTTCCGGACTTGATCTCAAGATTGGAATGAATGTTGCGTTTCGATTGCCGATAAGCCATTATCGGATTCTTCTCTCAATCGGAAGCGAGATCACAAATGAGCACGATCATCCCACAAGCGGCGTCTAACGGCCAGCCATCTCCCCAGATCGTCATTTCGACGGTTCACGGGTTGCTGTTCACGGTCCCCGTGGAGCTGTTAAACAGTCTAAATAACGGGCGAGTTTCGAACGAATTGCCGACTTCCGCAGCAGCCTCGAACGGCCGCAGCGTGCGGGAAACTCGATAGTCGTTTGACGGCACCGAGAATCGGTAAACTCGTCATTTCCTGACACTTGGTCCGGCCGTCACCGTCTGGGATGGCCGTGCGTCACCGCAGCTGCATTCCGAAATCGAGTTCCCCATCGAGCCGCCCGGGAATTGGGGTCGGACCGTCTGCAGGACGCTGCGGGGGCTCTGCAGCCTCTTGCGGTAGGCTTGCCGGTGCCTCCGAACCGCGAGCACCCGAACCGCGAGCACCCGAACCGCGTGTCTCCGAACCGCGTGTCTCCGAACCGGGCGTGACGGCAGCGGGCGGGTCGATGGGGACGATCGATTCCACCATCGGCGCGGTGAAATTGGGCAGATCGGTGGGGGCGACGCGTGGGTCACAGCAAGCGACTTGCCGCTTGCAACAACGGTCGCATGTTTTACCGCCGAGCAGCGAACCGGTGAGTTCTTCGCACAGCGATTGCCGGGAGACGAAGATTCGATCGCCGGGTTTCAAGTGGTAGTTCGTCGTCGTATCACCGAGCTGTGTGATCGACCGATAACAGACCGGAAGGGTGACGCGACAGGAAGTCGGTTCGGTCGGCCGTGCCAGCAACAGATCACAGGCCGACGCCCGCGCGGTCAATCCGCCGGCTTCCATGATCGCGTCCAACACGGTTTCGTGGCCGGTCAACGCGTAGGCTCCCGGCGAATTGACTTCACCAATCACGTAATAGCGGTGAATCGGCTGGATCAATCGGACGTTGACGCGTGTCGATTCATGGGTGGTGTCGGAGATCAGACGCTGGATCGCGGCTTCGGCTTGTTCGAGCGTTTTGCTGGCCACCACGACGCGGCCGAATCGCGCCAGGTCGATCGTGCCGTCGGCGAGGACGCGTTGATCGGCGGGCAATCGGAAATCGGCATCACTGTCGACCGTTTCGATCAGTAATTCATCCCCGGGCTGAAGGTAGTGCGCCACTTGGACTTCTTTGGCCAGTTCACGGGGGACGTCCAGGTTGGTTGGCGTTTGCGCCAAAACCGCCTTGGTGTCGTCGGTCATGACGTGTGCGACCGGGTACGTTGAAAACCCCAGCGCGCTGCACCCGGCCAGTAGTGGCAACAGTGCGATTTGGAAAACGAACGGAATTTTAGGTTGCGTCGTGGTCATATCCAGAGCATCGGCACGACCGGTCACCTCAGCGTCGCAGAAACGGACGAGGCGTTACAGCTTCACCACCCGTTATTGATTGCCCCGGCGGGACTAGTGCTTCAACCACCTTTCGTTCTCGGGCTGCGTTTGATCAGCGGAAAAGGGGTCAGGCACCCTCAGTTTAAAAGTAGACGAAGCACTAGTCGAACAGCACGGAGTCCGCGATGACCAGCCCGAAAGCTTCTTGAAGGGCGAAGCGGCGCACATTGGCTCGCAGCGTTTCGCCGGTCATCAGCCGGATCACCGGGTCTCGCGTCGGGCCGACCATCTGAATCACGATCGTTCGATCGCTCAACAGACGGTTGACCGATCCGATCGGCACGATGTCGGTCAGCGTTTGCGTGCCGAGTTTCTGCAGCAAGAAGTTTTGACCCTGGAAATTCCCCGTGGAGATCACGGTGTCGATGTCCAGTCGTCGGTTGAGCAAGCCGACCTTGCCGGTGGCCGTCACGTTGACACGATCGGACGTCATGGCGACCGACTCGAGCAACATGTTTCCGTTCCGGATCCGACCGATCGCTTCGCCTTGTTCAAATCGCACGCCGACCAATGAGGTCGCCCCCAGCAGCGAGCCGGCCGAGGACAGGCCGGGCACGGCGGTCGCGTCGGTTCCGCCGAGTTGCATGCGGAACTGGCCTTCCAAGTCCCTGGCGTCTTTGATGTTGCGGCCCTCGAGGCGGAAGTCGCCGGTCAAATCACCGCGGCCGATCGTGCTGGTCCCCACGTAGGTGTCGAGCAACGATTCAAAATCGACGTGGTTGATACGCCAATCGCTGCGAAGGTGCGTTCCCCCCTGTCCCGCTCCGGGGGAACGGAAAGCCATGTTGCCGGTCACCCGCCCACCGGCCAAGGTGGAACGAATCATCGGAAAGCTTGCCCGCCAGACCAAGGGAGAAACCGAGACGGTCACTTCCAATGGGCTGTAGGCGTCACCGACGGGAATCCCGAACGTGGTACCTTTCTCGACGTTCGCCGAACCGGAGATCCGCACGGAATCGAAAATCCCCTCTCCGCGTCCGGCCAGCGAGGCGCGACCGGAAACCCGACCGCCGACCCAGTCGCCCGCTTGGCGGTGAATCGGCAACAGCAATCGGCTGCCGTCGGCTCGGGTCAGCCGGGCGGTCAATAACTTCGTGCCGTTGCCCAGCGACCATTGGCCGTCGACTTCCAACTGGCCGCCGGCGTAGGTGCCGCGAGCCGATTTGATCTGCACAGATCGGTTGGAGAGATCGGCATCGATTCGTAATGTGCGGGCGATCAAGACGCCGTCTGCGGTCAAGCCGTCCAACCGCAACGCGACGTCGGCCGACGGGGAATCGACGGTCAGGTTGATCGGTGTGACCGCCAAGCTCACGCGTCCGCCAAACCGGGGCTGGCTGGACATGGCCAGGTCCAGGATCCGTCGCAGCGAAAGCGTTTTGAATTCGAATTCGCTGAACCGCAATCTGCCAGGGATCTGGTCCCAACGGGTCGTCGTCTCCAACGCCGCGGCGGACCGGATGCTGACGGTCCCGCCCAGCAGGGTTCCATCCACGGACAAATCCAACGCGTCGGGTTGCACTTGCAGATGGACGTCGCACTGGCCGACCGTTTCCTCGCCGATTTTCAGCGCGTTGAGGTTGATCGTCAGATTGCCGCGGTGGTCAGTCGGTTGCAGGACTTTGGCGGCCGGGACGGTCCACTGGACGTCGCCGGACGTTTGCAACGACAGTTTGGGGCGGCGTGGCAACGATCCAATCGGAAGAGTGAATTCGGGATTGATGTGATCCCATTGCAGATCCAGCGAATGGTCGAGTTGTGTGTTGCGGGCGAATTGTCCCGAGCCGCGGACCGTGCCGCCGAACAGGTTTCCGGACAGGTTGCTGAATCGGGCAAACCGGTCGGTCGCGTCAAAATCGGTCTCCAGCGACTCAATGATCAGATCGGATTGCAGCTCGGCTTGCGGTGGCGTGTCGGTCGGGGGACGAGATGCAGTGCGCGGAGCCAGGGAAAGGTGATCGCGGGTCAGACGGATGTCGTGTTCCAGCAATCCGAGCTGCACGCCGCCGACCGCCAACGCGGGTGACGCAATGCTCAGCTCGACGTCCAGGGCGTTGAGGGTCCCCGCCGGACCGATCTCACCGACCATCTTGCCTTTCGCATCGAGTTTGCCCATGACGATCGATTCGGCGTCGGCAAGGACCAGACCGAACAGTTGATCCAAGGGCATGTCGTTGGCCGAGAGATTCGATTCGAATTGCGTGGAGTCATCGAAACGGAGCTTGGCATCGGCGCTGACGAAAAAGTCCGGGCGATCGGCTGATTCGATTCGCAAATGGGGCAGCAAGAGTTCGCGTTGTTTCCAACTGAATGTTTTGGCAGCCAGATTGAATCCGATCGACGGGCCGCGGCGCACGTCTTTGGCCGCGAAATCGCCTTCGACCGTCAACTGTTCCGGCTGATTGAGCTGGTCGACTTGCCCCCGCACCGAAACGTTTGCCGTGACCGAGCCTTGGGGAACACCGTCGGCCGCGTCAAACCCCAAACGGGAAAACAACGTGGCGACCGGGCCGATGCGGAGGTTGGCGGTTTTGACATCGGCGCTGAAACTGCCCCGCGGCAACAACTCGGCCGAAGCGGAACCGACAATCGAACCGGCGGTGGGCACCGCGTTGCCGCCGCCATCGAGTTGTTCGACCGCCCGCAACGTCTCCAGATCCAAGCGGCCATCGGCATACGTCACCTCGGCGCGAAACACGTCAAAACGCATCTGGTCGGCGACCAGGTCGCGGATCGAAAGCGATCCTTCCAGACGATAGGCCTTGCCCGTGCGGAGGGCATTGAGCGGAACGCCGACTTCGAATTCCACCGTCGCCAGACCGTCGACTTGGATCGGCAGCCCCAGGCCGATCGTCCGCAGCTTCTTGGCCAAGTCGCCGACGGCGATGTCTTGGAGCGACCAGTTGGTGGTCCAGTAGCGATAGGGGCTTTGAACCGGCGGGGTCGCAGCAGGCTGGGCAGGCGCCGGTTGGGCGGGCGCCGGCTGGGCAGGCGCTGGCTGGGCGGGCGCAGCCTGTTGGGCCTGAAGGGGCGACGCCGTGGTCGCACCGATCAGGATGGCAGCGATCAGAAGCGCAGCGATCAGAACAGGGGGCATGGTGGTTTCGTTGCGGATCATCATTTCGGGATACTCAATCGCCATTGTGTTGGCTAGGCCAATCCAACCGGGACACTTGTGCGTGACCGCACACCCG
The DNA here is from genome assembly GCF_007754155.1 of Stieleria neptunia. Classification (NCBI taxonomy): domain Bacteria; kingdom Pseudomonadati; phylum Planctomycetota; class Planctomycetia; order Pirellulales; family Pirellulaceae; genus Stieleria; species Stieleria neptunia. The sequence goes on along the minus strand of NZ_CP037423.1, from coordinate 3,496,644 downwards.
AGACGTATTGTCGCAGCGTCCTGGCTACTATTCCATGGCGACAACCGTGCGACATCGCAACCTCGAGGCATTTCGAAATTTCGAAAGCCCAGGGGGAATGCCCAGCGGGAAAGCCCAGCGACTCGACGGGACGCCCTCATCAACTCGGTGCAGACCGTTGCCGACGGCACGGAGATTGCTCGCACGAAATCATGGAAAAACGGTTCGTCGGCACTGGCGTTCGAACCCTGTGTAAAACTTGAGCCAAAGGGATTTGACGATGACACGATCGACCATTTTACTTCTGTTCGCATTGTTACCGGCGGTCAGCTGGGGGGCAGAGCCCCAGGCTCCATCGAAAACCCAGGGTGCCGCGGATCCGGTCCAGCAGGCCGAGGCGGAGACGGAGACCGACGCGACGACGATGAGCGTCTGGATGGAGAAGAAGCTGAAGCATTCCCAGGCGATCCTGCGGGGGTTGGCGATGGGAGACTTTGAGGACGTGAAATACAACGCCGGCCGCTTGAAATTGCTCAATCGTGTCGAGGGGTTTGTCCGTCGTCGGCATCCCAGTTACCGCGTGCATGTCAACACGTTCAGCCGGGTCAGTTCGGAAATCGAGCGCCAAGCCGAAAAAAAGAACATCGAAGGGGCGACGCTGGCGTTCAACCAATTGACCGTCAGCTGTGTCGAATGCCACAAGTCGCTGCGAAACGACGAGGCGGCGGACGCCGAATCGCCGGGGCTCGACCAGTTGGGCGCGGAGGACGAGCAATAGCAACGGGATGCGCACCCCCCCCAATGGGAGCAGAACGGCGCGAGCGGGCTGTTTGATTGAGTGAGCCGTGACACGTAAGCAGCCGGGCATTCTGGCGCCTGGCCGAGGCCTGGCGTCCTGCCGCTCACCATTGTGGAACCGGGGATTCATTCGGTTTCGGCCGGGCCGAGCACTCGCCGGATGATTGACCACCCGACGAGCAGACGAGGGAACGGACGAACGCGACGCATTGGCACACTTTTCCTGCCGGAGTGATTTCGCCCTGCTCGGGCATCGCGGTGCGGTGTTCGGCACCAATTTTGCAGCCCTTGCTGACGCGGTTTCTCGGGTTTCATTCCGAGCGTGGGATCACGCACCAACGTGGGAGAATTCGATGGGCACCAAAAGGACCTCTGAGCTCTGCCAGCTGTTCGAGGATTGGAAGGCGGAAGACCGCAAGCTTGCCGGGTGTGTGGATGAAATCCGTGACTGGATGTCGGAAGTCAATCAATTGGGGGTTCCCCATTTCGGCGAGACCGCGTCGCGGTTGCAGCCGTTGCGAGAGTGCTTGTTGCAGCATTTTGACCGCGAAGACGAGATGTTGGCGAAGCTGGAGACGATGTATCCCGATGCGTCGCCGGAAGTCAGTGCGTTCAAGCGACAGACGGCTGCGGATCACCGGTTGCTGCTGACCCGGTTGGACGAATTGCACGTCCGACTCAAGCAGGTCGATCCTCCGTTCAAGACATGGACCGACGCGATGGATGAAGTCGATGTCTTTTTTGAAACGATGGACCAGCACGAACGCAGCGAAGCCGATCGTGTGGGTATGTTGATGCCGGGGCAGTGTGACGCAGACGATGGTTTAATCGGCTGACCGCAATCGTCTCATTTTTCGAAAACCGATCCGAGTGTTGGGAGAGCCAGACGATGATTTCAGAATCCACACGCGGATTGCGCGTGGCCGACGTGATGTCGGGTCGAGTGAAGTCGGTGACGGCGGAGACGCCGACCGGCAAGGTGCTGGAGATCATGGAGGACAATCATGTGCACGCCTTGCCGGTCGTCGAACACGACCAGTGTGTGGGGATCGTCACGGCGACCGACTTGGTGCGGCTGATTCGCGAGACCAACGCGGCGCTGCGGAGCGGTTACCCGCACTATGAAGATTGCTTGTGGGCGGTTGATTTGGCCCATCGAAAGTTGGATCAACAACCGGTCCGCGAGATCATGAGTGTTTCGGTGGAGAAGGTTTCGCCACAGACGTCACTGTGCGACGCGGCCAAACGTCTTTCCAGCTGTGCCCGTCATCATCTGGTCGTCGAAGAGGACGGTAAACTGGTCGGATTTCTCTCGTCCTGGGACGTCGCCGCGGCGTTCTGTTAGGGGGCAGCGACGTCCGGTCTTTGTTAGCGGCAGGGCGCGAGCCCTCCGGTCTTGCAAGGTGTGATTGAACCGCCACCGGACGGCTCGCGCCGTTCCGCTAACACCTTCTGTGACATCGGGCAGACACCACAGGGGTCGCAAGCTGGAAGCTTACGCCACTTGGCGGTTGCGTGGCGCGATCAATGATTTCGGAGATCGAGCGTGGCGAGTTTGATTTTGTTTTCGCGCATGTAGCTGTGGCAATCGACGCAGCGGACGGTCAGGGAGACATAGGCCAGTGCGGCGCGATGGATGTCTTTGGCGTCGGCTGCTTTTTCAATCGACGTGCACGCTCGGCGAAAGTCGTCACTCTGTTTGCGGTATTCCTCGGTTTGGACCACGTTCCAGCCGGCTTCCATGCTCAACAAGCGAAGCGAGCGTGCGTTGCTGGCGATCTTGTCGAACTGTTCCAGCGTAAGCCCCTCCAGGATGTTTTTGGCCCGATCGAGTTTACGCCGCATCAGCGGGGCAATTTTGTCTGGGGCCAAGCGGTCGCCGCCGGCGGGATCTTGGGCGACGGCGGGCGAGGCGTGAAAGGATTGCATCGCGACGGCGGCGATGAGAGCGAACAGGAGGGCGGTGGCGCGGCGCATCGGTTTTTCCATCAGTCGGGAGAGAATCAAGGTTGGTCAACGTCAGTCTTCATCGCGAGCGGTCAGTCTTCATCGCGGGCTGGCAGGGTCGATTCGATTTCATCCAACACCCGTTGTTCGGCGGGGCAGATTTTCTCGACCCCCAGGACACCGCCGGAGGCCATGGCGACTTCCTTGGCTTGTTCGAGCAACCGGGCGCGAAGTTTGTTCGCGGTTTCGGCCGGCAAGTCTTGGTGGACCGCCGCGGCGTATTCCTTCCACAGATGCCACATTTCGCGCGGGGGCCGCCGTTGCAGCCACTGTTCGAGCAGTCGGAAGGCGAGCGGATTGGAGCTGACCCCGCGTCGCAACGCGGCACTCATCACCCCTTTGCGTTCTTCCGGCGTGACCGACCCGCTGGCCCAGGCGACGAAAACGATCGGCGTCAGCGTCATCGCGGCGATGTTCGAGGCGTCGAAGCCGGCTTCGATCAGGTGATTGGCCACTTGTTCGTCACGCACCCCGGTCGCCTTGGTCAGCTCGGCCAAACGTTCGGCGCGTTCGCTCTTCTCACGAAGTTTCTTCAAGAGTTCTTGGTCGACCCGCTGAAAGTATTGGTCTTCCAACGCCTGTCCACGTCGGTGAAGATTGTCCCGTTCGATCATTTTCCTTTCCCTTCGGTTGCGGGGCGTATAAGTTCGGCCTCGGATTCAAATTGGCTGTATTGCAAACGCGGTGCCGATCGCGGTGTGATCAGGGGCAGTTTTGGACAGGACTTGCTGGGAAAGACACGAATCGCATCGTCGGCGTGGCAGCCGCCGAATTGGACCGGCTCGGGTCGGACGTGACCTGGCGTTTTGCCTGTGCGATCCGGCGCGCCGGATCACGCAGCTGTGCGTCTGGGCACGAATTCCGGTTTTTTGGATGCGGCAAACCGTCACGTCTGGTGTGCGTTTCGCGGCGTTTCGCCGCTGTAGGGTCCAGATTTGGATTTAACACTCCGCCTTCGGCACCAAATTTGTTAAACAGCGGGCTTGTCGCGGTCGTCCCCGTTAAGGCCGCATGGAAATCACTGACCAAGAATGAACGCCGCTGATGGACACGCATGTCGCGAATCAATCGGAGCAACCCGATGCAACAGATGGGACCACGACACAACGCACGACCGTACTGGAGTCATTTAGCTATGACGACGGGATCGTGCGGCTGTTTGCGACGGCGACCATCGTCTGGGCGTTGGTCGCCACGTTGGTCGGCTTGGTCGTCGCGTTATTGTTGGTGATGCCGACGCTGACCGGCGGGCTGCCCTGGTTTTCCTTCGGGCGACTGCGGCCGTTGCACACCAACGCGGCGATCTTCGCCTTTGCCGGCAACGCGATATTCGCGGCCGTCTACTACAGCACCCAGCGTTTGTGCAAGGCCCGGATGTGGAGCGACACGCTCAGTCGGCTGCACTTTTGGGGTTGGCAATTGATCATCGTGGCGGCCGCGGTGACGCTTCCGTTGGGGATCACGCAATCCAGGGAGTACGCCGAGCTGGAATGGCCGATCGACATCCTGATCGCCGTGGTTTGGCTGCTGATCTTTGGCGGCAACTTTCTGATGACGCTGATCAACCGCCGCGAGCGACACATGTATGTGGCGTTGTGGTTCTACATCGCGACGATTGTCACCGTCGCGGTCTTGCACGTGTTCAACAATTTGGTCGTGCCGGCCGGACTGTTCAAAGGCTACAGCGTTTACGCCGGTGTTCAGGACGCGTTCATGCAGTGGTGGTACGGCCACAACGCGGTGGCGTTTTTCCTGACGACGCCGTTCTTGGGGCTGATGTATTATTTCCTACCCAAGGCGGCCGATCGACCGGTTTTCAGTTACCGATTGAGCATCATTCACTTTTGGTCGCTGGTCTTCATCTACATCTGGGCGGGCCCCCACCACCTGCATTACACGGCGTTGCCGGAGTGGGCCAGCACGTTGGGGATGTTGTTCAGTTTGATGCTCTGGATGCCCAGCTGGGGCGGGATGATCAACGGTTTGTTGACCCTGCGCGGGGCCTGGCACAAGGTCGCCGCCGATCCGGTGCTGAAATTCTTCGTCGTCGGCGTGACCTTTTACGGCATGTCGACCTTCGAAGGCCCGATGTTGTCGATCAAGTCGGTCAACTCGCTCAGCCACTATACCGACTGGACGATCGCACACGTGCACTCCGGCGCCCTCGGTTGGAACGGTTTCATGTCCTTCGGCATGCTGTATTGGCTGTTGCCGCGGATTTTCCAGACCAAGATTTGGAGCAACAAGCTGGTCAGCCTGCACTTCTGGACGGGCACGATCGGAATTCTGTTGTACATCATTCCGATTTACGCCGCCGGGCTGATGCAAGGCCTGATGTGGCGAGCGATGGATGAGACCGGAAATCTGCAATACCCGGACTTCATCGAAACGGTCCAGTCGATCGTTCCGCTGTGGTGGCTGCGGGTCCTCGGCGGTGCGTTGTACGTCGGCGGCGTCGTGATGCTGTGCATCAACGCATTGTTCACCTGGTTCGGTCGACCGGACAGCTACGACGTGCCGGTCTACTCGGCACCTCGGCTGACGGACGACTACCAAGATGAACCGAAGCCGAAAAGCGACATGGATGACGTGCCGATGCTGGACACGGCGAAAAGCTTGAGTGTTTGGGCCAAGATGGGTTGGCACCGCCGCTGGGAGCGTTTGCCGGTCAAGTTCACGATTCTGACGACGCTGGCGGTGGTGATCGCGACCCTGTTCGAGTTGGTCCCGACGTTCTTGATTCGATCCAACGTGCCGACAATCGCGACGGTCAAACCTTACACGCCGCTGGAGCTTGCCGGACGTCACATCTTTGTGTCCGAAGGCTGTTACAACTGTCATTCACAGATGATTCGCCCGATCGTTGCGGAAACCAAACGCTATGGGGAATACAGCAAACCCGGCGAGTTCATCTATGACCGTCCGTTCCAGTGGGGCAGCCGTCGAATCGGTCCCGACTTGGCGCGTGAAGGCGGGCGTCAGAGCAGTTTCTGGCACTGGCGGCACTTCGAAAATCCGGAATATGTCTCCCCCGGTTCGGTGATGCCCAGCTACGAGCATCTGTTGACCGCGGAAATGAATTACGACGGCATCGCACCGCACGTCAAAGCGGCCTGGCAATTGGGCGCACCGTACTCGGACGAAGAACTAAACAACACGGCCGAAGTCGCTTACAAGCAAGCCGAGAAGGTTGCCGCGGACATCGTCGCGCAGGGCGGACCGGCAAGCACGATGGATACCCAGGCGGTGGCTTTGATCGCTTATCTGCAACGGATCGGGATCGACTTGTTCGCGACCCCGGAACCCACTGCGGACGAAAATGCCGGTGATGCGGCAGCCGCAGCAGCGGTCGAAACTTCGGAGAGTGCCGAAGCGGCGCCGGCTTCCGAAGCAACGCCCGCGGAAGCCGAATCTGACCCAGCCCCCGAAACCGAGTGACCCACTGTTAGTGTTGTTCAAGCCATGATCAAAGACTTAGTTTCCTTCATCGACTATTCCGCCTGTGCCGAGGTTGCCTTGGCACTGTTTGTGGGCACATTTTTCCTGATCTTTTTCGGCGCGTTTCGGCTCAGCAAAAACGCCACGGAGAAGTTTGCCGCCATTCCGTTAAGCGATCGAATCGAGGACCCGCGCAGTGAGTGAAGCACCAAAGACCGACCACGCCTACGACGGCATCGAAGAGTACGACAATCCGTTGCCGGGTTGGTGGAAATGGTTGTTTATCGCGTCGATCGTTTTCAGCCCGTTTTATTGGGTGTACTACCACAACGGGGCGAAAGGCAGATCGGTGGAAGATCAGTACGGAGTCGCGTTGGCGGAGAACACGCGATTGCAATTTGCCGAGATCGGAGACTTGAAATTGGACGGTCCGACGATCGCCAAATTCATGGCCAAAGAAAGTTGGGTCAAGGTCGGCGAGTCGGTGTTTCGTGCCAATTGCGTGTCCTGTCACGGCCGCGAGGGGGAAGGCAAAGTCGGCCCGAACTTGACGGACGAAGCGTACAAGAACGTCGCGGTGTTGGGTGACATCGGCAAAGTCATCAACAACGGAGCCGGCAACGGGGCGATGCCCAAGTGGTCCAACCGTCTGCACATCAATGAGATCGTGTTGGTGTCGGCGTATGTGGCCAATCTGCGGGGACAAAACGTGGAAGGCGGTCGGCCGGCCGAAGGACGCGAAATCCCGCCGTGGCCGGAACCGGTCGTCGAGGAAGAACCGGCCGCAGATGAGGAGGCGAAGTCTTAGGAGGATTCGAACAGAACCGAAATGACCAAAACCGTACCGGACAACGACGCGCTACTGGATTCTCCCGAACACGTGCTCAGCACGATGGAGCGAGACGGCAGTCGGCGCTGGTTGCGTCCGCGATTGTCGACCGGATCGTGGTGGCAGCGTCGGCGTGTTGTGGCGTATTTGTTGATGGTGGTGTTCGTCGTGGTCCCGCACCTGCGAATCGGCGGCAATCCCGTCATCTTGCTGGACATCGCCGCTCGCGAGTTCACGATCCTCGGACGCACCTTTCTGCCGACCGACACGTTGTTGCTGGCGCTGCTGATGCTGACGGTGTTCGTCTCCATCGTCTTGGTCACCGCGATCGCCGGTCGCGCCTGGTGCGGTTGGGCCTGTCCCCAGACGGTTTACATGGAGTTTCTGTTTCGCCCAATCGACCGCTTGTTCGAAGGGACCGTCGGCAAGGGCGGCAAGGCGAAACGATCCGGCAGCGCGGCGCTGCAGATCGCTCGATTCGGCGTTTACGTGCTGCTGTGCGGTTTTCTCGCCCACACGTTCTTGGCCTACTTCGTCCGCACCGATCAGCTCACCGAATGGGTGACCAGTTCACCGATCCAGCACCCGATCGCGTTTGCGGTGATGACGGCGACGCTGGGCTTGATGCTGTTTGATTTTATGTTCTTCCGCGAACAGCTTTGTCTGATCGCGTGCCCGTATGGTCGATTCCAGTCGGTCATGCTGGACGAACAATCTTTGATCGTGGCCTACGATCACGTCCGCGGTGAGCCTCGCAAACGGGGCAAGCACACGCCCGGTGACGGCGCGGGCGATTGTGTGGATTGCAACCAATGTGTCGTGGTTTGTCCGACGGGCATCGACATCCGCGAAGGGTTGCAAATGGAGTGCGTCAATTGCACCCAGTGTATCGATGCGTGTGACGATGTGATGGAAAAGGTCGGATCACCGAAAGGTCTGATCCGATACAGCTCTCAAGATTCGATCGCGGGAAAGGCGAAGAAGATGTTTCGCGCCCGAACGATCGTCTATCCGGTGATCCTGTTGCTGTTGATGAGCGGGCTGGTGTTTGCGATCTCCACCAAGTCGGGATTCGACGCGCGGATCATTCGCCCCGGCGGAGCCCCGTTTACGGTGTACGCCGACGGCACCGCGTCCAACGAGTTTCGGATTCGCTTGGTCAACCGCACGTCCGAGCCCCAAAATTACGCGTTGGTCGCCGATCAGGGAGAAGACGTGACGATCGAAGTGTTGGATGAAGAAAAAATGAGTCTGGAGCCGGGCGAGTCGGTGCTGGTTCCGGTTCACGTCACGTTCAAGGGATCGATGACGCGTGGCAGCGGCCGCCAGGTGGTGGCGGCTACGATTTCGGATCAAAGCGACAATGTTCGCGAAGTAGAATTTTCACTGTTGGGACCCCGATAATGGCAACGGCGACGGCAATCGAATCGAACGAAACGGCAGAACGCCGCGCCAAGCGATTTTGGATCGCCCTGGTGGTGTTTCTGTTTCTCATCCAGAGCACGATCATGGGGTTGGTGATGCACCTGGCCATCGGCGACCCTTCGGCGGCCGTGGTCCCCGACTACCACAACCGGGCGCTCAACTGGGATGCGACCCGGCGCACCTTGGAGGCCGCCGACCGATTGGGCTGGAGCGTCACGTTTGAAGCTTCCGATGTGGCCGACGGCCGCGGCATGCGGGCGCTGGAACTGAAAATGGTTGATCGTGACGGACAGCCCCTGAATGACTTGGTGGTCAGCGGCAAGCTGTACCACCACGCGCGTGCCGGAGACGTCCACCCGATCACGCTCAAGTCCGTCGGCGATGGAAAGTACCTGGCGTTGGCACCGGCGGCGCGGTCGGGGATCTGGCAGTTGGAACTCAAGATCGATGGCGGATCGGAACCGGTGACACAGTCCTTGACGTTCCACATCGAAGGCGAGTGATGGATACGATTTTTGTACTGGTGACGGCGGTGGTGACCGCCAGCGTGTTGGGTAGCATGCATTGCGTCGGCATGTGCGGTCCGTTGGCAATCTGGGCCAGCGGCGGCGGCGACCAGGTCAGTCGCGGCACGTTGGTCGCTTCGACGACGCTGTACCATCTGGGACGGTTGGCGACGTACACGTTGGCCGGATGCGTTGCCGGATTGATCGGCAGCGTGATCGATATCGGCGGCGCGACGCTGGGCATTCAAGTCGCGGCGGCCAGGGTGGTCGGCACGGTGATGATTGCGATGGGGCTATGGAAGCTTTGCAGTCTGTGGGCGGGCCGATCCAACAACACCGCAGTCGCTCCGTCGGCGGTGGGCAAACTGCTCGTCAAGTTGCGTCCGTACATCTTTCGTTTGCCGGTCGCGGGGCGGGGTTTTGCGACGGGATTGTTGACGACGTTGCTGCCGTGCGGCTGGTTGTATCTGTTCGCATTGATCGCGGCGGGGACGGGAAGCCCGCTGCGTGGCGCGATCGTGATGGCCGCGTTTTGGCTCGGCAGTGTCCCGGCGCTGGTCGCGTTGGTTGCGGGGTTGCGGGTGCTGTCGCTTCGATTTGCCCGCCTGATCCCCGCATTGGCCGCGGTGATGCTGATTTTTGCGGGTTGCTTCACGGCATCGGGACGCGGATTCAGCGGTTTGGAATCGTTGCAATCACTCAAATCATCCGGGACCACGATCGAGCAGGTCGATCAAACGGGCGAGAAAGTGCTGCCGTGCTGCCAGGTGAAGGATTCACAGCCTGGGCAGGAATAAGGGGCATGCGTACCATCTGACCATGTCATCGACCGCCCCCACGCCGGACTCCGTATCCAGTACACCGCCGCAGCGCTGCGAGATTCCTTGCGTGCATTGTGGGCTGCCGACCGTTTGCAGCACCGCGGATGACCCGACACGGGTGTTTTGTTGCGGCGGTTGTCGACAGGCCTACGAGTTGATCCATGGCTGGGGGCTGGACGACTACTACGCGATTCGTGATCGAACGGGCGGATCGACCGGAGTGTTTTCCAAGGCGGACGCGTCGCGTTATGACGCGTTTGACGACGACCAGTATTTGGGCGCGTCGGCTCCCCGGCGGGCGGCCGATGGCAGCTTGTCGACCGAGTTGTCCGTCAGCGGACTGCACTGTGCGGCGTGCGCGTGGCTGATCGAGAACGTCGCCGGGCGGACGCGAGGGTGGACGCTGGCGCGGGTCAAACTGAACCGCCACACCGTTCAAATTGTGTTTGATCCCCAACAGATCAAACTCAGCGAGATCGCTGATCTGATCGGCAGGTTGGGTTACACACTGTCGCCGCTGACGACCGAGCCGGTGGACCGATTTCGCCAGGAGAATCGTCGGCTGTTGATGCAGATCGCCGTGGCCGGATTTTGCGCGGCCAACGCGATGTGGATCGCGATCGCGCTGTATGCCGGCGACGCGTCGGGCGTGGCCGGCGAGCACCGTTTGTTTTTGCGGTTGGCGGCGGCGGCGTTGGGGATCGCCACGGTGGCGTTTCCCGGCCGGACGTTTTTCGTCAGCGCGCTGGCGGCACTCCGCAATTGGACGCCGCACATGGATCTGCCGGTCGCGTTGGGGCTGTCCGTCGGGACGATCGTCGGGCTGGTCAACGCCATCAGCGGCAGCGGCGAAGTGTATTTTGATTCGTTGGCGATGCTGGTGTTCTTGCTGTTGATCGGGCGTTGGATTCAGTTTCGACAACAGCATCGTGCGGCCAGCGCGGTGGATCTGTTGCTTCGCATCACGCCGCAACACGCCCGCTTGGTCGATGAAGATTCGCCGGAGGGGCCGGACCGTTGGGTGATGGTCAATTCGCTCAAGGCGGGGCAGGTGATCCGGGTCAACGTTTCAGAAAGTCTTCCGGTGGATGGTCGGATCATCGCGGGCGAATCGATGCTGGACCGATCGTTGTTGACCGGCGAAAGCGTTCCGGTCGAAGCCAAGGTCGGGGATGGCGTGACCGCGGGAACCGTCAATCTGTCGCGACCGATCAAGGTTCGCGTCGAAGCCATCGGGGCGGACAGCCGAATCGGACGGGTGATGGAATCGGTGGAAGCGGCGATGGCCCAGCGGACGCCGATCGTTCAATTAGCCGATCGAATCGGTGGCGTGTTTGTGGTGGTCGTGACGCTGTTGGCGGCGATTGCGTTTGCCGCCTGGTTTTCCCACGGGATCGATGTCGCGACAGCCAACGCCACGTCGCTGTTGATTGTGGCCTGCCCCTGTGCGTTAGCGTTGGCGACACCGCTGGCGATCGCGGTTTCGCTCGGTCGCGCGGCAAAACGTAAGATCTTGATTCGCGACGGCGATGTGCTGCAACAGCTCAGCGGCCGCGGGAAGGTCTGGTTCGACAAAACGGGGACATTGACCGAAGGCCGCCCCCGCGCGGAATTGGTTTATGGGTCAACCGACGGTTTGCGGATGGCCGCGGCGATCGAACGCGAGTGTTGTCACCCGATCGCCGATGCGATCTTGCGCGAGGCGGACCGGCTGGATTTGATTCCGGCGACCGGTGCCGATGAAATTCAACTGGGGGCCGGCGGTTTGTCGGGCCGCTGCCAGGGACTACGGGTCGACGTCGGCAACGAATCGTTCTTGCGACGTCAGGGGGTGGAACTCTCGAGCGATGTCACCGAACACTGCGAGCGTTGTTTGCAGAATCAAACCACGCCGGTGATCGTCGCGGTCGCTGGCTGCGTGGTTGCGGTGCTGGCGATCGCCGATCCGGTCAAGCAAGACGCCAAGTCCACGATCGATCGAATCCGGCAGGCCGGTTGGGACGTCGGGATTCTGTCGGGTGACCATCAGGAGCTGGTCGGCAAAGTGTCGCGCCGGGTCGGGATCGATCCACAAAACGCATTTGGGGGACTTTCGCCCGAAGACAAATTGAAACGCGTGACGACGGGTGCCGCGGGGCCGGTGGTGATGATCGGCGATGGTGCCAACGACGCGGCGGCACTGGCGGCGGCGGACGTCGGCATCGCGGTGCGTGGGGGGGCGGAAGTGAGTCTTCAAGCCGCGCCGGTATTCGTCGCTTCGGGGACGCTGGAAAGTGTGGCGGACTTGATGGATGCATCGCGACGGACCAATCATTTGATCCGGACGACGTTCGCGGTCTCGCTGGCGTACAATGTGATCGCCGTCGTGTTGGCGATTTTCGGATTCATCAGCCCGCTGGTCGCCGCGGTGTTGATGCCGATCAGTTCGGTTTCCGTGTTGTCGCTGACACTCGGCTGGCCGACGTTTGCCGAGGACGCATCATAAATAGGTGGCAAGAGCCTACGTGTTGGTGTTTAGCCTTCAGGCGATTCGCCGTCGCTGCGATGCAGCGACCGGGGGCGGCTAAAGCCTGCACACCAACGGTTGCTGCATCCCTTATTGCGCCTATCCCCACTAATCGAGTGTTCGCAAGATGAGTGTGCTTTACATCGCATTGCCGATCGCGTTGCTGCTGGGCGGCGGCGGACTGCTCGCATGTCTGTACTGCATCCGGGACGGTCAGTATGACGATTTAGATTCGCCGTCGGTGCGGATCCTGGTGGATGAGCATCGGGTGGATGAACAGGCTCAACCAAAAGAAGAACTTGGGGAGGCCTAACCGAGAGCGGCAACGGATGTCGCTTTCGATGGGACCGATCGGTCTGCTGGGGCTGGTACGTCCGGTGTGTCTTATGGGTTTCATTCGAATCGGGATAGGGCGCCGGATTGCTCCGGGTTCCCTCCCACACCACCTAGTGCGTGTCCGCCCAGGGCAAGCTAGCACAGTGCGGTTCGCCGTTTCGGTGCAAGCACGCTTATTGTTAATGTCGTCGGCAACTGCTTCCATCAGAGAAAAGAGAGAACGGTTCAAGGCTGACTTCTCCGTAGCCGCCGAACCGCAGTTGCCCTCGCCTCGTACTCTCTTTCGTTAGGATTTCATTCGGTAGACTGACCTCTCGAAAGAACCGTGCCCCGAAATTAAAGTTACTCGCGGCGTCCAGGTGAACGCTGCCGTTACCCGACAACGATGCTTGCACCGAAACGAGATTGCAATGCCGCTCAATGACATACTCAATTGCCCGAAAAATGAACTCTGGTCGGTACTTGATTCTGACGAAGCCTATGACGACAAGGAACGTTGGTTTTTCTGCAAAGGTATCGGTATGATCGAGCTATGTCAGCTTGGGGAAATGCTGAGTGTTGACTCATACGACAACCTGATGAGCGGATTTGACCTTGTTGGCGAGCCACGTGATGAAGGACCTTGGCCGCAGACGATACCGGAAACATTGACGACGCGATTGGCAACGCTTTCCGATGACGAAATCGCAGACGTAGCACCGCGATGGGTGACAATTGAAGAGCTTCAAACGACAGCAACCGTCGAGTCCCTGACCGACTATCTGACGCGACTAAGAACCTACCTGTCGGGTAAATCGGGTGGCTTCTTCCTCGTTAATGCCCTCTGATCCGACAAGAGCGGGGTCCTGATGATGAAGTGCGGATGAAGCATTGGTTGGAGATGGAGGTAGGAAAAATTGGGGTAGGAAAAGAGAGCGTGGTGTTTGCCGGGTGTGTCGTTTTTCGGGCATCCGTTTTCCTACCCGAAATTTTCCTACCTTCTTACTGCGATATGCGTGGCCCGGAGGTGGTGCTGCGCCGACCTCCGGCTACTCGCTGCAATCCCTCCGGGATAGCTCGGACGCCGCGATGGGTGAAGGTTTTTCGCACTTGGTACGCCTGGTAGTGCGAAAAACGAAGAAGAAAGAGAAGAACAACGACTAGGCCGTGTTCGAAATCTTCAATGGTGGAAGGGAGCGATACCGGCAAATCTGGGGTCGGCACCGTGTTAGGATGGGACCGCTGAATGATCTGATGACCCTTGATCGCCTCGGATACTCTACCTAGAGTTGTCAGCGTGACGCCGATCCTCTTGATGGAATTGCTCAACGGGATGTTTTGGAAAATGTGATGGACAAACTGGAGGAAACGAAATCTGAGTCCGTGTCAGAATTAAAAACTGCCGAGGTGAACCGACGGGCCGAATTCAACGTGTCGGGCATGACTTGTGCCGGGTGCGCTCAATCGATCGAGCGGTCGTTGTTGCGGCAGCCGGACGTGAGTTCCGCCGTGGTTAATTTCGCCGGCGGAAACGTCGTCGTCAGCTACGATCCGTCGGGAACCGACGAAGCGGAATTGGCCGAAGTGATTCGTCAGACCGGGTTCCAGGTGGAAACGGGTGACCGCGACACCGCCGAGCAAGATCGTCGACAAGAGGATCACGACACATTGGTCATGTGGATCGGCGTCGCGCTGACGTTGCCGTTGTTCGTGCTCAGCATGGGCCGTGATTTCGGCCTCTGGGGTCCGTGGGCGCATGCCGGCTGGGTGAACTACTTGATGTTCGCCCTGGCCACGCCGGTGCAGTTTTATGTCGGCCGTGAGTTCTATCTGGGGGCGTATCGATCGCTGCGAAGCCGATTCGCCAACATGGATGTGTTGGTGACGATGAGCACTTCGGTCGCCTACTTTTTTAGCGTGGCGGTGATGCTGTTGTTGTCCTTCGGTAGCGAGATGCTGGGGCAACATGTTTATTTCGAAACCTCCGCCACGATCATTTCCCTGGTGATGGTCGGCCACTGGATCGAGAGCCGTGCCAAGACGCGAACCAATGGTGCGATCACGTCGCTGTTGAATCTGCAAGCGAAAAACGCGCGCGTCCTCCGTGATGGCGTGGAAGTCGATCTGCCGATCCAAGAAGTGGTTGTGGGAGATCACGTGATCGTGCGAGCGGGAGAACAGATTCCCGTCGACGGCGCGGTGATCGCGGGCGAAAGCGTGGTCGACGAGAGCATGATCACCGGTGAGAGCATGCCGATCCACAAACCGATCGGGAGCGGTGTGATCGGCGCGACGATCAACGGCGATGGAATGCTAACGGTCGAGGCGCGTCACTTGGGCGCCGAATCGGCGCTCGCGCGGATCGTCAAACAGGTCGCCGAGGCCCAGGCGACCAAGGCGCCGATCCAAAAGCTGGCCGATCAGATCTCCGGGATCTTTGTTCCGATCGTGATCGCGGTCGCGCTGGTCGCGTTTTGCGTCTGGTTCTTCGTCCTCGGCGACACCGTCGGGGCGATCTTGCGGATGATCTCGGTGTTGATCATTTCCTGTCCCTGTGCGATGGGCCTGGCGACGCCGCTGGCCGTGACGGTCGGAATGGGACGCGGCGCCGAGAACGGGATACTGTTCAAGTCCAGTGAAGCGATCCAGCGCGTCGGTGCGATCAAGCACGTCGTGCTGGACAAAACGGGAACGATTACGCGCGGCGAACAAGTGGTCACCGATACGATCACCGTCGCGGGACTCAGCGGCGAGCGATTGATCGAGATGGCTGGCAGTGTCGAACGCGGCAGCCAGCACCCGATCGCCACCGCCATCTTGGCCGAAGCCGATCGCTTGGGCGTGGACACCACGATGCCTGACGACGTCCAGTCCAGCTCTGGTCAGGGCGTGACGGCGGTTTGGAAAGGACAACGCGTCCGAGTCGGCAATCAACGTTTCATCGAGCAGGAGGCATCCATCGATCCGACGCTACAGACCCGCGCGGCGGAACTGCAACGCCAAGCCAAAACGGTCATGTGGATCGCTTGCGAAGGCGAAGTGGTCGGCTTGATTGCCGTGGCGGACACGATCAAGCCGGAGTCGGCCGAGGCGATTGCAAGGCTGCATGGCCAAGGCATCGTGGTTTCCATGCTGACCGGCGACAATCAACACACCGCCGCCGCGGTCGCCAGCCAGGTCGGGATCGATGACGTGATGGCGGAGGTGTTGCCGGGGGAGAAAACAGAGCGGATTCGCGAGCTGCAGTCGCGGGGCGAATTCACGGCGATGGTGGGCGACGGAATCAACGACGCCCCGGCGCTGGCCCAGGCGGATGTGGGAATCGCGATCGGCACCGGCACGGATGTCGCGATCGAAGCGGCGGACGTCACGTTGTTGGGCGGAGAGTTGCGAGGTGTCTCACGGGCCGTCAAGTTGTCAGCGCTGACGATGCGGAACATCAAACAAAACCTGTTCTGGGCCTTTGCCTACAACGTCGCACTGATCCCGATCGCCGCGGGCGTGCTGGCCGGTGTTGAGTCGGCGCCGATGTGGCTGAGAGAGCTGCATCCGATCACCGCGGCGCTGGCCATGGTCGGTTCGGATCTGGTGATCGTGAGTAATGCGCTCAGGCTGAGACGGGCGAAGGTGGACTAGGCTCTGTCGAATACTGAAGGGAGGGGGCGGCGGAAAGGGGGTAAGAAGATTTTGGAGGTAAGAAAATTCTGAAATGCAACTTCCCTTCGATTTCATGAATTTTCCTATCTCTCCACCGGTCGACCAGGTCCGGTCAAGTTGATGGGTACCAGTGGTCCGATGGCAGAATGATTCGGGGCAGAATGATGGGGGGGGCGTGCCCGGGTGGCTGCAAACGGTTGAACTCACGAGAGCGTCCGCGAAAAGGCAGTCGTCGGCATCGGGTTGGATCACACCCACGGATGGCAAAGCGTACCCACGGATCCCATACGGTTTGACATCTGTGGGTACGCCTTGCCATCCGTGGTCCGATCTCTGGTGTCGATCACCGACTCCCTTTAATCCAACCGTTGTTGATGTACCAATTTGTGGTCTCGTCGATTCTTTCTTGAAGCGTCTTGGCGGGTTGAAATCCGGTTTCGCGGCGAAGCCGCGAGGCGTCGCAGACCCAGGAGCCCGCGGTGGCTTCTCTGGCTTTGTCGATGCTGAGGATATGTGGCCGGCCGCGAAGTCGGGAAATACCGCTGTTGATCGTTGCGATGGTCCAGATCAGTGGCGAGGGGCTGCGGACGATCCGCACGTGTTGTTTACCCAATGATCGGCCGATCATCTGTCCGAGTTCGGCGTACGTCGGTGTTTCGTCGGCGGCGGCGAAATAGATGCCTCGGCGATCGGTCGCGTTGTGGCAAACACGCTTGCCGCTCGATGCAACGTGTTGTAGTGCGTGGGAGAGGTCGTCGACATGGATCACGGAGAAGAGATGGTCGGCAAAGCCGGGGACCAAGTGCAAGTTCCATTTCGCGATCCCGTTAAACATCTCGAATCCGTCGCGATCGCCGGGGCCGAGGACGATCGGCGGGCGGAGGATCGAGATCGGAACGGAAGCGGCAAATTCCAGCAGCGCTGCTTCACCGCGCAGTTTGCTTCTCCCGTAGTCGGAAACCGGCGTGGGATCGTCGGTTTCGGTTCGCAGGGTGGATCCGCTGCACGGTCCGGCGGCGGCCAAGGAGGACACGTGGACCAGCGTGGGCGGGGTGTCGCGATCGGCACAGGCCTCGGCCAACAGCCTTGGTCCGAGCACGTTGGCTTGTTCGAACTCCCGTTGCCGCAGCGCTTTGGTCGTTCCGGCCAGATTAAAGACGATGTCGCAATCATGGACGGCATTGTCCAGCGATCGCCGGTCCGACAGATCGCCGACGACGAACTGTGGGGCGGAGGCTTGCAGGCCGCGTCGATCCGAGCTGGATCGAACCAGGCACACGACGCGATCACCGCGCGATGAAAGATGGCGGACCAACTGGGTGCCGATGAAACCGGTCGCGCCGGTGACGAGAACGTTGGCCATCACTTCGGATCGGCTAGAGTCTGCGATGTCGTCATGACGTTGGGCGATTCGCGGTGCCGGACGAAACTCTTGGCGAGTTCCGCTACTTGAGGACCGAGCCGTAGCCTGCCGCTACGTCCGTGTCGGTTCAAGCCCCTTCATCGTCGTTTTCCCGCTCGAAAACGCATCGGTTGGCAGGCCGGATTGCTGCAACACCGAAACGAACAGGTTCGCTAAAGGATAGTTGCTGTTGCGATCAAAGGCGAGATGTTGCCCGTGGCGGAAGCCGCCACCCCCAACCAGAACCGGTAAGTTGCGGTTGTCGTGGCTCGATGCGTTGCCGAGATTGCTGGTCATCAGGACGGAGGTCTGGTCCAACAAGTTGCCATCGGTTTCTTCGAAGCCGGCCAAGCTGCGGAGGAAGTCGCCATAGGCACCAACGATCTGTTCTTCGATCAACGCCAATTGGGCGAGCTTGTCGGCGTCGCGACCGTGATGGCTGAGCGTGTGATAGCCTTCATCGACGCCTTCGATCGGCAACTTGCTGTTGCCACCGGGCAGATTCAACGTGATGAATCGTGTCGAGTCGGTTTGCAGGGCCAGTTTCATCAAGCTCAGCATCATCGCCTGGCAACCGACCAGGTCGTTGGCGTCCGGTGGGGTCGGCGGTTTGGCGTCGACGACCGGCTTGGGCAGTTTCGCCCAACGTTCGTTGGCGGCCATCCGCTGTTCCAACTCACGGACGCTGGAGAAATACGAATCCAACCGGTTACGGTCGCCGGCCCCCAGATCGCGTTGCAATCGTTTGGCGTCTTCGTTGACCACATCCATGATGCTGCGTCCGCTGCGAATTCGATCGGCTTGCCGCAAGCGTTCTTGTTGCGACTGGTCGATAAACAACGTCGCAAACAGTCGAGCCGGAGAGCTTTCCGAAGGAATCATGGCCCCGGTGTCGGTGTACGAAGGGCTTTGCGTTCCGCTGGTGCTGAGGACCAACGATGGATAGCGCGTGGCGCCGCCGCGATGTTTGGCCAGGTATTGGTCGACCGAGATGGTATTCTTGGCGCTGCCGCTGTTTCCGATCGGCGTGGCGGTCAGGATGCTCGCTTCGGCGCGGTGCCCGTTGGAAACGCCCGGGTGGCTGCTGCCGGAGACGACTGTGAATTGATCACGGATGTCGGCCATGGAGTTCAGATAGCGGGACGGCGCATACCCGCGACCGGCTTGTTCGGGGAACAGGTTTTCGCCCAATAACCCCAATCCGATCGTGACCGAGACGAAGCGTTGGGCCGGGGGAACGGATGATGTTCCGGCAGAGGCTTCCATCGCCGAGAGCCACGGCAGTGACATCGCGACGCCGCTGCCGCGCAGCACGGTGCGACGCGCCAGGCGAGTTTTTGCAGAGTGGAAACGGGTGGGGGCGGTACGCGGGGCGTGATCGTGTTTGTTCGTCATCGTTTCACTTGGTGAGGAAAGTTTGGCTGGTCACGACGGCTTCGATCAGCGAACGCAATCGATAGCCATCGGACTTGGTTTGAGAGACGATTTGGTCCAGGGTCTTGCGGTCGGCGAACGTGATTTCATGCCCGGTCGCATAGACAAGCAGTTGGGCGGCAAAGTTGCGGGCGACGAGATGGTCATCACCGGCGGCGAGTTCTCGGAAGGCGACGAAGGAATCAAATTCTCGACCGTCGGCAAGCCGATACGCCGAGTCGACTTCGGGGCCTTGTTTGTACGCCCCGCCGCGACGCGTCAGGTAATGATCACGCCACTTACCGGCGGCATCAAAGTGCTCCAACGCGAATCCGGGGGGATCGATTTTGGCATGGCATGATGCGCACTCGGTTTGCGAACGGTGTTTTTCAAGGATCTGGCGAACCGTCGTGGCACCACGCACGTCGGGTTCGATCGCAGGCACGTTGGCCGGCGGATCAGGGATGGGAATGCCGAGCAATCGATCACAGATCCAAACGCCGCGGACGACCGGCGAGGTGTTGGATCCGTTGGCCGTCACCTTCAGGATCGATCCGTGCGTCATCAGCCCGCCGCGAAACGGATGGTCCGCGATCGAGACGCGTTTCCATTGCGAAGGGGCGATGTCGGCATCGATGTCATAGTACCGCGCCAGACGATTGTTCAGCCACGTGAAATCAGAATCGACCAGCATCCGCGCCGGTTGGTTTTCGACAATCAACGTTTCCAAATAGCGACGCGTCTCACCGAGCATCGCATTTTGGACCACCAAGTCAAAGTCCTTGTGCATCCTTCGATCCGGTTCGGTGAAATCGATATCGGCAAGGTCCAGCCATTGGTCGGAGAAATCGCTGACGAACTGCTGAAGTGTTTTGCCTTGAAGCAAGCGACGCGTCTGGGCGATGATCTCCGCCGGATCGGACAAGCGCCCCGCGTCGGCGGCCGCACGCAGTTTGGGGTCGGGCCCCCTGCCGGTCAGCATGTAACTGAGTCGATTGGCGACGGCGTGGTCGCTCAGACGTCCGGGTGTTTCGGTGAAATAGATGAATCGAGGCGAACACAGCACGGCCCGATAGGTTTGACGAAGCACTTCGATCGGATCGTTATTGCCGTCGATGCCGTGATCGATCAGGCTGGCGTAGGGTTCCAGCATCTCCTTCGTGACCGGGCCGCGGAAGGCTGCGGTGGCAAAGTCATGCAACCGTTTCTTCAGGTCTTCCGCCGGTGAATCACTTTGCAATTGAAAACGTTTCGATTTCCGATCGTATCGAACGTCCAGGTCGCCGAACAAAGCCTGCTGGACGGCGGCTTGGTCTCCGCCGGGATAAATCCGCTCGATCTTCAGCGAGTGCATCGCGACACCGGGGACGTTTTGCGATTCCCCTTCGCCGAACCCGACTTGACCGCCGTTGAAGCGTGCTTTCTTCAGCGTGCTGTCGGCGGGACGAATTTCAAGCATGTGATCGGCTTCGATCCATGTGGTGAAGGTAAACGTTTGCGGAGTCTCGGTCGCTTCGAACGCGCCGACCCAATGCATCAACGGTGCGTTGGAAACACATTTGCCACTTCGAATGGAACACCACAGACCGCGATCCTCGGGCATCTTCAGCGAAGACGCATCGAGTGTGATGCGATACCAACCGGAGTGGTCCAATTCGGTCCGGGAGATCCGTCCGTAAAACGAGATTCCACAGGACCAGATCACCGCCGCGCCATCGCGCAACTCGGGATCGCGATTGCGTTGCCCCTTGCGTTTGTTTGCGATCCGTGACGCCGGCAGATCGATGACGACGTCGGACCGGTTGGGGCGAAGCCGATCAAAGGCTTGATCCAGGGCCGCATCGACGACACGCAGGTGGTCTTCGAGATGATAGTGGGACATCGACTGGGCATCGGCGATGTTGCGAAACCCATCGGTGCGCTGTTCGTCGGGCATCAATTGCGAAAGCGGGGTCGCGATCGCGAACAGGTCACCGAGCGTTCGTTCCAGTTGCCGATTGGTCAGTCGTCTGGCGAGCACACGTCCGAGTGATTGATGACGCGAGGTGATCGTTTCGTCGATCGATTCAGCGGCCGTGTGGAGAAACCGTGCTTTGGGCTCTGCTTCGACGTCGCCGTATTCCTCCGGCGGCATTTCACCGTCGGCGACGCGATCAAAAACGCGAACCCAAGTGGCAAGGTTCTGGGGTTCGGTGCTCTGGGGTTCGGTGCTCTGGGGTTCGGTGCTCTGGGGTTCGGTGCTCTGGGGTTCGGTCGAGTGTGCCAGATCGGCCCACTTCAGTCGGTTCAAATCAAATCCGCCCTCGCCTTCACTGCCGTCGTGGCAGTCCAGACAGTTTTGTCGCAAGAACGTCATCACGTTGTTCTTGCGCTGATCGGTTTGTCGCGTGCCTTGGGTGTCGGTTGCTTCCGCGGCTGCGGCCGACGGTGGCAGCAACAGTGCCATGATCAGCACTGCAAATATCGTGAGCATCGGCAACGCGTTGCGTCGCGCGGCGGTCCTCGTAGTCATGGTCATACGGCGCGCATGGCCTATGCGACGTCGACGCCTTTGGTGCAACGGCATGAAGGCTTGATTCATCACTGGGCAAGTCATTGGAGGTGGGATCGGGCGCGGCTGGGTTTGGCGCGGCTGGGTTTGGCGATCAAGGTGATCGCGGGTGTCACGACCCGTGTGGAAGGCGGGAGGGGTCGATACGGCCACGGCTGCCATTATAGCTGCAAGCACCGAGATTCACGATGCGTTTTGGTGTGCGAAGGCTTGGATCGCCCGTTGCTGAACTGTGAAGAAGGGACACAACGCGGTATTCTGGGCAAGGTTTTGGTCCGTCCGACGAATCAGGCCACGCTTCCTGTCTCCCGAAATTGTCCGCACAGGCATACCCCATGCTGTTATCCGAGCCCCCCGAGACCGCTTACGACATCCGTTTCACCCTACTCGGTTTCCCGGTCAGGATTGCGGTGACGTTTTGGTTGGGCGCCGTCGTTTTCGGCTACTCGCTGTGCCGTTTTTTTTCCAGCGAGGAGCTAGGCGTCGGGCCACTGATGATCGCCTGGGCGCTGTGTTTGCTGCTTTCGATCTTGATTCACGAGCTGGGGCATGCGTTGGCGTTCCGCCATTACGGCATTCAGTCATCGATTGTGCTGTATCACTTCGGCGGCTTGGCGATTCCGACCAGCACCTACATGCCGGGTCGATCGATCGCGCGGATCGGCGAGAAGGAACAGTTGATCATTTCGGCAGCCGGGCCGGCGTTTCAGTTGTTGTCCGCATTGGCGGTGATCCTGGCCGTCAAGTCGGCAGGTTTCAAAGTGTCTGCGTTTCACTGGATGCCATCGTTCCTGGCCGATCTTCCTTGGGTCACCGAGGGAGCTTTCATCGATAGCCAAGGGATGGAGGCATTGGTGACGTTTTACATCTTGCCGAGTGTCTTGTGGGCGTTGCTGAACCTTGTTCCGGTCTGGCCACTCGATGGAGGGCGCATCGCGCGCAGTCTGATTGTGATCAATGGTGGTACGGTCGCGCAATCGCTATGGGTCAGCGTGATCTGCAGTGGCTTGTTGGCCTTCTATGCGTTCAATCATGGGCAACCGATGATGGGCATCTTCTTCTTGATGTTCGGTGTCAGCAGTTACCAGATGTTGAACCCGATGAACAACGGTTGGCGTTAGCGCGGTCTGGTTGGCGCTAGCGCGGTGCAACGAAACGGAGTGCGTTGCAACAAAGATCGCGCGCGTCGATCCAACGATGCAGCGCGAGATGGACAACAAAGCGCGCTAAGACAGTTCGATCAAGCGGTTGTTTACAAAATTTTTCTCAAAAAGTTTTGCATGCGTTTGATGTGGCTTCCAATCACTGCACTTGATGTCGTCGCGCATGCAGGAAGCCATCCAATGTCAAGTGCTTCCAGTGACATCAAGACAACGAAGCGCTTCGTTTGCGTGTCCGCAGTCGATTCGATCGAATGCGCACAACGCATTGCTGTATCGATATTTGCGTCAACACACGTAAGACGATGTCGTTGAACGACACGGACAGCCGCGCGTTGACGCATCGCTTGTCGTGCAACGTTCAACGGGATCGCTGCGACACGTCGCGCGATCGCGAAGAACAACGACGAGGTAGCAGGAACGGAGTGTCTTGCAAGCATAATTTTTCCGAAAACATGTTGCGGAATTTGATGCAGAGCGTACAAATACCGCAGGTTTACGTCAGACAGCATTGATTGGTCCGTTGGATAACTGGCTTCAACGTTTGTCTGTCACTTACTAACGCATGGTGAGCCGTGGCCGGTGGCTTGTCGGGGAACGTTCCCACGCAAGTCACAATGACTCGCCATCGTTTCCAATTCCGCGGAGGAAAAACGTGGCTAAAAAGAAAGCAACCAAGAAGAAGGCTGCCAAGAAAAAGGCAACCAAGAAGAAAGCAACCAAGAAGAAGGCTGCTAAGAAGAAGGCCGTGAAGAAGAAGGCTGCCAAGAAGAAGGCAACCAAGAAAAAGGCGACCAAAAAGAAGAAGGCAACCAAGAAGAAGGCTGCCAAGAAGCGCAAGTAAGCTTCTGCTCTTCGCCGATTTTCAATCGGCCCCATCCATCCACCAAACCGCTCGGGTCACCCCCGAGCGGTTTTTTTGTGGTGGGTACGCGAGAGAGGCCTTCACACGCGGCAGGGGGGGCCCGTTGACGGGCTGGAAGTCTCTCCCTACCGGTGTTTAGGTCAGCAAGCAAGTGGCGTAAGCTTCTAGCTTGCGTTTTACGAGTGAAACGAGACGGCAAGCTGGAAGCTTACCCCACTTCGAAGATTGACCAAGCACGCGGTCAGAGTGTCGGCAGCGACGGCTTGGGCGGTGCGGCGGCATTTCGAGCAGCCAGGGTACGAACCATCGCTTGGCTGACGCGTTCCAGGGGGGCACGAGCGGCTTCGTCGCTGCTGAGAACCGCAGCCAGCCGTCCTTCGTCACCGGCGACACGCAGTTTGATGTCCAACGGAAGGCCGCCCAGGAAGGCGACGTCCATCTGCTCGGCCTTCTCGCGTGCCCCACCGGCCCCAAAGATGTCATAGGTCTTGCCGCAATCGGGGCACAGGAAGCCGCTCATGTTTTCGACCATGCCCAGGATCGGAATGTTGACCTTTCGAAACATCGCGATCGCCTTGACGGCATCGAGCAGCGCGACCTCTTGGGGCGTGCAGACGACCACACTGCCGGCCAGCGGGATGGCTTGCGAGAGCGTCAAGGCGACGTCGCCGGTTCCCGGTGGCATGTCGATGATCAGGTAATCCAGTTCACCCCATTCGGTCATGCCCAGAAACTGGTTGATCGAACCGTGCAGCATCGGGCCGCGCCAAATCACGGCTTCCTTGGGGTCGACCAGGAATCCCATCGACATCACGGGCATTGGCGACAGGTCGGGGCTGTCGTCGAGCATGATCGGATCGATCCGTTTGGACTCGCTAAAACCGGGACGGCCGGAGAGCCCCAGCAGATGTGGAATGCTGGGTCCGTAGACATCCGCGTCCATCAAGCCGACTCGGCTGCCCAGTCGCCGCAGCGTCAGCGCGATCGAAGCCGCCACGGTGCTTTTGCCGACGCCGCCTTTGCCGCTGCCGACCGCGATCACGCTTTTGGCGCGGAGCGCGGTTTGGCCGACGCGCGTGGCCGGACGGGCGTGCGTCTTGAATTCCAGATCGACCTGGATGCCAGGAAAGGCGGCGGCCAGTTTGGACAGCACGGCGTCGCGCACATCGTCTTGGATCGGAAGCGAGTGGGAGGTGAGGCCGAGCTGGATCTTGGCGTGCTGGCCGTCCACACCGACCGAGACGACTTGCCCCATCGAGCCCATCGGGCGTCCGGTTTCGGGGTCGGGGTGCCCATCGAGAAGCTGGCGGACGGAAGATTCGGAGAGATCAGGCATGTTTTTGAGTTCCAGGTTCCGGGTTCCAGGTTTCAAGTTGGCAGCGCCAAGTCGGATGTTGAGTCGGTTACAGGGTAACGATTTGCCAAAGAAGTGGGACCCAGCTAGGAAAATCGCAAACCTGAAACCTGAAACCTGAAACCTGAAACCTGAAACCTGAAACCTGAAACCTGAAACCTGAAACCTGAAACTTGAAACAAAAAAAAGCGGCTCGGCAGCGAACTGCCGAGCCGCTTTCGCGGTTCACGTCTTGAGTCCAGCAGCCGGGTTTATCACCCGGTTGCTACGTTTCGCTTTATCAGCGGACGTAGCGGGCACTGGCTTGAATGACGCGACGCTTTTGTGAGATGCTCGCACTCGGATCAACGATCGGAGCGGGAGGCATGGGAGCTGCGTCGGCGGCGGGAGCAGCGGCCGGAGCCGGTGCGGGAGCCATCGGGGCGCTGTAGGTTGCTCCGCATCCGCAACCGCTGTCGCACGCCGGAGCGTCGCAGCAGCTGTCACATCCGCAGGAGCTTTTGCGAAGGTTGCCGAACAGTTTCTTCAGCAGTCCTCCGCTCTTGGAGCCGCAACCGCAAGGCGAGTCGCAGCCGCTGTCGCAACCGCAGGGGGCAGCGACTTCGCAGCCACAAGCCGGAGCGGTTTCGCAGCAAGCGGTTTCGCAACCACAAGCCGGTTCACAGCACGAGCTTTTCTTGCAAGCGAACAGGTGAGCGAGCAGTCCGCCGCTTTTCTTGCTGCAGCCACACGCCGGGGCGGTGTCACAGCAAGGTGCAGCGACTTCGCAGCCACAAGCCGGAGCGGTTTCGCAGCACGGTGCAGCGACTTCGCAGCCACATGCCGGAGCGGTTTCGCAGCAAGGTGCAGCGACTTCGCAGCCACATGCCGGTTCAGCGGCGCAACCGCAAGCGGGTGCTTCGCAACCACAGGCCGGTTCGGCGGCGCATCCGCCGCAGGGGGCTTCGCAGCCACAAGCGGGGTCTGCTTCGCAGCCGCACGGTGCGGCGGCACAGCCGGTGTCACAGCATGAAGAGCTAACGCTGCCCTTCATCAATTTTTGGAGCAAGTCCATCCCTTGTGTTTGGCAACACGTCGTGGTGCCAAGAACGAGGGCCATCATCATCAGTGTCCGTATCATCGGAGCCACGTCTCCCTTAGTTTGTTACGCGGGTCGATTTGAAAAGCGGGTCATGTTGGTCGAATTCGACTGCCACTCGGGTGCGTTCGCTGGACGAAGTTGCCGGCGATCGCATCCGATTGATACACCCTTCGAGCACGGACGGACCGCGGTGTGGGTTACACAGCCCGCCGACTTCGTTCAGCTCGATGGCAATTTGTCGTGGTGGAACAACGTCTTGCCAATTGATCGGCAATTCGAATCCGCACGCGAAATCGCTTTTCAAATCCCCCGTTGCGTCCTGTGCAACGAGGAATTCTGGGTCGATCGTTCGCCGTCGGTTCGTCCCGGTCGGGACGATTTGTCAGCTTGGATCACTAACCGTATCGGACCGGTTACGGTCCGAGATTACTGTTCCACTCTATTTTCGCCAGCTTGCGAAGCTTTGACGGCTGGGCAAGCTGCTCTCGATGTGGGGGGGGACAACCGACACCCGGGTTGGTCACGTGGAACAACCGGACTGGACGGTATAAACTATCATCGACCGGATCAGGTGAGGCGTTCGGCTGCCGCCCGTTCGGGGGCTCTGGCCGCGGGAACGCCAAACGCCGCGGTGACGGGTCAGCCTGTGTTCTGTGCATTTCAGTTCTGTTCCGAGCAGTTCTGTACATTGGATTCACAGCCGTTGCCGGAATGATCCCTAGAGAAGTTGCCACTTTCGAGCGTGGGAGACGCCAGAGATGCCCGACCAAGGCCCCGCCATCGTCGATCTGACCGCCCTGCCCGGGGTCGCGTGCCCCTGTGGCATCGCGCGTCGGGCATTTCACGACCGGGGCGAGTTCCCCGGGACCGTTCATCTGACAAAAATCGATCGATCAGCCCGAACGCACTACCATACCGAACACACCGAGGTTTACGTCGTATTGGAGTGTGATGATGATGCGGCGATCGAGCTGGACGGCCGATTGCACCCCGTCCGCCCCAAAACCTCGATCTTGATCCCACCCGGCACCCGACATCGTGCGGTCGGATGCATGGAAGTGGTGATCGTTTGCCTACCCGACTTCGATCCCGCCGACGAACACTTCGATTGAGGGACTAATGAACCTCGTCGAGTCCAGTTAAGATAGCGACCAAGAGCACATCGTCCGTTGCCCAAACTCCCCTCCTGCCAGATTGCCTCCCTATGACGCGACCAACTTCTGACCTCCGACGTCGATTCGATGCGGCGTTGCCATTCCTGTTGATGCTTCCGATCTTGTGGCTCGGTGTCGCGGCGCCGGCGGCCGACTGGCCCTATTGGCGTGGTCCGAACATGGACGGGACCGCCCAGGTCAGCGGCTTGCCCGACGACTGGGATTCCAAGGGAGGCGACGGCAGCAATCTGCTGTGGAAACGCGAAGACATCGGCAGTTTCTGCACCCCGGTCACGATGGGGGGACGACTCTACACGATCCAACGGCACCTGCCCGACACCGAGCGAGAAGGCGAGAAAGTCGTCTGCCTGGACGCCAAGACCGGCGAGACGATCTGGGAAAACAGCTACAACGTCTGGCTGTCGGATGTCCCGGCAGAGCGGATCGGGTGGACCAGCGTCGTCGCCGACCCGGAGTCGGGCAACGTGTATGTGCTGGGCGCCTGCGACATCTTCCAGTGCATGGACGGGGAATCCGGCGAGACGCTTTGGAAGGTCCCGTTGCACGAACAGTTCGGCATGCTCAGCACCTACGGGGGGCGGACGAATTTCCCGATCGTGCACGAAGACTTGGTGATCATCAGCGGGATCATCATCAACTGGGGCGACTACGCCAAACCCAATCACCGCATGCTGGCACTGGACAAGCTGACGGGCGAATTCGTTTGGTTCAGCGGAACGCGTGATTTGCCCTACGACACGTCCTACTCGGCACCGACCATTACGACCATCGACGGTCAACGGCAATTGATCATGGGCTTTGGCGACGGCCAGGTCTGGGGCATTCAGCCTCGAACGGGCAAACCGCTCTGGAAATACGAACTGTCGCGTCGGGGACTATTCGCCGCACCCCTGGTCGTCGGCGACAAAATCTTTTGCAGCCACAATGAAGAAAACGTCGGCGAATGGGCCAACGTGATGGGCGCCGTCGCGGGAATCAAGGTTTCCGGCACCGGTGATCAAACCCAAGTCAGTGAGCTGTGGAAACAGTACGAAGTCGTGGCGGGATTCAGCGAACCGGTGCTCATCGATGGGCGTTTGTACCTGGTCGATGACCGCTGCAAGATGTGGGTTTTCGATGCCGAAACGGGAGAACCGATTGTCGAACAAGAACGGTTCGCCGACAGCCGCCAAAAATCGGCGCTGTTGTACGCCGACGGAAAGATCTACGTGACGACCGAAAATGGTCGCTGGTCGATCGTCAAGCCGACCGCCGACGGGTTTGAAGTGATCAACGACGGACGCTTGCGGAGTGAATCCTTTGTCGCCTCGCCGATCGTCGCCGACGGTCGCTTGTATTTCCAAAGCACGCGAAATCTGTACTGCATCAGCAATGAAGCGGCCAAACAGTCCGACCAATCGATCCGCGATGCCTTCGGAGAGGAGCGACCGGTTGCCGAGGACACGCAGATCGCCCAGGTCCAAATCGTTCCGGTCGAAGCCGTCATCCAACCCGGTGAATCGATCGAGTACAAGGTCAATGTGTTCAACGCGATCGGCCAAAAACTGGAAACGCCCGGCGACGTGACGTTCCGAGTCGAAGGCGGCGCGGCCTCCATCGACGGCAACAAGCTGACCGCTGCGGCCGATGCGGCCCACACCGGGGTCCAAGTCATCGCCCAGTTGGGCGACGCCACCGGCACCGCGCGCGTGCGGATCGTGCCCCCGCTGCCCTGGAAATTCACCTTTGACGGCCTGTCCGATCCGCCCCTGTCGTGGGTCGGTGCCCGATACCGCCACGTGATTCGCGAAATCGACGGGTCGGCCGCCTTGACCAAGATCAGCACGATCCCCAAGGGGGCCCGAAGCCGTGCCTGGATGGGGCCGAGCGATTTGTCACAGTACACCATTTCCGCCGACGCACGCGGCCAGCGAGCGTTGGGCGCCCTGCCGGACATCGGGTTGACGGCCCACGGTTATGTGCTCGACTTAATGGGCGAAGCCCAACAGGTTCAAATCCGGACCTGGGCGTCGTCCGAGGAACGGTCTTCGGCAAACGCGGCGTTCCCCTGGTCGGAAGACCAGTGGTACCGGATGAAGCTGCGGGTCGATTTGGAGAGCGAAGCCCCCGCACAGGTGGCGGTGATCCGCGGCAAGGTTTGGCCTCGCGATCAGGAGGAGCCCCAGGAATGGACACTGACGGTGCGAGACGAATCGCCTAATTTAAACGCCAGCCCCGGTCTTTACGGCAACGCAAAGGTCGCGGAAATTTATTTGGACAATATCGAAGTCGTTGAAAACAGCAACGAACCATAGTGGGGGGCTTCGTCCCGCAACGCGGCCGACGATTTGCTTCATCGGTCGTGTTGCCTAGAATGAGTTTCCCTCCCCAATGCCCCTTCCCACCCCACACCAGGTCGACTGACCCCATCGCAATGCGAAAACAAGAACTCTCGGCGTTCTCGATGATCTTGGCTGCTTTCTGTCTCGGCACGCTGACCACCGTTGCGTTCAGTGGTTGCAAGCCACCGACCGCCGTGCCACCCGCCGCGGCAACCAGCAACACGTCGGGCAGCAATACCACCGGCAGCAACACGACCACGTCGGCCCGCTGGGCGTCCAACACGACGGCCAACACCACCGTCGCGGCCGAGACTCCGGTTGCCGAAGTCCCGATGCCGGTCAAACCCGCCGTCGAAGTGGTCGAGCCTGCAGCGGCCGAGCCGATCGCCAGCGAACCGGCAGCCAGCGAACCGGCAGCCAGCGAACCGGCAGCCAGCGAACCGGCAGCCAGCGAACCCGTCGCCAAGGTCGCCGCCAAACCGACCAGCGATGCCAAGGTGGAAAACCAAGCATCGGCGACCACGTTGGTTGCCGAGGTCTCGGATCCCAACGAAGTGATGGCGAGCGGGAAGGACTGGCCGCAGTGGGGCGGAACGCGATTGCGCAACAACACGCCGGGCGTGACCGGATTGCCGCGAACCTGGAACATCGGGAAATTTGATCGTCGCAGCGGAGAGTGGGACAACAGCAACGCGGAAAACATCGTGTGGTATGCCAATCTGGGCAGCCAGACGTACGGGAATCCCGTCGTCGCCGGCGGCCGCGTGTTTGTCGGCACCAACAACGGTGCCGGGCACCTGAAACGGTATCCGTCTCAAGTCGACTTGGGATGCTTGTTGGCCTTTAACGAAGCCGATGGAGAATTCCTGTGGCAGCACAGCAGCGAAAAGCTGATCACCGGACGCGTTCACGATTGGCCGCTGCAAGGCATTTGCTGTGCACCGCTGGTCGAAGGCAATCGGTTGTGGTTTGTGACCAGCCGCGGGGAAGTCCGCTGTCTCGACGTCGAAGGCTATTATGACGGCGAAGACGACGGGCCGGTGACAGGGGAAACGGCGTTTGTCGCCGAACTGATGCTCGCCAGCGACGCCGGCAAGGCAGCGGTCGCGGCACTCGGTGAAGGCAAACTGTCCGACGGCTTGGTCGAAGCGCTGCAAACGGCCGGCGAAGCGGTCAGCGGTGACGTCAAAATTGAAACGGTCAACGAAGGCGCCGGCTGGGTCGCCAGCGGAAACTTCGGCGGCGTCGACCGCACATTCGAACTGAAAAAGGCCGGGCCTCGGTTGAGCGTGCTCAAGAGTCTGGGCATCCACGACAAACGCGACGCCGACACCATCTGGATCTACAACATGATGCAGGAACTGGGCACCAGCCAACACAACATGTGCTCGTGCAGCGTGACCAGCTATGGCGATTACCTGTTCGTCAACACCAGCAATGGCCTGGACGAATCGCACCTGAACTTGCCCGCCCCCGATGCACCGACGTTCCTGTGCATGAACAAAAACACCGGCGAATTGCTGTGGCAGGACTCCTCGCCGGGATCCAACATCCTGCACGGCCAATGGTCCAGCCCCACCGTCGCTGTGCTGGGCGGCGTGCCGCAGGTTTTGTTTTGCGGCGGAGACGGATGGTTGTACAGCTTCAAAGCCGACGGTGGCGTCGAGGGCAAGCCGGAATTGCTGTGGAAATTCGACTGCAACCCGAAGGAATCCAAATGGGTCATCGGCGGTGAAGGAACGCGTAACAATCTGATCGCGACGCCCGTCGTCTACAACGATTTGGTTTACATCGCGGTCGGGCAGGATCCCGAGCACGGTGAGGGCGAAGGCCACTTCTGGTGCATCGATCCCAACAAGCGTGGCAACGTGTCACCGCAATTGGCGATGAAGGTCGAAGGCGACAGTCGCACCGAGATCCCCCACAAACGGATCCAAGCGGTTGAACCTGAGAAGGGCGAAATCGCCGTCGACAATCCGAATTCGGCCGTGGTCTGGCACTATTCGCTGTCGGACAACAACGACGACGGCGAAATCGACTTCGAAGAGGAAATGCACCGCACGATCGGCACCTGTGCGATCAAAGACGACGTGATCTATGTCGCCGACTTTTCGGGATTGCTGCACTGTTTGGATGCCCGTGGCGAGAACGGCCAGGCCAAAGTGCACTTCACCTATGACATGTTCGCACAAAGCTGGGGCAGCCCGCTGATCAGTGATGGGCACGTCTACGTGGGCGACGAAGACGGCGACGTGGCGATTTTCCAGTTCGGCCCGCAGTACAACGAGCCGATGGAAGAAATCAACATGGGCAGCAGCGTCTACAGCACGCCGATTGCGGCCAACGGCCGAATCTACATCAGCACCAAAGACAAGTTGTTCGCCATCGAGAAGCAATCGCAATGACGAAGACCGTTGTGGACTGTGGTAATTGCGGTCCCGATTTTCACTCGATCCGTCAGTTTGTGACTTCCAACTTCGATGCCGTCGTCGTGCAATCACACAACGCGGAAGAGACGCTCACGTTGCTCCGTCAACGTGACGTCGCGCTGGTGACCGTCAATCGGAAACTTGATCGTGACTACTCCGATGGAATGGACGTGGTCAAAACGATCAAAGCGGAAGGGGACGTCGCCGAAGTGCCCGTGATGTTGGTCACCAATTACGAAGAGCACCAGCAAGCGGCGATGGAGGCCGGTTGCGTGCGAGGCTTCGGAAAGCTTGCCTTGCGAGACCCGAAGACCGTCGAACTGCTTCAACCGTATTTGGGTTCAAATTGAACCATTCCACCAGCTTCTTTTTGATCGCGATCGGCGTCGGCTTGTTGGCCGGCGGTCTGCTCGGCGCTCAACCGAGCATCAACGGATCACTGGGAAAGAGCGTCGCGCACCCGTTGCAAGCGTCGCTGATCTCGTTCGGCAGCGGCACGGCGATCCTGTTGGTGTTGACGCTGTTGGTCGGGGAATTCCCGCCCGCCTTTGCCGTGTCGCCGCGGCAGTTGCCGTGGTGGATTTGGTTCGGCGGCGCGATCGGCGTGGTGATGGTTTCGACGTCGCTGTTCATCGTGCCGCGGATCGGCTCGCTACCCTGGTTTGCCGCCGTGATGACGGGGCAAACGCTGGCGGCGCTGTTGCTGGACCATTATGGGCTGCTCGGCAATCCGAAGACACCGGTTTCTGCCCTGCGTGTCTGTGGGACGCTGTTGTTGGTGCTGGGGATCTTGGCGATCGTCGGTGCGAGAAAGCTGGAAGCGACCCAAGACACCGCGGTCGAAATCGTCGAGTCCGAGGAATAAGTGGCGTAAGCTTCCAGCTTGCGATCGGGTAAGTGGCCTAAGCTTCCAGCTTGCGATGGCGACCACCCTGCTTGCCGCACAGATTAAACTGAATGCTGCACTCCGCTGGAGGCCCCGATCGCATGTCCAATGAACCCCCTCTCGATGATGCCGATTCGCCCGAGACGCCTTCGCAGGCCGCCTCGCTAGACGATGTTTGGCAAAGCTTTGGCAGCCAGCTTCGCCGCCGCGCGCGGACACGCTTGCGGCAATATGGTCTGACCGGTCAGACCGAATCGATGGACATCTGTAACGAAGTGATGGTGGATCTGGCCAAGCGAACGGACGCCGATTCGTTGACGGCGGAGGATATCCTGTCTTATATCCTGCGGGCGATCGATAACGAAGTGGTCGACACCTTTCGCACGCTGGCGCGTCATTGCCGCGATTTTCGTCGCAACGAAGCGACTCCGGTGGAAGAGATCAAACTGCGCGGCGCCCAGACTTCGCCCAGCCAGATCGCGCTCCGCAAAGAAGTCGCCGATCGGGTGCGTTCGATCTTGGGCGATGCCGATGCCTTGGCGCTCGACATGATGTTGCAGAACCATGACTGGAACGAGATCGGTCAGCGGCTGGGGATCAAACCGGACACCGCCCGCATGCGCGTTCGCCGTGCACTCGATCGGGCGCGCGAAGAGATCGGTTTGTCGGAGTCGTCGTGATGGCCGAGCATCCGTCCGCGCAGGATTCGAGCCGTCCCGCCGCGGCAACCGCCGACACGTCGCCCCACGGCGCCGGGATCGATGGTTTGATCGGATGGTTGCAGCGGCGTCGCGAAAGTCACCCCACGTCGCCGCTGGCGGAGCTGATCGATCCGTCATCGCTGCCAACGAGGGGTCTGGTGGAATTGGCGGCCGTCGACTTGATCGGGCAACGTCGCCGGGGCCAGGAGATCGTCGTGGAGGACTACTTGAAGCAGTTCCCACAGCTTGCCGAGTCCGACAGCGATGTATTGGACCTGATCGATGCCGAGCTTTGTGTCCGCCGTGAACAAGGTCAGGCTTACGATGCCGCCTGCTTTCGCGATCGATTTCCGGAGCTTGCCGATTCGATCGAACAATTGATTCACCTGGAACCTGGTCCGGGCGAAATCAACACAGGCGAAATCAACACGGGCGACAGCTTGGACTGGGACCAATCGGTGGTCCAGCGGCAGATGACCGTTGCGGCGGGGCATCGTTCGGCCGGGCAACCCGTTTCGGAAACGCGTCCAAACGATTCGATCGATGTACCGATCCCGATCAAGCCGCCCGAGTGGATCGTCGGCGCCCGTTGCATTGCGACCGTGCAACTGCGGCGGGGACGATGCTGGTTGGTCAAAGGCCGTGACAGCGAGCGGAGCGACACGGTGGCGATGAAGGTCATGCCGCTGCCGGCGACGCTGGGCCGAACCGAACGGACGCGAATCCTGGACATCTGCGAGCGAACCAGCAGCGTCACGCACCCGTCCTGGGTGGCACCGCGGATCGCCGCCATCAACAACGGCCACCTCGCCGTCGTGCGCCCCTGGATCTTCGGTGATCCCTTTGCACGACGGCCGCCCGGTGCGGAGCACGTTCCACGTTGGGAGATGCTGGTGCGTGTCGCGTTTGCACTTGCCGCGGCACACCGCATCGGCGCGACGCATGGCAGTGTGAAATGCGAAAACGTGATCGTTGATCACAACTCAAATGCCAACCTGATCGACGCCGCATCCGGGGTCACTTGCTGGGCAGAAACCTCTGCAAACTGGGATCACGAGTTATCGAAAACACTGCCCGACCGGATTCGCCGCGACACGATCGGATTGGTCGGCATGATCGCAGGGGAATGTTTGGAGTCACCCGATCGAATCGAAGCCGCCTGGATCCCACAGATCACCGACGGAATCGATTTCAGTCGCAGCGATGCCTGCGCGATCATTGGCGAGTCATTGCAGTCACGGCTGGATCAGAGGCCCGTTAAGCGTTCGTGGTGGCTCAAGATGATGCGTCCCTGACGCGTACCACCTTCCCTCCTTTGCACGAATCAAATCCCTTGCCATCCGAACAAATCTACGAAACGCTGTTTGTCCGACAGCTGTTCAACGAAATGTCGGCCACCTATGGGACGGTCAATCTGATTTCGTCCTTCGGGTTTTGCCGTCGATGGCGGCGACAGTGCCTCGCGCAACTTTCGATGCCCAAGTCAAGCACCGTGATCGACTTGATGACCGGCATGGGCGAACTTTGCCCGGGGGTCGAAGCACGGATCGGTCCTGGCGGCAAGATCGTTGCCGTCGACAACTCTCCCGTGATGTGCCACAAGGCTCGTGAAAACCACGACGGCAGGCTGACGTGCGAATTGGAGATTCGCGAGGAAGACGCGCTCTGCAGCCAGGTACCAGACGCGTCCGCCGATGTTGTTCTCTCGTCGTTTGGCCTGAAGACGTTTTCCAGTGAACAGACCACCCGACTGGCTCACGAAGTCCATCGAATCCTGAAGCCCGGCGGGACGTTTTCCTTCATCGAGATCTCGGTCCCGCCTTCACGATGGCTCAGAACGCCTTACCTGTTTTATTTGAACAAGCTGATCCCGGTCATCGGCAGGATCCTGATGGGCAATCCGGACAACTATCGCATGTTGGGCGTTTACACGGTCGCGTTCGGTAATTGCGGCTCCGCGGTCACGGCGTTTCAAGCGGCCGGATTGAACACGAGTCTGCGGTCTTATTTTTGGGGCTGCGCCACCGGCCTGGTCGGCGAAAAACCCAACCCATCGCGTGCCGCGACATCCCAGACCTAAAAAAACACCCCCGTCCCCTTTTCATTTATCGCACGGCGTCTTCGAATGCGTCTGCCGGTTGGTAGTCGAAGTAACATTTGCGTTTGATGACTTCGGCGACCGACTCGGGCACCATCGACTCCCATTCCGGGTCGCCGGATTTGATCTTTTGCAACACGTCCCTTGATCGCACATGCAGGCAGGCGGGGTCGTAGTCTTGCACGTCAATGATGCCGCCGCGGTCACACAGATACCCGAACAACTGTCTCAACTGGGGATTGATGTCCAAGTTCTCACTGGTCGTCAATTCGCCGCGTTCGGGATCCAGCATCGGATAACAGTAGACCTGCAGGCCGTTTTTAAACATCCGCCCAAAGGATTCCAGAATGCCGCCTTGGAGCCCGGTGTAGTACTGTTCGTCAAACAGTTCCAACAGACTGCCGGCGCCCATCGTGATCGCGATCTTTTCTTTGGTGTAGCGTGACAGGTAGGCGGCCAACCGATAGTACTGGAAGTAGTCGGAAATCAGCACCGGCATCCCGCAGGTGGCCATCACATCGGCCCGTGCCAGGAAGTCCGACAGGTTGATTTCACCGGCGGCCTTCAAGTTGTTCATCGTCAGTTCCATGACCGAGACGACTTCCTTGCCCACGACGTTGGGATGCTTGGAAAATTGTTCTCGGGCGCTCTGCAGCATGTCCAAGTTGACGTTGCAGACGGGGCGAAAACTTCCGCGTTCGACCAGGATCGCTTTGCGGTAAAAGAACTCCGAAGGCTGCAAAACCTCCCCGCTGGCCGCGAACATCGCCGCACCGCTCAATCCGAGCTCGACCAGTTTCAGACTCATCAAGCGGTTGTCGACGTGGCGGAACGCGATGCCGGAGAACTCGATCATGTCGATCTCGATCCGCGAGGTCGACAAGCCGTCCAGCAGCGACGCGACCAACAACTCGGGCTCGTGGTGCAGCGCAAAGGCGCCGTGAACCAGGTTGACGCCGACGATGCCGAGGGCTTCCTGTTGCAGCGCCGCCTCGTCATCGAGCATCCGGACGTGGATGATGATCTGGCTGTCTTCGTCTTGGGGATGGGCCTGGAATTTGATCCCCATCCAACCGTGGCATGCATTGGTGCCGTGATAGTTTCTCGCCGAAACGGTGTCGGCGAAGGTGAAGAACGCGGTCGTTTCACCGCGGACCTCGCGCAACCGGTCCAGGTTCAACGTGTGTTCATAGTCGAGCATCGCCTGCAGCCGTTCACGACAGACGTAGCGTGACGCCCGTCCGTAGATCGCATCGCTGACCTTCATGTCATAGGCCGACATACTTTTAGCGATTGTGCCGGCCCCGCCACCGACACGAAAGAACCAGCGGACGACCTCTTGCCCCGCGCCGATTTCGGCAAACGTGCCATAGCGACGGGGATCCAGGTTGACCTCCAAAGCTTTTTGGTGCGTGTCGAGAGGTTCAGCGTGCTGACTGGATTGATGGGTTCGAATCATCGGGTTGGGTTCGCCGGGTTGGGTCGCGTTGTGGAAAAAGACTCGCAAGTAGATCATGGCTCGCGATTTGGGCCCGTTCCCGATGGATGCCCGCCAGCCGCGGTGGTTCGGGCACAATGAGGCCAAACGGTCATCCTGGCGACGTTTGCAATGGAACGCCCCCACGTTGCCCGCACGCAGTGCCCGCACGCAGTGCCTCCCAAGAGCCCCCGCACTGTGCCATCCCGGCGAATCAGGGGGCGGCAAACGCATTCACACCGAGAGGGGGCTGATTGCCCTTCGGGTCAAAAGTGTAGTATGCTGTGAGCACGAGATGCGTGCCGTTTTGCCCCGGTCAGTCGGAGGGTGTGAGGCAGCGAAGTCCGTGCTTGAGAGAACTCGCAAGACATGGTCATTCGAACACCCTTCCCAATTGATTGCCGACCGCAGCTCCCTCCTCTGGTGCTGGCAGATTGAACTCTCCGCCAAAAAACTCGACACTGATGCCCCCTTCCCATTCTCCCGAGGCGGTGTGTCGATACCCGACAGGTGGGATGTGGGCGGCTCTCGTCACCACCAATCCAATCCAACTCGTCGCTACGGGGTGAACGCATTCGATGTCTTGGCAACAACAAGTCATTTTCGTCGTGGATGACGATGAGCGGGCCAGAGAATCCGTCTGTGCCCTGGTGAGTTCGATGGGGTTGGAGTCGATGGCATTTGCGTCGGCCGAGGCCTTTTTAGAGTTCTACACCAAGGACAAACCGGGATGCCTGGTCACCGACATCCGGATGCTGGGGATGAGCGGCTTGGAGTTGCAAGCGGAACTCAGTGACATGGGATCGTTGTTGCCGGTCATCGTCCTGACAGCGTTTGCGACGACACCGGTCACGGTCCAAGCGATTCAGCGCGGCGCGATCACGTTGCTGGACAAGCCTTATCTGGAAGATGATCTCTGGAACGCGATCCGAAAGGCGCTTGCGTTGGACGCACGGAAGCGAGTGGAAGAAGCGCACCGTCAGGCGATCCGGGAGCGGATCAACGAACTGACGCCGTCCGAACGCACGGTGTTGTCTTACGTGGTCGCGGGCAAACCGAACAAGGTGATCGCGAATCGTCTTGACGTCAGCGTGCGAACGGTGGAGAACCGTCGCAGCGAGATCTACACCAAGCTGCAAGCCGAATCGGTGGTCGATCTGGTACGGATGGTCATCGAAGCGGACATGCTTGATACCTAAGCAAGGTCACCTCCGGCGGGTTGCGGGTTACCACATCGCTTTTCGGTTTCTGCTCTTCGTCCGGTCGGTTCCGATCTGCAATACTCTGATCATCGAGGGAACGATGCTTGTTGAGGGATCAGCAAGAATCGAGGGATCGATAACCACGATGGAACGATGATTCACCGGACGAATCTTTGTAGGGAGACACGGGCTTCGATCATGGAAGGAACCTGCGGAATACATGGGGCTCTTGGAGAATGTTCCGGCGGCAACGCCGGAACATTCCTCTGAGCCGCCACATTGTTCTGCGGAAAGGTGTAACGAAGCACGATGCGCGTGAGGCAGGCGCAGGTGTTGACGACACAACACTTCCGACCGATCGGCCCCGTCACCGTCAAACGTAACGGCCGGCGAATCATCGAGTTCACGGGGCGAGGCAGCGCCTTTGTCGGTGATCGCAAGCAACAGGTTTCGGGGCAGATACCTGGACTCAGCCGAGTTTTGTGCGTCACCGACAAGTGCTGCCTTTTTTTGTTGGATCGGTGAATAGCTTTGGCCTGCTACCGCCGCCCATTCTTTGCTGACGATTTCTCGCCACCGGTCGTTCCGACCGCACGAGTCGGTCCAATCCGAACCTTTCTGCTTTGTGGTCTCGCCTGCGGTGATGCGATGGCGTTCAACCCGAACTGAATCGGAAGCGGCTGTCGATTTTCCGGTATTAATGTCGGCGATGCTCCATCGTGGATCCCCCGGGCCTGAACAGCTTTAGTACAACGGAGGGCGGTACATCATGCCCCATTCCTCTCGATCATTTTGAAGGCACCCCTCCCATGTCCGAAACGCCCCAGGATTCCGCTGACGCGCGGGACGAACAATGGCCCAGCAAAGATTCCGGCGGCGGAACTCGCAAGACAGTGCTCTATGTCGTGTTGGGGTTAATGGTCGTTGCGTTAGGGTACGACTATCTCGTGGCCCGACCGGCGGTGAACGCGGCCTACGATCAAGTCACCGAGGCCAGTGTGGAGGCCAACCGCAAGGGCGTCGGATTTTTGTCCAACACGGACGTTCGTGAACTGCTGGGAAGGGAACCTGTGCAAACCTTCGAAGACGGCCGCTATCAAGTGGAGGTTTATCATTGGCGTGGCGGCTTGGTGGTCAAACCACACAAGCTGTACACGGTCTACTTGCGAAACAACGACGGTTTGATGTTCAATCGTCACGCGAAATTCGTGTACGAGGCATCGGGTGTCGTGGATCCCGAACGTCCACTGGTGCCGGTGGACGCTGACGAACCGCCGGCGTCCGATGACGATTCGGAGATGTCAGGCGGTGGCGGAGGCCCCAGAGCGGGCGGCCCCGATAGTGAGCCTGATGCACCGCAGCGTCCCGAAGCGGAAGGCCCAGACGCCGATGAGGCCCCCGCCGTGGATCCGTCCGAAAGCGACCCGCCTGCGCGCCCCGAATTGGAGAGCGAGGCGGCCGAATAGAGTTCTGGCCGTACTCGGCGATCCTAACGCTGTGAAGCATTTTTTCGATGTGTTTCTTTAAGTTTTAGCGGCAGGGCGCGAGCCCTCCGGTTCTTCATCTCTGCCAAAACACCCGAGGGCTGGCGGGCTGTCGTTTTTGTGAGCCGCGCGCCGCGTAAGCGGCCGGGCACTGCGACGCTGCCCGGGGCCTTACGGCCAGCGGCTCACCATTGACTCAGCAGATCCCGATCTAAACCGACAGCCTGCTCGCGCCCTGCCGCTAAAAAGAGGCTTCACAGCGTAGCGGCGATCGGTCGAAAATGTTGGCGGCTGACCGGCTGAGCCCGTTTCCGTTGAGGCACTCTTCAACCGGCCTTTTCGGCGCGACGCTGCAGACTCGCCAGGTGCGGGTCGTTCACGGCGCGATTGATTTCATCGAGCGAGGTCAGCCCACGCAGGACGTAACTGTGGGCGACTTCGCCCAGCCGCAGCATCCCGTCCTCGGTCGTGATCGTCTCCAGTTCACAGGCGCTGGCCCGCCGGGCGATGGCTTCTTCGATCACGGTGTCCACCACCATGATCTCTGGCAATGCGATCAGCTGGTCATAGCCGCCTTCGTAGCAGAGGTGACAACCGAAGGGGACGAAGACCGACGCTTCTTCCCCTTGCATGCGACTGCGAATCCGCTCGGGGACTTCGGTCGGATGCGAGCCTTCGGACGGTTTGCGGCAGACCGGACAGAGCCGGCGGACCAAACGCTGATTGATCACGCCCGCCAGGGCGCTGGCCAAGAAAATGTGGTCACTGTCGTACTGAAGCATCATGTCGACCGCCTCGGCGGTGCTGGTCGAGTGCACCGTTGCCAGCACCAGTTGTCCGCTCGCCCCGGCTCGGATCGCGGTTTCCGCCGTTTGGCGGTCACGAATTTCGCCGATCATGATCACATCGGGGCTGTGCCGCAGCACGACCGTCAGAAGTTCTGCAAAGCCGAACCCGAGGCGTGCATTGGTTTGCGATTGCATCACGCCCGAGAGTGCATGTTCGATGGGGTCTTCGATGGTGTGGATTTTCCGTGAGCCGTCATTGAGCTCATTCATCATGGCGTAAAGCGTGCTGCTCTTTCCACTCGCGACCGGACCGGTGACGAGGATCAATCCGCTTCGTTGCCCGATCAAGTGCTCGATCGATTTCAGGTCCACCGAGTCCATGCCCAGTTCGTCGAGCGGTCGGGCGCCACGCACGGGATCGAACAATCGGATCGCAACGT
Source organism: Stieleria neptunia (assembly GCF_007754155.1). Classification (NCBI taxonomy): domain Bacteria; kingdom Pseudomonadati; phylum Planctomycetota; class Planctomycetia; order Pirellulales; family Pirellulaceae; genus Stieleria; species Stieleria neptunia. The sequence continues at coordinate 3,455,536 of NZ_CP037423.1, read as the reverse complement.
CTTGGCCGTACAGCGTGGGGATACTGCTAAGGCGAAGATGCGCCTTGGAGCCGTCCGGCGTGGTGATGTTGCCTCGGCCTTCGACCGGGCGGATGGATTCACCCGCGTCGGCACCTGCCAAGACGCGCAAGTGTCCTTGCAGCCGATGGCCGTAGGTGCGGGCGAGTTTGCGAACCGGTTCGATCCGGCCCAGTCGCCGGACCGAAATCAGCACGGCGCCATCGACGTCCGAAACAAACAAATCACTGGCGTGTCGCTCCAACGACCATTCAATCAGGTTGGCGGCGAAAAGTTCCGGTGGCGCAAGCTCTGTCTCACCCTCCAGGTTTCCTTGGTCTTGCAAATCGATCATTGATTCGTCGTTCACGTTGCGGGTCTTCCAGGAGAATCGGAGAAGTCGGTCATGAGTAGCGGTTGGTTAATATGAACGATAACGGCGCACAACGCAAAAAACCGCCGGTGCCCCGTTCCCAACTCGGCTGCGGCGTGAAAAATAATGGCATGAATGCGCCACCCCCCAAGCAACTTCTCCGTCGATTCTACGGCTACGATGACTTTCGCCCCGGACAGGCGGAGATCATCGAACACGTCTTAGCGGGGGGGCACGCCATGGTCGTGATGCCGACCGGCATGGGCAAGTCGCTCTGTTATCAGATTCCGGCGCTGTCAAGTGCCGACGACGACCGCTCGATCGTCTTGGTACTTTCCCCCTTGATCGCACTGATGCAGGACCAGGTCGATTCGTTGCTGCGACGGGGAATCGATGCCAGTTTCATCAATTCGTCGTTGGACCGCGCGACGCGTTTGGCCCGCTATGACGCCTTGGCCCGAGGGCAGTACAAGATTCTGTTTGTGACCCCGGAGCGTTTCCGCAAGGACGACTTTTGCGAGGCGCTGTCACGACGATCGGTCCGTCTGTTGGCGATCGATGAAGCGCATTGTGTCAGCCAGTGGGGCCACGACTTCCGCCCCGACTACACGCGGGTGGCCGAGATCCGCGCGTCGATCGGCGATCCCACCACGCTGGCGCTGACCGCCACCGCCACGGCCGAGTGCCGTCAAGACATTTACCGCCAGATCGGCATCGATGCATCGCAAGTCAAACTGTTTCACCAAGGCATCGATCGCCCGAACCTGCGTTTGGATGTGATTCCGGTTTATGACGAAGAAGAAAAACGGAACCAACTGCGTGACATCCTGCGTGATCCCGAGTACCGCTCGGGCAGCGCGATCGTCTACTTCTCGTTGATCAAAACACTCCAGCGTTTCAGCGATCACCTGCTGTCCGAAGGGATCGACCACGTCAGTTACCACGGTGATTTGCCACGCCATCATCGCCGTCGCGTGCAGGACGAATTCATGTCCGGCGATGCCGATCTGGTGTTGGCGACCAACGCCTTCGGCATGGGCATCGACAAGGAAGACATTCGCATGGTCGTGCATGCGGAAACCCCCGGATCGATCGAGTCTTATTACCAAGAGATCGGACGTGCCGGTCGCGACGGGGAACCGAGTCGGTGCGTGTGGTTGTACGCGCAAGAAGACTTGATGACGCAAATGCAATTCATCGAATGGTCCAATCCCGATGCCGCGTTCTACACGCGGTTGTATCAATTGATGGCCGAGCACGGCGAGCAGTGCAGGGCGTTCGGTCTGGATTGGATGAACGGCCAATTGCAACGTCGCAGCAAACACGACCATCGGATCGCCACGGCGATTTCGATCTTGGATCGGCACGGTGTGGTCGCCGGGCCGCGACCACCGCAGTGTTTTGAAGTGCGGGCGCCGCTACCGGCGCGTCTGCAAGACGATGAACAATTGGCGGAAAAGAAACGTCGCGATCAACAGCGGTTGTACGCGATGGTCCAGTTCGCAGCCGAAGAAGGCGATCGCAAGCCGTTCCTGAATCGCTACTTCGCCGATCCGGCGGCACCAGGATGATCCCGGCACGCGGCGTGAGCCAGTGGCGCGTGTCGACCACCGGCCTGTTGATTTCATCTTGTTCCCAGGCTCCGCCTGGGGACACACTGCTCCGGAGGCTCCGCCTCGCAAACGAGACACGCGTGTGGCGGAGCCACACCGATATCGCGTTCCCAGGCAGAGCCTGGGAACGAGGGGGCGCGCCGCTCGCTGACACGTCCCGCTGGCGTCAGCCGGTGCTTTCACGCCGCATCACGGTTTCGGCGACGATGTCCATTCCCTCGAAGGCAAAGAACCCGGGGACGAAGCTGACCGCACTGATCGGGATCGTGATCCGGACTTTGATGTCGTCGCCCGGTTCGGCTTCTTCCAGAAACGTCGGGGTGATGACCACGTTGGCGCTGGTCAGGTTCATGATCGCCAATTCTTCGTTCACCCGTGCTTGCACGTCTTCGATCGACGCGGTGGGACGAATCCCGACGCGCGCCCCTTCGCGCGAGGCTTGGACGACGGCTTCTTTGATCATGCTGATTCGCCCCATCTCGATCAGCCCAAAGGTGAAGGTCAGCATGACGGGGACGATCAAGGCAAATTCGACAGTCGCGGCACCGCGACGCGACGCTTTTCGACGGTTTGGATGGTTTCGACGGTTCATTGGAATCACTGGCGTTTGATGATGCGTTTGTTTCACTTGTTGGTCTGTGCTTGCGGTCGGGCAAGTCGTCACGACATTCGGCGATTCGCGCTACCGGCCGAAACGCTTGACGAGTGCCACGACCCGCAAGCGAGTCGACGAAGCACTAATCGACGAGCATCACGGGCGTGAACAAGAACTCGCTCTCTTCGATGGGGGCTTCTTTAAAGATCGAGTATCGGGCCACCATCGGAGCCGGTTGAATCGTCAAGTGCTTCTTTTTCATCGGGCCGGTCAGTTTGACGCTCAAGATGCGGATGCCTTCGAAGCGGACGATCGTGTACATCGCGTTGTTGCCGTTGCCGTGGACGCTGGTAAAGATCGGGATGATCCGGGGCTGGCCGATGATCGCTGCCAATTCGTCTTTGATCCCCGCGCTGATTCCGGTATCACCGTTGAGTTCCAACTCTCCATTGGAATCGAATTCCAGCGAATGGCCGAGGTCGTCCATGTCTTGGGCCGAGATGCCGTACAAGATTTGCCGGCTGAGATCGTTGGTGCTGTTGTTGCTGCCACCGATATCGACGGTCCCACGGTTACCCGGCGATCCCGTTCCGGTCGGATAGAGCGAGCATTCATAAAATCCGTCGCTGCCGCTGGTGACCTGACCGCCGGAGTACGAATAGACATCCTCGGTCTGCTTTGCGACGACTTGCTCCCAGGTTTCCAGATCCAGGGCGATCGGCAGGATGTCCAACGTCTCACCCGCATCCTTAGGCTTGTGGAACCCGGAGATGGTCTTGAACAGAGCAGCGGTCGACCGCGCCTGCAACGATTGTTCGGCGCGGCCGGTGACGGAACCAAAGAACAACGGGATGGCGGAGTTGTTGGCTTCGGTCTGTCGGACGTGGACGCGGACGGCATTGAAACGCGAGGGGTCCGCGGTGTCCAGGTCACCTGGTTGGTTGCGATCGTAGAAGCCCATTTCAATGTCGGCGTCGGCGTTCAGCGTCGGCGCTCGGGAACTGACAACGTTCTTGGACGCGATCATCGATGCGGCGTCGTTGATCTGGCACTGCACGGCGGTTGCGTCGTCGCCCTGGACCACACCATCGAACAGTTCCCAACACGCGGACATGGCCGCGGCATCCGCCGTCCGTTTGACTTCGGATCGGGAAACGTTGATGTGTCCATAGTCGATAGCGATCGCCGAGACGACCAACAGTCCGGCGACCAGCACCACACTGAAGACAAGTGCCGAGCCCTTGCGACGTTTTGCCGAAAGGCGATTACCCGAAGTGACGGTTGGAAAAGCAACGGGTTTGAGAGCGCGATCGCGCTGCAATGTCGATTGAAACATGGGATAACCTGATTAGATGACGGGACCGATCTCACTCGATAGACGCTCGCGGAGCTGCGTCGGTGTCGTTATGTCGCTGGACTTCACGCGTTTGCGCTTCGTGCTTGTCTGCACGGCGGGATGCTCAGTGGGCAAATTGGTTGACGTGGATCGTCTGGGTGTGACCGTTGGTGTAGGTCAAATGGACCGTCTTGAGCCGAATCGATGCGACCCGGTTTTTCCCGAATCCGATGTCCACCGTCTCGAGACTCTTCTCAGGCGTGTAGTGGTCCAGCGCGTGAAGGTCTTGGTCATCCATTTGCACCAGGTATTCCGGGCCGCCGAAATGGCCCCACTGCATGCTGTGTCCCTCTTTTACCGCGAACATCAGTTGGCCATTGAAGACAGCCATCGCACTGGTCCATTCAATCCGGTCGTTGTCGCAATACAGCGTCTCTTGAATCTGACTGCGTTCTTCGTCGACGAGCGTTTCGTTGCAGAAGGCACCGACGTGGAAACCGCCGCTGGAGTAGCCGTCATCGGCGGCGTAGTTCATCTGCAGTTGGAAATAGCAATCGGCGTGATCCGCGTCGGGATGTAGAAAGAACGCGATCTGGGGCGAGTTGATTTTGACTTCGGGTTCGTTGATCGTCAGTTCCCAATCCTCTTCAACCATGAACAGGACGGGTTCGGTCGCTGCGGCGAGGCCGGGGATCAACGCGAACAAGCACCAACCTCCCGCAATCAGTGTGGCGCGCATGGCACCGAGTCGAGTCAATGCGTGTGACATTTGGGTTCCCTGAATAGACGAGGCAGAAAAGATGCCGCAGCTGAGATTGGGAATCCCCTTCGGTGGTCTGGCAATCCGTCCGCTTCGAATGAAGCGTGCCGGACCCATGACTTTGCGTCCCACGCTTGCACGTGGTTTGCCGTTTCGAGGGTTTTGAAAGGGGGAACCGTTCGAGCTGACTTGGCAATCAAACGCTATGTCGATTTGCGTCTGGAAATGCCCGTTTCCCCAAAAGTATGGTCTATGAAGAGACGCCCCCCCGTGCGCGTCGTGACGGTCGTCGCAGTTGTCGCGGCGCGATGAGGGGATGCCCTCAGTTTTTTGGGAAAGCCGCCTGGGGGCCCGGCTAATGGTGACCCAGGGTTGTGGTTCGACGCCGCCGGCGTAGCGGCCGAGGATCGGCGAATGGGACCGTCCAGCTTGAGAAAGACGCGAAACGCGGCAAAGACCAATGATCTGGCCGATGGGGTGTGATGCGGTCTGCGGATCGTGGTACGACGTCCTTTCCAGGTCGTCGTCGGGAGTCCAACGGACGACGGCCCGGAAGGGCCATCGTACTTGGAACAGGAGAGTGCTGCTGGCGACGGCCCGGAAGGGCCATCGTACGTGTGAGAAGGAGAGTGCTGCTGGCGACGGCCCGGAAGGGCCGTCGTACTTGGAAAGGAGAGTGCTACGGGGCGACGGCCCGGAAGGGCCGTCGTACTTGGAAACGCGGTCGTCCTACTGAATCAGCCGTGTTCCGGGACCACTGGCCGTGGCGGTCGCGGTCGTTCGAGCGACGGGCGGCTGTTCGTACAGATCGAACTCGGCCCACAAGGGAATGTGATCACTGATCGCATTGGCCTGTTGTTCGGAAAGGCCCAGGTCGGCCTTCAAATCAATCACGCCGAGTCGGCCCGAGTATTCGGCGGTCACGCTGCTGTCGATCAGGATGTGATCGTTGGTCTTGGTGCGGTTGATATTGGTTTGGATGTCGGCCGCCAGCGAGAGCACGCCGGGGATCGATTTCAGTTGTCCCAAGTTCTTTTCGCTGACGTTCAAGTCACCCAGCAAGATGAAGTCGTCTTCGGAGTACTGTTGGAATTCGTATTCCCGGACGCGTTGAAAGACGTCGGCCAGCACGTTGATTTCGCTATCCTGGTCGTCGGGATCGACACGGTCGGGTTTGGTGTGAACATTAATCATCGTGAAGCGAAACGGCGGCTGCCCGCTATCTTGGGGGACGACGGTTTCGAACGTAGCCACCATCGGCTCGCGGTACATGCGTTTGCCGGGATCCTGCACGACATAGGCGGAACCGGGCACCAGATTGATCCGTGACCGATCCCAGACGAAGGCGTACGATTCCAAGTAGGCTTCGCCGATCGGATCACTCATCGTCGCGGCAAAATTGCCGCCGGATTCGTTCAGCAACCCGACCAGTCGCTGCAGGGCGATGCCGTCGGCCCCCTGCAGTTCTTGGATCGCCACGACATCAAACGTGCTGACGATCTTGGCGATCGTTCCCAACACATCGACGCCGTCTTCGTTGGTTCGAATGCTGGATTTTTTGTCCGCGAAGTGTTCAATATTAAAGGTCGCGATGCGAATCCGATCCGTTGGACGATCGGTTCGGTCGCCCAGCGAAATCGTTTCGCCGCGAAACGCCGTCTCGGGATCCGGCCCGAGCAATCCGTCAAGCGACGAAAAACTCAGCCCACCGGTGAGCAACATGTAAAGCGCGTACAGCAATCCGAGCGTGGTCGCGCCCGGGCCGAACCAGCGCAGCAGCGGATTTGTGCTACTGAAGGAGCTTTTTCGTCGACGTTTGGAAAAGATCCCCACCCCGGCCTCCTTGCCGAACGTTGTTGGGCCCAACCGTAGCGGCCGGGGCTGACTTTGATCACCCTCTCGATCGTTTGAGGTGGCTATAGTTAAACTTGGGCGACTGGGGCAACGGCAAAACGACAATCGGGAGTGCGTGAGATGTCGCAATGGCAGGATGTGGAGCGGCGTCTGGTGCGGGTCCGCAAGTTCGCGGGGTTGATGGATGACCGATTCGTTTTGCCCGGAACCCGCATCCGATTCGGATTGGACACGTTGGTGGGGCTGTTGCCTGGCGTGGGTGATGCAGCCACCGCAGCAGTCGGGCTGTGGTTGATCGCCGAAGCGGTTCGCATGAAAGCGTCAACGGGGGTATTGATCCGGATGTGCGGCAACGTCTTGATCGACGCGACACTCGGGGCCGTGCCGATCGCCGGTGACCTGTTTGATTGGTATTGGAAGTCCAATCGGCGGAACGCGGTCCTGTTGGAAACGCATCTCAAGAAGCGAGTGGGCGATCGATGAGGCAAACGATCGACGCGTTGCCACGGTTCACGATCCTGATTCACGCCATCGGCGGCGATTTCGCCAGGCAGCAACCGCCCACTCGGAGACCTGTCGCGGAGGGGCGCATGGGCACGGAGAGCATCGCCGCGGGACCGGTGCATTGGGACTGGTTGTTCCAACCGCCAGACGCTCGATCAGTGGGTGCGGCAGACGATCCAGGCGCGGTGAACGTCGCCCCCCCAGCGTCTGCGGTGGCAACGCTATGGACCTGGGCGACCGACCCGATCCCCGAGTTGGACCATCGACCAGCGCGTTGGAAGGATCGGATCACCACGCCGGCACTGCGGTTGGCGGATCATCGCGAGCGTTATTTGGATTTCGAAGGCGACATCGGGGCGGGCCGCGGATCGGTCCGGCAACTTGCCACCGGGCGATACGAAGTGCAACGCCAGACGGCGACCTGCTTCGAAGCTCGGCTGCGCTGGACGCGTTCAGCAACGGAAGATTCAACCACGGGGATGCGTCACGGTCGAGATGCCGACGCCCGGGTGGTGATTCGGTTTTCGCGATCGGGCGGAGACGCGCCCGAGCCGCATCACGCCTGGACGGCAACTCTATTCACCGAGCGGGACACTTAGCGACGCAGGGAAGCCAAGTGGGGTGTTCTTGTTAGCGGCAGGGCGCGAGCCTCTCCGGTCTGTCAAGGTGTCTTCGCGTGCTCACAAATCGCGGGGTGAACCGTTGTCCGAGAGCGTCTCGGAGTCCGGTTCGTCGTCCAACTGTGCGAGTTTGTAGATTTCACCCTGGGGCGCGAACGTGGATGATTGCAGGTCACCGGTTTGTCCGGTGACCATGAGGTGTTGGTCGGCCAGTTCGATCGATTCGATGATCACCGATCCGTCCAGGTGTCCCGGATACTGGTCGGGCAGATCGATCAGCGCGATTGATTCACCGTCACGCGTTTCCCATTGCAAATTCAGGTTGGTCTTGGATGCGATCAACTTGATTCGGTCTTTGAACTGAGACAGCGGCAGCGGCAGCGCCCCGGCGCGGATCTGCTTGATCGAGACGGCCAGACGGTTGGGCTGGTCGGTCAATTGGACACTCAGCTCGCATGACAACACGGCGTCGAGGCGTTGGTCCTTGAATCGAGCCGCGGCCATCAACAGACCGTCTTCGATCATCACGCGTGGCTCTTGCAATCCTTTGGCTTCGAGCGTGGGGAACCGTTTGGGAAGTTGATCGATCAGCCAGGCGTTGATTTGTTCGGCGGCAAACCGGGCCTGCCAGAGTCCGGGTTGGGCGACATCGTCTTGCAGTTTCTGCACGTCAGATTCGAGCTGTTCGACCGACTCGGCGACATCTTGCGGCGGGGGCGCGGCGATGGCGCGCTCGTAGAATTCGGGCACCTTTTTGGTTTCGCGATGAGCCCAAAACGCAGTGGCACCGAGTGAGCCGACGAGTAATGCGCCGACCAACAGCAATCGTTTGATCAGTCGCATCCACATAAACAGTCTTCCTCGTTAGAATCGAATCGGCTTCGGCAACCAGTCACGCAGACGATCGGCAACGCTTTCGCGTTTCGGGGTGGGGTCCGTCATGGTACCGGCGTGACCGGCCGTGGGCGTCGGAACCGTTCCGGAATGTTGGGCGACCGCGGTCGCCGACGAAGAGTTCCCCGTCGCAGAGTCCGACGGAGGGGTGCCCCGCTGATCGGTTCGAGCCATCAGGTATCTTGACCACCCATTATTTAGCAATCCTGCGGCCGGTTTCAAGTTTCCGCGTTGAAGTCCTTGGATTGCCAGGAACGCCTTGTCCTGTAACGCCGTGCGTTCGGCAGCGGTCGGAAACCGGTCGTGCAGATGCACGTCGTCGATCCAAATTTTACCCGGCGAGAGGCTGTCGATCGTCAATCGAACCGACTCCATTTCTTCGCGATGGATTCGTTCGGCTTCCAAAACGACATGCCGGGGTTGCCAGTGTCCGTCGCAGGGAACCTCGAATTCGGTTGAAATCCGAACGGGTTTCCCCAGCCGATTTCCCTCCAGCGAAACGCGAACGCGATGCCGCGCTGTCTCTTTGTGCAGAGCCGTCGTCGCACTGGTTTTCAGAATCGGCGCCCCGTTGGAGGCAGGTTCGTTTGTTTTTTTATTTGCACGAATGGCAAACGAGACGGCCAGTCGGCCCGAACGCGGTACCGGGATGGGTTCGCTGACCAACCAGATGCGGCCCGCCGAGGCGGTGTCGGCCGTCATCCGGATCGAGCGGGAGCCCTCGATGGATTCACCGGAGTCGAGCGTGACGGCGTCGGCGGGGAACTGCGTGTGCATCCAGCCGACGATCCCGACTTGCCCTGGGATTTCGAAACCGCCGTTGGTCAGTTTGATGTAGTCGTCCGGCAACGCGAGGGTGCCGATCTTGCCGACCACGTCACCGACGTGTGCTTTGAGCTGCGTCAGGGTTTGCTCTCCGCCCACCATGTTGCCTTGCCAGGCGACCAATTGCATCGGATCGGTTTCGCCACGCACCTGCAGCCGAATGATGGACGTCGGCGCGACGGTCAGCAATCGTGTGTCGGCGACGCCGGTCGGTTGGACAATCGCGTTGGTGTCGTCGGCCCGGAGCAAGCTGCAATCGGCAATCCGCTGTCCGGAGAACTGCAGTTTGACCTGGCTGGTCCAGGGGGCGGTGTTGATCACCGTCACGTGGATCGGCGCGGGTTGATCGGGCGCTGAAGCTTGATCGGGCGCTGAAGCCTGGGGCGCTGAAGCCTGGAGCGCTGGGGGCTGGGGCGTTGGGGCCACCAACACATGAACGTAATCCGAATCGGCACCGCGGGACGACCGCACCGGTTTGGCGTCGATCGGCGTTCGCCGGTAGTGATGGATCGTCTCGCGAAACGACCGGTGCAGCGCCAGCGGCAGTTCTCTGGCCGGAATCGAGACGCCCTGGTCGCGGTTCTGGACGCACGAATCCAGGAATCGCAGGGACGTTTTCAACGAGGCCTGACCGTCCATCGCCCCGGTTTCCAGATCCAGCAGCCGCCCCGGGTGTGCCGCTTCGTCCAAGTTCGGCCGGCCGGGCCGACGGGGGATCACCCGCACCGGAGCGGACGCGGACCAGGCTGCGATCGCCGCTTCAACGTAGTCGCCCAGCCAGATCGGACCCTGGGAGCCCTTCGCCTGCCCCGTGGTGGCCTGCCCCGTGGTGGCCTGACCCGTGGTGGCCTGACCCGTGGTGTCAATCCATCCGCGTGGTTCGATGGCAACGGAGATTTCATCGTAGCCACACCAAGCGGCGTGGGTGCCCAGTCGCGAGGTCGCTTTCCAGAGGGAGAACATCAGTGCGGTTGATTCGGCGTACCCACCGCGCGCCAGTTGGACCGTGTAGTCCGTGTTCAGGTCGGACAGCCAGTCGGCAGAATCGACCCGCAAGGTGACGTGGCGTGTCGTCGTGTGTTGGTCCGAGCCGGATTCGCCAGAAACCGGTTCGTCCAGCACCAGCGATCCGATGGAAATCGGTTGGTCAGAGGATTCGTTGGTGATCCGAACGAACTCCTGGCCGTCGTGAGCAAAGTGCAAGAGTTGATGGGTGACGACGGCGGCAAGACCGTCGGACGACACATCCATGGGGCGCCCGACCGGCAGCGTCACGGTGCGCGTGACGGAATCGAATTCCGGCGTGCCGGCGAATTCGATGCGAGCGGTCTTGCGGGCCGCGTCGAGTGTCGATTCGGCCAACGTGACCGACAGTTGGTACGCGTGATGCGGTTTCAGTTCGCCCAGAAACCCGACAAAGGACTGGCCGGGGGCGAGTTCATGCGGTTGGTCCCGCGAGGGGTCTCGTCGCGGGGTGAGGGTCAGCGATTCGCCGACGCGCTTGACATTCGGGACCAACTTGGTCGCCCCGTTGGGCATCCAGGCCGGACGCTGCCAATCGGACGGATCCACCGGCTCGATCGTGCCGACCTGCCGCCAGCGTGTGGATTCGACGTCGCGATCGGTCGGATCTGGAACGACCATCCAGGGCGTTTGCACCGAAGCGAGTTGCTTCGGCGAACGGGTCAGACGCGACCAGATGCGGTCGGATTTTTCGGTCAACCGGCAACGGATTTCGTAGACACCTGGTTGCTCGGGCGATGAAGCCGCGATCGCGATTTCCTCGGAGTCCCCCGCGGGGCTGAGCCGCAGATCGGTCTGTTCGCGACCGACCACCGCGCCGTCTTCGACGCGGATCAGCTCGTATTTCAACGTCAGCTCGCGATCGGCATAGTCCGGCAACGATCGGATCTTGACCGACAGTTGACGTTCGTCGCCGGCATCGACCAGCGGCCAAGCCGGGTTGGTCGAACGGAACTCAAACGGACGCGTCGCCAGATCCAGCCGGTGGCGGTTCGGCAAATCGCTTGTCGGCAGATCACCGGCCGGCAAGTCACTCGGCGTGCTTGATGCGATCGCGTTGGCCCCAGCGGCGGGGGCTGTCGCCGCCTCGATGGACGATTCCAATGGCATTCCTGTCGGAGCCTGTGCACCACAGTCCATCGCCGTCACGGACCAGACGACCGCCAGCGTGACAGTCGCCCGGAAGGCGAACGCGGCGTAGCAGTGCACGGCGTAGCGGCAGCCGGGAGGACATCCGTGTCCGATCATGACAGGTGAAAGTCGCGAGAGGTGAAGAGCAAGACTTCTCGGAGACTAGCTCGCGGCGGCCTTGCTCGGCAAGACGAATCGCTGACGAATCCACTCGCCGGCCGCGTCGAGCGTCTCCTGGGCGTCGCGAATCCGATACCCCAACTCCGTCTCGGCGCGGCGGCTGGAATACCAGTGGTATTGGCTGCTCATTCGCACGCCGGCGCTGTTGAAGTCGGGTTCCCGGCCGGTCACGCGTCCCCACACGTCGCCGACCAGCCCGGCCAGATACTCGATTCCGGGTCCGGCCGATCGGATCGGGGGGCGTGTCCCCATTCGATTGGCCATTTCGGTCCACAGTTTTTCGTAGGTCCAGTTGTGCCCGGCGAGAATGAACTCGCGTCCGTTGGGGCCATCGAAATTCAGCGCCGCGATCACCCCGTCGGCGACGTCGCGGGCGTCACACAAGCTGCAGCCTCCCGAGGGAGCGATCGGTTTCCAACCCGATCCGACTTCCAGCATCATCCGGCCGCTGCTGGGTTTCCAGTCCCACGGCCCCAGCATGAATCCCGGGTGCAGGATCACGGTTTCCAGCCCATCGGAGATCGCTTGACGGACCACCTCCAGCGAAGCGCGTTTGCTTTGCACGTAGGCACAAGGGATTTGTCCGCCGGCGTGTTCCAAGGGTGTCGTTTCGTCGGCGATCGTGTGGGGTGACCCGAGGGCGATGGCGTTGACGGTTCCGATGGCCGCGAGTTTCTTGGCATGCCGGACACAGGACTGGACGATCCGTCGCGTGCCCTCGCGGTTGACCTGCATCGATGGTTCGACCTGGTGCCATCCCAAATGAATCATCGCGGCGGCATGCACGACCGCGTCGCAGTCGGCGATGGCTTGATCGACCGGATCGTCCACCAAATCCAGACCCGACGCGCCGGCGGATTCTTCGGCGGGTTCTTCGGCGGGTTCACCAGCGGAATCCTGCGTCGGCGGCACCAGCGAGCTGTGGACCAGTTCGACATCCAGCCCCGCAAAGACGTCGGCGGCCGGTTCGCTGCGGACCAGCGCCAGGACGGAATCGCCGCGCTCGATGAGCCGGCGGATCACGGTGTTTCCCAGTAATCCGGTCCCTCCGGTGACAAAGACTCGCATGCTGTGATTGAGTGGCTAAGGTGTGCGGTTTGAAAGGTTGATTCAGGCCCTCCGCACCCGCGATGTTGGGGCGCGGGCGTCGACGGAAGGATTTTCGGGCTTCTGGGACGACCAGACCAATGTTTTTTAATGTGAATTTAGGTTCCCTTAAAGGCCCCTTGAATTTGCTCGCAACGCTAAAAATCAGCAAAATCGAGGTGCCAGGGGCCGAATCCAGCGAAACCCTTGGAAACAGGTGAATTGACAACTGACCGGTCTTTTGACCACCCTGTCGATCACCAATTTGGAGCGGATCGATCGCGAGACCCCTTGGTGTCTCGATGCAGCGATGGATATGACTTCCCTGGTGTCGTTTCTGGGGCAACCCGTTGCGACGGATTCGAGTCTCGAATCGACGCTGGGTCTGCTCTTCCGAATCTGATGAGAGAACTGCATGTCGCAAGACAAGCTTGAGTTAATACGCAACGCCGGACCGAGTGTTTTGCCGAGCCTACTGTTGTGCGATTTCGGCGATTTAAAAACCGAATTGGCGCGACTGGAAGATGCCGGGACGCGGGTGTTGCACCTGGACGTGATGGACGGGCATTTTGTCCCCAATTTGACGTACGGCATGCCGATCGTCGAAGGGATTCGTCGCCACAGCGATCTTCCGATGGACGTCCATCTGATGATCAGCGACCCGCTGCGGTATGCCCAGCCGATGGTCGACGCCGGCGCGGACTTGCTGACGTTTCATGTCGAAGCGGTCGAAGACGCAGGCGCCGTGGCCCGCGAAATCCGCTCGATGGGAGCGGCCGTGGGCGTGGCATTGAACCCCGACACCGATCTGTCGGCGTTGGACGGCTGCCTGGACGAGGTCGACATGGTGTTGGTCATGAGCGTCGACGCGGGGTTCGGCGGACAGTCGTTTAATCCCGTCGCCCTGGCCAAGCTGGCCGCGTTGAAACAATCCCATCCGGATCTGTTGCTGGAAATCGACGGGGGGATCAATCTGAAAACGATCGCGGCGGCCAGGGCGGCCGGTTGCGATTTGTTCGTCGTCGGGTCGGCGATCTTCAAACAAGACGACTACGCCGCGGCGATCGCGGGGTTGGACGCCGAAATCGCGGGAGGGGTCTCATGATTCGTTCCGCAACGTTGACCCGGGTGTTGTTGATTCGCCCCGGCGCGACCGATTTTGATGACCAGGGCCGCATGAAGGGTTGCCTGGACATGCCGCTGAGCAGCCGTGGCGCCGAACAGGCCGCGTTGCTGGCCAAGGAGCTCGCCAGCGTCAGCGTGAAGACGATTTATTCGTCTCCCTGTGAATCGGCACGTGAGACCGCCAAACGGCTCGCAGACGAACAGCGGGCGGCCGGGCGTGAAGTCAAAGTCAAAATCATCGATGCCTTCAAGAACCTCGATCACGGCCTCTGGCACGGCAAGCTGATCGATGAAGTGCGACGCAACCACCCCAAGGTCTACCGCCAAGGGGTCGAGCGGCCCGATGAGTTTTGCCCGCCCGGCGGTGAACCCGTCGCCGGGGCCAAGGCACGCGTCGACAAGGCGCTCCGCAAGTGCCTGAAAAAAGGCCGCGACAACGTCGTCGCCATGGTGATCCCCGAACCGCTCGCCTCGGTCGTCCAGTGCCTGCTCAGCGGAGAAGACCTGGCCAGCGTCTGGAAGAGCGAAACTGACTCGGCATCCTGGTCGATGATCGAAACCGAGATGTAGGGCATGCTGTGCATGCCAGACCGTAGGGCATGCGGTGCATGCCAGATGTCACGCACAGCGTGACCTACATTTCACGCACAGCGTGACGTACCGGACTTCGAGCGATCGTCTGACAGATCGGATTGACCGAGGGAAGGAGATTGTCAGGCGGTCGATGGCGTCCCCACCTGACATCGACCGATCGACGCTGCACTACTCGGCAGCCGGCGATTCGGATTCCTCCGCCTCGCCGTCATTCTCGCTCTCGGGCGTTTCCTCCGCGGGCGCCTCTTCCTTCTCGGGCGCCTCGTCCGCCTTCTCGGTCGTCTCCCCTTCCTCGGCAGACTCCTCCGCAGGAGTTTCCTCCGCAGGAGTTTCCTCCGCAGGAGTTTCCTCCGCAGGAGTTTCCTCCGCGGGCGGCGCTGCCTCGGACTTCATCTCCTTGGCGGCTTCGGCCTCTCGGCGGCGTTCCTCTTCCTCAAGCTCTTTCTGCCGTTTGGCGGCCAGTTCCGCTTGTTCCTTGCGGAACCGCTCGTAGCTTTCCGGACTGGTTCGCCCCAGCCCCTGATCCATCATCTCGGCGAACCCGCTGAGGGGGAAATCCTCGGAGAGTTCTTCGGAGTCGATCATGATCATGTAGCGGCGGATCGACGCGTACAGATCCTCGGCCGAGTCATCGATGGTCAACACCGGGTAGTCTTCAAAGATCTCGTACCAGATTTGGAAGGCCTCCAGATACAGTTTGATCGCCAAGTCGACTTCGGCTTCTCGGTTCGCTTTTTCCGCGTCGTAGATCAGCTTTCGGGCTTTCACCGTCCGGTCTTCCTGCTCGGCCATCGACAGGCTTTCCCAGTAGACGTAGTTGATCTGCTTTCGCAACCCTTCGGTCTTCTGGATCCGTTGGTCGAGATCTTCGATTTCGTCCAGGACCTGCAGGGCGGGCAATTGTTTGTCGGCGGGCAAACGCTGTGCGACTTCTTGAAAATTCGGTTCGATCGCTGCCAGGATCCCTGCCATCGCTTCCTTTCCGGCCTCGGTGCGTTGGTCGGGGTCCTTTTCGTAAACGTTGCGCACGTCGATCGGCAGCTGGTCGACCTTGTCTTGCCTCATGTCCTCATAGACTGGTCCGGCCAGTTTGCGGAACTTGTCTCGCAGCTCGCTGCGTTCATTCAGCAGATCCGCCAGCGACCCCAGTTTGACCGTGAATCGGGCGATGGTCGGGATGCTCCGTTTGCCGAATCGATCCCAGTTTTCCGACGCCTTGGTCCAGGCGCTGACGGCGCGTTGATCCAGCACGCCTTCGTCTTCGATGGCTTCGGCGTGTTTGATCGACCACTTCGGACCGGTTTCAAAGAAGTTGATCGGAGTTTGGCGACGGATTTCGACGCCGGCGTCGACGATGTCGTAGCCTTTATTGAGCCACAACCGTCCGACCAACCAGTTGTCCGGTTTCTGGAAAGGCCCCAGCGCTTCGCTGCTGTCCACGGCGATGTCTTGCCCGGCCAGCGAATCGTGCAGCACGGTGTCGTCGGCGAACAGGCGTCGGAACTGACGTTTCTCGTCCGACATGCCGATCTTCTGGCCATAGAACCAACCGGTGTACCAGATCAACCGCGGGGCTTTGCGGTTTTGCCGAACCCCGCGGGTCAGAAACTCGGTGCCTTCGCGGACCATTTCATAACGTTGGCGATAGTCGTCGAATTCGACCGAAACGTTGTAGGCCAAGTTGTGCGCCTGGTGTTCCCAGACCTTGTCGTAGTGCGGTTGCAACAGGGCGATGTTGTTCAGGGCTGCCTTCAGGCGATCCCATTCGTGCAACACCCGATACTTGTGAGCTTTTTCCCACAACAACGTCGCGGCGACACCACGCAGGCCGAGCGAGGCGAGTTTCATCGTTTCGCTGGCCGGGCTGATTTCACCGAGGTCGCTTTCGGCGATCCCGAATTCTTGCCGCATCGTGGCCAGTTGACCGCCCGAATCGGCGGTCCCATCGGAGGGCTGGCCCAGCAGATAAAGCGGGACCAAGGTCGCCACAAGAATCACCAGGTAAATGATTTTGCGACGAAACGCAGTCGACTGATTCATGCCGCGATCTCACGAGCTTTCAAAAAGAAGTAACTGATCAAAAAGGCCAACAGGCAATAGCCGAATGTCGCGACACTGTGACGCGCCAACACGGCGTTAAAAATATCGATTCCGCTGGCGGCGTACTCTGCCGTGGAAACCATCCGGGGCAGGTTCGGCAATGCCGTTGCCACCGCGTCCATGGAGTAGACGATCACCGCATCGGCGGACTTGATCAAGGTGTTGGCAACACCCTCGACGTCCAACTGGGTGGTCATCGCGTCTTGTTTGACCAGACGCACCAAGGACTCGATCGGGCCGCCGCCGCGTTCGATGTTCGAATCGATAAAGTGACGGGTGTCGTAGATGCTCTCGGCGGAAAATCCGAGCAGCACGCAGACGGCGGTGGCCACCATCGCGACCGGTCCGCTCAAGAACGTGCTGAACATCACGCCGAAGGCGATGATCATCGTCATCTGCAACCAGATCGAACCATACGCCTTGGTCAGGTTCCAGGCGAAACTGGATTCATCGGGGCGTAGATAAAGGCCACTCTTGGTCACCCCCAGGTACTGGCTGCTGTCCAGGCATTTCAACAGGATCTGCATGCGACCGTCTTCGGTCACGACGTGGTCAAACACGTTGCGCGTTTCCACTTCGCCGGTTTCCTTGTTGAGCCATTCGAACGAGAGCGGCAGCTCGCGTTCGTCGATCTGATACTCCTCCACGGTGAACTGTTTGGGAGTCAGAGAAAATCCGGTGTCGGGATTTTTGAAGGTCAGCGACCCGCGAATCCCCGACTCGATGTCGCCCTTGAACGATCGATAGGCCCGGATCGACAGGTCGAACGGGATCTTTTCCGGGAAGCGTTGCCGGGTCACGTTGTCGAACGTGAACTCGGCCATCCCCAGCGTTCCACCCTCCACATAGGAGTGTTCCAGTTTGCGGTTTCCCTTGGCGACACCGATCAGCCGCGAGATGCCTGCCGAGCCGTAGCCGCCGGCCAGCCGCTCGGCCCCGACATCGATTCCGGAGTCCTTGGGATCACCGTTGCGATCATAGAATTGGATTTCACCATACGCCGGAATCCTGGCCCGCAACTGACCGGTCGGCGGGCCGATGATGAACGACCCGTCGTCGTTGCGGGTGACGACGTGGCGGTGTCCACGGACGAAATTGGTCAGCCCCTGGGTTTCGCCGGGTTCGATGGTGAAGGTGTGCGAGTGTTTTCGGACGCGGTCGGTCTTTCCGACGATCCGGCCGTCGACTTCATCCGCCTGGACGACTTCGTAGTGGGTGTGGTCGAGCCCGCGGTCGACGAAAATGTAACTGGCCAAACCCATCGGGATCAGCATCACGGTTCCCACGGCGACAAATCCCAGCATCCGCCCGAGCACGATTTCGGTCGCCCGCACCGGCTTGGTCACGATCGTGTAGATCGTGCGGTTCTCGATGTCTTGCGGCAGCGAAAACGCGCTGATGAACAACGCCAGGGCCAGCACCAGGTAGTTGGTCGCGGTGAGCACAAAACTGATGTACAACCGCGCGGGGTCATCGCTTTCGGGGTTCAGGAACCAACCGGCCAGCAGCAGGATGACCACGAACAAACCGACGACGAACAACACGCGGCGGCGGATGGCTTCCTTGAACGCCAGCCGGGCCAACGCCACGATCCGGCTGGGGCTGGTGCCCGGCAGGTCGGTGCGGAGCAGGTCGCGGATCGCACGTGCGACGGCGTAGAACCCTTCACCGGGACCGTAGCGGGCGGCGGAGATCACGTAGCCGACCAGCAATCCCAGCACGATCGCCAGGACGATCAGCACGACGCCTTGCAGGAACGCGCTTTCGAGAAACGCCCCGGGCCGGAACAGCCATTCGGAAAAGGTCCAGAAATCATCTGGTTGCAAATTCATGATTCGTCACTCCCCGCTTGCGATCCTTCGGCGGCGGAGGCGTCGGCGGCCTGCTCGTCGGCAGGCGGCTCGTCGCCGGCGGTGGCCGAGACGCGGCGTGCGCCGGGGCGGGCTTCGCTTTCCCGCACGATGTTGAGGAACAAGTCCTCCATCGTCGCGGTCGGGTTGTCCATCGATTTCAAGTCCGCACCGTGCCGCGCGATGACCTCGCGGATTTCGTTCTTGGCGTCTTCGCTGAGCCCGCTGGCGTGGACTTCGGTCACGTCTTGAACCTTCAGCAAGTCGGTGACGCGGCCGAGTTCCTTCAATTCGCCCTGGTGCAAAATGGCGACACGATCGCAGACGTCTTGCACGTCACCGAGTTGGTGGCTGCACAACAGGATCGTTTTCCCCTGATCGCGGAGGGCCAGGATCAGGTCCTTCATCTCGCGAATCCCGATCGGGTCCAATCCGGTGGTGGGCTCGTCCAACAGGATCAGGTCGGGATCGTTGATCAACGCCTGGGCCAGACCGACGCGGCGCCGCATCCCTTTACTGTATTCACGCAATTGGCGGTGGCGGGCGCCTTGCAACCCGACCAGCGTCAGCAGTTCCTCGACGCGTTGTTTTCGCTGCCGCCCGGACATGTCGAACAGGCGTCCGTAAAAGTCCAGGGTCTCTTCGGCGTTAAGGAACTGATAGAGATAGGATTCTTCGGGCAGGTAACCGATCTGCTCGTTCTTTTTGGTCTCGGTGGCGTCCTTGTCGAACACCAGCACGCGTCCGCTGGTGGGGAACAGCAAGCCCAAGATCAATTTGATCGTGGTCGACTTGCCGCTGCCGTTGGGGCCGAGCAGCCCGAAGATTTCGCCCTTGCGGACTTCGATGTCCAAGGATTTCAACGCGTGGACTTTCTTTCGGCCCCAGAAATCCTTGTAAATCTTGCTCAAGTTGCGGGTTTCGATGACGACATCGCTGCCCGTCGCACTGGAACGGGCGGCGGCCGGGGCGGCGCCTGCGGGTGTGTTTTCGTCGGCGGAGTCCGCGACGGCGGTTGAATCGGTATCCACGAACAAAGGCTTCCGTAGAAAAGGGCAAAAAGGGTGGGCTGATAAGGCAGAAACAGTCGGGCCTGTCTGAAAATCCAGCCGGAATATTGAGGGTTGGTTACGCTACGCGAGATCGCTACCGGCGGTTCGGACTTTTTCCGCCAGACTCTTTTTATAAGTCTTCGCCAGGATGCGTCGTTGCCAAGGCGGTACCGGGCTTGGCACAATACCGCGGCCGTCGCGGGCGTCGATGGCGGCTCGGCAAACGCCTGCACCCAAAACTTCCATCCCCCTTGCTCCAGACCACTTCGTGCTTGATCCGCGCCATGTCGAACCGTCAAGTCGCCGATCGGACTACCGGCAGGCCGTCGCGTACCTCTACGACCGGATCGATTACGAACGCACCGCCGGCAGCCGCAATGACCATCTTTTTCGGCTCGAACGCACCGAAGAACTGTTTCAACAGCTCGGACTGGGCGGCTACCTGCATCGCCGACCGCCACGCGTCGGCGACCGCGGAGATCACCAGCGGTCGGACCGACAACGCGATCGCGGTCCCAAAGTCCCCCTGATCCACCTGGCCGGGACCAAGGGCAAGGGTTCCACCGCGACCATGGTCAGCCAGATCCTGACCTCCGCGGGCTATCGCGTCGGCCTGTACACGTCCCCGCATCTGACCGACCTGGAAGAACGCTTTCGGATCGATGGCGTGCCGTGCAGCCACCAAGACCTGATCGAACTGGTCCAACGGGTCGCCCCCGTGGTCGATCCGTTGGATGCGTCCGGCAACCCGGTGTCGTTTTTCGAATTGACCACGGCGATGGCGGTGCTGCACTTTGACCGCAACGACTGCGACGCGATCGTGCTGGAAGTCGGGCTTGGCGGCCGCCTGGACAGCACCAACGTCTGTGCCAGCACCGTCGCCGCGATCACCTCGATCGGCCTGGACCACCAACGGATCCTGGGAGACTCGATCGGGGAGATCGCGACCGAGAAAGCCGGGATCATCAAGGGCGGCGTGCCGGTCGTCTCGGGGGCGGTTCAACCCGAAGCCAAGCAGGCGATCCGCCGGGCTGCCCGGCGCGGCGGAAGTGTCCTGTTTGAGAAAGGCGCCGCCTTCGACGTTCGGATCGACCACGAATTGGCCGTCGGCAGTGAATTCATCTACCACGCCCCCGCAGCCGAATTGGCGTCGCGCGAATTGGCGTCGCGCGATCAAGCTGCGGCCGAATCGGTCGAGGGATTGCCCCTGTTCCTGGCGCTCGATGGGGCTCACCAGGTTCACAACGCGGCGATCGCGGTCTCCATCGTCCGGCTGCTGAACAGCCCCCACGTCGCCCAGCGATTGCCCGTCAGCGACCAGCAGATCGCCGCGGGGCTGCAGCGCGTCCGCTGCACGGGGCGATTGGAGCGGTTTCGGTGGCAGCCGGATTCCCCCCTGGACACGGCCGCCATTGAAGTGGTGCTGGACACCGCACACAATCATGATTCGATCCAGGCGCTGTGCCAGTCGATCAGCCGCCGCGTGATCGAGTCGCCCCACGATTCGAGCGGATCGAATCCGCCCGGGCAATTCAGCCGCCCCCTCGTCGTGATCTTCGCGACCAGTCGAGACAAGGACGTGTCGTTGATGGCCGCGGAACTCGGCAAGATCGCCGACGAAATCATCTGCACCCGCTACACGACCAATCCGCGTTCGGTGTCGCCGGACCAGTTGGTCGACGCGTTCGCCCCACGCGGCGACAGACTCGAAAGCGAGCGCGATCCAAACGTCAAGATTCGCTGCGTCGGGGATCCACAGGAGGCGTTCGACGCGGGGATCGCGGCGGCCGCGGGCGGCGGAACGTTGATCATTTGCGGGTCCTTTTTTCTGGCCGGCGAACTGCGTCCGCGATTGCTAACGCTGCCGAATCTGCGGCCCAGCGACAACCGCCGCGCGAGCGACGATCGCCACGCCAGTGACAATCGCTGCGCAAGTGACAACTGCTGTGCGGCGGCCGATCCCACCGACCAGGCGTCGTGATCATCATGCATTGCCAGACCCCCGATGCCACGCCGCGACCCTGCCACGTGCGAGTCTGGCATGCGGCGACGTCGACCGACCAGCGCGGCGAATTCGAACGTCGCTGTGAACGATGGCTGGCGGAGGAGGAATTGATCCACGCCGATCGTTTTCAACGCACCACCACGCGCAATCAACACGTCGTCGGTCGGGCGATGGCGCGGCGTCTACTGGCCGACCGCAACGTCGCGCCCGAGGCGATTCGCTTCGGCACCGGCCGACACGGCAAACCGCAGGTCGTGACGCCCGACGAAGCCATCCAGCCGTTCAATATCGCCCACACCGACGGTCTGGTGTTATGCGGCGTTGCCGATCCGCACGTCGATTTGGTCGGCGTGGATGTGGAATCGATTCACCGCCGGACCTCGACCGAACTGGCCGAACGGTACTTCGCTGAGCCGGAAGTGCGTTTTTTGCGTCGCCAGCCGCTCGCCCGCCAGCAGTACTTTTTCCTGAGGATCTGGACGCTCAAGGAGGCCTTCATCAAGGCCATCGGGACCGGGTTGCACACGCCACTGGCCGATTTCGCGTTTGAGCAAATTGATTCCGAGCGCCCCGTCATTCGATTCCTGGCCGCGGGATTGGACCTGGAAAAGCAATGGAGTTTCGTCTGCTCGACACCAAGAGAAGGGTTCATCGCCTCCGCTGCGGTCGGGGTCACGGGGTCGCATTCGCCGGCGCTGGTTCAGTGGCAGCCCTTCGAAAATCTCGTTGGGGGGCCGGCAAATCGCTCGAATGTCGGAGATGAACTTTGACAAGACGGTCCAACATATGTCAGACTGTGGCTCAATGGAGATAGGCGGCTCGACGTTTTGAGACGTTGCTTTTCACCCCCTCCCCGCCTCGATGCTTATGTCAGAAAGCTCAATCACCCTGATCCTGAATCAGCTGCGTCAGGCGGGCACCGATGAAGAACGCCAGTCCGCCGCTGCAAAACTGTATCGTTGTTACCGCGGCCAGGTCGAGCGTGTCGCACGGACACGGCTGACCCCCGGCGGCGGTTTGGCTGACGAGGAAGACGTTGCCCAGAGCGCCTTCCGAAGTTTTTTTGATCGGATCGAGACGGGCCAGCTGGACGCGCTCGTCACCGGCGGACAGGCTTGGGCGATCTTGGCGCGACTGACGCGAAACAAGGCGATCGATTCGGTGCGTTACGACAACGCGCTGTGCCGCGGCGGTGAAGGCGGCCGCCGACCCGCCGAACCGCCACCCGGCGAGTCGGGAAAGGATGACTCGGTCAATGACGTCTCGGGCAATGGCGACGCGACCCCATCAACCCGCCTGAATCGGCTCGAGCCCCGATCGGGTTCGTACCACTCGGGTGTGCCCCGGCAGGGCGCGACGGCGAGCGGACGCAATCGATTGTTGATCGGCGATGGGCCCAAACCGAGTTCCTCGAGAATTGAATTCGCTTCACAACGTGCGGGGCGCAAGCGTGAAGACTATCCGCTCGACTCGGTCCGCGACCGGAACCAACGCTCGGGTGCCGAACAGGCGGCGTCGAACGAAGCGATCGAGCGGTTTCTGGAGCAGCTTTCCGAAGCGACGTTGCGTGGGATCGTGTCCTTGAAGCTGCACGGGTTTACGAACGAGGAGATCGCGGAGCAACTCGGCTGCGCCACGCGGACGGTGGAGCGAAAACTGAATTTGATCCGTCGCTTGTGGAGTCCGATCTTGGAGAACTCCGATGAACACCGACCAACCTGATCCGCACGGGGGTTCGGCCGAGGACTCGCGCGAGAAGTGGATCACGATCGATCGGTTGTGCGATGCCTACGAAGCGTCGCTTCAGGAAGGCGAGGTCGAACGGGCACCGTTTCTGGCCGGGGTACCGAAAGACTGGCGGACTCAGTTGACCCAGGAACTGGACGCCATCGACGCGGCCTACCGCGACGCCGAAGAGACCCGCGATCAGACGGTCAAGGTTCCCGCCAGCGAGCTGAACAGTCGTCGTTTGCCGACGTCAAGCCGCTTGGCCGAGTTGGCGGCGCTGGATCGCGACAAGGTCTGGCTGGGGCGATTTGAAATCCGCAAACGGCTCGGCACCGGGGCGACGGGCAGTGTGTGGTGTGCCCGCGACGCGCGGCTGGCGCGTTGGGTGGCGCTCAAGGTCCCGCATGCTTCGCGGGTGACCAGTGAAACCAGCGCGGCGCGGTTTCAAACCGAGGCTCGTGCCGCCGCTGCCATCACGCATCCCAACGTGGTCCAAGTCCACGAAGTCCTGATCGAGGACGGTTTGCCGATTTTGATCCAACAGTGGATCGATGGACCTTCGCTGGCCCGGTACCTGAAAGATCACGGTCCGCTGGATTTTGACCAAGCGGCGGACTGGATGGCGCAAATCGCCGACGCGGTCGCCTGTGCCCACGACCATGGCATCGTGCATCGCGACCTCAAACCCGCCAACGTGATGCTGAACCAGAACCGTCCCATGGTTCTCGATTTCGGCCTGGCCAGCTACCCGCAGTTTTCGTCCGGATTGACCACCGAGGGCACCGTCCTGGGGACGCCGGCTTACATGAGTCCCGAGCAGGCCGAAGGCGCTGAAAACGCCAACCAGCCGGCGACGGATCTGTATGCGTTGGGAACGATCCTGTACGAGATGCTGGTCGGAACGCCGCCGTTTGTCGGCAAAGCACGCGAGGTGCTGCAGGCGAACAAGACGGCGATTCCGACGCCCCCGCGGAGCCGCCGCGCGGCGATCCCTCGTGATCTGGAAACGATCACCCTGCGTTGCTTGGCGAAATCCCCCACCGCACGCTACCGATCGGCCGCCGACCTCCGCGATGATTTGCAGCGGTTCCGCCGGCGAGAGCCGATCTTGGCACGCAAGGTGTCGCTGCTGGAAAACGTCTGGGTTTGGGGGCGACTTCATCCCGCCTATGCGTTGTTGGCGATGGGAATTCCGGTGGTTCTGGTGTTGCTGATGGGAATCCTGGTCGCCCAGGTGCGACACATGCAACTGAGCGATCGTGCCAACCGATTGGTTCTGAAACACAAACAAAGCGAGGCGGAGCGCGAGGCGTTGCTGCTGCACCGCCACATGGTCGAACTGTCCAGGGCGTCGCATGAGCTGGCCGAAGGCGACCGCACCCGCGGGTTGGAACTCATGCGGAGCATTCCCATTTCGATGCGAAAGTGGGAATGGCGGCTGCTCGATCTCATTTCCCACTCTCCCTCGACCGTACTCAACGCCGATGTCCCGGGCGTCAACTCGGCGTCGGCGATTCATGCGTTGGCGGTTTCGCGTCGACACCAATGGATGTTTGCCGCCTGCGGCGACGGGACGATTTTGAAATGGAAATTGCCGACCGATCGAGAGTTCTTCAACGCCGACCAAGACAAGCGACGTGGGCTCGGTCCCCCACAGATTCTGGTGCGATCGACGGACTCGGTCCACGCGTTAACCGTCAGCCCGGACGAAAAATGGTTGTGCTGGATTGATCGAGACGGGGCCGTGACGGTTTGGGATCTGGAGGAAAACGAACAAGACCAACGGATCGCGCTGCCCAAGCGGCGACGCGGTCATGCGATTGCCTTTTCCCCCGATTCAAATCAATTGTTGGTCGGCGGCGGGTCGACCAGCACCGGAGCGCGCGCCGTCGATGAGCACAGCTGGTTGGTCTTGTTACAGCGAAATGATGCGGGGGAGTTGATCCACACGTTTCAACGCGACTGGCCCGACCGGCCGGCGATCACCGGACTGCGTTTCACCGAGGACGGCAGGTTCGTCTCAACGCGAGGACGTTTCGAATCGCCGATGGGGTCCATGGGGTTTGTGGAACTTTGGGGGTCCACCCCCGAAGGGTTCCACCATGAAGGATTGCTTTGGCGTGGGCTGGGCATGCGTGGGCTGGACTTTCACGCCGAAACGCATCGGATCGCTTGGTGCGATGACATCGGTATGACCTATCTGAAGGATTTGCGCATGCCGCTGAGGCATCCGCCGAGTCAGTTCCAGGCCAGTCAACGAGGGGCCTGGCAAGTTCGTTTTTCTCCCGACGGAGACGAGCTGATCGTCGGCGGTCGAGATGGCAACGTTTCTCGCTGGTTGCTGACAGAGATCACCACCGCCACGGACTCCGCGACAGAGTCCGCGGCGGCGCCTGAGTCCGAACCGACCACGAGTACGGGCACGGCTGCCGTGTCGCCGGAAAACACGTCAGCGGTCGATCCCGCTGTCCCGCACGCTGTCCCGCCCGCGGAATCGTTCACGATTCGACACTTTCGCGATTACCAGGGGCACGAGAACACGGTGGGCGATGTGCTTTACCTTGCCCCCTGTCATAAACTGGTCGATCAACCGAAATCCGGCGAGCCGAAGTATCGTTTTTGCGAACCATTTCTCGTCACCGCCAGCGACGACGGCAAGGTGCGGTTGTGGTCCAACGATGGCCACGACGCGATCGGAACGCTGCATGTTTCCGAACGCACGCTGGTGGACGCCAGTTGGATTTCGCCACGGCAAATTGCCGTCACAGTCTCCGCGACAAAACGCCAACGGAACCTGCTTTACAAAACCCACTCGCTGGGCAAACACAAGTTGGATGTTGAAATGCGGCGTGCCCGCGGAGTACGCGGGATCGGCAGCATGCCGCTTCGTGGCGACGTCCGGCCGACGGATCCGGGACCACCCCGCTTCGCCGTCCATACCCGAGGCACCCTCTTCGTGTTTGAAGCCGGAAGAACCGATTTCGTCGCCCGACGGTCGATCGACGTCGAGCGACGCGCCGCGTTGACCGCCGTCAGCCTGATCGATTCGCAACATCTGGTCGCGTCCTTCTCTCAAGAGATCAAACTTTCCAACGAAGCTGCCAAAGCGAATCCGAATCGCAATTCAACGATTCGCGAAGAAAGTCTGCTGCTGTACGACTTGACCACCGACGCACCCCCGCAGGAACTGGTGTTGCCCCGGCTCGGAGGCATTTCTCGACTGAAGGTGGCTCCGTCGGGTGATCGGATCTTCGGATGCACCAAGGCCGGGCGAGTGTTCTATGCGACGCTGCTGCGAACGGCCGATGGCCAATGGCGGTGGGCGGACGCGCCGGTGCAGGTCTGGAAGGCGCATCCGAGTTCGGTCAACGACCTGGTTTGGCTGGCCGATCGGAATCAGCTGGCGACCGTCGGTGACGACGGCAGTTGTGCGATTTGGAATCCAGGTGACGTGCGTGATGAAGATCTGACGACCGATTCGACGACCGCTTCAACAACGGCCGGCCAGCCCGCGTTTCCATTGGTTGCCGCATCGCCAAACGTCGTCCCGAACTCGCAACCGCCCCGGCTGGGGCAACGCTTGCTGGTCAGCAGCAGCCCCGTGACCCGCGTGACCGCTTCGATCAGCGGGGACCGGATCGTGACGGTCGGCTCCGATCGAGTCATCCGCATTTGGGACACGCACAGCGGGCTGGAACTGATCGCCCTGCAACCGCGCAAAGAAAACGTCGTGGCGGTCGAGTTCAGTCCCGACGATCGTTTCCTGATGATCGCCGAAGCCAACTCTCGAATCGAAGTGATCCGTTTGGTCGACGAGCCGACGCAGGAAGATTAATGCGCTGTCAACGTCTCGTTGAGCGCAGCAGAACAGCGCAAGCGGGCTGTCGATTGAGTCGGGTTCTGCTGAGTTAATGGTGAGCCGCTGGCCGTAAGGCCTCGGGCTTTCGTCGCAGTGCCCGGCCGCTTACGCGTCGCGGCTCACAAAACCGACAGCCCGCAAGCCCCATCATTCTGCCCCGAATCATTCTGCCATCCCTCGTTTCATTCCACGTCCGTGGCCGATCGTGGATCGACTTGCAAACTGGCGAGATAGGCGACCAGGTCACGCAATTCTCTGGCTGTCAGGTGCTTGGTCAGGTCGGCCGGCATCGACGAGTTGCCTTTGCGTCGCACTTCGATGTCGTCTTGCAGGATCCGTTGTTGGCTGCCATCGGCGAGAATCAATTCGACCACGTCGTCGTTTTCGGATTTGACGATGCCGCTGTGGACACGACCGTCCAGATCCACGATGACCGCCGTTTCGAATCCCTTGGCAATTTTCGCATCGGGCAGACAGATCGATTCGAGCAGGTAGCGGGCGTCACGCTCCTTCCCGATCACGGTCAAATTGGGTCCCACCTCACCACCGGCGCGATCGACTTTGTGGCAGCGGACGCAGGACAGTTCGGTTTTTCCAAAGAACAACGCGGCGCCCCGCTCGGGGTCGCCTCCGGAAAGCGAATCCAGCCATTTCCCCAGCGGTTGCGATTGGGCCACTTCGGTTCGGTACTCGTCCAAACGCTTTTGCCGGGCATCGTCCAATCGGCCCTTGGCTGCTTCGATCACGTTCAATTGCACGCGTGCATCGAGACTGCCGTCGAGGTATTGGTCGACCGCTTGGCGAATCGCCGCGTCCGCCTTGGGGCTTTTCAGCTCGGCCAGGATGTCCCATGCCTGTTGTCGCATTCGGGTGTCGGCATTGGAGGTGGACGTGACGAAGCGGTCGATGGATTTTTCCGCGGCGTGATCGGCCAACACGGACAGACTGGCCAGTCCCAATGGGCCGCGCGCGTTGTCAACGGGAATCGATTCGGCCAGCCGGACGGCGCTGGATGCGTCTAGACGCGCCAGCGCCACGAGGGCCCGCGCCCGCGCGTCGGAACTGCGTCTGGTTTCGGCGACTTGGTCGACCAGCGCACCGGCGATTTTTTTAATTCCCAACGACGCAGCCACTTCGATCGCTCGCAGTCGCACGTTTTCCGGAGCGACCATCAACAGATCGATCTGTGGTTCCAGGGCGGCGGCGGCCAATGCGGCGTCGCGTTTGTCCAGCGGGCGGTAATCCCCCAAGACGCGGTCCAGCGGCCCCGGCGTGCTCCAATCGCCGAGCATCTCGATCGCTTCGATCCGCATCGCTTCGCTTGCTTCGGAGCGTGTCGCGTAGGTTGCGATCGCGTTGGCCGACTCGGCGCTGCCGATGCGGTAATTGGCGTTCAGGACGCGTCGGGCCAGGGCTTCGGATTCCAGCGGTTGTTGGATCAATTCCGCCAGCGCGGCGGTTGCAAACTCGATCGGTTTGTCGTGGATCGCTCGTGCGGCCTCCAACACCACGCGGGGATCGGGATCGTGCAGGAATTTCCCGACCGATCCGCTGGCCAGCCTTCTCAAGGCGATGACGCCCGACAGACGCACCGTGGCATTGGGGTGCTTGGCCAGAATGGCAATCCGATCCGCTTTGACGGCCCGCGCCAAATACATCGACGCCGCGTGGCGGATCGCGGGATCTTTGGCGTCGACGGTTCCCGCCTGGGTCAAGACGGCTTCGATTGCCGAAGCGTCTTTCAGCCGCCCGAGTGCGTCGATTGCGGCGTATCGGACGCGGGGGTTCTCGCTGTTGAGCGCCGTTTGAGCGGCTTGGGAAGCGCCGGTCCAGCCCTGTTCGCCGACGATCGCCAGCGCCGCGGCAGACAGATCTGCATCGGCGTCGGCGATCAATTTGATCAACGCCTGTTTGGCCGCGGCGTCGGGAGCGTCGCTGGACGCGCTGTGACGAGCGATTTGGCCCAACCCCCACGCCGCGTGCAAACGCGCCTTGGGCGATGCGTCGGCATCCGCCGCGATCGCGGCCAGCGTGTCGGTTGCGCCGCGTGACGCCAGTGCCCATTGGCTCTGCAGTCGAATCCGTCGATCGGCGTGTCCGATCAAACCGGCCAGCGTTTGCGGCGACAACGCATCCCAGTCGCCGGCAAGTCGCTGCTGCACGTCCGCGACGATGGGATCGTCGGCGTGGTCGGGGTCACTGATGCGATAGATCCGAGCCTTGCCCAGACCGTCCCACCCGTCGACCCAATCGCTGACGTACAACGCGCCATCGGGACCGAACGCGACGTCGGTGGCCAGGCACGTCCAAATCGGTTGATCGTCGGCGACCAACTTGTACGTCGCCCCGGCCGGTTCGACGTTGAAGGTTCGAATGCCGCTGTTGCTGGGGCCGCCACGGAAATCGCAAATCAAAAAGGTGTCGTCGAGTTGGTCGCCGAATCCGGTGCCGGGGTAGTACGCCAAACCGCTCGGCCCGTCGGTGAAATTGGCGACCGGGGGGATGATCGACGCGGGTTGGTCGGGGTTGACCGGCTGCCAGATTTTCTCGCGATTGAACGGGCCACGGTCGCTGAGGTATTGGTAATACATCCGCCAGCCGGTGTCGCCGTCTTGCAACAGGTGCACGATGCGGGCCTGGTCGCCACTGTCGCTGTTGTTGTCGACGGTAAACCAATCGCCACGATCGTTGAACGCCAGTTCCTGTGGGTTTCGCAACCCACGCGCGAACACTTCTAACCCGGTGCCATCGAGTTCGCAGCGGAACACCGCGCCGCTGGCGGGGTCGGACAAGACCTCGCCCTCGGCCGTTCGCAGGTGGTAGCCGCGGTCTCCGATCGTGAAGTACAACCGCCCGTCGTAGCCACGAATTAGCCCGTGCAGATCGTGGCCGCGAAACGCGACGCGGACGCCATAACCGTCCGACAGCACGACGCGTTCGTCCGCCTTGCCGTCACCGTCTTGGTCGACCAGTTTCCAAAGCTTCGGGATGCAGGTGTAGTAAACGTCGCCGTCGACGGCCAAGACGCCGGCGCCGGTGCCTTCTTCCAATTGATGGAATCCGCTGGCCAGCACCACGCTCTTGTCGGCCCGCCCGTCACCGTCGGTATCGGACAGCCGTCGAATCCGGTCGTCGTGCTGGGTGTACGTCACCGCCGCCTCCCCCAACAGACGCTTGTGGTAATCGATGCGATCCTGAACCGTCCTGGACGCCAGATCGGCCATCAGCCACTGTTGGTCGTGGCCGCGATTGTCGGTCACGCCGCGATTCTGTCGAAACGTCTCGCACGCATAAAGATGTCCTTGTCGATCGATGTCAAAGGCCACGACGTTGGCGACATCCGGTTCGGCGGCCCACAGGCTGATCGTCCAGCCTTCGGGGATCCGGATGGCCGACATCGCCTCGATCGGCTCTTGGGACGCCTGGGCAATCTCCGGCGGTAACGGCCGAGCCGTTTCAACATCCGCCGCCCGAACCGTCCGGATGCCCAGCCCCCTCAGCCCGACCACGTTTGTCAGCCCGACCACGCCCGCCAGCAGCGCGATCATGCCGACACGTGATCGCAACGAACGGATTCCGCCATGCCCGTCTCGAACCGTCTGGCGGCACCACAAAGAACTGCAAAGCTGGAATGTCATGAAATCTAAATCGGGTAGAAACGATACGGTTGCGGAGGGGCACGACAAACCTAATATCGACACATCATCCAATACGTCAACTCAATGGCTATCTGTCCGCCGGGAAGATCCATTAGAATAGTTGCTTTCTGGTGCCCACGAGCGAGATCGGTTCGGGAAACTCCAACGCCGACACCCCAGTAACATCGTCCATGAATCGAACCGACGACGCCTCACCTTCGCACGACCAGCCCGGGCCGACCGAAAACTCCGATCCGTCGGAAACCGGAACCGCCCCGTTTGTTGCCAAGCTTGTCGAACCGACAACGACCGATGGGGCGGCCGAGCGGACGATGGCGGGCGCGGCATCGGTGGCGGGTGCCGCATCGGAAGCACCGGTCCGCGTCGGATCGCCGTTCCGTGTCGACCCGCCGGAGCTGACAACGCCGTCCGAACCGGTCAAGACGCCGACGCTCTCGGGCGAGGCAGCCTATGGAGAGTACGGGCCGTTCCTCTACACCGCCATGGGCGCCTCGTCGGCCGCAGTCATCGTGCTCCTGTTTGCCGCCCTGGGCGCCTGGTGGTTTCCCGCCGGAGGTGCCTTGGTCGCCGTGCTCGGAACGGTCTTGTCGATCATCGGCCTGTTCTCGCGACGCCGCTTTCGTTACGCCGCCATCGGCACGTTGCCCCTGCACATGGTCCTGTTCTTCTTGAGCTACGCGCGGTCGTTGGTCTGAAGTGGGGCAAGCATTCTGCTTGCCTCGCAAGCTGGAAGCTTACGCCACACGCAAGCTGGAAGCTTACGCCACTGGCTACGCCAACAGCTCGCGCACCACGTGGGCTTCTTCCACACCGGTCAGGCGAAAATCCAGGCCTTGAAACTTGAAACTCAGCCGCATGTGATCGATGCCCAACAGGTGCAGCATCGTGGCGTGAAAGTCTCGCACGTGGACTTTGTTCTCCACCGCGTTGTACCCGAATTCATCGGTCGCTCCATAGCTCGTGCCGCCGCGGACACCGCCGCCGGCCAGCCACATCGAAAACCCTTTGATGTGGTGATCGCGTCCGCTGCCTTGGGCCATCGGAGTGCGGCCGAATTCACCACCCCAGACGATCAGCGTTTCGTCCAACATGCCGCGTTGCTTCAGATCCCAGACCAGGGCCGCGGTGCCTCGATCCACCAGTCCCGCCGTCTTGGCCACCCCCGCCTTGACGCCCCCGTGGTGGTCCCAGCCGCGATGGTACAGTTGGATAAATCGCACGCCGCGTTCGGCCAACCGGCGGGCGAGCAAACAATTGCTGGCGAACGAACCGTCGCCCGGCGTGCAACCGTATTGGTCGATCACTTGCTGCGTCTCGCCGGACATGTCGGTCAACTCGGGCACCGAAGCCTGCATCCGGAACGCCATTTCATAACCCGCCAACCGCGTAGCGATTTCGGGATCGTTGAGCTCGTCGTTTCGAATCTGGTTGATCCGCGAAACCGCATCGACGATGTCCCGCTGTTGATCACGGCTGACCCCCGCCGGATTGCCGACATAGTGGACCGGGTTTCCGCTGGCGTGCATCTGGACACCTTGGTAACGACTGGGCAAAAAACCCGAGTGCCACTGCCGCGAACTGATCGGTTGACTCTGCCCCCCGCCTTCACTGGTCAGCACGATGAACCCCGGCAGATTCTCCGTTTCGCTTCCCAGCCCGTACAGCACCCACGAACCCATCGAGGGTCGCCCACTGATCGCCGTTCCGGTATTAAAAAACGTGTGCGCGGGGTCGTGGTTGATCTGTTCGGTGTGCATCGATTTGATGACACACATCTCATCGGCCAAGCCGCCGATGTGCTTGAACACGTCGGATATCATCAATCCGCTTTCGCCGCGGGCGATGAACTTGTGCTGCGGCC
Organism: Stieleria neptunia; assembly: GCF_007754155.1. NCBI lineage: Bacteria > Pseudomonadati > Planctomycetota > Planctomycetia > Pirellulales > Pirellulaceae > Stieleria > Stieleria neptunia. Next base: position 3,422,912 of record NZ_CP037423.1, on the reverse strand, counting down.
CCATCACCTTCAGCTCTTTGCCCTGCAACTGCGCGATCGGCTGTCCCGCCGTGATCGAATCCGGCATCGGTTTGCCGTCCATCTCCGCCAAGACCGGTTTGTAGTCGAACGTTTCCAAATGGCTGGGGCCGCCGGCCATGCACAGATGGATCACACGTTTGACGCGCGGGGCATGATGCGGGCGGGCCAGGATGCCTTCAAAGGCGCTCGCGCCGGACGACGCCGCAGCGGATGCCGATACCGCGCCCGCCAAGTCTGATTTCAACAGGGACGCCAACGCGACCGAACCGATTCCGGTGCGGCGCAGAAACGTCCGACGTGCGAGTCGCCGGTGCAGAGAATTGGATTCAGGATTCATCGCGGTCTCAGTAGCGCGTAATGGTTTCGTGTAGGTTCAGGATCACACGGGCCACACTGGTCCAGGCGGCCAATTCGGCCACATCCAGATCGCTGGGGACCGGTGCTTCGCCGTGGGCGATCAATTTCCCCGCGTCGTCGACGTTGGCCCGGTAGTGATCCAGGTGATCGCGGAACACGGCCGCCAGGGGTTCGACAATCTCCGCCGGCGCGGCACGCGAGACGGCGTTCCGGTAAGCCCATTGCAGTCGCTGGTCGACGTCTTGGCCGCCTTCACGCATGATCCGCTCGGCAAACACCCGTGCCGCTTCGACAAAGGTCGGATCGTTGAGCAACACCAGCGCCTGCAGCGGTGTGTTCGACCGCGCCCGCTGCGCCGTGCATTCTTCGCGGCTGGGCGCGTCAAAGGCTTTGAGCATCGGGTGCAGGAACGTCCGCTGCCAGTGCGTGTACAGCCCGCGACGGTACTGGTTGGATCCCTCGTCGGCCACGTAGTTGCGGCGTGGGAAATTGAGTTGTGCATAATAGCCCGCCGGTTGGTACGGACGAACGCTCGGCCCGCCGATGGATTCGACCAACAGACCGCTGATCGCGAGCGCCCCGTCACGGACCACTTCGGCATCCACCGTAAAGCGTCCCTGCCGGGCGAACAGATCGTTGTACGGATCGCGTTGCGACAGTTCCGCAGTCGGCGTGGACGAACGCCGGTACGCCTGGCTGTTCGCGATCGATCGCATCACGTGTTTGACGTCCCAGCCCGACTGGATGAAATCGATCGCCAGGGCGTCCAACAGATCCGGATACGACGGATACGTCCCCTGCCCGCCAAAGTCATCCACGCTGGCACAGATCCCCCGTCCAAACAACAGGCTCCACAACCGGTTGACCATCGTTCGTGCGGTCAGCGGGTTGTCGTCACGGCACAACCAGTTCGCCAAATCAAGCCGCGTCGGTCGCGCATCGCCGCTGTCCAACGTCCCCAAAAATGCCGGGATCGCCGGAGTGACCACGTCACCGGAATCGTCCATCCAGTTGCCGCGGGGCAAGATTCGGATCGTTCGCGGGGAGACGCTCCGCGAGACGACGGTTTCGGGCGCCGTTTCGTATTTCGCCTTGCGGCGCGTTTCCAATTGCCGAATCTGGTTTTGCAGCGAAATCATCTCCTCGGATTCCGCCACGTAGTGATCGGTGATCGCTTGACGCTGTTGATCCGACCGCTGGCCTGGGTCGAGACGCAAGGCTTCGGCGACTTCGGCGGGAATTCCGCCGGCGGTGATCACGCCGCAATCGTCCCAGTGAACCAGACCGCCGAATTGGGTGAACGCCATCCCGTTGACCTTGGCCCCTTCACCCAACCCGACTTCCTCTGCGGTCGCTTCCAGTCGCACCCACTGGCCCGTCGCGGGAAGATCCCCGCCGCGCCGATAGCCGGCGTAGCTCTCTTGCTGTCGACCATAGCTGATGTCATCGCTGCCCCAGACCTTGCGGTGCGTCCAGTCGCCGTCGTTCAGTTGCAGCATGATCGCCGCCGGGGGATTTTGGGGATCCAGATGGACCCAACAGTAAAACCGAGCGTCTTTGGTGACGACAAAGGGCTGCTTGGCGTTGTCGAACAGGTGTTGGGTCAGCCCCTTGCTCTGCTGTTTTCGAGACGTGTCGCCGCGATGAACCGGTGCTTTGTCGCGGGCAACAAACTGCCAATCCCCGCTCTGGTTGGCGCTCAGTGCAAGCGCGTCGTCGATCCAGATCGTTTCGGTTTCTTGCCGGTCATCGATCCGGTCGATCACGTCGGCTTCCCACTGGTCCTGGGCGGCGATCAGCGATTGACGCAGCGGATTGATTTCCGCGCGGAGCACCTCGATTTGGCGATCCATGTCCGCCAGTTCCGCCTGCAGCCTGTCACCGGGGACGCGGATCATCGGCGGTCGGCTGCGCGCCCCATAGACGCCGCGCTCGTCCAAATCGGCAAAGAACGCTCCCAGCGAGTAGAAATCGCGCGTCGTGTAGGGGTCGTACTTGTGATCGTGGCACTGGGCACAACCCATCGTCGCGCCCATGAAGACTTGGGAAACGTTTCGAACACGATCGGCAAAGTAGATCGCCAAATACTCTTTCGCCTGCGATCCGCCTTCTTCGGTCGTCTGGTTCAGCCGGTTGTAGCCCGACGCCACTTGTTGATCGAGTGTCGCATCGGGAAGCAGGTCACCGGCAAGCTGTTCGCGGACGAAACGGTCATACGGCAAGTTGTCGTTAAAGGCGTTGATCACGTAATCGCGATAGGGCGATTGAGACACGTTCTGGTCGCCGTGGTAGCCGACGGTATCGGCGTATCGCACCAGGTCCAACCAATAGATCGCCATCCGCTCGCCGAAGCGTGGTGAATTCAACAGCCGGTCGACCAGATCCGCGTAGGCATCGGTTGACTGATCATTGACGAACGCCTGAACCTCTTCGGCCGTCGGCGGCATGCCCGTCAAATCGAACGACAGCCGACGAATCAATGTGACCCGGTCGGCCGGCTCGGTCGGCTGGATGCCGTCATCGGCCAGCCGCGTCGCAATCACTTGGTCGATCAATTGGGTCGCATGGCCGGGCGTGACCTGTGACACCGATTCGATCGCGTGCATCGGTTCGTAGGCCCAGTGGGCTTCATAGGGTGCCCCCTCGGCGATCCAGCGGACCAGCACGTCACGCTCCGCATCGGTCAGACTCTTGTGCGACGACGGCGGGGGCATCACTTCGTCGTCATCGGCCGAAAAAATCCGCCGAACCACTTCGCTCTCATCCGGCGCCCCCGGAACGATCGCTCCGCCCGACGCATCGGTGGCTTCTTCGGGCAGGTCGAGTCGCAATCCCCCCTCAACCGTTTGCGCATCCGGACCGTGACAGGCAAAACACTTGTCACTCAGGATCGAGCGGACATCGCGATTGAACCGAATCGGGCCGTCCGCGGCATGGGAAACCGAGGCGGCCATGAAAGCATGGACCGCGAGAACGCTGGCGGCAAGAACGCTGATTGCCGCGATCTGATAACGATGCATGGGGCGAGTTCGGCCAAACAGCCGAAGGTGATGGGAGGCGAGGCGAGATCGATCGGAAGGTTACAATACTGGGGACGCTGCGACACATCCGCTTGGCGGGAACCCCCATTTTATGCCCGACGAAGTGACATCACAGGCAACAACCGGCATCTTTCGCCGAATCTTTCGAACAATCGGGATATGCCTGGCGATTGCCGCCAGTTTGCTCTGTTTTCCGCACTGGCTACCCTGGATGATCGCCTGCTGGATCCTTTGGCATGTGATTGCAATCTACCGGGGTTCACCCGGTGCCTGGCCCCTGTTCGCCTGCACGCTGATTCTTGCCGTTCGTCTCGTCCCGCGAACCCCCGCGATGGTCTTGTTGGCACTCACGATGGTGATGCTCGGCATTTGGCGACTCCGGATGCGGTCCCAGCCGACGCCTGCGGGCGGATGGTTCCAGACCACTACCGTCGCGTTGCTGGTGTTGATGTGGGGATGGATGTGGGTGGAATACCGACGCAGTGCGACCTGTGATCATGACGTCCGCTTCCATCCCGATCGCCCCATCGTCTGCATCGGTGACAGTTTGACTCAGGGGATGATTCCCGATCGCGGCTATCCCGGCCAGCTCGAACAACGGCTCCGCGTCCCGGTGATCAATTTAGGAGTGTCCGGGATCGCGACGGGCCCGGCCATCGGAATCTTAGAGCGATCGATGGTGCACCACCCACAAGCCGTCATCATCGAACTCGGCGGTCACGATTTCCTGAAGTGGCACAGTCGAGCGAGCACGAAGGCCAATCTGACGAAGATGATCCAGCTATGTCGTGCCAATGATTGTGAACCCGTCCTGATGGAGATCCCGCGCGGCTTTATGATTGATCCCTACGCCAGTCTGGAACGCGAATTGGCCTATGAATTCGATTTGCAGTTGATCGACGATCGCTGGTTGCGGCAGGTCGTGTTGATGAGTCCGGCGGCACCGCCGGGGATGTGGTTGAAGGACGCTCAACTCAGCGATGACGGGATTCATAGCAATCCCCGAGGCAGCGGGGCGATCGCCGAGTTTGTCACCGACGCACTCGTCGATCTCTACGGTGATCAAGTGCTCAAGTAGCGTCGCAAACCGCTGGTGTGCAGGCTTCAGAGTCCGTCCAGCTTAAGGCGATCGCTTTTCTGATGTACGATGGCCCTTCCGGGCCGTCGCCCGTGGGGCTCTGCGCGACGACCTAGAAAGGACGTCGCACACCCCTCCGCCGACCACCTCTCACCCATTCGGTCAGATCATTCAGATTTGGCGCGTTTCGCGCTAGCCCTAAGCTGGACGGTCCCTTTTCTGATGTACGATGGCCCTTCCGGGCCGTCGCCCGTGGGGCTCTGCACGACGACCTAGAAAGGACGTCGTATACCCCTCCGCCGACCACCTCTCACCCATTCGGCAGATCATTCAGATTTGTCGCGTTTCGCGCTAGCCCTAAGCTGGACGATCGCTTTTCTGATGTACGATGGCCCTTCCGGGCCGTCGCCCGTGGGGCTCTGCGCGACGACCTAGAAAGGACGTCGTACACCCCTCCGCCGACCACCTCTCAGCCATTCGGTCAGACCCTTCCGATTTGTCGCGTTTCGCGCTCGCCCTAAGCTGGACGATCTCTTTAGCCGCCGCACCCAGCTGCTCCGCAGCGTGTACTGCCATGGAACCACGTTGCGTGCCGATCCTTATCCCCGATTCCCCAAAAGTCGTTAGACTGAAGTCTCTTGATCCCCCGGAGGCCCGTCATGCGATTGCTTCTCTCTCTCTTGCTGGTCACTGCCATCTGGTCGGTGCCTCCGTGCTCGGCTCAGGACTACCAACTCGTCGAGCCTTCGGGCGTGATCACGGGCGACGTCACCATGCGTCCCGGACAGATGGTGGTCGACGATGCCAACGGACGGCAGTACCTGTTTCAACGCGATCGATCCTTCGATTCCTTTGACGGTCGCTACGCCGGCTATTGGTTGCCGCCGGTCAACCGTGTGGTCAGGTTTCCCCGATCGGGCAGAGGGCGGTTGCAAGTTTCCGACTTGGACGACGCGTTTCCCCGCTACGTGTTCTCGCGGCGAAGCGTGCGGCCGGTCGGACGTCACGCGGGACATCATCAGCGCCATGGGCCTGCGTTCATTCCACCGTATTACGTGTACCCCTACGGCTATCCGACGTTCGGCTACGGATGGCAGAGTTTCGGCACCACGCTCAGCGTTGGCCCCTGGGGTGGTGGCCCCTGGGGTGGTTTCGCGCCTTGGGCCGGTGTCGGCCCCCGGGGATGGGGTGGGGCCGTCGGGCCGGGTCGTTTCCACCGCCCGCCGCTGCAATCAATCGTCATCGATTCGAACCTCGTTCCGCGCCAACCGCTCCCGCCGGTGACGGCCAAGCTGCTCAACACGGCGAAGCGCGAAGTCCGGGTGACGGTGACTGACCGCGTCGCACCGGATCAATCCAAACGGATACCGATCGCACCGGGGACCAGTCAGCCGGTGGTCATACATCGCGACGCCGGCGCGGACCTCGTCCGGCACGTGCTGACCTATGCCCCCGACGGATCGCAGATCACCCGCGAAGTCTCCACGCCGATCGCCCCGGTGCCTCGCTACGAGTTGACCGTGCATGAATGGAGGCTTCAATCGGTGGCGATCGATCGCACCGGCAAAAGCCCCAACGTGATCGAAGACTCGAATTTTCAAGGCCGGGGCTTGGGCCGATTCGAAATCCCACCCGGCGATCAATTCACCGGAGGGACCTTGGACGTCGTCCGAATCGCTTTACAAGCCGGCAATCAGGGCACCGTCGCGCCGTTGTTGGACGATCAAGACGACGCGCCGCTGCGACCGGTCTCGTCACTCGAGCAAATGCTGCTGGAACAACGCAAAGCGAGTGGGCAGAAGTGAGTGGGAGTTTGGTCAAAATATGGGTTGGTCAAAAAATGTGGGCTTAGAATCTGAAACGGCGCTCGATTGAGCAGTGCTTCATTTTTTGACCAGCAGATTTCTTGACCTCATCCGCTCCGCTGCCTCCTGATCGGGGCGGATCGACCGCAAGGCTCCACATCGCGTATCATCCATGCGTTCGTCTTGTTCTGCGTGGAAAACTGATGCCAGACCGATTGCCAATTGAAGATTGTCTTGAAGCGGTGATGGCGGCCGTCGAAGCGGAGCGGCCCGTGATCTTGCGCGCCCCACCGGGAGCCGGAAAAACAACGGGCGTTCCCCCGGCGCTCATCGACAGCAAGTGTTTACCCGCAGGTCGGGTGATCTTGTTGCAGCCGCGGCGGATCGCCGCCCGCGCCGCGGCACATCGCTTGAGTCGACTCGCGGGTGAACCGGTCGGTGCGACCTACGGCTATCATGTCCGATTCGACCGCAAGGTGTCGTCACACACCAAAGTCGTCGCGATGACGACCGGGATCCTGCTGCGACGTCTGACCAGCGACCCGCTGTTGGAAGACGTCGGCTGTGTCATCCTGGATGAATTTCACGAGCGTTCCCTGGAACTTGATTTGGCCCTGGGCATGCTCCATCGCGTTCGCACCACGCTGCGGCCGGAATTGCGACTGGTCGTGATGAGCGCGACCCTGGACACCCAACCGGTCGAACGGTTGATGCCCGATGCGGTGGTGGTGGAAAGCCAAGGCCGGGCGTTTGACGTGGAGATCCGCTACGACGAGTCGCTCTCACGCCGCTCCAGCACTCGGGACGGGATCGCCCAATCGGTTGCCGATCGGGTTCCCGATGCGCTGCGAAGTAGCGACGGTGACGTGTTGGTGTTTCTGCCGGGCGTCGGCGAGATTCATCGAACGGCGGATTTGATTCAAGGCATCGCGCGGAAGCAATCGCTGCAGGTTTGCAAACTCTACGGCGATCTGTCACCGGCCGACCAGGATGCCGTGCTGGCGCCGTCGGATCAACGCAAGATGGTGCTGGCGACCAACGTCGCGGAAACGTCGATCACGATTCCGGGCATCACCTGCGTCGTCGACACCGGACTGGCTCGCGTGATGCGATACGACACGTCGGTCGGGATCCCCAGTTTGCGTTTGCAGCCGATTTCCAAAGCCTCCGCCGACCAGCGTGCCGGCCGCGCCGGCCGAACCGCCCCCGGCGTGTGCTTTCGCTTGTGGCCGCCGGCGCTGCATCGCAGCCGTCCCGACCACACGGCGGCGGAAATCTCGCAAGCCGATCTCTCATCGGCACTGCTGATGCTGGCGTCATGGGGCGAGCGCCAGGTGTTCGATTTTCCCTGGGTCACAGCGCCGACCGAACATGCCGTCCAAGCGGCCATCCGCCTGCTCGTACAATTGGGGGCGATCGATGCGTCGCTCGCGGTCACGGCGTTGGGCGATGAAATGAACCGTTTGCCGGTGCATCCGCGACTGTCACGTCTGCTGCTGGCGGCGAAACAGTTCGGCTGTGTGGAACAGGCTGCGGTGGCCGCGGCCCTGTTGTCCGAGCGTGACCCGTTTGAGCGATCGGCGGGATCCGATGCGCATCACGAAGGAATCCAAAGCGATCTGATCCAGCGCGTGATGCGGATCCAACGTCACGCCGACGGGACACCCGACCCCGGCATTCATCCCGCCGGGGCGAAACAGATTCGACGGGTCGCGCAAACGCTGGGCAAGACGCTTCGCGAGTCATCGCACCACACCGGCGTGGACGATTCGATCCCGACCGAACAGGCGATCACTCGGTCGCTGTTGGCGGCGTTTCCCGATCGGCTGGCCAAGCGGCGTGCACCGGGATCGGCGTCCGGAGTGATGGTCGGCGGGCGCGGCGTCAAACTCGACCGCGCGTCTTCGGTTCGCAGTGCCGAACTGTTCGTCTGCGTCAGCGTCGATGGCAAGGGCGAAGAATCGTTGGTCCGACTGGCATCGGCGACGGAGGAAGCGTGGTTGCCGGACGAACTGATGGAATCCAAACGAGAATGTTTCTTCCACCCCAGTTTAAAAGCGGTGGTGGCGCGGGACCGCAGGTACTTTTTGGATCTGCTGATCAGCGAATCGACCGCACAGTGCAACAGCGATGATCAGACGACCGAGTTGCTTTGTCGTCATGCGAAGCCCCAGCTCGATTCCATTCTGCCGGGCAAAGACAAATCGCTGCAGAGCTTCCTGGCGCGGTGGCGGTTTTTGACCCAGCAATCCGCTGATTCTCCGTTGCCGATGACGGTCGATCAAGCGCTCGAATCGGTGCTGCAGGACCTTTGTCACAATCGAACCTCGTTCAACGAACTGTCACGCGCCCCCTGGCTGGATCACCTCAAGGGACTGCTCAGCTACGAGCAATCGCAGTGGTTCGATCAGCAAGCCCCGGAATCGATGCGGGTTCCCAGCGGCAATCGAATCCGGCTGGACTATCCGCCGGGCAAACCGCCGACGCTGGCGGTTCGGATTCAAGAGCTCTATGGCTGGGAAAAGACGCCGCGGATCGCCGACGGGTCGGTCCCGTTGCAGTTGCATCTGCTCGGCCCCAATCGCCGTCCCCAGCAGATCACCGACGATTTAGAAAGCTTTTGGAAGACGACGTACATCGAAGTCCGCAAAGAACTCAAACGCCGCTACGCCAAACACCATTGGCCCGATGATCCCGCCACGGCCGTGGCCACAGCCAACGGTTTAAAACCAAGAAGATGATGAGCGTTGACAGAGATTCAATTTTGGGCCATTGAAATGAACCCCTACGAGCCACCCGACGACGATCCGCCACGCCCCAAGCGGACGCTTAGGTTTTTGGGGCGGATATTGGCAGCAAAATAAGTGGGATAGGCTTCCAGCCTGTCGACGCTGGAATGACAGGCTGGAAGCCTATCCCACTCGCTAGATCCGCCACGCCCCAAGCGGACGTTTACGTTTTGGGGGGCGTATTCGCAGCAGTCGTCTTCGTCTTGCTGTAGGATTTGGCAACCCATTTAGACTCTCTCCCTCTGGGAGAGACGGCGTTTGCGCAGCAAGCAAACGCCAGAGAGGGCCGGCGCTACGAAAGTCTAGGCGACGTCCGCTACGATCGAATCCGTCACTGATACGATGGACGTCCCGAGGCGACTGACGCAAATGGCGTGTTTCTCCGGCCATCCCTGGTCAAACCCAACGTCCGGCGGTTAAACTTTCCGCCACACTGCCGCCCGGGTGGTGGAATTGGCAGACACAGGGGATTTAAAATCCCCCGGCCGTATTAGGCTATACCGGTTCGAGTCCGGTCCCGGGTACTTTTCTCTCGTTTCGCCGCTCGCTGTGATCCATCATGGTGCGTCGTTCAGCGGCCAATGTCTCACGCGAAGTCGTCAAGACAAGATCACAGCCAGCGTTCGTCCCCTCGCCGGCCACGTTCCGTGCACTCGCATTTTCTTGTCACCCATTTTCTTGTCGCCCCCGCTGCCGACACACCAAGAGGCGCCCGCCCCGGTCCCCTGGCAAGAAACGTCACGCGCAGCGCGACGTCTAGCCAGAAATGCTGACGTGGAACTGACGCAACTTCTTGTAGGACACGTGCTGTTCTTTCTGCAGACGACCTACGACGAGCGATCCGGCAATCCCAACCTTCTTGGCAAACTCCTCAACCGATGACACGGAGAACTGACCTGTGTCCACGAAGGCACTCCACTCCTCTGCGGGAATCAAACAGTCAGCGGCGAACTGATTCGCTTCGACTTCGTGCTTCGCTTGGTCGGCCGAGAAGTCGTCGAGGAATGTCTCGGTGCGCGGATGCAGCAGAATGTGGGCCAATTCGTGAAAGAAATTGAACCACAGAATATCGTGCCTCTTCCACCGATAGCTCAGTTGAATGACCGGTGAGTCGCCACACCAGTAAGCCGCCCCGCCGACATAGGTTCGAGCGAGGTGGGGAACAAAGACGACGCCGATCCCCAACCCCGAAGCGACATCCTGCAGATCGCGTTCCATGTTCTCCACGCCGCGGCGAGTCAACTCCCTGAACACTCCAAGTTCCCGGATCGTTCGCTGATTGGAAAAAGAGCCCTTCTCGATCTTCCGTGCCTCGATCACCCCTTTCCTCAGCCATGCCGCAAGCGCTTTCTGACACGCTTCCTTTCCGTCCGACTTTCGGAACGAGGGGGCGAGTTCGACGGCATGGTTTAATGCATCGAGCTTGGCCGTGCCGAAGAAACGCAACAGTTCCTGGTACTTTTCCAACCAGGTTGTCTTTTTCTCAATCCAGCCAAGCCTCGCCATTTCGGCACACGGAAACTCCTTCGCGATCTCGCAAACTTGCTTCTGTTTTTCAAGTTGCGCCTGCGCGCTCCGCGCGAGTTGATAGTATTGCTCTCGCCTGAGCCAAAATGACGCCGGCAACCCCAAGACGTTTTCCAGTTCCAGTGCGGTGTCGGCCGTGATTGCCTTTTTACCCTGAATGATTTGATTGACTTTGTTGGCCGGTCGTCCCATGCGTCGAGCGAGTTCAACCTGTGACATTTCGACGTCGTCGAGCATATCGCGGATGGTTTCGCCGGGGGGACTGACGCGGTCAGGGCGATAGGGGGCGGGCGTGATACTAGCCATAGTTGTGGTAGTTCCCAACAAAGACGATTTCGATCTCCGTGACGGTGGAAAGGTCGATGTTTCCTGTCTGATCGGACGTGAAGTCCCCTGCGGGTCGAAAGCAAATGCGATCGAGACGATGGATCTTGATCGCAAATTCGCCTGCCCGGTCCTCCGAAAGCGGATGAAGGTCCAACGGGGGAGCGCGGAACGGGATTTCGGCCAGGCTGCTGAACGCAGCAAGGTCCTCCAATCGACGCAAGATCCGAGCGGCAGCATCCTGCGACAGCGCCTTCCTGGCGGCCTTTTCTGACGTGCAAATCTTCTGCAGCTCCCTACTCGAATACCCTATCAGCATCTCATGTCGCCCGCAATGGCCATTGACCCTTGGGGTCAATCCTTCGATGCCCATCGTACGGGGCAACGCAAGGGAAATCAAGTTTGCCCTCTCAACTCGGAATCAATCCATGCGGCAAGCGTCGCGGTGATGGCCCGAAACCCTCGCAACCACTGGGGCAACACGTCACCAGGCGAGTGGCGGTCCGACAACTTGAATCAAACAACGCCGCCCCCGCGGATGTTGCATCCACCAGCGAAACTTCCAGCCGTCACCTCGCCCATCGCCACTCGTCGTTTTGGGTGGGTGGCACCAAAACGTGGTTTCTTGGGTGGGTGGCACGAAAACGTGGTTTCAGAAATCGTTCGTTCCGATGGTCGACATTCCCGTGACGTTGCTCGTCAGCGAATTCGCCGCGAGATAACGCAGCAGCTCATCAGTGCTGATGAAGTCGCCGATCTTTGCGTCAAACGCTTCGTCGGTCGCCTCGTCGATCAACTTTGCAAACTCAATGATCCGCGTCTGTTGTTCGTCGTTGGCAGGCTTGTTGCTGCGGAAGACTCGTGTGTACGCGTCCCAGCGATCGCCGGTGTATCGAATCGTGTTGAGCCCGTTCGTTTGACTCAGCAGCGACGATTGCGGTATCCCGTTCCGACTGAGAAAGGTTGCGTCGACGGCTTCGAGAATCGTGTAGAGCCCGACGAATTCCGGTTTCTGCTTTCCGACCTTCAGACTCAATTCAGCGTGTGCGGTTCGAGTGACGGCCACATCGAGCGACGCAAACACGTGCGAAGTGATTCGTTCCCGCAGCATCGTCTGATCGAATTGCATCGTATGCAACCAACCGAGGATGACGATACGTTTGATGGGCTCTCGAAAACGAATCACTGCTGCGTTTCCTGTATTCTGGATGCAAGTCATGCCGCTCCAAATCACCGCGGCACAAGGACGTTCGCGTCAGAGGAAAGAATCCTTCGACCAAACGACGAATATTTTTCAGATGTCTCGAAGGATTCGACCTACCGGCGCGAATGCACCTGGAACGCAAATCGACAGTGGAGTTCCGAAGTATGCTGAACGCCAAGCCTCGAATCGTCCTCGTCTGCCAGCTGATCACGCATTTCGCCGTGGCGGCTGCCCAGGAGTCGCAACAGGCTTCGACCACTCCCGAACCTGTTGTCTTCGACACCCAGCACGACCGCCCGAGCGGAATCCTGAGTCGGAATGAATTCTGCGTCCAGAATGGTTACAATTGGCCCAGACGTAAGGTGTGCGTCTCCTGCCTCCCATCCCCCTCCCAGCGAATACACGCGAAGGTCCACCTTTGACTTTTCCGTTTGATCGTAGCGCCAAGTTCATGGCAATCTTCCTTGCGTTACTGAGCAGCGCCCACGCGCAGCGCACAGAGGAGAGCGCGCAGCGCACAGAGGAGAGAAAGAGTGCTTCCGGCACGCAGCCGGAAACGGTGCGGTCCAGCCCCGTTGACTTTCTGCACGAGATTCAACCGATCCTGCGAGACCACTGTTACGAGTGCCATGCGGGGACCACGGAAGAGGGCGGCCTGAATTTGGGCATCAAAGCCAATGCGTTCCGCGGAGGAGACAGTGGGGCGGCGATCCGTGCAGGAAACAGCGAAAAGAGCTTGCTGATTGAGTTGGTATCCGGTGACGACGAAAATCGCTTGATGCCGCCGGAGGGAAACAAGCCGCTAAACGAGAAGCAGATCAACCTGATCCGTGCGTGGATCGATCAGGGCGCAATTTGGCCCGATGGCGCGGACGTTGTGGATCCAAAATTGGATCGAGCCAGGAATCACTGGGCCTATCAACGGCTTGCACAGACGGAAGCACCTTCACGGCAAGCCGACGACAATTGGTCGAAAGGAAAAATCGACCGATTCGTCCGCCAGCAACTCAACCGCGCCGGGCTTCGACCGGCGCAATCAGCCGACGCGCGCACGCTGGTGCGGCGACTGTACTTTGATCTGATCGGATTACCGCCGACTCCGCAGCAAACGAAGCAATTCATTTCTGCGCACGAAGTTGATCCTGACTCGGCGGTGCGGAATCTTGTGGACCAGCTGCTGGCTTCGCCCCGTTATGGCGAGCGGTGGGGACGGCATTGGCTGGACGTCGCTCGCTATGCCGACAGCGACGGGCAGGAATCTGATATGGATCGTCCGCACGCATACAGGTATCGCGATTTCGTGATCCAGGCGCTCAACGAAAACATGCCGTACGACCAATTTGTACGGTGGCAAATTGCCGGTGACGAATTCGAGCCGGAGAACGACGCGGCGATTTCGGCGACGGGCTTTCTGACCGCCGGAACCTCTTTCAAGTTGCCCGATTCGTTCCTCGAAAGCGAACGGCTGATGAACCGTTACAACGAGTTGGACGACGTGATCTCAACGTTGGGATCCGGGCTCTTGGGAATTACCGTCGCCTGTGCTCGCTGCCACGATCACAAATACGACGCGTTTTCCGCGCAAGAGTACTACCAGTTGCTGGGAGTCTTTCACAGCGGTGACCGCGTGACGAAAAAACTGCCCAGCGGGAAAGAGGCTCTCGTTTTTCAGGATTTCGACGCGAAGCGGCGCACCACCTGGCTGTTCCGCCGCAGCGACTTTTACGATCGAGAAATCGAAGTCGAAATCGGCTTCCCCAGAATGCTGTCATCCGGTGCGGAGGCTGCCGACTATTGGCGAAAGGCCCGCGAAGCCTACAGCGAGATCGGAGAAGCGAACAGCACGTTGCAGCGTCGCGCCCTCGCCGACTGGATGACCGACACCGGGCAAGGTGGCGGAAGCCTGCTGGCCCGAGTGATTGTCAATCGCGTTTGGCACCACCACTTCGGCGAGGGTCTGGTGCGCACGACGGGTGATTTTGGTGTTCGCGGCGATGCGCCTTCCCATCCGCAGCTACTCGAATTCCTGGCCAACGAATTCGTTGAGCGCGGCTGGAGATTAAAATCGCTGCACCGCGCGATACTCACGAGCGCCGTCTGGCAGCAGGCCAGTACACGAGACGCCGTGGACCGGCGCGGTTCGGAGATCGATCCTGACAACAAGTTGCTTTGGCGCATGACTCCGCAACGTCTCGAGGCTGAAGTCATACGCGATGCAATGCTGGCAGTGAGCGATACGCTCAACCTTGAGGCAGGTGGCCCCGGTTTCAAGCCATACATCGCCCCCGAGGCTAACCTTGCCCGAAACATCAAGGGCGAAGGCTATCCCAAAGACGCGAAGGACGACGCGGCCACTCGGCGACGCAGCATCTACATGTTTCACAAGCGTCTGATTCCCTATCCCATGTTTCAGGCGTTTGACCGCCCGGACTTAATGACCACCTGTGTTCGCCGGCAAAACACAACCGTGGCGCCACAGGCCATGGTGATTCTGAACGATCGTTTTGTACGCACCATGGCTCGGGAGTTTGCCGATTCGCTGGTCCAACGCACTGGCAAGCCTGGTAGGCCGGAATCTGAGCTGCAGTCATTCGTCGAGACAGCTTTCGAAATCTCGTTCGCGCGGCTGCCGACACACACAGAAACAGATACCTCGATCCAGTTTATCGAAGCGCAAACAGCGGCACGAACGGAGCGAGGCGAACAGGAGCCGCGCTTCGAAGCGCTGACCGACTATTGTCAGACGCTATTCGGTCTCAATGAATTCATTTACGTCGATTGAGTACGCTGAAATGTCAAGAAATCCGAAGCTGTTTCCTTGTGGCCGGATCGCAAACCTGCTGAGTCGCCGAGAGTGGCTGTGCCGAGCCGGGGCTGGGGCAGGAATGGTCGGCCTGGCCAATCTGCTGGCTGAGCAGAATCTTCTGGCCGCACCGAAAACGGACAGGTCTTCCATGCCAGTGACCTCACTGGTTCCGCGTCAAGGCCACTTTCCCGCAAAAGCAAAGTCGGTCATCTGGCTGTTCATGGAAGGTGCCCCGAGCGGTGTGGACATGTTCGATCCGAAGCCGGATCTCGACAAGCGAGACGGAGACACCGCCGACATCCAGGCCTTCTTCGGCAACCCGGGGCCGTTGATGAAGTCGCCGTTCTCCTTCAAGCAGTATGGCGAATGTGGGCAGTGGGTCTGCGACAAGTACACCCATGTCGCCAAACATGTCGACAAAATGGCATTCCTCAAGTCGTGCTATAGCGAATCGAACGACCACGTGCCGGCGATCTACCAGATCAACAGTGGGTTGCCTCGCCCAGGCTTCCCGACCGCCGGCGCTTGGGTGACTTATGGCCTCGGCAGCGAAAACCAGAGTCTGCCGGGCTACGTTGTGATGGGCAACACAAAGGGAGCCAAGGGCGGTCCACACAACTGGGGTGCCGGGTTCCTGCCTTCGACCTTCCAGGGGACGCTTTTCCGCTCCCAGGGCACTCCCGTTCTGAATCTCAACCGGCAACCGAAAGTAACGCAGCAGGACCAGCGAGCGCAGCTCGACCTGATGGCCAAGCTGAACGACGAACACATGCGTCGGCACGCGGACGACGCCGAGTTCGCGAACCGCATGCAGTCCTTCGAGTTAGCGTTTCGGATGCAGAAAGAGGCCACCGAAGTCGTCGATCTTTCGCGAGAGACGCAGGCGACGCATGAGCTGTACGGGATTAACAATCCGCGATCGAAGTCGTTTGGATCGAAGTGCCTGATGGCAAGGAGGCTTGTCGAAAGCGGTGTAAGGTTTGTTCAGGTCTACAGCGACGGCGAGTGGGACGCTCACGACAATCTCGCCGAAAATCATACACACCATTGCTTGGCAACAGACGTCCCGGTGGCCGGACTTCTGACCGATCTGGAGCAGCGCGGAATGCTCGACGAAACACTTGTTATCTGGGGCGGGGAGTTTGGCCGCATGCCGATCTCGCAGAATGGAAAGGGACGCGATCACAATCCGAACGGATTCCTGCAGTGGATGGCCGGTGCAGGAATCAAAGGAGGTGTCAGTTATGGTGAGACGGACGAGATCGGCTACAAGGCTGCCCAGGACCCAGTCAGCGTGAACGATTTTCACGCCACCATTCTTCACCTTCTGGGCCTCGACCACGAACGACTGACCTACTTCCATAACGGCCGCAGCTACCGTCTAACCGATGTCGCAGGCAATGTGATACAGGAGATCCTTTCGTAAGAGGTGCGAGTTTTTTTCCGAAAAGCGCGAAGGAATCTCACGTTACCCGCGAAGGAATTCGCAACGACGTCTTCCCCGGAGCCTCGACAGCATGTCAAAACCCTCGCCACCGGCTGTGATCCTCTCCATGATCACACTTTCCATCTTCGCCAGGGTGAATTGCCCCGCACAGGACATTCCGCTTGTTTACGAATTTGAGCAGACGGGCTCAGACCTGCCGAAGCCTGTGTTGCCGGATTTTGATCAGTTGCCGACGGTGCGGCCGCTTCCCGATCCGTTTGCCTGGTCGAACGGAAGCGGACGTTCTACGCAGTTCGAAGATTGGGCTCGCCGCCGTGCGGAAACCTTCACGATGGCCATAGCTGGTTGAATGACTTTCCGTGGCAGCGTGTCAATCACCCGCTGCTGTTTGATCGTCAGCGAAAACCCAAAGCGGCGTTCGATGCCGTTTACGAGTTGCTAAAGAACTGATCCGCCAGCAAGGCCGCCCACCCAACGACCGGCGGGTGCGATCCGCGTAGTGCGCCCCTGATTCCTCCAGATTGGTATTTATAAAAAGAGGCTTCCTCCTGCAAAATGTTGGTTACCAAGCTAACACCGCAGGAAAGGAAGCCTCATGGACGTCAAAGTTAACGCTGGAAGCCTTGTTTCGGCAATCGCAGAAACTGAAATTTCCGTCGCCCTGGACAAAATCGTCGACGAGTTTCGAGAAAATGCCATCTCGCTGGTCGCATCGTTTGCCGCTGACCAATCAACGCCCGAGCAAACGCATAATGTCGAAAATCAGCTTCATCAGCAACTTCTTGAGGTCGGGCGACGCTTGATCGAGTGGCTCTTTTCGCAACTCGAACCTGCGATCGACGAGATGCCCGGCACGGTTTCGTTTCGCGAGCAGTCTCATCGACGGTTGCCCGACAAGGCGCTTCGGTCGGACATCGTGACACGGTTTGGCAAGGTCTCGCTGCTGCGGGCGCGGTATCGACGCGGACGAGCCGGTCGGGTGATCTTCCCGATAGAAATCTCACTGGGCATCGAAGACGGGTTCACTCCGGCGGCGGCTGACCGGGCCGGTAAACAATTCGCGGCCTGCGGGAGTTCTCAGGAAAGGACGCTGGCAATGATCACCGATCAAATGGGAACGAAGATCGGTACGGAGAAACTTCGCAAACTCGTCGGCACGCTCGCCGACGGCATGGAACCGCACCGCGAGGAAGCTCAAGTTGAAGAACTGATGAGAATGATTGGCCAGGCTCGCGGGCTGGAAAAAACGCCGGTTTTGTCGGTCAGCCGTGACGGCGTCGCCCTGGGCCTTGCACAGTGGAGCTCTTTCGAGATGGCCAGTGTCGCGTGCGTGAGTGTCTTGGCCGATGGCAAGAAACTCGGGACGGTGTATTTGGGCCGCGTTCCCGAGACAAATCAGGCCACTCTTTCGAATCAACTGACCAGTCTGCTCACGGCAACGATTCGTGGCTGTGGCAATTGTGTCCCGGAGATTGTGTACGTCAGCGACGCGGGCAAAGTCGAAACGGCTTACTGGAGGAACACGTTGCAGGCGTTCTTTGTCGATGGGCGGCGAATCAAGATCACTCGTGTGGTCGACTACTACCATGCCGCCGAGCGTCTAACAGTGATCGCCGACGCATTGAAGTTGGGCAAGGACAAGACAAAGCGAATTGAATGGCTTGAACATGCGAGATGGTTGCTTCTGCAGCCCGGTGGCCACGGACGTGTGCTTCGCAGCATCGCAAAGATGCGTGAACTCTATTGCTACAAGGCATCAGCAACCGATGAGGCGGAGAAAGCCGAGCGGTACCTTCGACGTTATTCTCGTTTCATGGACTACGCTACAATGAAATCGCGCGGTTATCCGATCGGCAGCGGCGTAGTGGAATCGGCCTGCAAGCAGATCGTCAGTGAACGAATGAAACTGTCTGGGATGCGTTGGAGCAAAGAGGGTGGTCAACGAACGATGACGCTTCGTTGCTTGTTGCTGAGCGGGATTTGGGACGCGGTCTATAAGAAGTGGCTTGCGGCGAAACCGGCTGTCAGAGACCTTATCATCACCGAAGACGCGTGATTGGCGGATCAAGCCGCGCACCACGCGGATCGCACCCCGACCGGCTCAACAACGACGACGGAACGATTCTCACGTTTCACGGCGATGGCAGCCAGGATTCCCGAAGGAGTCGCTCCACAGACGCAAACATCGACTGGCGAGCCGACGACCTGCAACGACTGTCTGAAACGCATGGGCTGGCCGCAGTAGCCGATGGCACGCACGCATCATCGGTGCGGCCAGTTGGCGTAGTCTTTGAACACACTCGCGCCCCAGTTGCCGTACCACGTGTAGCCGCCGCGGCGTTCGCTGCCGATCTGCTGAATGTCGTAGCGGACGACGCCATCGCGGTCACTGAAGATGGGACGGTTCGTTTCGATCTCGTAAAACCTGGCCCAAAGTGGATCGGCGTTCGGGTCACGACTGAGCGCTGGCCCAGATTTGCTCTTACGGTATCGGTAACCTTCAATCTTTGCCGAATCAAACCACTCCACGCCGCATCGGACGGCACGAATCACTTCGGGAGATGGCGTATCAAGACTCATTAGATAACGCAGAATGCCGGCACTTTCGGCGCCACTGAGTGACGGATGCTCGTAAGACCGGGCCAGAACGGGGGCCAGCGTTTCGGCGTGATGCTGGGCGCACCAGACCGTGGGCGTGCCGTCGACAACAATCTGGCATTTGACGATGCATTCGATGCCACGTTCGATCGCCTTTGCCGCTGCCTGGCGACGTGCTGGATCCACGAAACCAAAGTCTTGATCGGAAACGACGTCGGCGAGCAGCTCCATCAACTTGATCATCGTGCCGTCGTTGAACGTGATGTGTCGATGGTACTTTGTGCTCAACGGATAGAACTGCGGCCATCCACCGTTGGGGTATTGCGCGTTGAGAATGTGGTCAAGACATTTCAGAACTGCAGTCCGATAGCCGTCATCACCTACGATTCGATATCCTCGCGCCAGAACGCGAATCTCGCCGGTCGTTGCACCGTTGTCGAATGTCCCCGCTGGAACTTTATCGCTCGCACGCTTCTTTCCAGTTGTATCCATATTCTTCGGCCAGTCTCCGTACTCGGTCTGCCACGAGAGGACGTTCTCGAGCACGGAGCGACCGTCGTTGCTGTGGAACCAGTCATCAGGCTTCTTCAGCAGATTCTCGGCCGGCGTGCCAGCGACGAGACGCGAGGCCACGCACGATGCGACAACAAGTGTCATGATGCAGCATTGGGATTTCATTGACATCTAACTTTCCGACGATGCTTAAAGTCTGTAATGCGACGCCGAGCAGCTGAATGATGCATTACTTTCAGGACGTGTGAACCGGCGAGTTCGTAAAATGGGATTCTATCATCAAAAGCAACTGGTTGATGATCATTTCCTTGTCGACTCGCCTGTCGGCAGATCCATTTTTCTGCCCGCGCATTTTCTGCCAACCAGCGCCGGTTCTGCCATCACCTCCCGATTCAAATTGCTCGACCAAAGCACTTGGGGCGCCGTCAATCGCAGCGGACAAGACTCGCGTCTGGCCGATTCCTAATGACATCCGATTGGGGACTTGCTACCCTCGGCAATCCCAAACGTAGAGCGGAGTCTTTCCAATGCGAATCTGTTTCTTTCTGGTCGGTTTGTGTCTGTGCCATGAGATCGCCAGTTGCGAGGATCCTCCTGCTCCAACGCTGAAGTGGGCATTGCCACAGACGGTGCGTCTCACGGCCCCCGGTGTTTTTCCGGTTCGCATGGCGACCTTACCGTTTTTCGAAAACGAAACGAGTCCAGAGGCCAAAACGAACACGGTTGCCGAGCCCCACCGTGATCCGGCAGCTCCCGGCGAGGCCGATGAGCCCTGGATGTACCCGCTGACGATTTCAAATTCTCCTGACCGACAGGAGCTGAACTCGCTTACCATGAGCGAGAGTTACGTGGAGTCCGGCGGAATCAGAATCTCTGAAGCCACCAGTCGGGTCATCCATGCAGAAGTCGCAAGTTTTGGTGAGATCGTCAAATGGTATTCGGCGAAACTGGGTGATACCAAACTCTCGCAGGCACTCGAGGCATTCGATCAGCACTCTGCAGGCGAGCCGGATTTCCGCCAAGATCGATCGGTAGGTTTCGCGGTTCCGACGACGACGCATCTGACCTATAGATTCACGCCGGATGCGAAATCGATCACAATTCTGCACGCTGACGATGCAGGCGATCGCGTTGCCATTTCATTGCTCGGAACGAAGACAGAAACCGCCATCGAAGTCATCAGACGATTCGCAATGCCGGCGGATCGTGAAGGTGCGTTGGACGCAGCCGACTAGCGGAGAGCGGAAAATAAGGACCGTCGGAAGAATAAGTGGGATAGGCTTCCAGCCTGTCATGGCGAAAACGACAGGCTGGAAGCCTATCCCACTTCAAGAGATCAGACACTTCTATTCCGCTCAATGCTGACGCAACGCTACCGACCCTCGTCGTCCGACGTCTCGAGGAGCGGCTGGATGGCGTTGGCAATCCGCTCCCCCACCCTCTGTGCGGACCGCGGGCCGTAGTGGCCGGCGGCTACCCAATCACTGTCGACTACCGATAACGATCCTCTCAGATCCAAGACGGCGACTTGATCCGGTGATGGCGAAGTGCGGTTCGAGATTGCCGGTCGATCGTCGCCATTGCTCGGCAAAAAGACCAGGATCAGTTTCGCGTCGCGTCGCTCAAAGTACTCCCGCATCTCTGAAAACAGATCGTTACCGTGCTGCCGAGCGTTTGTTTCACCGGGGCCTGAGTTGTCGTGACCCTGATGACCGTTTTTGATCGGTTGTCCGGTTGCCAAGTCTTGCGGGCGGGGCAACCGGGAATAAGCCTGGTCGGCCAACCGGCATCCGCCCGCCAGCACATAGCTTTGACTAAATGGCCGCCCGATGCGGTGGGGTAGCCCACGCGGGTTCATTGCAATGTTGTCGTGAAACCAAAACAGATCCCCCACAGGCTTCGACGGCGTCGAGGAATAGTTTGCGAAGACTTCGGTTTCTGAATGCCGTCCATAGGCGTTGACCACCACCACGCTCGGGTGGACGCGTCCCTCAAAGTATCGCTTGAACTTGTAGAAATCCCGAGCGAGATCGAAACCCGGTTGCGAGACTGTTTGCACCCTGACGGGAACAACCGAGTGCCTGGCGATCTGGGCGGCAACGGACTGATCGTCGCGTAGCCCGTAGGAGAACATCATCGATCCGCCCCCCAACAAAACGACCTCTCGACGGGCCACATCGCGATTGTCAGCGGTCGACACGGGCAACCGGAACCCCTTTTCATCGAGCCGGAGTGGCACCCTCCAGGCGCCGTCCCGATGACGCATGGCGCCGACGTAGTTGGGCGTAAACACGAAACCGAGTTCGTCATCGGGCCGGTGAATCCCGACTTCAAACCACGTCTGGTAAAAAAGCGGGAACGGGACGACCGATCGCACAAAACACTCGGCCGCAACCACGCCCAAGATCCCCCACGCCAAGCAACGCATCACGATGCGAACGCGTGGCCCGCGGGTAACCGGAGGAGACTCCATGGACAACCTCAGAATTGAAAGTAGATGAATGGCGTGGAATGAAAACCGACGGTGACAATCGACACAAACAGAAAGGCGAACGCCGCACACCGCTGCGGCAAGGGTAATCGCAGCAGGACGAACTCGTCTTGAGCGACCATTTGCCAATAGTGGAAGGCCTGCAGCAGCACGAATGACGAGAGCACCGGCACGGCGAAATGCCAGGCTTCGGGCGTCCATCGCAGGTCGGTCATGATCTGCCACGTGAAGTCAGCAATCTGTGCGGTGGACGAACAACGAAAGAGGATCCATCCGAACAGCGTGAATCCCATCGTTGTGCTGATCGAGAAGAAATACCCCAGCGCACGCTTGCGTTTCCACCCGATGCCGAGCCCCTCGAAAGTATGCCAAATGACAAGCAACACACCGTGGTAGACGCCCCACAAGACGAAATTCCAAGCTGCCCCGTGCCAGAGCCCCCCGAGGACCATGGTAACCATCAAGTTGACGCACGTTCGCGCTCGCCCACGTCTGCTTCCGCCAAGTCCAATGTAAAGATACTCCTGCAGCCAGGACGAAAGCGAGATGTGCCATCGACGCCAGAAGTCTCGCGGACTCTCCGCGAAATAGGGAAAGCGGAAATTGACCATCAGCTCGATTCCCATCAGCCGAGCGAGGCCACGCGCGATCAGCGAATAGCCGGCGAAGTCACCGTAGATCTGAACCGCAAACCCCAACGTTGCGAGCAACGCAATCATCCCGGAGTACGAATGGGGTGACGCGAAGACTTGATCGACCATCGGCGCGATCGAGTCCGCGAGGACTACTTTTTTAAAGTATCCCAACAGGATCTGATGCATGCCCATCGAAACGTCGCGGCGCGAAATGACGCGGGCCTGCTTCAACTGAGGCATCAAGCGACTGGCTCGCTCAATCGGACCGGCCACCAGTTGCGGGAAGAACGCAACATACAGGGCCACCACCAGTGGGTCGCGTTCGGCGTGGCATTTCCCGCGATACACGTCAATCGAGTAGCTCATCGTCTGGAAGGTGTAGAAACTGATCCCCACCGGAAGAATCAGTCGTAGCGTGGGCAGATGAGGCGTGAATCCGAATTGCGAAAGCAGCATTGCAAACGAGCTGATGCCGAAATCGTAGTATTTAAAGAATCCCAGAAGCCCCAGATTGAACGCGACGCTGACGAACAGCCAGAGGCGCCGACGTCGCTCGCAGCGGCTCGATTCGATCCCGATCGCGGCAAAATAATCGACCGCCGTCGACGCCCAGATCAGCGACAGGAACCTCCAATCCCAGGCACCGTAGAACACATAGCTGGCGATCAAAAGGAGCGTGTTTTGGATGGGCAACGATCGACGCGTCACCAAGTACAGGACGTAGGTGATCGCGAAGAAAACCAGAAAGAGATGACTGTTGAAGAGCATCGAATGACCGCGGCAACCCGTAAAAATGGCGAGGTAGGAATCTTGCAGGGCCCGGTCCGGTGCAATCTCGCTCCACGTCCCGATGCAACGTCGACAGGCTGGGAGCCTATCCCACGTATTTTCCGTACGTTGCTAAACTCCTCCGCGCCCCTCCCAGAGGACGTCAATTGTATAAGTGTCGCAGTTGATCGTAACGGAAGTCGTCAAGACTTTCGCAAGCCGCCGGCCTTCTCTGGCGTTTGCTTGCCGCGCAAACGCCGTCTCTCCCAGAGGGCGAGAATCTCAATCGGTTGCCAAATCCTGCGGTAATAGAATCGGCGTCCCGAGGGAGGGTGACTTCGACTTGTGCAGACGCCAATGCCCTTTCGCTGCCATCCCGCGGCGGTTCTTCAATCGCTATGCCCGTTACAAACGCTAGCGTCAGCCTGATCGGCAGTGCTTCGCAAGCAGCGGGGGAAAACCCTCGTGTTTGACTTTGGCGAGGGTTTGCCCTCAGCCGTTAACAGTGATGACGAAGGTCACGTGTCGCGCGTCTGGAGCGCGTCTGTGGTGCAACGTGGCTTGCGATTCACCCTCCCCCCAATCTTCAACTTCCGTGGACGCGGGGCGTGTCTGCGGCAGCGGAGCCGGCTATCACTATGAATCCCACCCAACGCACTTCTGTTCCCCCTCGCCGTCGCTATTCGGAACCGGTCGAAGAACGCGTCTTGATTGATGCCGACGTATCGGACTTCATCGCCATGGATGGAGCCCATGATCCCCGCGAATCCAACGGGTCTGCGACGGGGCACGGGCCGAAACAAAAACCTCGCACGGTGTCATGGTATGGCCGCATGGACAGCGGCTCGAGTGAAGTGCCGGGGCTGCATCCGCGTCAGTACGCGTTTGTCGACGTAACGGTCCAGCAGCACGAATCGCGGGTCCAGGACCTGGTCGGAAACGGCCAACCCCTGGAGATCATCTACTTGGACCCGAAAGGCAACGGGATCAAGCAGATGGCCGAAACGCTTTCGGGCCAAGCCGACCTGGATGTCGTCTATCTCATCTCCGATGGCTGGGACGGCCTGTTGCAACTGGGGGATCTGGCGATTGATCGCGCCGATCTGGCACTCGACCACGCATCGTCGCTGCGTGCCATCGGCGCCGCGCTGGCCGCCGATGGTGACTTTCTGCTTTACGGATGCGGTCTGGTCGGTTCCACCGCGGGGCTGAATCTGATCGATGCCCTGTCTCGACTGACCGGGGTGGAAGTCGCGGCGTTGGATGCGTCGATCGGAAATGTCGCGCTGGATGAAAACTGGGAACTGGAATTACTCCGCAGCGAATCGGTCGGGCAGCATTGCATCTGTGTATCAGCATCCGACTCCAACGGGCTGGCCATGCTTGCCCAGGCTGCAATCACGTCCTCCCCAGAGTCGACCGCGCAGGGGCCGATCGGGTCGTCGAGCCCAGGGGAAATCAATGCCGCTGCGTTCGACATCAACGTCTTCCTGGAAAGCGACTCCTGCTCTCCGTGGTGCGCAGGGTTTTCTCCCCATTTCGATGTCTTTCACCCGCGTGGTATCCGGGTCGACGGATTTGCGATTTACGGCGGAAGCCTGTCGCCGGCGGTCGAAAAAGTGTTGACCGCTGCCAGTGAAATCGCCTCCGTCGGCGGCAATCCGAGTGACCCGCAGCTTGTCGATCCATCATCGCCCCAACCGCCGCGATCAACCTGGCACGGCAGCCCGATGGACACGGGGGCATTCGGCGTCGATTGGGTCGTGTTCAGCGGCTGATCCTGATCGACAGACCGGAAACCTACCCCACTGTTCTGGAGGAACTTATTGGACGGGTCACCGTCCAAGACGATAGAGTGTGTGAAGTTGAATGTTCGTCAAAGCTTTTCGTCGATCGTCTTTCTCGCGTTGCGGGGTTGGAAGTGGCTGGCCGAATTAATTTTCCGTGCGGAACGTGCGCGCAAACCCTGGCTGTTGATTCCGCTGCGGTCGGAAAACAGGTGCAGTGCCCCAAGTGCCAGTCGCGTTCGGTCGTACCGGCATCAACGCTGGCGGCGACCGGCCACCGCTCCCCCGCCCCATCACGCCCCGTGAAACCGGCGGCATCGGAATCGACGATCGTGTCGTGCCCCAGTTGCCAGACGAAAATGTCCGTCAAACTGCTCGCCAAGCCGGCGGTGACGGCTTGTCCGCAATGCAAGACGCAGGTGCGACTTCCCGCCAAATCGCCAACGGCGCCGTCAAGGGTCCAAGCCCCCGCCAAACGCAACGCATCGGCCGAGCGTGGAACGGGTCCGCCCGCCCAGTCGCCCACGGCGCTGCCGAACGAATCGCCGGCATTTTCGGCGCTTCCCCCAACGCCCGGCGGCTCCGACCCATTCGATTTGGGACAACTTGATTTGCCGCAGCCCGCGGCACCGAGTGGAGCAGATTTCACGGCCCGCTCGCGCGGGACCAAGTCATCGTCCAACACCGGAGCGTTCCCGGCAAGACTGTGGGCGTGGGTCGGTGACCACAAGATCGTCACCGCGATCCTGGCCCTGAACGTCGTCGCGCTGCTGTCGTCGATCTTCTTTCCGCCGCTGTTGCTGGTGTGCGCCGTCCAGTTGCCCGTGGGTTTGCTGATCGCCGGTGCGACGTTCCTGCCGCGGTTGCATCTCGTCGAACGGGTTTCCAAAGCGGTTGGCGCCCAGATGGCTGGGATCGGTGCCGGCGGCGTGATGCTGTTGATCTTGGTGGGCCTGGCCAAAGGCGGATTGCGAATTGCGCGTCGAAGTAGCCGAAATGAGAACTTGGACTTCTCGGGATTTGATCCGTCCAGCCTGGGCGCGATGGCCGGCGCGCTGGTCGTCTTTCTCTGCGTCAGCGCCCTGATCATCTACTGTTGGAAACTGATCGGAATCGTTCGCGTGATCGCGGCCGGCTATCTGTTGGAAATGTCCATCCTGCTGGTGTTGTTGATCATCGGCGGAGCGGTCAATTCCCGCCGAGAGGCGGAGATGGCACGCTACCACAAAGAAACGATGTCGAAAATGCAGAGGCCGGAGTGGGCGACGCCAGGTATCGGGTCCCCGGGATCAAGGCCCCCAGGATCAAGGCCCCCAGGATCAAGGCCCCCGGGATCCGGCATCAACGCGAGGCAACCACCAAACGCCGGCGGGCCGAATGCGTCCGAGATTCGTATCATCGTGATGCACGGGCCGAACACTGACCTGGCCGAAGTGCGGGAGAGTTTCCTGGCGAAGGCTGGCCATCCCGACCACGAGACCCAGTCCAAAGGTATGATGATGACCGAGTGGGTGATTCAGGATTCGGGCAGTCCCGGCGAGCTGGCAGAACTCGTCGACTTTGGCCGCGTGTTGCACGTGAGCGAATTTACCAGGACGATCCGCGTGGGGATGCCGCGCGTGCGTCCGTAGCAGAACGTCTTTCGCCACGCCTGCGGGTCAGGGAGAGAGATGGCAGAATGATACGGGGCAGAATGATGGGTGACGCTGTGAAGCATTGGTTAGCAGCAGGGCGCAAGCGGGCTGTCGTTTTAGTGAGCCGCGACGCGTAAGCGGCCGTCGGAAAAATAAGTGGGATAGGCTTCCAGCCTGTCATGACGAAAACGACAGGCTGGAAGCCTATCCCACAATCAATCCCCGCCACTTATTCTTCCGACGCTCCTAAACGTCCGGGCATGCCGGCGCCCGCCCGAGGCCTTACGGCCAGCGGCTCACGATTGACTCAGCAGTTCCCGACTCAATCGACAGACCGCTCGTGCCGTTCCGCTGACACCATTGGTGCCAAATCAAGTGGCATCGGCTCAGCTTAAGGCGTGGTGACCGGCTCGGCCGATGCGGCGGCTTCTTCGCTGTTGGGGCGAATCGCTTCGAAGTAGGTTCGCACGGTTTCGCGAACGCCCATGGGCAGCGGTTCGGAGTCGAGCACAGCTTCGGCTTGGCGGCGGAAGTCGTTGTACTTGCCGGCGTAGGCCCGTGCGGCGTCTTGTTCACCCTCGGGGGCCTGCGTGATTTCGGTTTCGCTGGGCCCTTCGCCTTGAACGCCGGTCAGCTGTTCTTCTTTGCGGGTGCTGTCCAGACTGGTCGCCTTGTCACCGAGCGGTTGGCCGCTGGAGGCGATGCCGGCCTTGGTGCTGGGGCTGTTGGACTTTTTCGCGATGTTCGATTGGCACTGGCCGCGGCACTGGCTCTTGCATTCGGAGAGACGATTGAGTTGGCAGGACATGCACTGGCCGATCTTTTTGCACTCGCCTTGTTTCTTGCATTGGCTGGCCAACTTGGAGAGGCAGGCTTTGCACTCTTTCATGTTTTTGTTGCTCAGGCCTTCGGCGAGTTGCGAGATCGACTCGCTGAGTTGGCCGTTTTTTCCTTGACTGAGTTTTGCGACCATCTTTTTCAGGTTGTCGGCGACGGCGCGGCGTTGTTTGTCACCGATTTTGGAAGGATCGACCGATTCCAGTTCTTCGCTGGCCTTTTCGTAGTCCTGCGACTCCATCGCCTTGGCGGCTTGTTGCAGTTGGTCGGACGGTTTGATGGCGGCGGCGAGCGCTTGCATGGTGGCATCGGTCATTTCCAATTGCATCGCTTCACGCGCTTCGGCGAGCGATTGTTCCATTTCCGAGAGCGAAGCCATCAGGTCGTTCTCGTCGATCGATTCGGATTCCATCTCGTCGACTTTTTCACGCAACTCTTCGAGCAGCTTTTCGATCTCGGGGTCTTCGTGCTCTTTGGCGAGTTCTTCGAGTTCGGGCAACATCGTCTCGCGGAGCGACATCGATTGTTCGGTCGCCAGTGCGAGCACCGGGTTGGCGTCGACTTCATTGAGCCCGCTACCGGTCAGCGCCAGAACGACCAGCATCACGGCGGCCAATCCCGCGGCCCAACGAAGCGGCTGGTTCCACGGCTGGATGGAAACACACTGATTGGCATCGACGCGATTCAAGTGCGTGTTGGCTTCTTCGATTTGAAGCCGTTTGGCGGTTTGATGGGAGCCGGACGTTTCGTCGTTTGCGGCGAGGAATTCGAGCGTCGTGATCGATCGGTCTTTCAGATCAAAGTGCTCGTCGATCAGTCGTGCGGCTGCCTGGGCACTGCGGACCCGGGTGGCACCGATCAACAATCCGATCAGACCGCCCAGCAGGGAAATGCCCAACGCCCAACCCCAGTGCGTGGCGGGCGCTAATAAAGCGCGTGAGAGTGCGAACACGAGCGCGGCGGCGGTGCCGATCAGCAAGCCCGATGTCACGCCTTGGGTGACCGAAGCCAGCCACAGTCGCTTGCGTACCGAGTGTGTCAGGGACTCAATGGGGCTCGTCGTCGGCGAGTGGCTGTGACGAGAACTTCGCGAATCGTTGCTCATGTCGGCCTCGAGAATCAACTCAAAGGGGCGGTCGGGCGAAAAAGACTCGCTGTCTAGGGTAAGGGAGTCCCACCCGCGGGGTCAAGCATCGAAAGCGACAAAATGCGATGTGTTTCACCCCGGTCGCCGGCGGTGGCAATGGTGATGCAACCGGTTCAGCTTTCGGAATCGGTCCCACCCGGCGGGCAGAGTCAGATTCTGCGGCGATGAACGGCCGTCGCTCCCTGCCGGCGGATCGGATGGTGCAACGATTAGAACTGAATAAACGTCGACTGACGGGAAACCCTCACACCGAAACGCCCCAATCAGGTGGGCGAAATGGGCCACTCGCCCCGAGCTGCATGAATCTGAGGAACTTTGACAGCGAATCGTCGTCCAACGTCGACGTTGGAATGTGCCGGGAAAGCCAATTCCCCGGTGTTTTCCGTGCCGCCACCACCCGGACGGGCCGGTGCTGGCTGTCTCATTTCGGCGTTTGTACCGTCACGATCGGCAGGGTCCACCACCGAAAAGTGACTGCATTGACCGTCGGAGCACGCATTTATTTGCGGGTTTTTTCGGTCGAACTATACTCGGCACTCGTTTCTCGGCCGTCCTCCAGGTCGAGGGACGGCTTGTCATTTTGCCTTGTTTTTTTGGGCGGTTTGTTGAACCCGAGATCGCCCGACCCACAACACGATTGTCCACCCCACCGGCCGGTCTGCCGCGGATAGCGAAAGCCAACCGTATGCAGCGAAGCCCCCATGAAGGTCTGGTCTATGACTTCGCGTGAGCGAAAGCACTCAACGTCCAACATTGCTCCCCAGGACGTCATCGAGTCGAACATCATTGAGTCACGTTCTGCCGCATCCGCTGTTTCAGGGCGAAACAAGAAACGACGCTCGTCCAAGCCGCGTGAGTTGCGGCGACGTCGGTTGCTGGAATCACTCGAGCCGCGTCAGTTGTTGGCCGGCCCGCAATTAATCGGGATTCAGCCCAACGAGGGCGCCCTGATCACCAACGATACCGTGCGTGATTCCTCGCCCCGCGTGCTGACGTTCGGTTTCGACGAAGACCAGGTGCTGGACACGGCAACGTTTGACGGCATCCAGATCAGTCGTGCCGGAGAGGACGGACAACTGGGGACGTCCGACGATGTCCGCGTCGAACGCGGTCTGGTCACGCTCGGCGATCCCAACCAGAACGAAGTGGTGGTCCGATTCGCCGAATCGTTGCCCGATGACGACTACCGCATCGAAGTCTTCGGTTTCGATGACGTCGGCCTGGGCATCACCGGACTCCGCAACACCGCGGGCGAATTCTTTCTTCCCAGCGATCCGGCCCAACGCAGCGAGCGAATCGATTTCAAGCTCAGCCTCGGTGCGCTCGTCGAGTCGGTGGTGCCCCAACCGGTGATCCGCGATTCCAACGGCCAGCTCCGACAGAACCGCAACGAGATCGTCGTCTACTTCAACGAGGATCCGTTGTTTGTCGAAGACGACGACAACGGCAACCCCACCCTGCGCTCGGCGGAGAACCCTCGCTTCTATCAGCTGCTGTTCACGCAGGAGACGGTTCGGACCACCGATGACGAGTTGTTCTTCCCGGACGAAGTGGTCTATGACGAAACGACCCACACGGCGCGATTGTTCTTCAGCGACGACATCAACAATCTGCCGGCCATCGCCCCCGACGAGTTACAAGAAGGCGGAACGTGGCGGTTGCGAATCGGCACCGCCGTCGACGATCGCGTCGACCTGATCTTGCCGCCCCGTCAGTTGTCGGTGCAACCCACCGCTGTGACCGATTTCCAGCACGACGGGTTACGCGTCGAATTTATCCTCAATCAGATCGGTGAAGCGGCCAGCGGGCGCGAAGTCCGATTCGAAAGCACCGGCTCGGGCGGACTGTCGGTTTCCTTGGACGCCAACAACAACGTCGTGTTCAACTTCGGGCTTGCCGACCCCGCCGTGGATCCGCTGCCGACGGTCGACGAACTCAAAGCCGCCGTCGCGGCCACGCCTTCGGTTGCCGCGGTGCTGGCGGTTCGTTCCGAACGAAACGGCGACGTCAACGACGGCGGCGGACTGGAATTGCCGCGCAGCGTCATCGGAGCGCCCGCGCTGAAGATGACCGCCGTCGGCGACACCCTGACGACTTCTCTGGACGTCGGCATCTTTGGTCAAGACGACTCCATCACCAGCCTGGTCGTGGCCGAATCGATCGACCCGCAAGCGTTCCTGATTGAACTGGCCGGTGGCAACGATGATCCCGGACACCGCGACCTTGAATTCGGCGTCGATGGACTGCGCGGTCACATCAACTTGAACTTCGGTGCCGACTCGCTCGATGGCATCACCGAGATTGCGTACAACTTTCAAGGGATTTTTGACAGCCAGGGTTCGACCGACTATCTGAACCAGATCAATGCGCGGCAAAAGACGCGGATTCGTGAAGTGTTGAACCTGTGGTCGGCCGAGATCGGCGTCCAATTCCGCGAGACACTCGACGAAGGCATCACGTTTGCCGTCGGTGATACCTCAAATCTGCAATCGCGTCCGAACACCACGCTGGAGCGATCCGGCGCGATCAGCTCGACCCTCAGCGCGTCACTGCGGATCGATCCGACGTTCAGTGAATCGGCGATCGTGTTCAGCAATCAAGCCAATTTGAACCTGGACTTCGGCGAGGATTTCACCCGCAAAGCGACCGCGGCCGTCGGTTTCCTGTTGGGGCTCGAGCAAGCTTCGGACCTGCCTCCGCAAACCACGATGGCGCTCGATTCCCTGTTCCTGAACCAAAACATCGACACGTCGCTTGCCGCGGTCGATTTGGAACCGGTGTTCCCCAGCAACTATGACGTCCTGCACGGTCAATACCTGCACAACCCCGACAGCGTCGACATTGACCTGTACCGATTCGAAGTCAAATTGGATGACGCGGACAAGGTGGGAACGTTGACGGCCGAGTCGTTTGCCGAGCGTTTGCCCGACAGCAGCCTGCTGGATACGACGTTGTCGTTGTTCGAAGAAACTCGTGCGTCGACGGTTTCGGATCTCGGATTCGGTTCCTCGCTCGGCGTGACCTTTGAAGCGTTGATCACCGGCCGTTCGGGCAACGGGACGGAGGTACGTTTCATTCGATCGGACCGAGGTTTCGGCGATGACGAAATCCGCGTCAATCGCGTCTTCGACAGCTCGGGTAATCCGATCGCCAACGCCGTTTTGCTGGACCTGCCTCGCAAGGGCGTCTTCATCAGCAGCGTGACGGCTCAACAGGTCGTCGATGCGATCAACAATGACCCCTTCGCCAGCTCGATCCTGCGGGCGTCGGTCACCCTGGGTGATCCGGACTCGGATATCAGCAGCGGCACCGCGGCCCCCCTGCCGGTCCGACTGGACGGCGGTGGTCTGACGAAACTCGCCCAAAACGATGATTACTTCAGCGAAGATTCCCGCATCATCGCCTCGTTGGACGAAGGCGTTTACTACGTCGGTGTTTCCGCCAGCGGCAACGATCAATACGATCCGACGATCCCGGGCAGCGGCTATGGCGGCCTGACCCAGGGCGCCTACGAACTGCACTTGAAATTTGAGCCGCTGGTCGACGAAGTGGATGTGATCCGCGACCTGGACAGCAGCCGCGACGGGGTTCCCGGCACCCCCCTGGACGGCGACGGCGACGGGGCGCCCGGTGGCGCGAATAATTTCTGGTTCCAAACGCGACCTGAGAACCGGATCGTCAACTTTACCGATGACGGCGACGCCGTGGTTCCCGGCCAAACGATCACGATCGTCTCCGGAACCGGCATCATTCGGACCTACCAATTTGTCCCCATCGGCGGTCAACCGATTCCGGGCAACGTTCCGGTCTTCTACAGCGACGGGACCAGCGGCTTCCCGACCCCCAGCGGCAACTTGGCCTCGGCGCTGGCCTCGGCGATCAATTTCCGCCAGAACGAAACCGGCGTGTCCGTCCAACGCGTCGGGACCGGATTGGAATTCACCGGCGAGCGTAGTATCGCGTTGTCCAACGGATTCCGCGCCGCGGTCGCGATCGGCCGAAACATCTTCGTCGACAAGACCGCCGGGCCGAACGCCGACGGCAGCCTGGAAAACCCGTTCAACAACATCGCCAATTCGGATGTTGCCAACGCGTTCGGTTCGGCAATCGATGGGGACATCGTCCGCATCGTCGGCAACGGCGGTCTGGACGGATTGGTGGAAACCGAAGCGGACAACTTCAGCTACAAGATCGGTCTGACCGATGTCGGCGGCCGGTCGCTCGAGGACGGCCGCACGATGGATGTTCCCCGCGGCGTCACGACGATGATCGACGCCGGAGCGATTCTGAAACTCCGCGGTTCGTACATCAACGTCGGCAGCAGCACGTTGCAAGTCGACCGCAGCGGCGGCGCACTGCAGGTGCTCGGTGCACCCCGGTTGGTCGGATTGAGCTTGGAAGGCGATCCGGTTTCGACGACCCTGATCAGCGACGTCGATGCGGGTCTGGACGGCTACGATGACGGCAGTGTGATCATCACCAGCATTCGAGATCGTCTGGCCGATGCCGATGCCGCCGGTGACAGCCCGCCCTCCCAAGCCGGTGACTGGGGCGGGTTGATTTTCCGACGCGACTTGGACCAGTTCGAAGGCCGCCGCGACCTCGAGGACGAGGGGATCTTCCTGCAACGCGTCAATCATGCGGAAATCCGCTACGGCGGCAGCAGCAACGTGTTGATCGATTCGGTGCAACAGTTGGTCAACCCGATTCTGGTGATCAACCTGCGGCCGACCGTCACGTTCAACGAAATCACCTTCAGCGCCGATTCGGCGATCAGCGCATCGCCGGACAGTTTCGAAGAAACGTCCTATCAGTCGCCGCGATTCCAACAAGCCGGTGAGTTCACCGCCGACTACGATCGGATCGGGCCCGAGATCTACGACAACCTGTTGGTGGAAAACACGGTCAACGGCTTGTTCGTGCGAGTCCCGACGACCGCGACGCAAACACCCCGCGAGATGACCGTCTCGGGGCGTTTCGATGACATCGACGTGGTCCATGTGTTGCCGGAAAACCTGGTCATCGCCAGCAAGCCCGGTGGATCGATCACCGACGGGTTCGCGCCGTCACTTTCCCTGGTTTCGGCCCGCGAGTTGCCCGGCGGATCACTGGCCGCGGGCACCTACCTGTACAAGATGACGTTCGTCGATGAAGACGGATTTGAATCGCTGGCCAGCGCCGACCAATTCAGTTTTACCGTCAGCGACGACGACAGCAGCGTGGAACTGACGGCGTTGCCGCTGATCAGTCGGGGCAACGACTATGTCTCGCGACGCCTGTATCGAGCCGAAGCGTCGGCCAATCCGGAATTCCGACTCGTCGCCGATCTGGGCGCCAGCTCGGCATCGTTCATCGATGACTTGGCCCTGGACGCCGGCACGCCCGGTATCGTCACCTTGGATTTGAACCGCACCGGAACCCGCGGGCGATTGGACGGATCGTTGGTGATGGATCCGGGCATCGTGATGAAACTCAGTGGTTCGCGGATCGAACTGCAGCCCGGCGCGGTGATGCTGGCCGAAGGCGATGGCAGCAACCCGATCGTGATGACCAGTATTCGCGACGACCGATACGGTGCCGGCGGAACCTTCGACACCAACAACGACGACGGCTCGCCCGTTTTCCAAGCTCCCAGCCACGGCGATTGGGCGGGCATCTACGCCGGACCGACCTCGTCGATCAGTATTGACAATGGCGTGATCTCCTACGCCGGTGGGATCAGCTTGATCGAAGGCGGTGAATCGATCGGGTTCGTCCCGCTGCAATTGCAACAGGCCGACGGCCGGATCACCAACAGCCGCTTCGAATTCAACGACAGCGGCCAGGACGGTGCCGGACCGCTGGGCCGCTTCGGCCGCCTTGCGGTCGCCCCCTCGACGATCTTCATCCGCGGCAGCCAGCCGGTGATCGTCGGCAACACCTTCATCGACAACGACGGATCGATCATCGACATCGACGTCGACTCGTTGACCGGCGAACGGGTGATCGACACCGGTCGCGAAACCGGATCGATCAATCGCATCAGCGAGCTCGACGACAACTACGGGCCGATGGTGCGGTTCAACCGTTACGACGACAATGATCTGCCCGGGCTGGACCAGATCACCGGCATGGAAATCCGTGGCGGGACCTTGGCCACCGAAAGCGTTTGGGACGACACCGACATCGTTCACCTGGTCTTTGATTCGATCATCGTCGACAACATTCACTCCGGCGGCGGGCTGAAACTCCGCAGCCGTCCCGACGAAAGTCTGGTCGTCAAACTCGGCGACCAAGACAACCCGCTGCTGACCGAACTGAGTAGCGGCCAGGGCACCCCCAACAGCGCGACGATCGGAACGGGGTTGACCGCTTCGGGAACGCCGAACGACGCGATCGATCGAATCGGCGGCTCGATTTCGATTCTCGGTCTGCCCGATGCCCCCGTCGTCTTGACCAGTTTCCGCGACGACACCGTCGGTGCCGGGTTGACCCCCGAAGGCACCCAGTTCACCGACAACAACGGCGACAAATCGAATTCTCGCCCCGAAGCCAACGATTGGCGGAGCATCTTGCTGGACCAGTGGAGCAACGACCGCAACGTCGATGTGATCCCAGAATTGGAACTGGCCACCGAAGTCGCGCCGGGATTGAACGGCAGCGTTCAAAACGCCCAGGTGCTCGGGGAACTGGCCACCTCGCTGACCGCCAGCGACGAAGTGCTGCGACTCGGTTTCGAAGTCGAAGGGTTCCTCAGCAATCCCAACGACGTCGATACCTACAGTTTCACCGGCAGCCCGGGCACGGAGATTTGGGTCGACATCGACAAAACCAGCTTCACGCTCGACTCGGTGATCGAGTTGCTCGATGCCAGCGGCAACGTGCTCGCCCGCAGCAATGACAGCGGCGATGAAATCGCAAACGGATCGACCGTCGAGGTCTTTGACCCCCGTCTCGAGGGCGTCACGACTTCGCTGCAAGCCCGCGATCCGCAGTTCAGCGAGTTCGGCGTCGGCGGCGTCTATGAAGACTTTGACACCACCAACCCGCGCGATGCCGGGATCCACTTCACGCTGACCGGCAATCCGACCAACCCGAATTCACGGAGCACGTATTTCTTCCGCGTGCGAAGTGCGTCCGTCAATCCCGATGACGCGGCGGGCGGACTGACCCGCGGCGGCTACCGATTCCAGGTCCGATTGAGCGAAGACCAGGAATTCCCGGGCAGCGTCGTGCGTTACTCCGACATCCGCTACGCCAATCACGGGGTCCACGTCCAAGGACTGATGGGAACCTCGCCGCTGCTTGGTGAAGCGAGTGAGAACGAGGTGGCGGACCCCTTCAACGCCGACAACAGTCAAATCAGCCCGCCGGTGCTGATCGATACGACGACCAACAGCACCGAAATTCCCTCGCAACGGGCACAGTATCTGGGCAACATCGTCGAGAACCGCAACAACGTGATCAGCGTTGCCGGTGAATTGTCGTCTTCGGCCGACGTCGACTTCTACCAGATCGACCTGCTCAACGACGACATCGACGACGCGATTCGATCGATGATCTTTGACATCGACTACGCCGCCGGGTTCAACCGACCGGACACCAACATCAGCGTGTTTTACGATCCCGATGGAGAATTCAGTGAAGCCCTCGAGCCGCGTTTGGTGCTGTTCGGCACCAACAGCAACGTCCTGGACGACCTGACCAGCCCGAACGGTGAAAACGACGGTTCGGAAAAACTCTCACGCGGCTCGATCTCGACCGGCGACCCGTTGATCGGACCGGTCACGTTGCCCGAAGGGACCTACTACATCGCCGTCACCGGCGCCGGCGTCGAACCGGTCGCGCTGACCTCGTCGCAGTTTGTCCGTCGTGAGCCGATCAACTCGGTGCGGCGCATCGTCGAGCAACGCTTTGACACCAGCGAAGGTTTCAGCACCGCGGGTGGACCGGTCGTTCCCGACTTCTTCACCAACGTGGACATCTCGGCCAGCGAGTTTGAATTGGCCGGCGATGGGATGTTCGGCCACGGCACACCCGGACACTTCGACGGCACCAGCGGACCGGCCCAGACCTTCGGCCAAGTCTTCAGCGAGTTCTTTGTCGCCGGCGGTGACGCACCCGGATTTGCGTTCGCGGGGTTTGGGGCGGCCGACCTGGACGCGCTCAACTGGTCGCTCGATGACAACGTCGAAATCGGCGGTGACTTCGTCTTCAACAGTTCCGACAACACGTCCACTTCGATTCCGCACGTTTCGATCAACGGAACACTCGGCGGCGATCGTTCGGACCTGTACCAGTTCACCGTGGACACGGACAACGCACGCGTGATCCTGGACATCGATGACGGGCACAGCTTTGTCAACGAGTTGGACCCTGATTCGGAAAACATCGTCTTTGTCCCCGATCCGACCAGCGTGGACACGACGCTGCGTCTGTTCCGCGAGGATCCGGTGACCGGACGTTACACCCAGGTCTTCACCAACACGCTGTCGTCGACCCTGGACGGGCGAAGCGGCAGTAACAGTGTGCTCGACCCGTTCTTCGATAGCGCCGCCTTCGGAACGCCCGACCTGCTGGCAGGCACCTACGTCGTTGCGATCTCACAGTCGCAAGTCAACGTGTCGGTCGACGCCAACACCGGTGCAATCACGACCGCCAACACCGATCCGTTGTTCGGCCCGCTCGATTATCGCTTGCACGTCTCGGTGGAAGATCATCTGTTGCCGCAAGGGGTGTTGGGCAATCAAACGCTGCACTACAACCGACTGACCAACGCCGACCCGGCGACGATCACCAGTCAGCCCTTCGATTTGAGCGGCTACGTCGACGTCGACCTGCCGACGTTCTACTTCAATTACCGTTTCGATCCGTTCGTCGATACGTTCTTCAACTCCGATGACGTCCAGATCCGGATTTTCAGTAATGAGAACCCGACCGGTCGACTGATCGCCAGCAACGCCAACCTACAGGCCGACGACACCTGGTTCCAATTCCGCGAAGACATCGGCGATTTCGCCGGTGACACGGGCATCCGCGTCGAGGTGACCTACACGCCGGTCTCGGGCACAAGTGTTGAAAACGACGGCTTGTTCCTGGACGATTTCATCATCGGATTCGCCGAACGCGGCGAAACGATCTTCAACACACCGGGCGGCACCGATGAATTCATCGGATTCGGATCCGGTGGAACGGGCGAGTACCAACTCGAAACACGGCCGGCCACCCCGTATGCGGCACCGATCGGATTCGGGACGGTGGACCTGGTCGAAGACTTCGATACCAACGACCGTCACAACCAGTCGTTCACCGTCGTCGCTCCGGACGGCAGCCAACTCACCGACGGCGACACCTTTATCCTGGGTGATGGTGCGTCGATCCAAACGTTTGAATTCACCACCACGCCGGGCACCGTCCAATTCGGCAACACCCCGGTGTTGTTCGACGCGGGCGATTCACCGGCGGAGATCGCCGAGGCGATCCGTACCGCGATCACCCAACAAACCGGAATCGAGATCGAGGCCTCTTCGGCGGCCGGTCAAGACAACGAACCGATGACCGATGGCCGGCTGTCGCTTGCCGGCAGCGCCCGCGGCAGCTTCGTCGCGATCGATTCGGTCGCCGGTGCCCCGCCGCTGGGAACCGCTCTGTCACGCGATGCCGATGGCCACTTGCTGCTGCCCGCGATCCTGCACGACGGTTATGGCGACTCTAACTATGTGCGGACGCAGGGTCAGGTGATCATCGATTCGAACACGATTAGCGATGTCCGTGCGATCGGCGTGTGGGCCGAACCGGGTGTTCGCGACATCGATCCGGAAGACGTCCGCGACAACGATTTCTCCTTCGGGACCCCGACCTTCCTGCCCTTGATCGACGGCAACCATCCGTTCCTGCAGTACCCGCCGGTGGGCAATACCTATCCGGGTTACGCACGCAACCTGCCGATCTTGAACGACTCGGTGCTCGGCGGTTTGGCGCCGGGGATCGTGGTGTCCAACAACACGATCGATCAAGCGGGATACTCCGGTGTCAAAGTCGATGGCGAAGCCGCACCGTTTGTGCTGGATGTCTTTGACATGATCGAATTGGACACGCTGGATCCGAACATCGCTGGAGCGGGCAACCGAACGATCCTCGAAGGCGCCTTGCTGACCATCGATGCCGGCGGCACCCGCGTGACGTTTGAATTCGAGGAAATCGACGGCGTGGCGGGTCCGGTCGGTTCGGGAACCCAAGGCGGGAATGGTGTCCGCGACGGCCACGTGCCGATTTATTATCGCGAAGACGTCGCCTCGGGTTACAACCGAACCGCCGCGGCCGATCGTGTTTCGTATTCATCGATCGAGCTGGCCACGTCGATCATGCAGTCGATCCAGGGCAGCATCCTGGTGACCAACGGATTGGTCGAGTTGGTCACGCCGACGATCGGGCCGTCTCCGTACCGTCGCAACCAGGCGTTTGAGTTCTTGCAGCAAACCCCGATGAGCTTCGACAGCGCCGCGGTTTATCTGCAGGGTGCGAGCGCGGTTTACTTCCGAGGCAGCCAAAACGCGTTCACGACCACACAGGCACCGGTCGCCGAATCGGTCCAACCGTTTGCCCGAATCGTCAACAACACGATTTACGGATCCGACGGGCTGGAGAGTCAGTTCCCGGAAGCCGATGATGAATCCAACGATGTCATGGCCGATGCGATCGACACCAAGGTCGGCCCTAGCCATCGCAATGTCTACACCAGCACCGCTGTCCTGGGCGACAACGTCGGACCGCTGGGCCCGGGCGGAGACGTCGACTTCTATCGCGTCAACCTGGACCTCGGTGACCGCTTGGTCATCGACGTGGACACCGTCGCTGGCGGCGCGAACACGGCCATCCAGATCTTTAATGAACTGGGCGAGCGTCAATCCTTTGATGGCGGCAACGGCAACGCGTCACTGGTCAGCCTGGCCGCGACCGCACCGGACCACCTGGATCCGGCGTCAACCGGTTTGGCCGGCGGACTGGTCCAAGATGACGTCAATACACGCGACCCCTTCGTCGACTTCTTCGCGCCCCAAAAGGGCGTTTACTACGTCGCGATCAGCGCCGACAGCAACCTGAGCTTCGATCCCAACTCGATCTCCGGTCGCACCGGTGCCACGGCGGATCTGGGCGGATACACGATCAACATGGAAACGTACGCACCGCGTACGCATGTGATCAGCGCCGACACGGGCCGTGCGACCGGAATGGTCGGTTCGGACGTGATCGGAACCACCTTCGTGATCACCCAGGTCGCCGATTTGCCGGCCAACTTCATCGTGGGCGGAGTCACCAACGCGCGGACCTTTGAGTTTGTACCGCTGGGCGGTGCCGCCCAGGCGGGGAACATTCCGATCGAAGTCGGCGATGCGAACCAGGCCGAAGACTTTTTACCGGACATCATGCGTGCGATCAGCGACGCGATCGAACCGCGGGTGGGCAACTTGCGTGTGAATTACGGCGCCAACGCACACCCGTTGCCCAACAACGACACCACCGAGGTTCCGGGCCCGATCGCCCGTGTCCGTGCCACCGCGTTGGGCGGTTACGAAAGCGACAACCAAGGCATCGTCAACACGACCCGCCGCGGGCTGGAAAACGGTGTGCTGATGACGCACCGCGATGGCTTCGGCAATACGGTCGATCACGACTTCCACAGCACGATCGTTTTGGATCAAGACACGATCGGTTACGGTCACGACCGCCGCACGACGGCCGGCAGCGGAACCACGGAAAACTACGTGTTTGTCGAAAATGCCGCCAAGATCGAACTCAGCCCCGAGGCGATCGCCGCGGGACTGCGACTCGACCCGGCACCCGGCTTCGACATCGATCAAGTGATCAACGAGACCGGGATCATGGTGACCGCCGGCGCCAGCCCCGCGATTTTGAACAACGTGCTGCTCAATCTGCACGAAAGCGTGGTCGTGGAAGAGACACACAGCCCCGGATTCAGTGCCGTCGGCGGCGACCAACAGGTCAAACCGATGGAGGTCGTGGTCGTCGGCAGTGTGTTCCAACACGACGAACCGGAAGCCCCCGTCTTTACCGATGCACCGTTGGTCATCGTCGGGCACACCACCGATGCCAACAAAGGGCCGAGCAACGTCAACGGCGGAACGGACGATTTCAACTTGACCAACGTCGACGACGCGGTGACCCTGGTCAATCCGGGCGGCGACAACTTCCTGCCCGCACCGTTCTCGTCGGTCATCGACAGCAACGTCGATTCGCTGCGTGAACGAAGTGCGTTGTCCAGTCTGCGTGAATCGATCGGGCTGCCGATCAGCAACGTGCTGGCCCCCAAACGCGACGTCACCGGTGTCAAACGAGCCGACAACCCGCTGTACCCCAACACCGGTCAAGGTTCGTCGATCTTCGGCGACCGCGGTTCCGTCGAATTGGCCGACCTGGTCGGACCGATTGCGATCGCCGAAGCGCCCCGTGACAACGACGCCGAAGGCATCGACACCGACCCCAACGTCAGCTTCATCAACTTGGATGGCGGCGTCTATGAACAGTTCCGAATCCAACTCCGCGACTCCGGCGATTCCTCCGACCCGTTCGCCGGTTCGGGCATCGACAACAACACGATCGTGGTCTCCGAAATCGCCGGCATTCGTGACCGCGGTGCAAACGTCACGCTGTTTGAAGACGATCGTTTGCTGACCGAAGGCATCGATTACACCTTCAACTATGACGAAACGAAAAGCACGATCACGTTGACGCCGCTGGCGGGAATCTGGAACAACGAGCGGGCCTACCGGATCGAGATGAACAATCGGGACCGCACGGTCTTGATCGCCCCGAACGCCGACCAGATCAACGACGGTGACCAAATCGAAATCACCGACAGCAACGGCGGCAAGGTGGTGTTCGAATTCGAATCCGGCTTCGTGATCCAGATGCCCGAAGCGTTGACGGTCGAAGTCCCGATCGAAGGGACCAACCAGGGCGGTCTGATCGACGGAGGCGTCTTCACCATCAATGACGGTGTCAACCCCGTCGTCGTCTTTGAATTTGATCTGGACGGCACCTCATTGCCCAGCAGCATCCCGGTCAGTCTGCCGACCACGCCGACGCCCACCGAACCGGATGAACTGGATGCGTTCCGCAACACCATCGCCGAAAACATCGCCGCGGCGATCGCTTCGCAAGCGACGAGCCTGAATGTCGATGTGCAGGTGGACGGGCCACGGGTCATCATCGGTTCGGAACCGAACACCCGGGTCGATGCCGCGACCAGCGGATTGGTGACCGCACCGCGGACGCTCGGATTGCAAGTCCCGTCGGCGGGAGCCGATGTCGGCGGCGTGCAAGCGGGTGAGACGTTTGAAATCAGCAACGGCACCTTCGTGCAAGGGTTCCAATTTATCGATTCGACCCGTCCGACGCCGGCGCCCGGTTTCATCGGGATCAGCATCGACCCGCTGCCGGGACCGCCGACGGTGCCGCTCGATGCCGACGCGGTCGCCACTGCGATTCAGAACGCGATTTTGAATTCGGCGCTCGAATTGACCCCGACGATCATCGGCACCACCGTGTACCTGGACTTGCCTGCCAGCGGTTCGGCGACCGTTCCGTCGGGACAATTGCGCACCGTCGGAGTCAGCCGAACACCGGCCGACGGCGATTTGATCACGTTCACGCCCAATGACGGTAGCGATCCGGTGATCTTTGAGATCAACCGCACCGACGAACGTGACAGCGACGGCAACCTCATCGGTGTCAACGGTGACGGTGTGTCCGACCAGAACCACATTCCGATCAACATCACTCGTTTGACCACCGGCGACGCAATGGCGGAGCTTGCGGCCGGTGAAATCAAAGCCCGATCGATTCCGGGTTTGTTGGCCAACGACGTCAATCCGATCGACGGCGGGATCCTCAAGATCGGGGGACAACCCGGATTGCTGTTGTCGGTCTCCGGTACCAGCCTGGAAGTCGTCGGATCCCCCGACGTGACCGGTCCCTCGACGTTGCAGATTTTTGGACCGCTGTTGATTTCGGTTCCGTTCACCGCCCCCAATGATGGTGACAGCTTCACGATCTTGGACAACGGCGGCACCCCGATCAGTTTCGAATTCGACTCCAACAACATCTTGAACAATCCGAACGCGGTTCGAATCCTGTTCTCGCGGTTCGATGATCAAGACACCGTTGCCACCTCGGTCGTCAATGCGATCAACGGCTCCACCGTCGGACTGACCGCCACCAATTTGGGCGGCGGCACGATCTCGCTGGGCTTGATCCCCTCCTCACGCGTGGACGTGACGAACACGTCACTGACCAGCCGCCGCGGGATCGTCAGCGATGGCGAACGGATCACGGTCACACAGGGCAACCTGTCGGTGACCTATGAATTCGAATCGGTCAACAACGGCGGCGGCGTGACCGGCAACAACGTGCCGGTTCCGTTTGAACCCGGTTCGACCCAGCTCGCGGTCTCGCAAAGCCTGGCCGCCGCGATCACGAACAATCCGCGTGGATTGAATCTGAGTGCCGCGGTGGAATTCGACAACACGGTCAGCCCGCCGGTGCCCCGCGTCGCCCTCCGCGACCTGCCCGGTACGGTCGTCGACGTGACCGCCGCCCCGTCGCTGATTTTGACCGGCGTCCCCGGTGGTGCGATCCCGATCAGCATCTCGCCGGCCGACACTCCGTTTGACATCAAGCAAGCGATCCTTTCGGCGATCAACTCGGTCAACCTTGGCCCCGACGGCGTGGTCACCACCCTGGCCGCCCAAGACCGCGGCGGTGCGACCTTGTTCGTCGAAAACGGCGTGCTGATCGATGGGCCGCTGACGAATTACTTCCTGCCCGCGATCCGCGACGTCCAGGGCAACGCCTTGGAAGCGAACCGGACGGACAACACGACCCAGTTCACGATCTTGATGCCCACCGTC
Organism: Stieleria neptunia; assembly: GCF_007754155.1. Lineage (NCBI taxonomy): Bacteria > Pseudomonadati > Planctomycetota > Planctomycetia > Pirellulales > Pirellulaceae > Stieleria > Stieleria neptunia. Next base: position 3,379,194 of record NZ_CP037423.1, on the reverse strand, counting down.
GGACTGGATTACGGCGATGCCCCCGACCCTGTCCTCAATATTCCCGGACGCTATCCGACCCGATTGGTCAACGACGGGGCTCGCCACGTCGTGACCGAAGGGCTGCACCTGGGATCGACCATCGACGCCGACCTGGACGGACAATCGTCGGTGGGAGCCGATGGGGATGACGCGTTGACCGGCGTTTCGACCACCGGCACCCTGTTCTCGGTGACCACGGTCAACGGATCGACGGCGGTCAATGTGAACATCGCGACCGTGGATCCGACCACCCGGGACGGCGATACGATCACGATCAACACCGGTGTCCGGACCGCGACGCTGGAGTTCGATTTGAATGGACGCTTCGACGAAGACCACTATGCGATCCGCCCGGCCGATCCGACGTCCGTCGAATCGATTCTGCAGGCCATCGCCGACGCGATCGAAGAAAGCCCCGTGGAACCGGCGGCGATCGAGCTCGTTTCGACCAGCATCGTGATCAGCGGTGATGACGAAGACGGCGTTTCGTTCTCCAGTTATCAAAACCCCAGCGGAGTGTTCAACTCCAACGTCGTCACGCCGATCAGCTTCACGGTCACCGGCAGCGGCATCCTGCAAGGCTGGATCGACTACGACGGCGACGGCGACTGGAGCGAAAGCGAAGCGATCGCGTTCTTCGATCCCGGTGCCGATCCAAACACCGCGCTGCCGCGAACCTCGCTCGCGCTGACCGGTGACGGATCGCGATCGTTCACCTTCGACACGTACGTTCCCGAATCGGCGCCGGCACCGTTGTTCCCGACCTACACCACCGCGCGATTCCGGTTCTCGCGAACCGGCAACCTCTCGCCGGTCGGATTGTCGCTCAGCGGTGAAGTCGAAGACTACCAGGTGCTGTTGCTCAACGGCGAGCCGCCCCAGCTCAATGACAACACCACCACCCGACGCTTCACCGTCGACGAAGGCCAGGTCCTGCAAGCCCTGGACATCGACGGGAACCTGACCGGAACGGTGCCGTCGGATGACGGATTGTTGGTCGGGGTGTTTGATCGTGACGGCGACCCCGTGTCGATCCTGCCCGAAGACGCCACCGTCCGCGACCTGTTCACCGAAAACGGAACACTCGCCGGCGAACTGGATCTGAACACCAACGGGACCTTCACGTTCCGGCCCGAAGAGAACTTCAACGGAAGCATCTCGTTCCTGGCCCGCGTGACGGACATCAAATCGAATCCGGAGCAGCAACTGGTCAACGATACGGCGATCACCGTCACGATCGACGTGTTGCCGGTCAATGACAAACCCTTCGCGACCGAGACCGACGTGCTCACCACGGCGACGATCGACGAAGACCAGGTCACGATCTTCCTTGCCGAAGACTTGATCGATCCGTTCTACGCGGCCGGACCGGACAACGAGCTCAATCAACAGCTGATCTTCCAATCGGTCTCCAGCCCGAACTTGGGCGATTCGATCTCGTCGCTCGGGGGCATTTTGGAAATCCTGCCCGACGGACGCGGCGTCCGCTACACGCCGCCGACCGATTACAACGGCGACACCCCGGATGTGTTCAACTTTGTCGTTGCGGATGTCCCCGGCGGCAACTTGATCTCCCAAGCCGCTGACAAGCCGGGCACCGTGTCGATCACGATCAACGCGGTCAATGATCCGCCGATCGCCGGCAACGATTCCTTCAACGCCACCGAAGACCAGAACCTGCCGATCGCAATCATCGGCGGCGGTGGTCTGGTCGGAATCCTCGACAACGACCGCCCCGGCCCCCTGAACGAGGGCGATCAAACGATCAGTCTGGTGCCCGGTCAGTTCCCAACGACGGCCCCACTGACGCGAACCGCCCGCGGCGGGATCGTGCGACAGCAAGGCGGACAACTGGTCTACACGCCGCCGGGCCTGTTCAGCGGTCCGGACAGCTTCACCTATCGAATCGTCGACAGCGAAGGCGCCGAATCGACCGGGTTGGTCACGATCGATGTGGGCGGCGAAAACGACGCGCCGATCTTCCAAGGGGTCGACGGCGAACGGGACGCACAAGACAAGCCGGTCGAAGTGATCTCGCTGGCCGAAAGCAAACCGAATGCTCAATCCACGGTGTACGACCTCGACACCTGGTTCACCGATCCGGAGAACGACACGCTGTCCTATCAGGTCACCAGCAGCAATCCATCGATCGTGCAGGTCGATTTGCAGGCCAGCACGTTGACGCTGACACGACCGGCGTTCGCGTTCGGCACGGTCGCGTTGACCGTGCAGGCCTTCGACGGCAACGTCACGACCGAGCAAGAGGTCACCGTTTCGATCATCAACGAAAATGATTCGCCCCTGATCATCGGGTCGCTCGATCCGCTCAGCGGCAATGAAGACGAAACGACCAGCCGCCAGCTGACGAGCGTCTTCAGCGATCCCGATGGCGATACACTGACCTACGACGTCGCCAGGCTCGGTTCGATCATCCGTCCCTCGGATACCCAGATCGCCAACCATCCGTTGATCAGTACGATCGACTTCGACGGTGACCAGATCATCATCACGCCGAAAGCAGATCAATTCGGTGAGGTCACGATCGAAATCGAAGCCAGCGACGGATCCTTCCGTGTCAGCGACAGCTTCACCTTCACGGTCAATCCGGTCCCCGACGCGCCGGTCGGCTTCGACGACGGCTACAACGTCGCGATCGGATCCATCCTTCGCGTGCTCAATCCGGCCGACGGCTTGCTGCGAAACGACCGCGATGCCGATGGCGATCCGATTGCGGTCGATCTGGCCACCGTCACTCCACCGGGGCTCGGAACCCTGGACCTCAACGCCGACGGAACGTTCACCTACACCAGCAACGCCGGCGACGTCGGCTCGGTCGACACGTTCACCTACCGTGTCGTCGATAACCCATCGAGCGGCTCGCCACGGTACAGTGCATTCCACACCGTGACGCTGACTCTGACACGGTCGCGTTACCAAAACCCGGTCCAGGGGATGGAATCCGACGTCACGGCCGATGGAAACATCTCGCCGATCGACGCCCTGCGGGTGATCAACTTCCTGGGACGCCGCGACACGACTTCCGGTCAAGTCCCCGTGGGCGACATCGGCTCGAGCCCGCCGGACTTCTACGACGTCGACGGAAACGGTTTCGTCAACCCGTTCGATGCCCTGCTGGTGATCAACACACTCGCGCAGGCGCAAAACGCAGGTCAAGGCGAAGGCGAACAGGTTGTTCGAGAACTTTCGACGGCCAGCACCGTTTCTTTTGCAACGGCTAACTCGGACTTCCTGCCCACGACCAACGTCGAGCGGCCGATCGAGCGAGAGCAAGAATCGTCGACGATCGCGGATTCGACCGATGCCCTGCTGACCGCCGGCATCAATATCGAACCGGTTTCGTCGCAGCAAGCCGGGTCGGTTTTGATCGAGAGCTCGGCCGAAACGCCCAGCGAAGAGACGATCGATCACGCGATCAGCGACTTTTTAACGGAGCTGGAGGGCTCGTTCGAACTTTGACCATCCTGAACGCCGCTGCGGCTGTCCCCCCCAGTCGCCGGCGGTCGGCGGAAATCGCCAACGCGGTTTTCGCCAACCCACTCGCCGGCCGTTTGTCGGTTCAGTTCCCCTTACTATACTAAACGTTTGCACCCCCAAGGCCTCGCTCGTGACGGTTCGTTTGCACTCCCTGATGCGACAACACGGCAATTCAAACCACCGCCGCCGCGTCCCTTTCGGCCGCGCCAGGCCCCTACACTTGTGCTCGGCCCTCGCGAGCGACTGAACACTCCCTGCTGGATTTGAGCCGAATTTTTCGTCGGCGGCCCGGCGCCGACACCACTCGATGAAGCCCTCGTCGAGCCACCTTGTTTTATCATTTTTGATTTTTGGGATTCCCCGATGAGCTTTCGAAGCCTTGGTAACCGTGTCAGGAACCTCGCCGAGCGACGCCACGATCGGCATCGCGTGCAAAAGCGTCTTCAAACGCGCCGGAACCTCGTCCAGCAATTGGAAGACCGGCGTTTGCTGGCCGGCCCGGAACTGATCGCGATCCGCCCCGATTCGGGTGCCCTGCTCCGCGACGGCGACACGCTGAACGTCGCACCGAGCGAGTTCAATTTGCAGTTCCGCGCCGGTGCGGACATCAACGAAAGCACGATCACGACCGATTCGGTCAAGCTGGTTCGCAGCGGTGGCGATGGATCGTTCAGCGAGGGCAATGAAATCGACGTCGCGATGGGATACGTCGGTCTGGAGACCCCGGGCGATACCGATCCGACCAACCTGCAACGCATCGTCTTCCGGCCCTCGAGTTCGGCGTCCTTCAACTCGACCGACCCGGCCGCGGCGCTGCCCGATGACACCTACCAAATCCAGGTGTTCGGCTCCGGCGGCAGTGTGCTGACCAATTTGAACGGTGAAGCATTCAACGGCGGCGTCAACGAATTCACCACGTTCCGCCTGGATCGTGGTGCCCAGGTGGTCGCGGTTGTTCCCCAGCCGATCAGCTACAACCCGCTCTCGCAAGCCTCCGATGAAATCGTCGTCTACTTCGACGACCAACCGATGGATCCGACGCAGGTCATCGACCCCGCCTACTATCGGCTGGTCAACACGTCGGGCTCGATGACGTCGGCCGATGACTCGACCCTGCTTGCCGAAACCGTCACGTATGATTCGGACGCCAATCGGGTCACGTTGAAATTCGAGTCGGCGATTCCCGAAGGCAACTATCGGCTCGATATCGGTCAGTCCGGCGGCGACAACTCGACGCCCTCAACGGCGATCCGGGTGGGCAGTCTCAATTCCAGCAACGCGTTTGCCGAAAACGGCTTCCTCGGTGACGCCGGCGGCGTCAGCGACAACGCAGCGGACGTCGATCTCTACAGCCTGCAACTTTCCGCCGGGAGCACGCTGACGGTCACCGTCGCGCCCCAGGCCGCGGGGCTGAACACCCGGCTGCGCTTGCTCCAGTTCCCCGGCGGAACCGAAGTCGAACTCGATAGCGTCTCAGCCGGTCCCGACCTGGACAACGTGCTGAATTTCCCGGTCGGCGTCACCGGAGAGTATTTTGTCGAAATCACCAGTGCCGACGGCTCGACGGGGTCCTACCTGCTCAACGCCGCGGTGACCGCCAGCCCGATTGCGACCGACGACGACAACTCGACGTTTGACAGTGCCACCGACCTCGGCACGCTCGGATCGGCCGATCTGCGGATCACCTCCAATATCCGTCGGCAGTCGATCGCCATCCCGCCGCGGGCCGGCAGCGAAGACGAACCGGGACACCGCCAAATTCAACGTGAAGCCCACATCGGTGCCCAGGGCACGCAGCCGACGGTCCCCGCCGACATTCGCGTGGTCAACTACTACTTCCCCGACACCCTCGGCGTCGACACCAACGGTGATCCCTACATCAACCTGATCACCGAAAAGGAAAAGCAGATCATCCGCGAGATCTTTGAGATCTACGCGCAGCTGTCGGGCTATGAATTCATCGAATCCCCGGTCACCGTCCCCTTCGGCGATCAGCTGATGATCGGTAAAGGCGACTTCCGTGCGGTCAGTCCAGGACTCGGTCCCAACGACGGCGTGGCGGGGTTGGCCAGCGGCAGCTTCGCGCTGGCAAACGGAGCCATCTACGATCAAGCCAACCGATTCTTCGGCGACGGCTACACCGATGTGATGTTCCACGAGATCGGCCACTCCCTGGGTCTGGGACACTCCTATGACATCCCGTCCAACATGGGCAGCGGTGTGCCCAACGATGTGTTGCCCGGCGATCATGATATCGTGCACCTGCAACGAATCGTGCCGCCGAATTCGACCGACATCGACATGTACGGCTTCACGCTGGCCCAGCCGGGACAGCTGCGCGCCGAGACGATCGCCGAGCGGCTGGGCACCCCCAGCTTGCTCAACACCGCGATGTCGCTGTACCAGGAAGTCGACGGACAATGGCAATTGATCGCCCGCAACGACCAGTATTTTGGCGCCGACTCGTTCCTGGAGTTGCAACTCGAAGCCGGCAACTACTCGATCGGCATCAGCAGCACCGGTAACACCGACTACGACCCGAACGTCCCCGATTCCGGATTCGGCGGCACCACCGATGGTGCGTATGACCTGCAACTGTCCTTCCAAGCCGACCAGGACGGCGCGCTGCTCGACGCCGACGGCACGGCCTTCGATGGCGACGCCGACGGCACCCCCGGCGGCGTGTACTCGTTCTGGTTCCAATCCAACGATCCGGACACGACGATCTACGTCGGCAAACAGAACAACACGACGCCCGGACCGGAAGGCGACGGGCGGTTGTCCACCCCGTTTGACACGGCCCAAGTCGCACTGCAGCAGGCGGGCAACCGCATCGTCGTCCCGCTCGACGGAGCCGATTCGATCAACGAGGGCGAACGTTTCGTCATCGACGACGGCAACAACGTGGTGACGTTCCGCTTCGGCACGTTGGGAACCGATCCGGTCAACATCAGCGCCGCCAACACCGCGGCCGATGTCGCCAACGCCATCGAAGCGGCGATCAACAACGCCAAAACGGCCGGGCGTCTGAACGCATCGGTCAACGTCAGTGTGTCGACGCGGATCGTCCAGTTCTCGGGCATCAACAACCTGAATATCGCGGGTTCGCCCACGTTGATCGCGACCCCCAATACGGTGCGGATGCTGGCCAACGGCGGGGACGATCTAGACATCGCGACGGCCTTGGACAACCGCCCCTACCTGATCGGGCAAGACACCTCCGGAAACACGCTCGATGATGGAGCGGAATTCCTGGTGCCGCAGGGCGTCAACGTGATGATCGAAGCCGGCGCCCTGTTCAAAATGCGCCGCTCGAACCTCGACGCCGGGACGTCCTCGGGCAACCTGGACCGCAGCAACGCGTCGATTCAGGTCCTGGGAACTCCCGAGCAATCGGTCCTGTTCCGTTCCTATCACAATGACTCCGTCGGCGGCGATTCCGACGGCGTCGGCCCGGGCACCTCCGCCGGCGACTTCGGCGGGATCGTGTTCCGCGGCGATTCCGATTTGGATGCCAATGGCATTTATCTGAACTATGTCAATCACGCCGACATCGACAACGGTGGTGGCAACGTGTTTGTCGACGCCAACGAGTTGCCGTTCGCACCGATCTATGTGACCGACTCGCGACCGACGATTTCGTTCAACCGTATCACCAATGCCAACAGCCCGGCGATCTCGGCCAGCCCCGATGCGTTTGACGACTCCAATGACCGGATCGGACCGGACATCCGTGGCAACTTCCTCGCCGACAATGCGGTCAACGGTCTGTTCGTCCGTGTCAAGACGTCACTCGGATCAACGATCGACAAATTGACCGTCTCGGGTCGTTTTAATGACACCGACATTCCACACGTGTTGAGCGAAAACCTGATCATTTCCGGCGCCGCGGGCGGTCCGGTCTTGACCCCCGCCGGCCAACTGGTCGCGCGTGCGGCCGGTCGCCTGGTCGTCGACCCCGGCGTGGTCGTCAAACTGGACCAATCGCGGATCGAAGTCGAACGCGGTGCCGGCGCGTTGATCGCCGAAGGCACGTTGAATCGCCCGGTGATCTTTACCTCCATCGCCGATGATCGTTACGGCGGAAGCGGGACCTTTGACTCCGATCCGACCAGCAGCAGCTCTCCCGCACCCGGCGATTGGGGCGGTTTGTACTTCGGCCAATCGACCTCCGGCAGCATCGACAACGCATTGATCGCCTACGGCGGTGGCTCGACGCCGATCGAAGGCGGCGCCGTCCCCTTCAACGCGGTCGAAATCCATCAAGCGGAGGTCCGGATCGCCAACAGCACGCTGCAGTCCAACGCCGGTGGCGGCGGCGGCGGAACGCGAAACGGACGCGGCGGGCACAGCGATGCCGCGATTTACGTCCGCGGGGCGCAACCGATCATCGTCGACAACACGATCATCGACAACGACGGGCCGGCGATCAACATCAACGCCAATTCGATGCTCTCGGTCACTCAGCGTGACTCGGGACGCTCGACCGGTCGGATCGATCGCTACTCCCAGTTCGATGACAACCGAGGCCCGTTGGTGCGGCTGAACGAACTGGACGGTAACTCGATCAACGGGATGCAGGTCCGCGGCGAACTGCTGACGACCGAGACCTACTGGGAAGACACCGACATGGTCCACGTGATCGCCGGCGAAGTCGTCGTCGGCAATCACCACACCTACAGCGGATTGACGCTGCAAAGTAGCAATTCCGAAAGCCTGGTCATCAAAGCGACCAACGGCTCGGCCGGTTTCACCGCCACCGGAAGCCCGCAGGAGATCATCGATCGCATCGGCGGCACCATCCATGTGCTGGGAACCCCCGGACACCCGGTGGTGCTGACCTCGCTCGCGGACGACTCGGTCGGCGCCGGGTTCACGCCCAACGGTGCGCTCAACAGCAACACCAACAACTCGGCCAATCCCACGACCGGGTCGGCCGGCCAGTGGCGCGGATTGCTGTTCGATGAATTCAGCAACGACCGTAACGTGGCGATCGTCCGCGAAGCAGAAAACCCGTTGACCAACGGCCGGGACGTCAACAGCAACGTCGTCGTCGCACAAAACCTGGGCGTGATCGCACCGGACCAGAAAAGCGGCGACGAAAATCGTCGGCTCGGTTTTGTGGTCAAGGGCTACATCAGCCCGACCAGCCCGGACGACGTTGACGTCTACAGCTTCAACGGAACCGCAGGGACGGAAGTCTGGTTGGACATCGATCGCACCGACACCAACTTGGACGCCATCGTCGAAATCATCAACGCCTCCGGAACCGTGCTCGCACGCTCGGTCCTCTCCGGTGATGCCGATCCGGGCAACCTGAACGCTGACACGCTGATCAAAAATCCGTTGCTCGGCGGCGATCACTACACCCAGAATTTCCGCGACCCCGGTTTCCGCTACACCCTGCCCGGAACCCCCGGCCAGACCGGCACCTATTTCGTCCGGGTCCGCAGCAATCCCGCGACGCTCGGTGACGTCACCCAGCTTCGCGGTGAAAGCCGAGGCGAGTACCAGTTGCAAATCCGGCTCGACCAAGTCCAGGAATTCCCGGGTTCGACGGTCCGTTACGCCGACATCCGATTTGCCGAAACGGGAATCGATGTGCGCGGATTGCCCGCCCACAGCCCGCTGATCGGTGAAGCCGGCGAAACCAATGCCGCGAACCAGACCTTCGATCAGGCCCAGCAGCTGGTCAACCTGTTGGAAACCGATCTCGCTGCACTGGGCATCTCCGGAAACATCTCCAGCGAGACCGACGCCGATTGGTACCGCTTCGATTTGGAACAAACCGGCGTCCAAGTGATTCCCGGCGTCAACGACAGCGCCGGCACAATCGCCGTGGTGCTGGATTTGGATTATGCCGACAAAGCGGTCCGCGCCGACACCACCGTTGCGGTCTTCAACGAAGACGGCGATCTGGTCTTCATCGGGCGAGAGTCCAACGTCGAAGACGATCGCAACGCCTCGGCCGACGGCAGCATCGACGATCTGAGCCGTGGATCCTTGGGGACCAAAGACGCTTACATCGGCCCGATTCACCTGACACCCGGCGGCGAATTTTATGTCGCCGTGATGAGCGATCGACTGTTGCCGACCGCGCTGACCGGCGTCTTCCAAGCCAATCCGGCCAACCAGGGCAACGGCCTGGTCCGGCTCGAACCGGTCAACTCGGTTTCCCGCATCGTCGAGGACCACCTCGGATTCCAAGGCTACTCCTCGCGCGGAATCGACATCCTGCCGGAGACCCCACAGGGGTTGTTCGACATCAACACGCTCTCCGGCGTCGGCATGAACGTCAAACCGTTCACGCTTCAAGACGTCGCGCTCTACGTCGCAACCGACGAACCGGAAAACGACAACAGCAATCGCAACAGCGATCACCTCTACACCGTCGATCCGTTCCAAAGCTCGCGTTGGTTGACGCGGGTCACCGATGGCGGTGGGATCAACGGCGGCGTCAATGACGTTCAAGACGTGGTGATTCGAACCGACGGCCGCATGTACGGCTATCAACGGCTCAACAACAACGCGTCCAGCGTCGGTGCGTTGGTCAACATCGATCCGGAAACCGGCGACATCACGCAGGTCGGCGTCGACAACATCAACGGCCAGACGCCAACGCCGAACACGTCGTCGTATTCCAACCAGATCCAGGACAACATTTCGCGGGTCCGCCGCGCCGACCAGTTCACGACGTCTGACGAAGTCGATGCGCTGACGTTCCGACGTGTCGGAACGACCGGCCCCGCCGCGGCTCCGACACCGATTTACGACGTGTACTATGCCGTCCGTGAATCGGACAACTCGTCCAAGTTGTATCTGGCGACCGAGGACGGTGACGCAACCTTGACCTTCAATGCCCGAAACACCTACGGGGTCAAGGGCGACATTCAACCGGCCGATGTCGCCTACCAGACGTACAGTCTGACCGTTCGCGGCACGCCTCCGGCCAACGGTGCGACTCCCCAGACCACGATCCGGATCAAGTCCAAGATCGCCGGACTGGCCGGCGCGTTCGATCTGGTCATCAACCCGAATCGCCCCAACAACACCAACGCCGTCGTCAACGTCGCCGGAAACACCATCACGTTGACACTGGGCGGCACCGGCGGGCCCCCGATCACCGGCGCGCCGACCGCCCAGGCGATCGTCGATGAGATCAACAACGACCCGGTCGCCAGCCAACTGATCACCGCCGTGATCTACAGCGGCAACGCGGACAACCGTGGCAACGGTGCGCCGGGAACACCGGCCATCACCTCCTCCGCCGTCTTGACGACCGCGGCCAGTGACGGCGCCGACGGCCCGCTGGTCGGACGCGTCACCGGTTTGTCGTTTGCCAACTTCTTCGGCACCGGCAACCTGTACGGGGTCACCGACGCCGGCGAGTTCTTGGAGATCAATCCCTCCACCGGCGACGTCATCAATCGCGTCGATGCGACCAACGCGATCGGCGTACCGAATCTGGAATTCCAAGGACTCTCCCTCGGCCCGCAAAACGTCGAAGACGGTGCCTACAAGAACGCCCTGTTCGCCGTCACCGCCGACGGCCAGCTCGTCGCCTTTGACACCTCCGGAAACGGATTCGTGGCCTTCGAATCCGGCGGCGCGGCGCAGTTGCTGACCACCGGTGCCGGACCAGACGGCGGCTTCTTTACCCTGACCACTGATGCCGGCTTGTTCGGACGCCAAACCACCGATCCGATCGCGTCGGATGCCCCGTCGTACCTGAGTGTGAACGAAACGCAGACCATCAACACGACCGGGTCCGGAACCGGCGGGACGTTCACGTTGTCGATGGTGGTCGACCAAGGCGCCATCACCAGTCCGGCGTTTGACATCGACGCCACGCAAACGTTGATCACGGTCCAAGACGCGTCCGATTTCCCGGCCACCCCGTTCAATATCCAAATCGGCAGCGAACAGATGCGCGTCGATTCGGCCACGGGCAATGCATGGACGGTGACCCGCGGGATCAACGGAACGTTTGCGACGGCGCACGCCGATACCGCGACGGTGTTCGAAAAAGTGACGTCGGTGACGACCAGTTCCCTGTCGCTCCCCACCAGTGATTTCCTGTCGGCTGCTATCAACGACACGACGTTGACGATTCCCGTCTTTGACGCGAGTGCGTTTCCGGCAGTGCCGTTTACGATTCGCATCCAAGACGAGGAGATGCAAGTCAACTTCGTCGACACGATCGCCAACGAGCTGACCGTGGACCAGCGGGGCGACAACGGAACCGCGGCCGCACACCACACCAACTTCAGAAGCGTCGAGATCGTCTCGGACACGTTGACCGTTCTCGATGCGACACCGTTCCCTTCATCCGGTGGGTTCAACATTCGAATCGGTAACGAAGACTTGCGAGTGACGGGTGTTGTCCCGAACCCGGGTGATGCCGGCGCCGAGTTCTCGGTGATTCGTGGCGCCAACGGAACGTCGCCGGCTAATCACGCCTTCGGTTCCGACGTGGCTCGCGTCGATACCACGGTGCCGATTCCCTACAACGCACCGAATTTCCAGATTCGCTCGGCGATCGCCGCACTGCCCTTCGTCGGTGGGCTGGGCAACGTGGATGTCACCGGCGGACCACTGAACGGTCTGGCGGTTTCCAACTCGGTCAGCATCGAGTTCATCGGCGCACTGGCGGCCAAGGACCTGCCTCTGCTGACCTCGGACGATACCGGATTGGTCGGCGACGAGATTCAGCAAATCTCACTCGACCCCGATATCAACGACGGCGATTTCGAGCTGAGCTTCCTCGGCGCGACGACCTTACCGTTGGATTGGGACGCATCGGCGAGCGACGTCGAATTGGCGTTGGAGAACCTGGCGACGATCGGCCCCGGCAACGTGATCGTGACCGGAACGACGCTCGATGCCGGACCGCTGAGCATTCGGTTCACCGGCGATCTGCAGGACAGCAATGTTCCGCTGATCACGGTACCGGCGGCCACGGAGAATCTGCTGCAAAACGAGATTCAGCAGTTCAACGTCACCGGTGGCCCCAACGGCGGGACCTTTACGCTCGATTTCGACGACGGCACCAACGTGGTGCCATCGGCTCCGATCAATTGGGATGACGCCGTGGGTGCGGTCGCGACCGCCTTGAACTCCATTCCGGCGCTCACCGGCAACATCATCGTCACGGGCACCGGCCCCCTTCCCGGCGGCACGATCACCATCGAATTCACGGGAACCCTGGCGAGCACCGATGTCGCTCAGTTCACGTTCAACAATGCATTGACCGGCGGCACGGCGCCCACGATTGCCGTGACGACGGTCCAGACGACCAACGCACCGGCGCCGTCGATCGTCGAGACGCGTGCGGGGATCAATGTCGACGCGCCGGTCGCCGCCGGAACCGATGGCATCTTGAGCGTCCGTGACGCGCTGGTCGGTCTGCCAAACTTCAATCCGGCCGACGTCATGGCCGCCGGCGTCTTGAATCCCCCTGGAAACGGCGTGCTGTTGAACTTTGTCGGCCAGTACGCCGGCATCGATCTGGCACTCCTGGAAATCGACAACTCGCTGAACCTGCCCTCGACGTTCGCCGACATCACCGAGCAGGCCGCCGTCGGCTCCGGAGTCGCCGGCAGCTTCATCATGGACGTTTCCGGGCTCAACGGATTTGGCGCCGATGCGATCGGATTGGCGTTCTCGCCGCTGGACTTCAATCTCTGGCACCCGACCTCGCTCCGCGGCACCGACGCCGGCCACGGGATCAACGAGGCCGAAGACGACACGCGGGTTCCCGATGAGACCAGCGAGGCCTACGACACCCCCGGTAGCTTCCGCAACTTTGACCAAGACGAAGGCGGCGTGAGCTACCAGTTCGGCCTGGAGCAATGGGTCCTGAACCAGAACTCCGACTCCGAGCACTACCTGCAATACCTGCCCGGCGTGAACGCCCAGTACGGCATTTTGACGACCGAATTCCACGCCGACTTGAGCAGCAACCCGGCCATCGTCGGTGACGTTGGCAACGGCGTCCAGGGTTCGTACAACCTGCCCGGCGGGGGTTACGGAACCTTGGAAACCGGCGCGTTCGATTTGGACGGGTCGGTTCCGGCCGATCGCCCGACGCTGTACTTTAGCTACTTCCTGGAAACCGAGGGTCATGACGGCTCGGACCTGGATTCCGATGACGAGGATCCGTTCCGCGACAGCGCCCGCGTCTTCATCTCGGCCGACGGCGGTGCGACGTGGGATCTGGTGGCATCGAACAACTCGCAACTCAGTGACCCCGATCCGACCGATTTCGGCGGAACCGCTGAGCTGCCCGGATTCCTCTCGCACCTGTCCGACGCCGGGCTCAATAGCCTGACGCCGCGGCAACAAAGCCAGCAGATCGTTCAGGAGTTGTTTGATAATACCGGCCAGTGGCGACAAGCCCGCGTGGACTTGTCCCAATACGCCGGCCTTTCCGGATTGAAACTGCGGCTCGACTTTAGCTCGGCCGGTTCAGTCAACGACGCCACGCTCGGCCGCATCGACAACGAATACAATCCCTTGGCCGCGACCGATAACGCTCCGTTCGGCGAATACGTCAGCACGACGAACAACGCACGGTCGATCCGATCGCTGGACAACCAACACCAAGGGTTCTTCGTCGACGACTTCATCATCGGGTACGCCGAACGCGGTGAAATGGTCACCGGCACCAATGGCGATTCAGGGCTGACGAACCTGTACGCCGGGACCAGCCGGACCCGTGATTTGGATCCGGAACAGTTCCCCGATATTGTCAACGGACCGTATCAATTGGAAATTCGCCGGACCGACGAACACGTCGTGCTGACCCCGCTCGGCCCGGTCGTCGGTGCGATCTTCGACACCAATGACCGGCACGTGGATGAAGCGAGCGAGACGGCGTTCCTGCCCTTCGAACCGGCGACGTTTGTCCCCAGCTTGGTCCCCGAAGACACCTCGGTGCTGGGCGGATTCACCGCGTCGGAAATCGAGCCATGGTCGGTCACCGCCACCAATCCGAGCACCGGCACAAACAGCCTGGAATCCGGTCCGGTCGGAACCAATCGCGTTTCAATCTTCGAAGTCACGCGCGCCGAACTGGGATCACTTTCAGACACCGCCGGCGTGATCCGTTTCTCCTACGACGTCAATTCCGCGCTCGAAACACACGGTTTGCGGTTCTTGATCGATGGCGTTCCGCAGCGATTGGTCAACGATTCGGGTGAAGAACCGGTGGCGGACCCGACGCTGGCATCCGGCGTGACCGGTTACGTCACCGCCGAATTCACCTTCGGTTCGGGCAACCCGACCTTCGCGTGGGTGTATGACTTCACCGACACCGCGCCGCCCCAGGGCGACAACCGCGCCTTCATCGACAACGTGCAACTGCTGCAGGGCGGGACGGGGCTGTTGGCCGATCGCAACCGTGAACGAGCTCAGGGCAACCTGATTCTCGATTCGAATTTCATCAGCAACTCGTCCATCCTTGGTATCAACGTCGAGCCCGGAACGACGGAAGCCGGCAGCAGCGTCCCGCACCCCGGATCGACGATCAACTTCCCACAGTTGAACACTCAACGACTGGTGCCCGGCGTCGTGATTCAGAACAACGTAATCTCGGGTTCGTCCGGGATCCGTTTCGCCGGCGAGACCACCGCGGTCCCGCAGCGTCCCGTCCCCTTCGGTCGCCTGCTCAACAACACCTTGGTCGGTGACGGGCAAACGGGCACCGGGATCGAAATCGTGGGCCTGGCCAGTCCCACGTTGATGAACAACTTGATCACGGATTTCAATCAGGGCATCAACGACGGCGGCACCGGGACCGTCATCCGTTCGAACTTCTTCCAGAACAACGCCAACAACGGCAACACCGGCAGCGGCGCGCTGACCGCGCCCGCGACGGCGCCCTTGTTCTTGGATGCGGCGAACGGCAATTACTACCTGAACAGTACCTCCGCGGCCGTCGACAGTTCGCAGAACACCGAACAAGATCGCCAAAACTATCTGACCTTCAAAACGGAACTCGGCATCCCGGCGTCTCCGATCAACGCACCGCTGCGTGATGCGTTCGGTCAACTCCGCGTCGACCCCAATGCATCGGCATTGGGTGATCGTGGAGCGTTGGAAGACACCGATGTCGACGCGCCGTACGCGGTGATCCTGACCCCGGTCGACAACGATTCCGAAGGCAACGATCGGGATCCGAGCGACACCGTGGTCTGGGTGACCGATCCGCTGCTGGAGAACTTTACGATCTTCCTGGGCGACGGCCGCGATCCCAATTCGCCATTCGAAGGCACCGGCGTTGACGGATTGACCGTCGATGACCCGAACGACGACACGATTTCGGATCGGGCGATCGAGATCACCCAGAATGGGATCCCGCTGGTCCAAGGCGTCGACTACGTCGTCGGCTACAACGAACTCAGCGGCATCCTGCGTCTGACGCCGCTGTCGACGCTCTGGGAACCGTCCAGCGTGTACATCATCAACTTGGACAACTCGCTGATCGCCGACCGTGCGGGCAACCTGCTGCGTTCGAACCAACGCAGCGGAAACACCCGATTCACGATCATCATTCCCGATGTGGAAATCGATTTCGGTGACGCCCCGGACACCTATCGCACGCTGCTGGCCAGTGACGGACCGCGGCACGTCATCGCCGAAAATGGCATGCCGATTCTCGGCGTCGCGATCGACGGCGACAACGATGGCAACCCGTCGGTCGGCGCCGTCGGCGACGACTTCACCGGAACCGGTGGCGACGACGATGGTCTGGCCGTCGGATCGTTCCAGGGTACCTTGGCGACGACCGCGGGGCTGATTCTGGCCGACGGCACCGTCTCGCCGACGACCGATTCGGCCGACGTGATCGCGTTCCTGGATCGCAACGATCGCGCCGGCGCCGTGCTGCCGATCACCGTCACCGGCAGCGGCAAATTGGACATCTGGGTCGACTTGAACATCGACGGCGACTTCTTGGACCAGGGTGAAAAACTGATCTCCGGACTGGACGTCGTCGATGGCGTCAACCAGGTCCGCGTCTTCACGCCGGCCACCGCCAAGACGGGCCTGACCTACGCCCGCATCCGGATTTCCGAAGCCGGCAGTTTCGATCCGTTCGGTTTGGCGATCGGCGGTGAAGTCGAGGATTACCAGGTCAGTATTGTCGATGTCGCCGAACCGTTGCCCGACCATGATGGTTACACGGTCGACGAAGACGACGTTCTGGTCGTCGATGGAACCACCGGCAGCCAACCGTCGTTGATGGACAACGACAGCCTGCCGGCCGACGAGTTCGTCCACAGCCTAGTCGTCATCGACGCGCCGCTGAAAGCTGGCACGACAGACACATACTTGACGACGTGGGGCGAAGTCCGCCTCGATGACGCATCATTGGGGCTGTTCACCTACACGCCGAATTCCGATTACCACGGATCGGATTCGTTCCGCTATCGCATCAGCAAACAGCGCAACGACGGTCCCGAAGCCGACGCCAATGGGGTGTTCGCCACCGTCAACATCGATGTCGCGCCGATCAACGACGCCCCGCTAGCCGTCGATGCGAACCTGGTCGCGTTGGAGTTCCAGCCCGGTCAATCGCCCGCCAATCAACCCCAGGAATTCCTTGCCTCGCAGTTGCTGGTCGGTGCGATCGCCGATGACGACATCATGATCCCCAGCTCTCCATGGGACGAATCCAATCAAATCGCCTCGCTGCGGGTGATTTCGGTCACCGTCGGCGGTGTCACGATCGACGCGAACAACCAGGCGGCCATCGGAACGACCCCGCAGTTCGGAACGATCTGGGCCGATTTCGCCACCGAAGCGGCGGACCCGAACGATCCGACCACCTTCGAGCGGACCTTCATCACCAAGATCTACTATCAAGGTGCCGACTACTTCAACAGCGACAACCTGCGGGCCGATAGCGACCCGCGAATCTTGGACATGTTCTCTTTCACCATCCAAGATGACGGCCGATCGCTGCTCAACGGCAATCCCGTCGCCGGTACACCGCGGACCGATGATGCCGATGCGAGCATTTTGGTCGCACCGCGCAACAGCGACCCGGTGTTGTCGTCCGACCTGGTCTCGATCACCAATGATCGCTTCAAAAACTTCTATCTGGACCAGAACCTACAGTTCCCGGTCCCAACCGAAGACAACCAGTTGATCATTCCCGCCGCATTCCTGCTGGCCAATGATGTTCCCGGTCCCGCTGTGACGATCGATCCCCTCGATCCTTTCGTCGCGGCCGATGAAGTCCTTGGCGTCAACGGCAACGACGGGGCACTGGAAATCATTTCCGTTTCGATGGATCCGCGATTCGGCACCGTTGAGATCGACGCCGCCTCGGGCGATGTCCTGTTCACACCGGCCGATGACATCTACGGTCAGGTCGAGTTCACCTATCAAGTTCAGGACATGGGCGTCGACGAGGAACTCGACGGAACCCGTAACGTGGTCCCGAGAATGGCCACGATCACCAGCACGATCTTTATCGAACCGGTCAATGATGCCCCGGTCGCCTACGATCGGGCGTTGGGCATGACCGAAGCGGTCGAACCCGCGGGGCCGAACCTGTTGACGTTCACCGCAACCGACCTGCTCGACGGTGTCAGCCCGATTACCGATTCGCCGATCACCACCACCGTGGATTCGATCACGCTGGTCGACGGCAATGCATTGGTCGACGGGCAAACGCTGGTGATCACCGACGCAAACGGACAACCGACGGTGGTCGAACTGAGCACCTCAGCGACCGCCTCGATCGGCACCGATTTGCTGCTGACCTACTCGGTGTCGGATCTGGCCGACGATCTGGCCACCAATCTCGCCACGCTGCTGGTCAACGCCGGACTGACGGGAACCGCTTCGGGCGCGACGGTCACGCTGACCGGAACCACGTCGATCGTCGTGACGGAATTGCCCGATGTTCCGGGTGATTTCGACGTGAATTTGGGAACACCTTATGACGAGAGCGAGCAAACGATTCGCATCGTGTCGTTCACCACGCCGGCCGGAAACGTGACGGTCGCCAGCGGCTTCACCGGAACCGAAACGTTGGCGACGCCCGAAGGCGGGCTGCTGACGTTGAACTTCGCCAATGGAGCCTTCACCGACGGGACGTACCAGCCGGCGGTCGACTACAACCGACTGTCACCGTTCCAACCATTTGACCAGTTCACCTACGGCATCGCCGATGACGGTCGCACGACGTTGCCGATCGCCCAGATCGTGGTCGGCTTGCCTGAAGAGACGAGCATTCAGGAAGCGACGGTCACGATCACCGTCGATCCGGCCAACGATTTCCCGTTCATCGAGAATGTCGATTCGGTCGATGTGCCGGAAGATCCGACCCCGGCCGAAGCGACGATCAACAACGTGTTCACCACCGTCCTGCCCGGACCACAGACCGCCGAAGACGAGTTGCAGGACCAGGGACGCCCCACGGTCGATCGTCTGACCGGCATCCAGGTGACCGATCCGCGCGGCGTGATGGCCGATCTGCCGATCGTCACCGCGACCGGCGGATTGACGGTGTTCCCCAACGCGGACTTGGTCGGCGAAGTGATCTACGTCTTCACGTTCACCGATGACCACCCGACGGATGCGAAATCGACCGACGTCACGGTGACCGTCAACGTTCGCCCGGTCAACGACCCGCCGCAGTTCAATCCGGACGTCACCGGCACCTCCGACAACAACGGTGCCGATGACCAGTACACGGTCGCCGAGGTGATTGATCCGAACACCAATCAGATCATTGACGGGACGATCACGTACACGTTGAAGGAGGACAACACGCAGGCCCTCGGAGACGTCGACACGCCGTTCTTCATTCCGCTTCGCCGTGATCCGGGCGTCAGCGGCTACAACCGCGTCGGCTTGCTGGACGTCTTCGTGGTCGGCCCTGACAATGAAGCCGACCCGAACATCGAGGGCGGCAATCAAACCCTGTCCCTGGACCAGATTCCGACCCGCACCGCTCTCGGCGGAACGTTGACCCTCGGCGTCGATTCGTTCGGCAATCCGGGTGTGTTCTACGACCCACCGGTCAACTACAACGCCAACATCGGTCCGGTCGACTCGTTCTCCTACACGGTGATCGACGACGGAACCACCCACGATGGCAGCGGTTTCACACCTAACCCGCGAACGGCCGCCAATCTCGTGCAGTTCGTCCTCAATCCGGTCAACGACCGGCCCCAATTCGAGGTCAACCTGTTGCCCGTCAACCTCGGTGACCCCAACAGCCCGTTGCGGAACATCGAAGTCATCGAAGACAGTGACCCGATCACGTTCGATAACTTTGCCTTTGACATCGAACCGGCTCCACCGTCGACGGCGTTTGACGAAGTCGATGTGATCAACGGCCAAACCGTCCAGTTCACCGTCTCACCGCTTTCGTTCGACGCGAGCATGTCTGGCGACTACTTCTCGACCTTCCCGCAAGTTTCGCCGACCGGAGTGTTGACGTTCCAGCCGGCAGCCGATGTGTTCGGCAGCTTTGACTTCGAGATCGTGCTGGTCGACGACGGAGCCGACGACCTGGCACGGGGCGATCTGAACAAATCGAATCCGGTCACCATCACCATCGATGTCTTGCCGGAGAATGATCCTCCGGTGGTCCGCACCGATGTCGACCCGCTGGAATTCTCGATCAACGAAGACGGAACGTTGGACATCTTCAACGTCGGCGTCGGCAACGACCGAGGCCTGTTGGATGTGTTTGCCGTGGGGCCGGCCAACGAGGGTCAAGATTTGACGCCGGGCGGCAATCAAACGCTGGAATTAAAGGAGCCGACGCCGCTGCAAACCGCGCGTGGTGGCTCGATCACTCAAATCCGTGACGGCGGTGGAGCGTTGATCGGTCTGCGTTACACGCCCCGTCCGAACTTCGTCGGCACCGACTCCTTTATCTACACGGTGACCGATGATGGGACGACGGTGGACTTCGGGACCGGCGGCGTCGAACGATTCGATCCCCAGATCGCAGCCAACTCGGTTTCGATCATCGTCAATCCGGTCAACAACACGCCGCAATACAGCGGACCGGTCAATGTGATTGTCGATGAGGATGCCGGTCCGGTGACGATCGACGACTGGGCCGTCAATGTCCTGCCCGGTCCGCGAACGGCGCTCGATGAACTCGCCAGCCAGGACGTGTTCTTTACCGTCACCCAGATCGCCGGCGATCCCAACCTGTTTGCTTCGGCACCGGTCGCGGTCGTCGACGGCGATGCGGACACCGCCCAGCTGCTGTTCGAGCCCGCCGGTGACGCCAACGGCATCGCCAGTTTCGAAGTCATCTTGACCGATGTCCCGACCGATGGAACTCCGGCCGCGTCCACCGCTCCGCGGACCTTCACGCTGCGGGTCAATGCGATCAACGATCGGCCGACCTTCGATCGTGCCGACAACCCGATCACCGTCAACGAGGACAGCGGGCCATATTCGCAACCGTGGGCGTCCAACATCAGTCCCGGACCGTCCGATGAGTCGTCGCAAACGGTTCGCTTTGAAGTCTCGACGCCGGTCGACTCGGAAGACTTGTTCCAACAATTGCCGGCTGTCAGCGATGACGGCATCTTGCGATTCATTCCGGCGGCCAACGCCAACGGCACCGTCGACTTGACGGTCACCGCGATCGACTCCCTGGGCGGAACAAGCGTTCAAGAACTGTTGCGGTTGGTGATCACGGCGGTCAATGATCGACCGGTTGCGGTGGCCGACAACGTGCCGGAGGGTGGCGAGGATGAGGTTAGCGAGGATGCGGTGCTGACCCTGTCCGTGGCTCGGTTGCTGGCCAACGACATCGACCCCGATATCAACAACCCCGGCGACACGCTGACGGTCGTCATGCCCGCCGAGAGCTTCTCGCTCAGCGGTGCCCGTGTGCTGTACGACCAGGCGACCGGAACGATCACCTACGACCCGTCGACCTCGATTGCCTTGCAGGCCTTGACCGAGGGCAGCACCGGTGTGGACGCCTTCAACTATCGCGTCGTTGATTCGGAGGGCTTGCAGAGCAACATCGTCTCGGTGGCGGTGACGGTCAGCGGTGTCAATGACGCGCCGATCGCTCTCCCGGATAACCCGACGCTCAATCCGGACGGACCGACTGTCATCGAGGTCTTGGCCAACGATTCGGACGTGGACGGCAGCTTGAATCCGGCCTCGATCGAAATCACCCTGCAACCGGCATTCGGTTCGTTGTCGATCAGCAACGATGGCGTCATCACCTTCACCGCGTTCCAAAGCTTCGCGTTGGAAGACGTGTTCCGCTATCGCGTGGCCGACAATGACGGCCAGTTCAGTGCCGAAGCCTTGGTGACCATCTCGGCCAATGCCGCACCGATCGCCCGCGACGACCAGGCGGGAACGTTCGTCAATGAAACGTTCGCGATCAACGTGGCCGCCAATGACCAAGATCCCGATGCCGCGGCCGGGGCGCCCAATCGCGGACTCGACCTGACCTCGATTCAAATCGTGACCAGTCCGTTGAGCGGCGACGTCGTGCCGCTCGGCGACGGGACCATTCGCTACATCCCCGCCGATGGATTCATCGGAATCGATTCCTTCACCTACACGATCGCCGATACCTCCGGACGGGTCAGTAGCCCCGGTACGGTACAGGTGCAAGTGGTCGGAAGCCGATTGCAGAACCCCGACCTGAACCCCGACGTGAACGACGACGGTAATATTACGCCGATCGACGCCCTGTTGGTGATCAACCGAATCGCTCGAGGTACGACGGGCAGCATCCCGGTTGAGGACGACGATTTCGGCCCTCCTTACTATGACGTCAACGGCGACAAAGTGATCACGCCGCTGGATGCCCTGGAGGTGATCAACGAATTACAGCGTCGCCAATCGGTCGGCGGTCAAGGTGAACAGGTCGAAGGCGAGCAAGTCGGATTCATCGACAATTCCGATGACGCGCCCGCCGCACTCGTCAGTGACGTGATCGACCTGATCGCATTGGACGACGACGACGACGAGGACGATCGGCTCAATGCCCTCGACGCCGCCTTCGGTGATCTGATCTAAAGTGGGATAGGCTTCCAGCCTGTCATGGCGAAACCGTGCCGCCGCTTAGGCGGCGCGGCCCAGCGCCCGAACGGTCTGCAGTTGCTCGATTCGCCACAGCAAGGCTTCTCGCTCGCGTGCATGCTGGCTGATGCAGCGGGACAATTCGTTGCTCAACCGTTTCACCTCTTCGACGGGGCTTTCCTGCATCGACCAATCCGCCAGTTGCGATTGCAACGTGCGGATCTGCTCGCCCGATGCGTCATCCCGCTGTTTCAGTGAGTCCCGCTCGGCGATCCGTTCCCGAAGCTGCTGCTGCAAACTCTCGATCGTTTGCTGTTGGGCCAATTGGGCTTGATGATGACGCTCGCGGAGGGTGACCTGGTTCTGCTCCAACTCGGTCACCTGAGCTTGCCACTTGGCCGCCAGCTCGGCTTCCAGGTCTGACCGGAACGCCTCGACATCGCGCTCCTGACGGGATTGTTCCAGCTGTTCCAATTGTTGCGATTTTTGGTCCAGCGCTTCGGTCTGTTGCGAGATCGTGTGTTGGGCGGTGGCAATTCGATCGGCGGATTCGGCCAGTTGCGACCGCAGCTCGGCCAGGTCGGCTCGCAGTTGCACGTTTTCTTGTTGGTGATTCGATGCGTCGTGACGCAATTCGCTCAGCGTGTCCTCGAGCAGTTCGACGCGATCGGCCTTCGTTTCGCCAGCGCGCTGGAGTTCGGCCAGCCGCGTATGAAGCTGATCGATGGTTTGCTGAAGTCGATCGTTCTCGGTCGACGAGGCGGTCACCGCTCGTTGACTGGCCGCGAGCGCGTGTTCGAGTTCGGTGACTTTTGCCTGATCGATGCCGTTGAGCTGCGAATCGCTGTGTTGTGCTTGTTTCTGACGCTCCAGCTCGTCCTCCAGTCGTTGCAGTTCCACGGCATACTGCTGCTCCGCTTCGTTGGCCCGCAACAACGCGTTGGCGTCCGCTGCTCGGGCGGCGGATTGGATCTCGCGAATCTGGTGATCCCGTTCCAACCGCATCGACTCGGCCCGATCGGCGCGGTCCTTGGCATCGGCGAGTTCGGTCTGCAACTTCGTGATCTCGTTCGTCAGATCAGCGGCGCGATGCCTCAGCTGGTCATTCTGGCTGGCCAGTCCCTTGTTTTCTCGCCGGGTCTGTTCCAACTGCCGTTGCGCCTCGGTGGCGAGCCGCTTGGTCGCATCGATCTCTTGATCCTTGGCAAACAACGACGCGTCGAAATCATCCGACGTGGACTTCAGCCCCGCAACGGTCTCGATCAGAGACGTTTTCTCTTCCGAGACCGCCTCAAGCTCGGCCTGCAGTTGCTCGATTTCCGATTCACGTTTGTCCGCAAGATGATCCAGGTCGGCGTTGATCAGCTCCACGATTTCGTGGTCGGTTTGCAAGATCCCGACGGTCGCCTCCAACGTCTCGATTTCATCCTCGCAAACCGCGAACGCCTCGGAGGTTTTGGAACGGAATCGGGCGAATTCGTCGACCAGTTGCGTGTAGCGGACGCGTTCCCTTTCGTGTTCGGTCTCATACCATTCGCTCAGCTGGACGGCTTGTTCTTGAGCGGTTTTCCAATGTTCCAGGATCTCGTCCTGGTCATCCATCTGCTGTTGCAGCGATTCGATCGTCGCGAGCTGTTCCGCGATCGCTGCGTGGTGCCGATTGACGATCGAGTCGTGGGCGCGTTTCAATTCTTGTTGTTCGCTGGACGCGGCAAGCGCAACGTGCTTCAGTTCATGTTTCAAAGTCGCGATGTGACGGTTCAGGGCGTGGGCGGCGCCGCGAGCTTCGGCAAGTTGTTTGTCGATCGCCGCGTTTTTTTGCTCGCGGTTTTCCTGTTCCCGCTGCGATTCATGCTGCAACACCGCGATTCGTTGTTGCAGCGTTTCGATCTTTCCCACCCAGAAGTTTTTCTGTTGCGCTAACGCCTGCTCGGTCCGCCGGCGGATTTCGGTGGCTTGCCGATTGTTCGCGGCATGGGCGGAAGCGAGTCGATGGCGCAGGCGTGCGATCTCGGCATGATAGGGACGGAAATCGTACGGACGGAAATCGGTTGCCGGCCAAGCTGCCGGTCCAAACCCTGCCGCGTCGTGCATCACCTCGGGAGAATACGGCCCCGCACGACGATCGCCCGGATACAACGGGGCTGCATCAACCGGGCCGGGGGGCATGCCGACCGGATGCGTGTCGTAGGCCTGCTCAGCAGGGGCGTGATTGGTATGCCGGCGATCGTCCATCGAATGATCCCATCCCTGGGAAAGTGTTTCGCACCGCGAGATCGAAAGAGCTGTGTTGACGCGCACCTTCGCGGTTTCCTTGCGCGTGAAACATACGTCAGCCCGTCCGCCGAGTGGAAGGTCAGTTTCACGCCAGGGTTTGACAGCAATGACACAGGGGCAATCGCCCCCCCCTCGCCGCGTTTCAGCCCGTACGCACCAAGTTAGAAAGTCACCCTCCCTACAAGGCGGTTCTTCGTGGATTTTAATGGCTAATCACTCAGGACCCAGGTTTTTCGAGGCATTGCTGCGATGTCCGAATGGGTGTTGGACGACAACCGCTCGGTTCAAACGCCCCTCCGTTGGCGCGGGCCGGTGGAGGGCACGAAGCACCTTCGCCGCATCGCAGACCAGGTGATTCCTAGGCGGGTTGCTCCTCCGCAGAGCCCGTCTCCGCTACAGCTGGCTTCGCCATCAGACCGAACAGAACCATCGGACATCGCAGTCATCCCTCAAAAAACCTTCCCCGAGTATCCGAGAGCAGCCACTAAAATCCGCGAAGAACCTAAAAGGGAAGATGACTGCAAGTCTTGCGACCTATCTAGACACCAATGCCCGGCAGGAGGATCGAGCAAAGCGGGGGGCGGTCGGCTATGATCTTGGTGGCTTGCCGGGACCGCTGGTTCGGTCGTGTGTTTCCTTTTTTCGTGGCGGAATGTGATGCGATTTGCTGTTTTGATGATGGCCGTTTGGGCCTCCGTCTTCCCTTCGATCCGGAACTCGGTCGCGCAGACGACTTCGGCGGACAGCCCTGCCGGCAACGAAAAAGTGGCGGAGATCTTTCGCACGTTTTCTGCCAAAGGCGCCCAGCGCGACGAGTCCGAGCTGACGCCGCCGGATCAGATGATCGACCGACTGCGGCTCCGCAGCGACGTCCAAGCCGACTTGATCGCCCATGAGCCCGAGCTTTCGCAGCCGCTATTCCTGTCCTGGGATTCGCGCGGTCGGATGTGGGCGGTGCAGTATCGCCAGTACCAATACCCTGCCGGGCTGAAGGTCGAGCGTTTCGATCAATACCTGCGGGCCGTCTACGACAAGGTGCCCGAACCGCCGCCGCACGGCGCCGCGGGTGCGGACAAGATCACGGTCTTCAGCGATACCGATGGCGACGGCTTGTACGACTCCGGCAAGGACGTCATCACGGGACTCAACATCGCCACCTCGGTCCAAGTCGGCCCGAACGGCATCTGGGTGTTGAACCCGCCGTATCTGCTGCACTATCCCGATGCCGACGGCGATGACGTTCCCGACGGCGACCCGGAAGTCCATCTCTCGGGATTCGGACTCCAAGACACGCATTCGGTTGCCAACAGCTTGCTGTGGGGACCGGACGGTTGGCTGTACGGTGCCAACGGCAGCACCACGGCCGGAACGGTCAGCTCACAAGCGACCAAGGGCGTTCGCTTTGAAGGCCAGTGTATTTGGCGCTATCACCCCGAAACGAAAGTGTTCGAGATCTATGCCGAGGGTGGCGGCAATACGTTCAGTTTGGAGATCGATTCGCACGGGCAAGTTTTCTCGGGCACCAACGGCGGTAGCAAACGCGGCTATCACTATCCGCAAGGCAGCTATTCGGACAAGAACTGGGGCAAGCACGGTCCGTTGACCAATCCCTATGCCTTCGGCTATTTCACCGGCATGCCGATGAAGGGGGACACGCGACGGTTTGCCCAAGCCTTCATGATTTATGAAGGCGGATTGTTTTCGAAAGCCTTTGATCGATCCATTGTCGCGCCAAATTCGTTGCACAATCTGATTTGGAACAGCCGTCTGATTCCCGATGGGTCGACCTATCGCACCGAAGACGTCGAGAATCTCGTTGAAACCGACGATCGCTGGTTCCGGCCGGTGTACGCCGGCGCCGGTCCGGACGGTGCGGTCTATGTGGCAGACTGGTATGACACCCGACTGTCCCATGTCAATCCCGTTGACGACTGGCACAAAAACAGCGGACGGATCTACCGCATCCGCCCCAAGGGATCCCATCCTGTGTACCGCGCCGGCGATCTCACCGAACGGTCAAGCGACGAATTGATCGCCCTGTTCGACTCGCCCAATAAATGGCTCCGCCGCCGCGCCGCTTTGGTCCTCGGTTGGCGCAACGACAGCGATGCGACCGAGCCCCTGGTGGAACGTGTCGATCAATCGGGTTCGCTGGAATCGCTCTGGGCATTGAATCTGATGGGAGAACTATCGACCGAACGGGCCGCCGATTGGTTGCGGAACGACAATCCCCACATTCGACGTTGGACCGTTCGGCTACTGGGAGATCGACGTGAAGGCCATCGGCAACTGGTTTCGCTGGCGGAAACGGAATCCGATTTACAAGTCCGCAGCCAACTTGCATCGACGGCCAAGCGGATCGACGGCCCGACGGGATTGGCAATCATCGACCGCCTGACGCGACGCGACGAGGACGGAAACGACCCGCATCTGCCGCTGCTGTATTGGTGGGCGGTCGAAGCCCATGCCGACGATTGGAATGCGATCCAAGCGTTCTTTTCCGACGACACGTCCTGGGACCGCCCGTTGGTCCGCCAACACCTGCTCGGCCGCTTGGCCCAACGCTACGCGGCCGCCGGCACCGCGGCCGACATGGACCACTGCGACGCCTTGGTGGCGCTGGCCCCGGACGACGCGACCCGTGAAATTTTGTTGGTCGGATTGACCAAAGCGTTCCAAGGCAGATCGATCCCCGAGTTACCCAAGCGACTCGACCGCGCGTTGTCCGCCTATCAAGAATCTCGCGGTGAGTCCGGGGCGGTGCTGGCACTACGCAGCGGTCGCCAGGGCGCCGCGGATGCTGCAGTCAAACTGTTGCGTGACCGTTCGACCGATCTCGGATTGCGAATCGAAATCGCCTACACACTCGGCGAACTTCAGGAGCCCAAGAGTGTGGATGCCCTGCTGCGGCTGGCGACGGGGCGTGAAACCAGCGAACCGGCGCTTCAGCGTGTGGCGATCAGCACGCTGGCCAATTTTGACGAGGCCCGGATCGCCGCCGGGCTGATCGGCGCGTTCTACGGAAAAATCTCACGCGAACACGGCCTCCGCGCCGCCGCCTGCCGAACCCTGGCCAGCCGCGCCGCCTGGGCGGATCGATTGCTGGAAGAAGTGATTCAGTGGCGGGTGCGAGTCCCCGAAGTCCCCGAAGACGTGATCCAGCGGTTGCGAACCTACGAGGATCCGACATTCGTCGCCCGAGTCGAACAAGCCTTCGGCAAGGCCGTGACGGTTTCCTCGGCGGATAAGATCGCGGAGATCGAGCGGCTGACCGATTTGCTGAGCCATTCCGCCGGCGATTCCGAAGCAGGTCGAAAGCATTTCATGACCAAGTGCGGCACCTGCCACAAGTTGTTCGGCGAAGGCAAGACGATCGGTCCGCCACTGGACGGTTACGAACGGGGCAGTTTGAAGTTTTGGTTGCCGGCGATCATCGAACCGAGTCTTGAAATCCGCGAAGGTTTTCAGTCCTACATGGCGTTGACCGATGACGGCCGCGTCGTCACCGGCATGATGGCCGCCCAAGATCCCAAAACCGTCACCCTCCGCACCGCCGATGACCAGACGGTCGTTCTCGTCCGCGAGGACCTGGAAGAATTTAAAGCGATCAAGACGTCGTTGATGCCCGAACAGGTCTTCAAAGACATGACCGACCAACAGATCACCGACCTGTTCGCGTATCTGATGTTGGGCACCAGGCGATAATCGGCATCGATTGCCCGCTGACCCTTTTTACGCCGCCCACGTCATTTTGAGAGCGTTGCCGTCACGTATTCGCCTGCGCCTGCGAAGAACAGCGGAGAGTTCTTCGAATGCAGGAAGGGTGCAAAATCCCTGAAGTCGGCGATCGTCGTTTCAAAATCATCGTCGGAAGGACCGTCGTTGCCTGAATCCACTTGAAACGTCACCGTATTACCCACCCTGGTGATCCGCACGAGATGAGGCCCCGTAGTCGGCAACTCTCCGACCTCTTCGTCACCCAGCTTGAAGCGATTGAGTTTGACCTTTCCCGGTTCGTTTCGCATGTGGGGAGAATGCAGCCGCAAATACACCGAGTCTTTTAATCCGTTGTAGTGAAGATCCGCGACGCCGTATCCGATGCCAATGTTCGCCACCATGTCTTCGTGTCCGAATTGAACGACAACCTCGAAGGTGAAATCGTCCATACCACAGCCGATGTCTTTGGTAAAAATCACGCCTTGGTCACGATAGGTGAACTCGTTGTAGCCCTGAATCCGAATGCCGCCGGATTCCCCTTTCTGATAGCGTGATCGGGTCGTGAGAAATGATGGCAGGACTCGAGAACTACCCAAACTCTCTACATTTCGGACCACCCCGGCAAGACCGGGGCGATTCGCTGCACGGCCATCGGTCGCCGAGGCGAGCGTACGGGTCAAACTGATCGAGGTGGAAGTTGCCACGACAATTCGTCCGGTCTGCACATCGATCAATCGGACGTAAGCGATGCCCCGCGTGCGACCACTGGGGACAATTTTACCCGCCAGGACATGTGTCGCCCCTGTCAAGTCGCCCAACTTTTGCGCTGTTTTGGGATCGAACAGGGGTGTGTTGTGTACGAGCAACTCCCCCAGAACTTGCCCCAGTGAGCCACGATCGACGACGGCAACTTTTCGGTTGACGAGTCTGGTCGTAATCTCTTCAACCATGACAAGTGTTTCATCAACAGATTCTCCGTTCTGGTCTCGGATGGGACAAACCGCGACTCGCAGATCGAGATCGGGTTCGACTTCATCACCCACCTGTAATTCGGGCTCCAGATTCCCGACCAATTTGGCTTTGCAATATTTTTCTTGCACTTCGGTGACCTGAAGTTCGGCAATTTTCGGACGTTCGACCGCCAACACCTCGCCGCTAACCGGATCTTTGATTTCCCCTTCATTTCGGAAAACGGTGAGCGTTGTGTCTTCACGAATTCCGCTGTTCGTTCCAAGGGTGATGTAAACGACCTGCGACGACACCTTGGCGATCCGGCCGGGCGATTTCCTCTGTGCCGCAACTTGTCCGATCTTCCAACTCAACATTTCTTCCAATCCGATCGACTTCACCGCGTCATCGAATGCGAAGGGTGTGATCACCTCTTTGACGTTGCTTCGCTCAAAGCGGACTTTGGTATTGGTGTCAATGTCTTGGATCGTCACGGTCTCGGTGTCTCGGCTGACGAGCGTACCAATAATGGGCTTGGAGGTATCCGTCAGCAGCACCTTGTACAGAGGGGGCGAAGCAACCTGAGCCGTCACCGGGGAGCAAACGAGAATCCCGAGCAGAGAAGCTCTCAAGTATCGAGCAAACGCCAGCGAGCGAATGTTGTGAGAAAGCATGGGCGATTGACTTACCAGGGCTGATGAAATGGAAACCGTTCAATGAGGCGAGCGGCTGCTCAGAATCGACGTCATTTCGAACGTTCTTCTTCGTGGCAGAACGTCATGCACCGGGGTGGAAGGTGGACGTTGACCAGGAAACGCCCGTCTGAACGAAACGGGAGCACCACTGTCGTGCCGCATGAAGACGAAGGATGAATCGGGCCAACATTGTAGCGACGAATTTGCAAGGGCGTCAAACTTACCAAAAAGGTGTCCGACACCTTTTTGGGGGAATGGGCAACTTGCGTCCGGTCCGGCGAGTCTGCCGACGCGCGACCACTTGGACGCTCGTTTCTAGCGTTTCAAGAACCGCACATTGACGGGCGTGCCGACGGTGATTTCGCTGCCGGTCGGCGAGAGGGATCCCGTTTCGGGGTCGATCTGCAGCGACACGACGTTGTCGGAATTTTGATTGGCAACGACGACGAACTTGCCGCTCGGATCGATCCCAAACCCCCGCGGGATTTCCCCTTGTGTCGGTTCGTTTTCGATCCATTGGATATCCGCGTTAGAGGCGTCGATCCGAAAGACGGCGATCGAGTTGTGGCCTCGGTTGGAAACGTATGCGGTTCGTCCATTGGGATGCACCAAACACTCCGCCGTGCTGTTGCCCGGTACCGCCTGACCACCGGGAAGCGTCGAAGCGACCTCCAGCATCGACAGGCTTCTTGCCGCATCGTCGTAGCGCAGCAACGCAACGTCAGAGGTCAATTCCAGGTTGGCCAGTGCAATCTTTCCAGCGGGTGTGAAACAGAAATGGCGGGGGCCTCCTCCGGCGGGCATCTTCAGCGATCGCTGCTGCGACGGTGCCAGCTTCCCCGATTCGGAATCGACGTCGTAGATCACAATCTGGTCCATCCCGAGGTCGGCGACGAAGGCTTGGGTTCCGTCGGCGTTGTAGTTGATCGAGTGGGCGTGCGCTTCCTGCTGGCGACGCGGGTTCACGCTGCTGCCGACGTGCTGATGAAAGGAAGCGATTTCCCCGAGCGAACCGTCGTCGTTGATCGGAAACGACGCGCAACTGCCGCCGCTGTAGTTGGCAACGCCGAGAGACTTGCCCGATGGATGCACCGCCACATGGCAAGCGGCCCCGCCACGCGTCGACCGCTGGTTGAGTTGTTTTAGTGTGCCGTCGTCGCCGATGGAATACGCGACGATGCCGACGGAATCATCGTCGGTCCAGGGCGTTTCCGAAACGGCATACAGCGTTTTGCCGCCGGGAGCGATCGCGACAAACGACGGGTTGTCGGCTTTGGCAGCCAACCGCGGCTGCGAAAGTGCGCCGGTGGCCTCGTCGAGCGTCGCAACATAGATCCCTTCGCTGGCAGCGTTTCCGCGTGTGTACGTGCCGAAATAGACAAGCGTCTCCGCCGAGCACATCGTGCCGGCCAGCAGAAGATACAATAGGGCCGCGAGTCGCATGGTGATTCTCCAGGATAAAAATGGAGTCGCCATTGTAGCTCGCCGGCGAACGTGGAGTCGCGGATCGCAATCATCCACTGTGCGATTCGTGGCGACGCCTTGCCAGCCGTGGATCAATCCGATCATCCTGCCCGCATTCTCTGAAATGCACCACTCATTGAATCACGTTGAGAACGAGTCTGATGCGCTACCTTTTTTCTGCCCTGCTTGTTGTGCTCGTGTTTGCAAAGACAGGTTCTACCCAACCGGTGGAACCGTCGACCGCACCAGGCGATCGATGGATCGCGGAGTATTTTCGCGCCGAGACACAAAAGCTGACCGATCGAACGTTCGCCGACATCGAGACGCTGGAAGACTGGACCAGTAAACGCCCTGAGTACCGCCGCCAGATGTTGGAGATGCTCGGTTTGGATCCGATGCCCCCCAAGACGCCACTGGAACCTGTGGTGACGGGCACGCTGGAAGCATCAGGCGTGATCGTCGAGCGATTGCATTTTCAATCGATGCCGGGCCTGTACGTGACCGCCAATTTATACCGGCCGAGCGTGCAAGATGACAAACTCCCGGCGATTCTGTATGTCTGTGGTCACGGGGGCGAACGGCACGACGGCAAGAGCCTGGGCAATAAGACGCACTATCAACATCACGGCGCCTGGTTCGCGCGAAACGGCTACGTTTGTCTGACCATCGACACGGTCCAATTGGGTGAAATCGAAGGCATTCACCACGGGACCTATCGTGAAAAAATGTGGTGGTGGAACAATCGCGGGTATTCGTCGGCGGGCGTCGAGGCGTTCAATTGCATCCGCTCCCTGGACTACCTGCAATCGCGCGACGAAGTCGATGGAGATCGCATCGGGGTCACCGGGCGCAGCGGCGGTGGGGCCTATTCGTGGTGGATCGCGGCGATCGACGAACGCATCACCGCGGCGGTCCCGGTCGCGGGGATCACCAGTTTGAAAAATCATGTCGTCGATGGTTGTGTCGAAGGCCATTGCGATTGCATGTACATGGTCAACACCTACCGCTGGGATTTCCCGATGGTGGCCGCGTTGGTCGCACCGCGTCCGCTGCTGATTACCAATTCCGACAAAGACCGCATCTTCCCGCTGGACGGTGTCGTGGATGTTTATGCGAAAGTGCAAACGATCTATGACCTCTACGACGCCCGTGACAAACTGGGACTACAAATTTCCGAAGGTCCACACAAGGACACGCAAGAACTGCGCGTCGCCGCATTTCGTTGGATGAATCGTTTTCTACGCGACGACCAGACGTTGATCGAGATGGCCGCCGAGCCGCTGTTTGAAAAGCGTGACTTGAAAGTCTTTGAGGAACTGCCGGAAGAACAGCGCGTGACGACGATCCACGAGAGCTTTGTGCCCAAAGCGGACTCGGGCGCACTCGATACGGACTCTCCCGAAGCGGTCCGGGCATTGATCGATCGGTTGAGACAACGAACGTTTCGGGGCTGGCCCGATTCGCCCGAGTCCCTGGATGTCCAGTCGATCGTGACAAACGCGCCGTCGTCCGACACGCGTGTGATCGAGTTCACCAGTCAATCGCCGTTTCGATTACCGATCTACGTGGTGCAACCGGACCAAGCCCCAAACGCCCCGCTGGATGTCGTGATTCTGGACCAGGATGGCTGGAAGAAATGGGCGGCGGGCTTGGCGGTGTTGTTTCCCGATCATGTGCCCGGCGCGAAACCCGACTCGGAAGTCGCCAAGGCATTGCGACAGATGACAACCGATCGCAACACAGCTTTCCTCGTGCCGCGTGGGATCGGACCGACCCGCTGGACCGATGACGAACGAACGCAGACGCACATCCGCCGACGCTTCATGCTGCTCGGCCAGACCCTGGCCGGCATGCAGATCTACGACGTCATCCGCGGCTTGGAAACGCTGCGGCAAACGCCCGGGTTGGAAAAGCCGATGGTCTCGATCAAGGCCGAGGGAGACGCTGCGTTTTGGGGCCTTTACGCGTCCCTGTTCGTCGATGGGATCGATCAATTGAAACTGGAAAATCTGCCCAAGCGAAATCGTGACGCGCCGGATCTGTTGAACGTCAGCCGCTTCGTTGAACTTGAGGACGTCGTGGAAGCGGCGACCACGCGATTGGTCAAAGAGTAGGGCATGCTGTGCATGCCGGGCGAATCGCCTTTTGCCCAAAGGGCATGCATATCCATAGCCTGGGGCATCGCCCCAGGGATCAATTGCGATTGAGGCATATTTGGCCAACGGCCATGCACAAGATTCGATTTTGACGAGGCGTTTGCGTATGGCCGTTGGCTAATCCTTCTCGTATGCGTCCAACGGACCTGGGGCGATGCCCAAGGCTATGGATGTAAACGGCCGTTGGCCGAAACCGTCCACGCAAACCAGACCAAAAATGCGAAAGATGTGTAGATACCGATGCCCTTTGGGAGGGTCGCGGAGGCGTTTGCGCCTGGACCGGAGAGGGTGCTTTGGCGTCGTTTTTGGCATCGGTGGCTGCGGGGCAGCGGAAACCCTCCCCTCGCTGCGCTCGACCCTCCCGCACACGGGAGGGTTGCTTCTTAACTTGATGCGTATGCCGCTCGCTGCGCTCGACGCTCCCGTAAAATGGGAGCGGTGTTTCTCAATCCATACCTTGACCGTCAGTGGTCGCCTTCGTGAACAGGCGCAATCAGGGCACGCAATTGCTCAGCTGCTTGATCCGGTCGCTCGGCGTAGAAAAATCTTTCGGCAAGTTGTAGACGCAACTCGTGCTGGACGATCGGTGAATGCACACGGTCGAGCATGCCGGCAAAAAAGTCCGCGGCTGCCTCGGGTTCCATGAATCGCGACGCCATCTTGATCGCATCCAATGCCGCTTCATCGGCCTTGGACACCGATTGCGACAAGCGTTTTTCAAGTTCCATTTCGGCGATGCGAAGTTCCAGGCGTTGGCGGTGCAGCTCGAGTTCACGCATTTCAAGCTCCATCGCTTGCAGGTTTTGGTCACGCTCGCGCTCTTCCTGTTCGCGACGTTCCATCTGCTCGCGCTCGTGCAATTCGCGCTCGTGCATCTCAAGTTCACGCTCTCGCTCACGCATCTCGCGTTCGCGCACCTCGCGCAGGCGTGATTGACGCCTTTGCATTGCAAGCCTGTGCATCTCACGTCCATGCATTTCACGTTCAAGCATCTCACGTTCATGCATCTCACGTTCTTCGGCTTCTTCACGATTTCCGGGGCGGTCACGCGTGAGCCGTTCATCATCGGGACGACGCCTCTCGGCGCGATCGTCATCCCGCGGTCTGTGATCTTGCTCGGATGTCTCGCGTTCACGGGCCTCTGCTTCGCGGGCCTCCGCTTCACGGTCATCGGCTCGGAGGGGCGTGGGCGTGAACAGTGACGCGACAAGACAGAATGCCAAACCGGCGAACCAGCCCGTTGTCAACGATCGATCGGTGAGGGTCATGTTGGGACCTGCAATTGGGGAATCGAGTGGAGGGAACGATGATCGCCATCGCAATGACCTCGGCATCCTGACGATCACGAACGCTACCGCAACAATCTAACCGGTTTGGGGCGGGTCTGCCGGAGCGACAGGACGCCGGGTTTGGCACCCACCCGACGGCGACAACGAAAAGGAGGCCGCAATCAAAGGAGGCCGCAATCAATCGTACGGGCATCAGTGTGGGTGTGCAGGCTGAGGAGACCGTCCAGCTTAGGACGACCGGTTTTTCGAGTACGACGGCCCTTCCGGGCCGTCGCCCGTGGGGCCCTGCGCGACGACCTAGAACGGACGTCGTACAAACGGGTCCGCTGACCGCATCACACTCAATCGACGAGATCCTATCGCCACTGGCACACCGTTTTCCGAATCAGCCTACGGAGCCAGCAACGCGGCGCCAGACGCTTTGGCCCACCGCGAGTGATACGTCCCCAGTCGCTGGGGCGTGGTACCGTGTGGCATGATCGTAGAAACGAGTCCGATGACGCGGTCGATGTCGTCCCACAAATGTTGCGAGGTGACGGCGGGGATTTGATTGAATGCCGTTCGATCGTAGCGTGACGTCGGCATGGACTCCAGCAAGAACTGAACCAGCGGTCTGCACCACGCATCGATGGCAACGGCCGATGCGCCCAGCGCGATCAACTTGGCAACGTCGCGGGCGCTGACTTCGCCCGGCACGACCCACAAGGGTTTGTCCGCGAAATCGTGTTCGGCCATCAATCGACGCGTCTTGGTGACCAGCGAGGCCAGCTGCAGCCCCTCGATTTCCGGTTGATTCATTCGCACGATCAAGCCATCGGGGCGGGAAACCAGCGCCGCGGCAATCTCCTCTTCCAAACGGTAGCAATCGATCGACACAAAGACCGCGGCCGAGGGTGCCAGCAGCCGCAGTTGGTCGAGTTTCGTTCGGGCTTGTTTCAGCGACACGACATCGGTGGGAAAGGAACCGGTGGCAACATAACCCCCGCCACCGATCGTCAAACCTTCCGGACCGCCTTCCCAACGACTCATTTGGTCGGGTGAATAAGCGAGTCGTCCCGAATCACCCCGCGTCGCGGCCAGCCGAACATCGATGATGCGTGTCTCGTCGAAATCGGCCGGCGTGAATCCATACCGTTCGGCGCGATAGGGGGTCATCCGGGGCAAAAATTGCGGTCGCGGTGCATCGGTGGCGGTACTCTCGTCGACCGGGATTTCCGCAAACAATTCACTCGGCTCTTCGTCACTGGCGATGTCGCGGCGAAGTGCCGAAACCACCACATCCAGGTTGGCCACCGACGCGGCCAATCGTCCGGCAACGTCGCGCGGCAATTGAATCCAGGGCGGTTCGTACCAGAACAGCGGCAACTCCAATCGAACCGCGGTTCCATCGGGGCGTGCGATCGTTTGCGATGCCGGATGCATCGGGCTGGTCGCCCACACCGACGCCGAGAGTGGCGGCAACAGTTGAAGCGAACCGAGTCGGTCTGAATTCACACGTGATCCTTTCTAGATGCTACCGCCAATTGGGAACCACTTCGCCGCGCGCCGCATTTTCCGCCGCCAGTTTCGCGACCGGGACGATGCGGCGAAAGTCCGTCGCGTCGCCTCGAATCCCCGCGCTGATCAGCAGCAATCCCAGTTGGACCTCCTGCTTTTTTCGCAGCGGTGCTTCCGTGACGCCGGGAGTCAAGCTCGCCGCCTTGCCCCGAATGAACACCGCCACGTTGCTGAGCGGATTGCCCAGGTTGTTGCCCGCATCACCGCCGATCACGATCGTCCCCGCCAAGGCGCCCAGTCCGACATCGTTGCCGACATCGCCGCGAACGAAAAGTCCGCCGCCACGCATCGCGCCGCCGGTTCGATCCCCGGCCGAACCATAGATGCCCAGGGTGCCGCCGGTCATCGCCGTTCCCGCACCGTGGCCGGCGTGCCCGCGAACCCGAATCGATCCGCTACACATGCCTTCGGCCACCCCGTGCCCGACATTGCCGAATACTTTGATCACCGTTTGGGAGTTGTAGGCAAATGCGTAGTCACCCAGTGAACCGCGGACACGCAGTTTCACCGGGTGATCGATCCGCATCAGCGCGGCGTGTTGCCCGTCCGCCCCCAGGATCTCGACCCTCGGTAATTTTTCTTCATCCCCTTGCAGGGGCACCGAACGAATCGCCGCAAGAAGTTCCGCGTCGAACAGCTCCTGCATTGAGAATTCGTGATCGATATCCGGCAAATTGGTCGAATCGACCGATTCCTGGTCAAACCCGACCATCGTGTCGTGCGTCGAATCAAGCTGCGGTGCTTCGTCGGGCAACGCGTCGATCGGCAGCGCATCGACAGGCAGCGTCTCGCTGGGCAGCGTCTCGCGCGAAACCGATTCCGCCGGCGAGGAACGCTGCGGCGTTGGCGTTTTGGCCGATTGCGGAGGTTTGGGAACGTGCGGCATCGAAACGAAAATCAAACTCGGTGGCCGGAAAGGATCCGTCGAACGATCCCCTCTAGTTTAGCCGCCGCGGCGTCCCCTGCCTCTAGCACTTCTGCATGATCGGCGACTTTCGCCCGGTCGGGGTCCGCCACATTGCTGACAATCGACAAAGCGAGCACCGACATGCCCAGATTCGCCGCCATTAACACCTCTCCTGCGGTGCTCATTCCCACCACATCCGCTCCGATGCGACGCATCATCCGGTACTCGGCACGGGTTTCATAGGTCGGGCCCAAGGTCGCCAGATAGGTTCCCTGGACGGCGACAAAGCCCCCTTCCCGGGCGGCGGACAAGGCGAGTGAGACGAGTTGTGGGTCAAAAAGCTGACCGCGCCGTCCGGCCGGAAAACCGATCGTGAAGCCGGCGGAGGCCGCCCCGGTTTCACTCGGCACCGTCTTGTCCGGCACCGTCTTGTCCGGTACTGCGATTTGCCGCCGCGCGTGAAGCCAATTGATCTGGTCGCACAGGACCACAATGTCGCCCACCGCCAGCTTCGGATTGACCCCGCCGGCCGCATTGCTGGCGATCAAACGCCTTGCCCCCAATCCCTGCATCACCCGGATGGGAAACGTCACCTGGTCGTCGGTCCAGCCTTCGTAACGATGCAATCGCCCCGCCATGGCGATCAACGGTTCGCCACCGAGCGTGCCAAAGACCAACTGCCCGCGGTGACCGCTGGCAGTCGAATGGGCAAACCCGGGGATGTCGCCGAAGGGCACGATGACGGGTGATTCGATCTTGTCGGCCAGCGACCCTAGTCCGCTGCCCAGAACGATCGCCGTGATGGTCGGCGCGGGGGCCTGCCCGGCAACCTGCGATGGGGCCTGACCGGCAACCTGCGATGGGGCCTGACCGGCAACCTGCATTGGGGTCTGACCGGCCGCATCCCAGCCGTACTCCCAATCCGGCGCCACGGTTTCGCGTAACATCGCGACCGCCGCCGCGACCGATGCATCCTGCGACGGCGTTTGATCCATCATGTGATCCCTCATGCAATTCGGGTTTGACCCGCTTCGGCCACAATCCCCGTCACAATTTTCAGCAACTGTGGCGCGGCGCGATTCGCCGTCGCGATGATTTCTTCAACGTTGGCCGGTTGCAGCGAATCGGGCAGACACATGTCCGTGATCACACTCAAACCGATCGTCTTTAACCCGCAATGCACCGCCACGATCGTTTCCGGAACGGTGCTCATCCCGACAACATCGGCGCCGATGGTGCGGAGGAATCGGTACTCCGCCCGCGTTTCCAGATTCGGGCCAGCGACGGCAACAAACACGCCGCGGTGGATTCCGATGTCTTCGCGGCGGGCCAATGCCAGCGTGCGATCAATCCACTGTTGATCGTAGGGTTCACACATGTCGGGAAAACGTGGCCCCAAACGATCATCGTTGATGCCGATCAATGGGTTGTCGCCCATCAAATTGATCTGGTCATCGATCACCATGATGTCGCCCGATTGGTAGTACGGGTTCAATCCGCCACAGGCGTTGCTGACGATCAACAACTCGGCGCCCAAGCGTTTGAACACCCGGACCGGCAACGTGATCTGTTTCAGCGGATAGCCCTCGTACATGTGAAATCGCCCTTCCATCGCGACGATCGGCACCCCTTCTAAAAATCCACAGACCAACCGTCCGCGATGGCTGGTCGCCGTGGACGTCGGAAAATGGGGGATCTCGCCATATTCGATCGACGCTTTGACATCAATTTGATCGACCAAACCACCCAGCCCGGTTCCCAGGACGAGGGCGACTTTCGGCGTTTCCGCAAACGCATTTTGAATGACCGCGGCGGCTTCTTCAATTTTTTCGTACAGATCAAGCATGTCAAATGTTGGGATGAATCATGGGGTGAACGAGAGCGCGACGCACGAATCATAACGCACGACGACTCGGCTGCCATCGTCGGCCAAAACCTCGTTAAACTCTTCCATCAGCGGCGACGATTTGTCTCCTCTCTTGTCCGCCCGGATTTTCTCCGCCCGCAATTCTGCACACCCGCATTCGCTCCATGGCCATCCCCGATCCTGACCAGTTCGAAAAGCTGGCGTCGTTCTACCTCGGGCGTCAATACGATCTTTCATCGAATCAGCGGCTGGACCAGTTGCTGATGTACGACAGCAAAGACCTCTGTACGCACGCGATGTGCGTGGGGATGACCGGCAGCGGTAAAACAGGTCTGTGTCTGGCCTTGTTGGAAGAAGCCGCCATCGATGGGGTCCCCGCGATTTGCGTCGACCCCAAGGGTGACTTGGCAAACCTGTTGCTGGCCTTCCCCGATCTCGCGCCGAGTGATTTCAAACCTTGGTTGGAGCAAAGCGATGCGACGCGGAAAGGGATGAGTGTCGACAAACTGGCCGAGACAACGGCAACCCGGTGGCGAGAGGGTCTGGCATCCTGGGGGCAATCGCCCCAGCGGATCCAGACCTTCAAGGACGCCGTCGACATCGCGGTCTACACCCCGGGCAGCAACATCGGACTCCCGCTGACGGTGCTGAAGAGTTTCGATGCGCCCCCGCCTGAATTGCTGGACGATACCGAAGCGATCGGCGAAAAAGTCACCGGCGCGGTCTCGGGCTTGTTGACCTTGATGGATCTCGACGCCGACCCGTTGACTTCACCGGCTCACATTCTGCTCTCGTCGATTTTGACGCACGAGTGGCGCGAGGGACGCAACGTCTCGATCGCCAACCTGATCCGCCTGATTCAATCACCGCCGATCACACGGATCGGCGTCGTCGACTTGGATTCCTTCATGCCCGGTGCGGAACGCTCGAAACTGGCGATGCGATTGAACAACCTGCTGGCGTCGCCCGCGTTCGCGTCATGGTTGGAAGGCGAAACGCTGTCGATCGACAAACTGCTCTACACCGCCAAGGGCCAACCGCGTGTGTCGATTCTGTCCATCGCTCATCTCCGTGACAGCGAACGAATGTTCTTTGTCACCTTGTTGTTGAACGAGTTGGTGGCCTGGATGCGGCGCCAAACCGGGACCGGCTCGCTGCGGGCGATGTTTTACATGGACGAAGTCGCCGGGTACTTTCCGCCGGTCGCCAATCCGCCCAGCAAGCCGCCGATGTTGACGCTGCTCAAGCAAGCCCGCGCGTTCGGCTTGGGCGTCACCCTGGCGACGCAAAATCCCGTCGACTTGGATTACAAGGGATTGTCCAACATCGGCACTTGGTTCCTGGGACGGCTGCAAACCGAACGCGACAAGGCCAGGGTCTTGGAAGGCCTGGAGGGGGCCGCCGGACAATCCGGCCAACCCTTCGATCGCAATCGGATGGAACAGATTCTGGCGGGGCTGGGCAACCGTGTTTTCCTGATGAACAACGTTCACCAGGGCGATCCGGTGACGTTCCAAACGCGTTGGGCGATGTCGTTTCTGGCCGGGCCGCTGGCCAGAACACAGATCAGCGATCTGATGAAAGATCGAAAATCGGCGGCTCAAGCGAGTCGCGAGGAAAACAGCGAATCGATCGCAGAGGAACATCCATCACCCCAGCGTCCGGTCATCCCGGCAGGCGTCGAAGAACGTTTCCTCGGCCAGTCCCAAGCTGCCAAACGGGGCTGCAAAAAAGTCTATCGCCCGGCGCTGGTCGGCAAAGCGTCGATGCATTTCATTCGCGCCAGTGCCGACCTGGACCATTGGGTCGACACCGTGCGGCTGCTGTGCTGTGGCGGCGGCGTCCCCGAAGACCTCTGGGAACGCAGCAAACCGCTTTCACCGGATGCCGAGCTGTTGACCGAACCGGACGAAGCATTTCAGTTCAGCGATTTGCCGGACGACATGCGAAGCAAGTCGCGATACCGCACGTTCAAGTCCAAGCTGAAAGACTATTTGTACCGCCACGAGTTCGCCACACTCTACAAGTGCCCCGGGATGACGGGGTACGCGCCCGGCGTCAACACCGAGCAGCAAGCCCGACGCCATTTCCAGCAATTGCTGCGTGAAAAGCGCGACCTGGAAACGGAAAAACTTCGTGACAAATACGACGCCAAGGTGCAATCGGTCGAAAAGAAAATCCGTACCGCAGAAGATCGTGTCGAACGCGAGCAGTCTCAGTACGGTCAAGCCAAGTGGTCCACGATCCTGTCGGTCGGCAATTCGATCCTGGGCGCCTTCATGGGTGGCCGGCGCGGCGGGGTGATGACCGCCGCGCGGGGAGTCGGACGCGCGACGCAGCAGGCCGACGACGTGCGCCGGGCCGAAGAAGCACTGAAAGACCTGCACGATGACATCAAAAAGCTGGAAGACGAACTGGACGAGGAGATCGAAGAACTTGCCAAGGAGTGCGACATCGACAAGATTGAATTGGAAACCACCGAGATCCCGCCGCGAAAAAGTGATCTGAAAACGGAAGACGTCCTCGTCCTCTGGACGCCTTGGCAAGTCGACGCCAACGGTATCGCCACGCCGCTGTTTGACTGAATGCTGTATGACTGAATGCTGTATGAATGAGTATGTTTCAACTAGCCACCCCACTGCCGAACGCTGTGAGGCATTTTTCCCCTGTGTCTGTTGAGGTTTTAGCGGCAGGGCGCGAGCCCTCCGGTTGCTCCTCTTTGCCCAACCACCGGAGGGCTCGCGCCCTACCGCTAACAAATGCTTCACAGCGCTGCCCTCTGCCCCCCCAACCAACACACTGACATGAAAGACTTTAAAATCATTCCGACCGACGACGAACTGGAAACGCTCCAACGCGACCTCAGCTTTCACCCGGCCGGCGTCGCCGATCCCAAGACATTGACGCGTCAGCAGATCGACCACTTTAACGAGCGTGGGTTCATCGCCCCGCTGGACATTTTTTCCAGTGATGAAATCAGCGAGATCCGTAACTACTTTGACGATCTACTCCGCAAGGTCACCGCAGGTGGAGGCGACAGTTATTCCATCAGCTCGGCGCACCTGAAGTACGGCCCCGTTTATGACATCTTAAAAGACCCACGGATCGTGGACCCGGTCGCGGATCTGTTTGGCGAAAATGTGATCGGTTGGGGGTCGCACTTCTTCTGCAAAATGCCCGGTGATGGAAAGTCGGTCGCCTGGCACCAGGACGCCAGCTATTGGCCGTTGTCGCCCAGCAAGGCGGTCACCGTCTGGTTGGCAATCGACGACGCCGATCAAGAAAACGCGTGCATGAAATTTATCGCGGGGTCTCATACCAAGGGGCACATGACCTATCGCCCCAGCGACTCGACCGAACACAACGTGCTGAACCAAACGATCGATGATCCGGAGCAGTACGGGGAATTGGTTTACGATCCGCTGAAAGCGGGCCAGGCATCGATCCACGCGGATTTATTGCTGCACGGCAGCGACGCCAATGATTCCAACCGGCGACGTTGTGGGCTGACGCTGCGCTACTGCAGCGCCGAGGTGCACGCCGCGCTCGGCTGGAACGAAAAAGGGGTGCAGGTCCGCGGCACCGACCCGAAGGGGCACTGGAGCAACCAACCGCGACCGGAATAGTGCTTTCCGAAGCCGCGACGTCGGGGGCACGAAGCGTCCCCCCGACGCATCAAGTGAAGAAATAACCCTCCCTGGCAGGGAGGGTCGAGCGCAGCGAGGGGAGGTTTTTTACTTGTTCCCGGGCTCCGCCTGGGAACACACTGTCACGGAGGCTCCTGCCTCGTACCCGCCAGCGGCGTGTGGCAGGGGGCGTCGATTGCATCAATGACGGATTTGATCGTAGCGCAAGGCGCCAAGACGTTTGCAGCGCCGGCCCTCTCTGGCGTTTGCTTGCTGCGCAAACGCCGTCTCTCCCAAGGGGAGAGAATCTAAGGACCGTCGGAAGAATAAGTGGGATAGGCTTCCAGCCTTTCATGGCGAAAACGACAGCCTGGCGCTGTCCGGCCAATGCCTGACGGGTTTCCGGAACAACCGGGGACGAAGAAGTTGACGATGGTTGGGTTTCCCAGTAGAGTCAAGGGAGTGGAAGCTCGCCGTATACACGGGTTTCCGCCCCCGCCTGCCCCTTCCTGGGCTACCTACACGGAACGTCCTGACCACGTCCGGATGTTTTTCGTGTCGGACTGGCCTTCGTCAGAAATGAATGTTCCGCAGGACTTTCCGTTTCCGACGCGTCGAATGGTCATTGTCCTTTCGAAATGATCACGC
This sequence comes from Stieleria neptunia, assembly GCF_007754155.1. Lineage (NCBI taxonomy): Bacteria > Pseudomonadati > Planctomycetota > Planctomycetia > Pirellulales > Pirellulaceae > Stieleria > Stieleria neptunia. The sequence continues at coordinate 3,335,492 of NZ_CP037423.1, read as the reverse complement.
GACGGGTCACCGGCGCGGTCACTGCGGATCCGACGGGATTGTTACCCAGGTATCCACTGTGAAAACTCGCTTCTTCTTCGGTCGGGTCGCCGCCGCATTCGTGCTGGTGTCCGTTGGTTTCTCTCAAACGCTCGTGGGTTCGGTTGCCGCTGAAACCCCGGTGAGTTTCTCGAAGCAAATCGATCCGATCTTTCGCCAGCACTGTTACGGTTGCCATCAAGGCGCCAAGCAGTTCGGCGGCTACGTGATGACGGACTTTGCGTCGCTGGTCAACGGCGGTGAGACGGGCGAGCCGGCGATCGTGCCCGGGAAACCCGATGAAAGCTATTTGATCGAGCAGATCACCCCGGTCGACGGCGTGGCCGAGATGCCCAAACCGCCGTCCAAGCCGATCAGCGACGTCGAATTGGAATGGGTGCGGCGTTGGATCGCCGAGGGAGCGGTGAATGACTCGCCGAGCGACACCGCGATCCCGTTCAGCAACAAAAATCCACCGCACTACAACGAAGCCCCTTCGGTTCCCTCGATCGACGTCTCGCCCGACGGAAAACAAGTCGCCGTCGCGGGCTACCACGAGGTCTTGCTGATCGATGCCGCCGACGGCGCGATCCAAAGCCGCTTGATCGGGATCAGTCCGCGGATCAATTCGGTGCGTTACAGCCCCGACGGAAACCGCTTGGCCGCGATCGGTGGCACGCCGGGTGTTCGTGGTGAAGTGCAAATCTGGAATCCCACCACCGGCGAATTGGAACTGTCGGTGCCGTTCACCTACGACGCCCTTTCCGGCGCAAGCTGGTCCCCCGACAACAGCAAACTCGCCTTCGGTGCCTCGGATAATGTGGTCCGCGCGATCGACGCCCAAACCGGTCAACAAGTGCTGTTCCAGGGCGCCCATGACGACTGGATTCGCGACGTGGCCTTCACCCCCGACGGAGCGCACCTGGTGTCCGTCGCACGGGACATGTCCTGCAAATTGACCGAGGTGGAAACCGAGCGTTTCATCGACAACATCACCTCGATCACGCCTGGGGCGCTGTCGGGCGGATTGAGCAGCATTGCGATGCACCCGGAGCGAAACGAGATCTTGATCGGCGGCGCCGACGGTGTCGCCAAGGTCTATCGCATCTTCCGCGAAACCGCCCGCAAGATCGGTGACGATGCCAATTTGATCCGCAAGCTGCCCGCGATGAAGGGGCGGATCTTCAACGTCGCGATCAACCACGACGCGACCCGCATCGCCGCGGTGGCAACCCTGAACGGCAAATCCGAAGTCCGCGTGTGGTCGTATGATTTTGACGGCACACTGACGGATGAACTGAAAAAGATTCTCGCCAAACGCATCAACGATCGGTCGGCCGAAGAAAAGAAAAAAGCGGACGCGTACCGTAAAACGGAAACCAAAGAATTCGCATCGCACCGCATCGACGATGCCGCGGCCTACGCGATTGCGTTCGCACCGGACAATTCGCTTTACATCGCCGCCAGCAACGGACAACTCCAGCGGCTCGCCGCCGACGGCACGCTGGGCGCAACCTTCGAAGTGTTCCGGGCCGCCGAACGGCAGGCCGCAAACGAAGCAGACGCGATCGCGGACCGCTTCGATGCCGAGGCCTGGATCGGCCAATTGGACACCGCCGGGCAAGCCGATGTGGACCCGAAATCGATTCAATCGATCGACGTCGCGCCCCAAACCGCCGCACTGAATTCTCCCTACGCCTACGTCCAATTGGTCGTCACCGCCACGACCATCGGCGGCGAAACACTGGACGTCACCCGTGCGTGCAACTTCCAAACCCCAGCGTTTATCGCTTCCAACGCCGCCGGTTTGCTCTGTCCGACCCGGGATGGCAATGGCAACGTCGTCGTTTCGCTCGGTGACCATCAAAGCACCATGACCGTCGCCGCAACACAAATCACCGAGGGCCCCAGCGAATCGATCGGCGCGGTCGATTTCATTCAAGACGTCAATCCGGTCCTCAGCCGACTCGGTTGCAATCAAGGAACCTGTCACGGGGCACAAAAGGGCAAGAACGGATTCAAGCTTTCGCTCCGCGGCTATGACCCGATCTTTGATCTGCGGGCGTTGACCGATGACCTGGCTGCGCGGCGAATCAACGCGGCCGCCCCGGAACAGTCTCTGATGCTCCGCAAACCCTTGGGACTGACGCCACACGAAGGCGGCGCGCTGATGGCTCACGGCGATCCCTATCACGCGATCCTGCGACGCTGGATCGCCGACGGCAGTCGTTTGAACTTGGACGCCCCGCGAGTGACGAAGCTGGAGATCTATCCGCAGAACCCGGTGATCCAGACGATCGGAACCGAGCAACAGGTCCGACTGGTCGCCCATTTCGCCGATGGCAACACACGGGATGTGACGCGTGAAGCGTTCATCGAAAGCGGCAACACCGAAGTCGCCTCGTCGGGCAAGGGCGGCTTGTTAACGGCCGTCCGTCGCGGCGAAGCGGCCATCCTGGCGCGGTACGAAGGACAATACGCCGCCACGACGTTGACCGTGATGGGCAATCGTGACGACTACCAGGACCAAGACTACCAAACCTGGGGGAAAATCGACGAGCTGGTTGCCGCCAAATGGCGACGCGTCAAAGTCCAGCCCAGTGGATTGTGCGACGACGCCGCGTTCCTGCGACGCGTGACCTTGGATTTGACCGGATTGCCGCCGTCCAGCGAACAAGTCCGTGAATTCCTGACCGACGACACGCCGACGCAAGAGAAACGTGCCCGCAAGATCGATCAACTGCTCGGCAGCGAAGGCTACGTCGACTACTGGACCAACAAGTGGGCCGACCTGCTGCAGGTCAATCGAAAGTTTCTGGGCGTCGAAGGCAGCAAGGCGTTTCGCGATTGGATACGCAACGCCGTCGTGGAGAACCGTCCCTACGACCAGTTCGCCCGACAGATCTTGACCGCCACGGGTTCGAACAAAGACAACCCGGCGGCCAGCTACTTCAAAGTGCTGCGTGATCCCGAAAACACGATGGAAAACACCACGCACTTGTTCTTGGGCATTCGATTCAATTGCAACAAGTGCCACGATCACCCGTTCGAGCGTTGGACTCAAGACCAATACTACGAGATGGCGGCGTTCTTTGGCCAAGTCGCCCTGGAAAACGATCCCGCCTCCGGTGGGAAAAAGATTGGGGGAACCGCCGTCGAGGGCGCCAAACCGCTGTACGAAAAGGTGGTCGACAAGAAACAGGGCGAAGTCATTCACGCACGCACCGGCGACGTCGCGCCGCCGAGCTTCCCTTATGACGTCCCCTGCGAGATGCCCGAACAAGGCACCCGCCGCGAAAAGTTGGCGGCCTGGATGACCGACGCCGACAACCCGTACTTCGCACGCAGCTTCGTCAATCGCTTGTGGGGCTATTTGTTGGGCGTCGGATTGATCGAGCCGATCGATGACATCCGTGCCGGCAACCCGCCGACCAACCCCGAGTTGCTCAATCATCTGACCGACCAGTTTGTCGCCTCGGGGTTTGATGTCCGCGCCATGTTGCGGCAAATCTGCAACAGCCGCACGTATCAGTTGAGCGTCGCGACCAACCCGCTCAATGAAGACGACACGTTGAACTACGCGCGTGCGATGCCGCGGCGTCTGCCCGCCGAAGTCATCTACGACGCCGTCCACGCGCTGACCGGTGCCGAAAGCAACATCCCCGGAATGCCCAAAGGCACGCGTGCGGCTGCCGTCACCGATTCCGGCGTCAAACTCAATGACGGCTTCTTGCAAAACCTGGGACGTCCGGTTCGCGAAAGCGCCTGTGAATGTGAACGCTCCAGCGAACTGCAACTCGGCCCGATCATGGCCTTGATCGGAGGCCCCACGGTGGCGACCGCCATCGCCGATCCCAAGAACGAACTGGAACGCATCGTCCAAGAAAACCCGGACGACCGCGATCTGGCCGCCGAGATTTTCCTCCGCTCGATCGGTCGACCGCCAAGCGAAACCGAATTGGCGGCGTTCGATCAAATCAAACAACAGATCAAAATCGACCACGAGTTGCTCGAGAAAGAACTGGCCGCCAAAGAAATCGAGTGGGCCGAGCGGAAGCAGGAATTGGAGCAGATCCGCGAAGCCAAACTTGCCGAGACGAAAGCCCAACTCGCCGCACGGATCGAAGCCGCCAAACCGGAACAAGAACGGCTGGCCAAAGAACGTGAGGCACGAATCGAAAAGGCCACCAAGGCGCTCGAAGACGTCAACAAACAGTTGGCCGAAAAAGTGAAACAGTGGGAAACCGAACACGCCGCGGCAGTCGAATGGCATCCGCTTCGACCATCCAAAGCGGTCTCGACCAACAAAGCCAAGCTGGTTGCTGCGGACGACCGTTCGATCACCGCCAGCGGTCAAACCGGCAAGGCCGTCTACACGATCGAGTATCCGACGTCGCTGAAAAACATCACCGGATTCCGCCTGGAAGCCCTCTCCGATCCGTCGTTGCCCAGCAACGGCCCCGGCCTACCGCCCAACGGAAACTTTGTGATCACCGAATTCGAAATCAAAGTCGCTTCCAAGTCCGATCCCAAAACCTTTGCGGATGTAACGATTGCAAGCGGCAAGGCTGATTTCTTGCAACCGAACTTCACGATCGAAGCGACCTTTGACGGCAACAAACGCGGGCAAGGCGGCTGGGCGGTGGCCGGCGCGACCGGTGCCGACCACTGGGCCACGTTCAAGCTGAAGCAAGCGATCGAAAACCCCGACGGCTGTGTGCTGCAGTTCCAGATCCACCAGTTTCATAATGCCGCCGAACACCAGTTGGGCAAGTTCCGCATCAGCGCGACGACCGACGCGGGCGAGATTCCACTGGACCTGCCCGAAACGTTTCGCGCCATCGTCGCGACACCGGACGCCGATCGTGACGACGCGGCGAAACAAAAGCTCATCGATTACGTCGGCAAAACCGACCCGGACCGAGCCAAGGCCGAAACCGCATTGGCCGAAGCCCGCAAGGCGGTCCCTCGCGACGCCGAAACGGTTCGGTTGGAGCAACGTCGCGACGCCTTGTCCGTCGCAACGCCCGATGACGCCCGAATCATTCGGCTGCGAAATGACGTCGCGCAAAGTAAACAGCAAGTCGAACGATTGCGTTTGACCGCGGCAGAAGACCTGACGTGGGCACTGATCAACAGCCCCGCCTTTTTGTTCAACCACTAGAAACATCCCTTCGGAGAACCCAACCATGCTTTCGTTCAAAGGCTTCGCCGCCAAAGACCTTTGCGATCCCCACCTGGCTCCGTCACGCCGCACGTTCTTGCGTGTCGGCGGGTGCGGGATGCTGGGGTTGTCGCTGCCCCAATTGATGCAACTTCAAAACGCCTCGGCCGGTGAGGTGCTCGGTGGCGGTCCCGGTTGGGGCAAAGCCAAGAGCATCATCATGGTGTATCTGCAAGGCGGTCCCAGTCACTTGGACCTTTGGGATCCCAAGGAAAACGTTCCCGACAACGTCAAAAGTCAGTTCAGCCCGATCAGCACCAAAATCCCGGGCATCAAGTTCACCGAGAACCTGCCGCAGTTGAGCCAATTGAATGATCGTTTCACCATGATTCGATCGATGTCCTACACACCCAACGGTCTGTTCAATCACACCGCGGCGATCTATCAGATGATGACGGGCTACACGACCGACAAGGTCAGTCCGTCGGGACAACTGGAACCACCCTCGCCGAAAGATTTCCCGAATTTCGGCAGCAACATTGTCAAGATGCAGCCGGTGGATGAACCGATGCTGCCCTTCGTCATGTTGCCGCGGCCCTTGCAAGAATCCAACGTCGTCGGCAAGGGCGGGACGGCCGGTTTCTTGGGCAAGTCCTATGACCCCTACACGCTCTATCCAGATGGCGATGATCTGGACATGAGCAAGATGAACCGCATCAAGATCGACGACCTGAAATTGCGTCCGGAAGTGTTCAGCGTGCGGCTGAAGCGACGGGCCCAGTTGCGAAATCTGCTCAACGCACAGATGCCCGAGATCAACAAGGCCGTCGAGAGTTTTGAGCTGGATGAGTACTACGATCGCGCGTTGTCGCTGATCGTTTCGGGCCGGGCTCGCGAGGCGTTTGACTTGGCCAGCGAACCGGATGATTTGCGCGACAAGTATGGCCGCAACACCTTCGGCCAAAGTTGCTTGCTCGCGCGACGTCTGGTCGACGCCGGCACCCGTGTCGTCGAAGTCATTTGGCCCAAGGTCGCCAACAGCGACAACCACTCGTGGGACCATCACAGCGGATTGAGTAAGCGGATGAAGGAACAATCGGCGCCGATGCTGGACGCGGGACTGTCGACGCTGATCGAAGACCTGGATGACCGCGGCATGTTGGAAGACACGCTGGTCGTCGCCGTCGGTGAATTCGGCCGCAGCCCACAACGTGGCGTCAGCACCAGTGGCAACAACAACTCCGACGACGGACGCGACCACTGGCCGTACTGTTACACGGCCGTGATGGCAGGCGCCGGAACCAAACGCGGTTACGTGCACGGCAAGAGCGACAAAACCGCATCGGCCCCGCTGGAAAACCCCGTCCATCCGGCCGAGTTGTTGGCGACGATCTATCACAGTTTTGGCATCCATCCCGAAACCATCGTCTACAACCACCTGAACCAGCCGCGAGAGTTGGTCAAGGCACAAGCGTTGACGGCGTTGTTGAGTTAGGGGTGTCACCCAGGTCCGCTGAGGCCAGGCTGAGCTGAACCCACCGATGGAGAGCAGCCTGGGATCCGTGGGTCCGCGCTGCTATCCGTGGGTTTCATTTAACTCGTTCCAGGGCTTTCAACTCGTTCCAGGGCTTTCAACTCGTTCCAGGGCTCCGCCTTGGAACGCACGGTCGGTGTGGCTCCGCCACACGCCGCTGGCCGGCAGAAGGAGGTCGGAGCCTGCAAGACGTGGTATTCCCAGGCGGAGCCCTACGCCGTGAACGATTTTCAGCGGCAGGGCGCGAGCCCTCCGGTGTGTTGGCAAAAAGGCGCAAGCCGGAGAGTTCGGGCTGTCGATTGAGTGGGATTCGTCGAGCCAATGGTGAGCCGCTGGCCGTCAGGCCTCGGGCGGGCGCCTGGATGCCCGGCCGCTTACGCGTCGCGGCTCACTCACTAAACCGACAGCCCGCTTGCGCCCTGCCGCTAAAACCTCGTCAAGACCAGAAAAAAAATCGTTCACGGCGTCCGGCGGAGCCCGGGAACAAGGGAAGTATCTGACGTAACCCTCCCGTGTGCGGGAGGGTCGAGCGCAGCGAGGGGAGGGTTCTCGGGCAGAAGGAAATGAGCAAATGCTGCGGAATATTCTTTCGCAGCTGTCTTTCTGTTGACGTGATTCCCCACCACGATTTTCCCCTCGACGGAACTTTTTACAGGCGGGTTTGAAAATCGTTCTACGCGTCAGGCGTTTCTGCCGGTTGGCGTTTGATCACTGCCATCGAATTTTCACCCGGCAATTCACGGTGATTTCTTGCCCCGCACGTTTTTCGTGGCCGTGATTGGTCCGGTCGATGCATCCCTCGCCGTTTCAATGCTCGCCGGCATTTGAATCCATCACGATTCCCGGCGGGCGGACGATTGAAACGCGATCGCACTGCATGGGCAGGCCGCGTTTCAATCCATCACACCTTGATCGAAGGATAAGAAGGTATGAAACGTTTGAGTGTACAGGCTTTGGAAAGCCGAAAGCTGTTGGCTGCTGATATCGGCGTTGTGGATACGACGTTGTCTATCGAAGGCACCGGCGGCAATGACATCGCGGAAGTCTACACGGTGGAAAACTCTATCGTCGTTAAACTGCAAACCCAAGACGCCGACGGCGAAGTCGCGTCGATGGAGCAGAGTTTTGACGCGGAACTGATCGATGGCATCATCTTCGAAGCCTTGGGCGGCGATGACCTGTTGGTCAACGATACGTCAATCGATTCCATCATGCGAGCCGGCGGCGGCAATGATGTCGTCCTGGGCGGTGCGGGTCGCGACATTCTGGTCGCCGGTGCGGGTGCCGACGTCGTGCTCGGCGGCGGTGGCGACGACGTGATCTTGGGCGGTCCCGGCGACAACGTGATCATCGACTCGACCGGCGACGCACCGTCCGACACGCCGTCTGACACGGTCGTGGAAGAGGACACGATTGTCGACGAGACGTCCGATGCGCCGTTGGCCGAAGACTCCGATGATCAAAGCTCCGATGTCGATGACACCCCGCTGGGCGATCTGTTGACCAGCGATGACACGGAAACTCAAGACTGCGATGACGAACCGGCCGCGGAATCCGATTCCGAAACCACCGCCGATCTGAATCCTGAGGACACCGTCGGAATTCTCGGTCAGCCCGATAGCGAAGACGGAGACACAAGCGATGACGCGATCGAGCCTGTCGGCGAAGTCAGCGGAGAGCCCGTTGATGAAGTCAGCGGTGAACCCGTCGATGAAGTCGTCGTCGACTCGACCGATGAAGTGACCGGCGAACCCGTTGATGAAGTGACCGGCGAACCCGTTGATGAAGTCGTCGTTGACCCGACCGATGAAGCCACCGGTGAACCCGTTGATGAAGTCGTCGTTGACCCGACCGATGAAGCCAGCGGTGAACCCGTCGATGAAGTCGTCGTCGATCCGACCGATGAAGCCAGCGGTGAACCCGTCGATGAAGTTGTCGTCGATCCGACCGACGAAGCCAGCGGTGAACCCGTTGATGAAGTCGTCGTCGACCCGACCGATGAAGCCACCGGTGAACCCGTCGATGAAGTCACTGTCGACCCGACAGATGAAGTCAGCGGTGAACCCGTCGATGAAGTCACTGTCGACCCGACCGATGAAGCCACCGGTGACCCCGTCGATGAAGTCGTCGATCCGACCGACGAAGTCGATGGCGAAGTCACCGGTGACGTGGATGGCGAAGTCAGCGGCGAAGTGACTGGTGAAGTCGATGGCGAAGTCAGCGGCGAAGTCACCGGTGAAGTGACTGGCGAAGTCGATGGTGAAGTGACTGGCGAAGTCGATGGTGAAGTGACTGGCGAAGTCGGCGGCGATCCTTCGGATGCTCCCGAGTCGCAGTCTGACATCATCGATCCCCAGCCCGTTGCCGAAGACAGCGATTCCGAAGACAGCGATTCCGTCGATCCGGTGGCCGAAGAAACGGATGAATCCTCGGACGTCGCCGCAGAAGACGCCGACGGCGGTGCCGGTGACGAAACCGATAACGACATCATCTTCGGTGGTACCGGCAACGACTGGATCTTCGGTGAAAGCGGTGACGACACCATTTTCGGCGGTGACTCACCCCTCGGCGAAGAACTGTTGACGCAACTGCTCAGCAGTCGCTTGGCCTGAATCAATTTCTAAACGAGCGTTCGATGCGCTCGGACTCTGTTCGGCCCGGGGCAAGGATGCTCCTACGCCGGATCGTACGCGCCGCTTCCCAAGCCCGGACCGCGTGGGATGAAGTGACACATCCCGATCCCCAGGAAGTACAGGAACATCAGGGGAACCGCCAGGGCGACCATGCTGGTCACGTCGGCGGGCGTCAGCAGCATCGACAAGACGAAAATCACCAAGATCGCCACCCGCCAACTGCCGACATACATCTCGGTTTCGATCAGCCCGATGCGTTGCAAGAACAACATCACCAGTGGCAACTGAAACGCCAGTCCGAAACCCAGCGGCAACAACAGCACAAAATTGATGTAATAGGTCAGCCGAGGCTCGACTTCCACATCCATGCTGCCGTTGAACGCGAGCAGGAAGTTCAAGACGTAGTGCAGCACCAGAAAGAATGCCAGCACCACGCCGGAAACGAACAGCGTCACACTGACCGGTAAATACACATAGACGTACTTGCGTTCGTGTTGATGCAGTCCGGCGGCGACGAATTGCCAAAGGAAATAAAACACGCCCGGCGAAGACAGCACCGCACCGACGATCAATCCCGCCTTGACCCAAATCATGAACGACTCTTCGACCTTGAACGTGCTGAGCCCCTTGGTGTCGCGGATGAATTGGACTTTGGGTCGCAGATCCGACGCCGCGGGAAGGGCACGCAAGATGTCCGCGATCTCACGCGGTTTGACGCGTGCCCCGGGAGTCGCAGCGACCGGACCGCCGACCCCGGCGATCGAGACCGCGGGCGTGGACTCTGCGATCGGTTCCTCGTCGGGCGCCGCTGCCTCAGCCGACTGCTCGGCATTTGCCGGTTCACCGCCAGGCTGCTGTGTGTCGGGCTGCTCGTCTGGCGACGTCTCGGCGTTCGGCGTCTCGGCGTTCGGCGTCTCGGCGTTCGGCTGTTCGGTGTTCGGAGGCTCGGGCTCGGGCTCGGGCGATTCCCTGTCAGCCGATGCTTCGGATTTCGAGCCGGCCGCCGGAATCAGTTCGATCGATTCGGGCGTCAGGTTTTGCAGTTCGTCGGGTATCTCGTAGATCACCTGCCATTTCAGCGAGCGTTCGGTGATCAACGGCAACAAGGCCTGAACATCTGGATCGTCCAAGTCTTCGTAGCCGAGCATTGCTAAACTTCGCTTGGCGTTGAAGTCCACGATCGCCGCCTTGAGCGGTTCGGCGACATAGCGGACCACTTGGTTGGCGACCGTCAATCCGACGGCCAGTCCAATGCCTAGGCAGATGATGGCACGGACGAGAGAATGACGAAGCTCTTCGAGGTGCTCGCCGAAAGTCATCGTCGAATTTTCGAAAAGATCGTCTTTCGGCCGTGTGGCTTGGGGAGAGCGGGCCGAAGGGTTGCGTTGAGCCGTAGCGTCCACGATTGATCACTGTTCCAGGAAAGTTGAATGAGCGCGATAGACCGACACGGCCGTCTACAGCGAGTGACGGCGATCGGACCACCAGAAAGAATTCCATCAGAGAGAATTCCTTGGCTCGGCCGAAATCCATAGCCGAACAGTTTAGCAAAAGCGTCCGGAAAGTCGGACTGTCCTTGTCCGCTACATTTGGCGCTTTCATGCAGATCTTCGTGACCGCGGATTCATCATCCGTATATTTGAACCAATTGCGCCGCCATTTGTCACCTCCAGGAAGACTATGTTTGAGAAAGAATCTCCGTATCCCCTCCAATTCCGCCCCCTGATCAAACAAACCCTCTGGGGAGGCTGCAAGTTGGGGCAGTTGCTGGGAAAACCCATCGGCGACGAACAGAACTACGCCGAAAGCTGGGAAATCGTGGATCACGGCCAGGATCAGAGCGTGGTCGAGAACGGTCCACTGGCCGGCCAAACCCTCTCTGGGCTGATTCAAAATGACGCAGCCTGGACGTTGGGATCATCGTCCAAGGAAGCCAAGTTTCCGCTGCTCTTGAAATACCTGGACTGCAATCGTGTGCTCTCGGTCCAAGTCCACCCCGACGACGCCTACGGGGCGACGATGGAGGTCCCCGACCGCGGCAAGACCGAAGCCTGGTACGTGGTCGATGCCGAACCCGAAAGCCTGATCTATGCGGGCCTGAAATCGGGTGTCGATCGCGACGCCCTGGCCGCCGCGATGGCCGCCGGCGAAACCGACCGCGTGCTGCACTCCTTTCATCCTTCACGCGGTGATTGCGTGTTCATTCCGGCGGGGACCGTCCACGCCCTGGGCGCCGGTTTGGTGATCGCGGAAATCCAACAATCCAGCGACACGACGTTCCGACTGTTCGACTGGAACCGGGTCGGCGCCGACGGAAACCCGCGGCCATTGCACATCGAGCAATCGCTGGCGGTCACCGATTACGAATCCGGTCCCGTCGAAGCACTCCAGAGCGACCCGTCGGCCTCCGGTTGGCAACAACTGGTCGCCTGTGACAAGTTCGTGCTCTCGTCGCTGGAAAACGGCAGCGGGGTCGTCGGCGGTGACGGACGGTTTCACATCCTGACCGTCCCGATCGGAACCGCGACGTTGACGACCGATGACGCATCGATCCAGCTACGGCGGGGACAGTCCCTGTTGTTGCCCGCGGCGATGCCCGAATGCTCGATCGCCGTCCACGCCGATTCGACGGTGTTGCGGGCCGAGTGACGGGGCCGGAACGCAAAAGTGGGATAGGCTTCCAGCCTGTCAATGCGAAAGTGGGATAGGCTTCCAGCCTGTCAATGCGGAGATGACAGGCTAGAAGCCTATCCCACTGCGACTCCGTCTACTGTGACAACTCGTCGGTCATGATCCAGTCCGGCACCGGCACTTCGCTCTTGGCCCCGTTGGGCGTCAGGATTGCCTGGTAGACGTGATAGTCGATGGTGTTGGAGATCGACTTGGTGGCTCCGTCGGCAAACACCATGTTGACTTGATCGGAGTGGTTGGAAGTCGGTCGCGCAAGATCGCGGCAATTGCTGAGATCCATTTCCAAGATGTCATTGCGCTGGGCACCCGTGGTCCCCAATGTCCCGTTGATCCGGTGCACCGCTTGAACGGTCGGATAGTTTGGCGGGTTCGGTGGAACAATCGGCACATTGCGATCATCTTCGAAATGCCACACCATCCCCGTGGAGAATTTCGCCCGCAGGTAAGCTTGCATGATCGTCGGATTGGCGAACGACGGATTGGGCGTGGCGGACGGTTGTGCCCAATCCAATTGCCCGGTGCCACTGATCTGCTTCATGTCATTGCCGGCGCAGAATCCGGGCTGGAACCAAGCGAGTGCTTGAAGGTTTTCACTGAACATTGCCGTGTTCGTCTGGCCGTCACGGATGTCCTCCAGTGTCATCTTGCCTCCCGAAACCGCGAAGAAAGCGGGAGCAATCGCGTCACCCATGTAACCGCTTCGGAACAGACCGTTCTTGCTGTTCTCGGACTGATTGAAAACGAATGCGGCTCCGGCGGCACTTTGATTGTCGATCACAATTTGAACGAATGTTTTGGGGTTTGCATTGTTGAACCCCGAATCGACCGAGCCGTTGTTGCTGACGTAGCTGTTGTAGCCAAATCGGCCTCGTGAAACCGTGCTGCTGGGGCAGCGAAACACGTCCACCGTAGCGCCCGACAACTCATTCCAGGCCGCAACCCCGCCACCGTCGTCTTCCGAGATCACGGGGAATTTATTCAGTGACCAACGCTCGTACAGCGGCTGGTTGTCCAGAAACGGCAGAAGCTCAACCCCGTAGCCACCGATCTTCAGGTGCGGGGCGATCACGGGACCACCGGGAACCGCGGGGTCACTGCCGCCAGCAAAGCTCCCATAAAGATTCGTGTAATACGGCAACCGGCCTTTGTTGGAGTGAAAGGTCTGGGTTGCCAACCCCAGTTGCTTGAGGTTGTTCAAACACTGCACGTTTCGCATCCGCTCGCGAACGGCACCGATGGCGGGCAACAGCAAGCCGACCAAGATTCCGATGATGGCGATCACCACCAGCAACTCCACCAGGGTGAAACCCTTTGATTGACGTTTCATTTGCTCGCGTTCCGAACGAAAAGAGAAGAAGAGACCAGTGATCCGAATCTGTCGGATCTTCACGGCATGCGAACTGGCCGGCGTTGGTTTGTAATCGGTTCCCGCACGATTGGATCGGTTTTCATTATCGCGGTATTTGCCGGGGAGTGCAAATGCATCCGACCTTGAATTGCTAGAAAAATCGCCGCCGGCGACGGGATGTTGCATCAAAACGACGGCAAACGCCACGTTCACAGTCGCCCAGGAAGCCCGATCGGCATCCTCGACGGAGGGGGCATTCGGAACAATAAGTGGCGTAAGCTTCCAGCTTGCGTTGCCGGAATCGCAAGCTGGAAGCTTACGCCACAGGCCTCACCGATGGGGGGAGCACCGCTAGGAAGCAGGCCGGGAACCTGCAAAACTCTGGGATGCTGATTATTGTGTTGCGTCCCCCATCCCTTACTTTTCTTCTTAGGCCGTTTCGATCTCGGCGTCGATGCCCCCCGCTTTTCAGTGATTTATCTCGACTTCAATCGTACCACGCCCCTGGCGCCCTCGGTCCTCGAGGCGATGCAGCCGTATTGGTCGACGCACTACATGTTGCCCGGCCAAGAGCACGCGCACGCCCACGCGGTCGGCGAAGCACTGGAGGGTGCGCGGGAAAGCATTGCGGCGATGGCCGGTTGCGAGTCGTTCGAAATTGTTTTCACCAGCGGCGGAACCGAAGCGAACAATTTGGCGATCCTGGGACTACTCGGGGCCGCCGAACCGGGACACGTGTTGGTCAGCCAATTGGAGCACGAGTCCGTCTTGGGCCCCCTGTCCGGTTTGCCCCGGCGGGATCCCCGCTGGACGATCGAGACAATTCCCTGTGCGCCCTCGGGCATCATCTCGCCGCTGAAGGTCGAAGCGATGCTGCGGGCCGACACGCGTCTGGTTTGTCTGCAAGGTGCCAATGCGATCGTCGGAACGATTCAACCGGTCCGTGAAGTCGCCGACCGCTGTCACAACCGCGGCATCTGTGTCCACTGTGACGCGACCCAGATGTTCGGCAAAGTCCCGGTCGACGTCAAACACTTGCGCGCCGACACCGTTGCGATCAGCGGTCACAAGTTTTACGGCCCCAAGGGATCCGGCGCGATCTATGTCCGCCGTGGTTTGCAACTGGACCCGATCACCTTTGGCGAACCGCGTGAGATGGGATTGCGTCCGGGAGCCGAGAACATCCCCGGCTGCATCGGCCTGGGCGCCGCGGCAAGTCTGGCCGAGCGTTATTGTGTCGAAGCCAACGACCAATTGGCCGAACTCCGCGACCACTTTGTCGACCATTTGTCAGAGCAACTGCCGACCCCGCCGCTCGTGCTGTGCGAAGCTTCACCGCGATTGCCCAACACCGTTGCGTTGGAATTGCCCGGGGACGCGCGGCGGATCCACGACTCGGCCAGAGAATTGGCCTTGGCGACCGCTCAAGCGCATTCACCGCCGGACGAGTTCACGCGGTCCCTGCGCGCGATCGGACGCAGCGATTCTCAAATCGGTCGCACCCTCCGCGTCTCGCTCGGTTGGACGACCAGCAACGAACAAGTCGAACGCGCCGCAAGTTTGATCGCCGAAGCGTTTGATTCGTAGCCAAGCCCTTGTTCCCAGGCTCCCGCCTTACGCCGTGAACGATTTGTTAGCGGCAGGGCGCGAGCCCTCCGGTATGTTGGCAAAGATGCGGAACCGGAGGGCTTGCGCCCTGCCGCTAAAACCTCGACAAACACAGGGAATAAATCGTTCACGGCGTAGGGCTCCCGCCTCGCGACCACCGAAAACGTGTGGCGGAGCCACACCGGCATTGCGTTCCCAGGCAGAGCCTGGGAACGAGTTACCGCCTACGGTGTTTCTTCGAAACCGACCTGGTTGATTTCCAACAGCGCGGGTTCGTTGATGTAGACGCCGCGGAAATCTGGCGGCTGGGGCTGGTTCTTGATCCGGATGCCACAACGGCTGCAGTCTCCACCGGGGACCGCTTCGGTGGTCGTTCCCGGCAGCGACAGCAAGTATTCTGGATCGATCGGACCGGGATCGATCCACAGCCCTTCGGGCGTTAGTTCCATCGTTCCCAGATCCAAGTCCAATCCGCGGCGAATCACTTCGTAGTTGACGAAGATGTTGAGCAACGAGTTCTGGGCGTCCAGCAAATCGCCGAGTGCGGAAATCGTATCGCGAGCCGCGGTCGGTCCACTGCTGAGTCCGCGGGCGTCGCGGAGTTCGCGAATGTCTCCATTCAACTCGATTTGCGAGGCCGCAATGCGAACCGCCTGGCGTCCGTATTCAAAGTTCACGCGGTTGACTTGCAACTGGCGGACTTGTGCCCGCAACAACAACCAAATGCTGTCTTCGAATTCGTAATATCCACGTTTGGCTTGTTCAAATTCGATCAGCGACTGCCGATAGGTGTTGCGTTCTTGCAGTCGCGTGATCGGAGCGTCCCATTCCAGTCCGACGCTCAACGTGCTCGACTTTCCGCGGAGTGCGAAGGGATTGTTCTCCCCCGCCGCGGTTCCGACACCGCCGCTGACGCGAATGTCCAGCGAACTTTCCAGGTCGTCGGCAATAAACTCGATCGCGCGCCAGCTGTCGACCAGTGCCGCCCGAGCGTTGGCCCAATCGCGACGATTCCGCCGAGCAATCTCAAAGGCCTCGGCGGGCTGGATGTTGACATCCGGCAGCAACGCGCTTTCGGTGCGGGCGCGAGCCTGAATCAGTTGCATCGTCAGGATGTCATCGCCCAAGTCAGACAATAGGTCCTGCGTCGCCAGGATCAGCTCTTCGCGGATCTTCTTGGACAACTCGGTCGGTGTTTCGCCTTGGGGCCCCTCCTTCAAGAATCGATCGAGCGAGGCATTGATGGTCGCCAAGTTCGCCCGGTACGAATCCAACCGCCCCATCAAGGCGTCATAAGAATTCCCCAAGTAGGTCTGCAGGGTCGCGAGTTCACTGACGTCAAACACGGACTCGTCAATCTTGTCGACCTGAAGAAGCGTGCAAATGTTCTCCCGTTCGGTCTCGTAGAGTTCGAGCAATTGATCATTCTGTTTGATTCGCAACGGAATCGTTTCGGCCAGGTTTTCGATGTCGGTTGCCACCTTCGGCGCGTCATCCTGCTGAAGCTCCGCGAGGAATGCCTCCAGTGGCTGCAGTTCGGCCTGCAATTGACCGACCGTCTCCTCAACCGTCGGCGTCCAAGACAGCCTTGAAACCGGCAGTCCCGTATCCGGATCGGTCCCTGATTCTGTTTCACCGAGCAACGTCAGGTTGAGTTCGCCGACGGTGCTGCGCAGTTGAATCAGTTGCTCGCGTCGTGAACGCAAGTCGCGATCGATCAGTTCAAAACGCTCTAACAGCGGGTCTTGGATCCGTGCGCAGATGTAAGGCGGCAGACCGAGTGTGCCCATGAATCGATCCAGCGAGGCTTGGTAGGCCGCTTGTCGCGTCACGAGCTGGCTTTGTGAATTCAACAGGGCGCTCTTTTGTTGGGCGACCTGCAATCGTTGCGAGACAATCTCTTGGGGGTCATCCGGAATCGTCGTCAACAATTCGATCAGCGTGTTTTCCAACACCAACTGGTTCTCGCTCAACCGTGCGATGTTCTCTTCCAGGTTGCGGATCTGCAGTTGATCCTGCAGCAACCCCATGAACCCGCCGGCATCCTGAACACCGCCGAAGCCGCCACCACCGGTGCTCACACCACCGACCAAACCACTGCCCAACCCCGTGAAGCCAGACAGTCCGACACCGAACACACCACCGCTCCGGCGGACCTGACTTTCCAGTCCTCGGCCCACGGTGACGTTCAGGTAAAAGCTGCGTCGGAATCGTTCAAAGGATCGAATGTTGGCCAACAGGGCACGCTCGGCCAGCGTCAACCGTGTCATCACCTTGTCTCGACCGGCCTGTCGCAACAGCGGTTGAAACAGCTCGAAGCTCATCAGCGAACTCGCACTTTGCGTGTTGTTGCCGCTGAGTTCCCAGACGATGCTGTTGGCCACTCCGGCCACCAGACTTCCACCGGTCGTGAACGCCCGATTGAAACTGAGGCCGGTGGCGCCGACTCCTAGTTCGGAACTGTCGCCCCCACCGGTCATGTCATAGAACGCGCCGCTGCCACCAAAGAATTGCGTGTCGAACTGGAATCGTTCGCTGCTGACATCAAGCGCCGACAAATACAACGTCTCAAGTTGTTGCTGATACTCCGTCGAATGCAGCAGCGCAATCTGCACCGCCGTGTCGGCGTTGATCACCAGCACACCGTCCTCGTTGAGCGGCAAGAACTGCCACCAGTCCGGGTTCTCGACCGAATTGGTGAATCCCGCCGCGTCCCACATCGGGTAGCCGCGACGCCCGTCGACGCACTGCATGTAGCGATGCGACGCCGGATCGTCCATCGGCATGGGTTGAAAATCCAGGTCGAACGGGTTGTACATCCGGCTGCGTCGGTCGACATCGATCCCCAAATCGGCATTCGGTCGCCGTGCCAGATGGGAGGTTTTCTCCTGCAACAGGCAATGGACCTCCTGGTCGGCCTGTTTGCGGTAGTACTGGCGGTGGCATCCGATCGCGCTCAACCCGGTGAGGGCTGCCAACGACGCGCTGAGCAGCGCCGCGGCGAAGCGGTTTCGTTTGCCCGAGGTCCCGGTCCGGCTCGTTCGCACTTTGCGCAAGGTCTGTTTTGTAGCCACGTTTGATCCGCGATTCCGTTCGAATGGTTACGATGCGGCGAATTGCTACCAAAAGGCAAATCGCTGCGAGTCAATCGAGTCGTTCAATTGGCATTGCCAGAACAACCCAACCATCGATTCGGACAAGAAGGAATCGAATCATCACCGTTTCGGCAGCCGAGTGGGCGGTTTTGGCACGCCAGGGGGGCCGGTTGTTCCGGCTGTGACGGTGATTCGGCTTGACGCCCCCACTCTGGAAATCCCCTGACAGCCGGAAAGCCTGCCCGAATCAGCCGCGAATTTGGCGATTGGGGCAGAGGAAGACTGAATCGGCCAGGCAAGATGCTCCGAAACCATAGAAATGCTTGACGCTCTATCTTGCCCAACTTAGTATCCAACGGTTGGAAACCCGCACCTTTTCCGCACCAAAACCGTTTCCGAGCCTAATCGAAGGCCTCAGACGCCGGCGCCGCACCGCGTGGGCCCCTAAAAATCGCCTCCTCTGACGACGATCTGTCGCCGCCCAACCATCATGAAATTTATTATTCTGGCAGTCTTGTTGGCGATGTTCATCGCCTTCGTCGTGATGGTGGTCAAAGCGGCCAAACAGTGGCGTTGGTACCACATCACCAGCGCGGTGATCGCGATGTTGCTGGCGATCGTGCTGCTGTTCCCGACCGCAGGCGTGCTGAAAAGTCGCCAGGCGTGGCACAAGATCAAAGAAGACTTGGAAAAGCGACTGGCGAATGTCGAGGACGAGAATCGCCAGCTGCAATTTGGTGACGGCGGTGGCGCGACCGGAGCCGAAGGTTTGAAATCGCTGTCGCTGAAGCTGTCCAACCTCGGCACCGAAGCCGGCCGCCGCTGGCGAAGCTTGGCCTTCGGCGGCGCCGATCCCTCCGGCCAGATCATCTTGCGAGCCAACACCGCCCCCGTCGTGCCCGGTCAGCCGGCCCCGGAGGCGGATGCCGCGGCCGGTCCCTTGGTCCCCGTCGGCTTGGTCGTTTATGGGTTCGCCGAAGGCAAGTTCCGTGACCTGGAACAACCCGTCCCGATGGTTTATCTGGGCGAGTTCAAAGTGATCGCCAGCCAACCCAATGTGGTCACGATTGCCCCGACGTTCCCCTTGGAACGCAACCAATTGGACGCCATCAACAGCGGTCGGGCGACCAGTTGGTCCCTCTACGAAATGTTGCCCCTGGACGGTCACGAGCCCTTCATTGCCGAAGGCAGCAAGGCAGACGAAGACAACATTCTGGGACGCGTCGACGACGAATTGGTCAAGATGATCTTGCGAGCCAATCGGGAAGAGTCCAACAAAGAAACCATCGCCAACTACCTCCGCGACGGTCAACGGGGATCCCCGGAAGACCCCGCGGCCCGCTGGATCAAAGTCCGATTCGACAAAAAGTACACGATCGACGTCGACAGCCCCGAGCAACGTGGTGCGCTCGAAGGCGGCTTCTTTGACAACAACGGACGAGCGGTCGATAGCAGTCTACAACGCGCCGATGGCGGGTCGATCACGTTTGCCGTCGGCGACGAATTGGTCGTCAAAGAGGAAGCCGCCAAACTGCTGATCGATCAAGAGAAAGTCGCCTCGCTGGTCGACACCTATTACCTGCGACCGCTCAACGATTATCGCTATGTCTTGCGACGCATTCGATTGCAAATCAGCGAACTCGATATCCGCATCGCCGAAATGCAGTACGAGAAACAGGTCTTGGACGCCGCGATCGCCGCCACTCTGGGCATGTTGGAAAAGGGACAAGAGGAAAAGCTGAAGCTCGAACAGGATCTCGCCCAACACCAAGTCGAAAACGTGGCGTTGAAGGAATACTTTGACCAGGTTCGCGAAGACTTGCGGCAAATGAAAGAAGCCACGTCGGTGCTCTATCGCGACAACTTCGTCAAACTCCGTCAGATCCAACAACTCGCCGCCGCCGCAATGCTGACGGACACTTGAGCGTCTAACGTCCCGGGCGGAAAACAAGTGGGATAGGCTTCCAGCCTGTCGATAAATAAGTGGGATAGGCTTCCAGCCTGTCGATAAATAAGTGGGATAGGCTTCCAGCCTGTCGACGCTGGAATGACAGCCCGGAAGCCTATCCCACTCGCTAGATCCGACACTTATTTTCCGATCGGTTCTAACGCGCCGCGCGGAACGGACGGTCGACCCCATCAGTCACCGCACTGAGGTACAACCCCGCTCCCGTCGCGACCGGTTCCTGTTTGTTCAAGTGATCCCGGACCTCGCGCATCACGTCACGACGTGAAATTTGACCGAGCAACCGCCGATCGGAATCCAAGACCGGCAACCTGCGGCAGGACGCATCCAGGAACGTCTGCGCGATCGAAAGCAAGTCCGTGCGCGCTCCAATGGTCGGGGGATCGGTGTCGACAAACGCCATCACGTTGTTCGAAGGCATCTGCTCGTAGGCCGCATTGACCACGAATCGGATACACGACTTCTCCGAAAAAATCCCCAAAAAACGATCGTCTTGATCGACCACCGGTGCACCAGAAATTCGATGCTGCAACAGCACATCGAGGGCTTCCAGAACGTCCATGTCTGGCGAGAGGGTCGTCAGGTTCGATACCATCATGTCGCGTGCACAGGTGTTGGGCGTCATAAGGCTTGCTCCGGGAGAGAATCAGAAGGAAGAAAAACGATCCCGAGGCATCCTTCAGAAGACTGCCCGGGGATTCCGTTTTTTGCCGAAGCGACGGCGGTGTCAAGAAAATTCTTGAGCCCTGGAGATCGATGGCAGGGGCGATGCGCGACGTCGTTGGTTTCGCTGCGGTATCGCCAGGCTCGCCAAAAGTCCGCTGTGGCGTTAGGTTTTCCGTATCGGGGCGGATGTTTCCCTCCACCTGGCCACACGCCGTGCGATGCCATGTGATTCTTTTCACAACCCCAGGAGAAAATCCAATGAAAGGCCAATGGGTCGAAATCGAATTCGATTGTCTGCCGCTCCGGAGCGTGTCGCGATTGGATGCGCCCCTGGACGCCTCGCCGGCGTACGAGCAGTTCGTCCAGCGGGTCAAGGCGGCGATGAAAAAGCACGGTACCCACAACACGTATTACCTGCACCGTTGCACGTGCGTGTTTCACCTGACCAACGCGACCAATCGCGGTGAGATCGCGTTCGAATTCGAAGGCACCGCGCTGACGGGCCAGGAAGACCGCAAAACCCGATCGGTGGATCTGACGGTCAAACTGCTACGCGAGACCTGCGGCTGGCTGTCCCAACCGATCGTGGATTTTTTCGCCGAGTCGGTTCAGCACGCCGTTTTGGTCGAATTCGATCGTTACATCGAGGCCGGTGATCTGTCCAAAACCGAAGCCCGAATGCAGAAGCTGGCCGAAGAAAACGAACTCGGGCAGGGGTTTGTGGGGATGTACTTGTAGCCGCTGGTATCCCTTCGGAGCATTGGTGTCTCCACCACTTCAGTCACCCTCCCTGGCAGGGAGGGTCGAGCGCAGCGAGGGGAGGGTCTACTTGTTCCCGGGCTCCGCCTGGGGACACACTGTCACGGAGGCTCCTGCCTCCTACCGGCCAGCGGCGTGTGGCGGAGCCACACCGAACGTGCGTTCCAAGGCAGAGCCTTGGAACGAGGCAAGCCTATCCCACTTTACTTGTTCCCGGGCTCCGCCTGGGAACACACGGTCACGGAGGCTCCTGCCTCGTACCCGCCATCGGCGCGTGGCAGAGCCACAGCGGATGTGCGTTCCAAGGCGGAGCCTTGGAACGAGGTACGGTGGGGCACACTCAGACTACCCCAACACGCCGCGCGCCAGCTTCAGATACCCGCCGCCGGTCGGATCGTCGATGTCGATCTCGGGATAGTTCTTCGGCGGCTGTTTCTTGGATCCCGGTTTCTTTTGCGGCCGCAGCGGAATGTAGGCGCGTTTGGCGTCGACGATCCGCACCGGGTACTTCGAATGTTTGGCCAACAGATCGACGCGGCGACGCTGGGTGTAGTGCAGCACGATGAACCGTGCGTCGCTGGTGATCGACGCGATCTGCCAAGCGGCGGCATCGAGTCGCAGTTCGGCCAACTCCAGCATCCGCTCGGCCGCCTCGGGCAGCGGGCCGAATCGGTCCAACAACTCCTCGCGAATCAATCCGATCTCGTCGGCGCTTTCGATTTTCGCGATCCGGCGATAGAGATCGATCTTGTGTCGCAAATCGGGAACATAGTCCGGTGCCAGATAGGCTTCGATCGGCAGGTCGATGTCGACGTCTGCGGACAAGGCCGGCGGCAGATTTTGCATCTGGCGGACGGCGTCTTCGAGCAACTGGCAATACATCTCGTAGCCGATCGCGGCGATGTGCCCGCTCTGCTGGCTGCCGAGCAGGTTTCCCGCGCCACGGATTTCCAAGTCGCGCATCGAGATCGCGAACCCGGCTCCCATCTGGCTGAACTCCTCGATCGCCCGCAGACGTTTGCTCGCTTCGGGCGACAGGTGTTTGTGGGGCGCCACCATCATGTAGCAGAACGCCTGGTGTTTGTACCGTCCGACGCGGCCACGCAACTGGTGCAGATCGCTCAATCCGTAGTGGTCGGCATCATCAATGAAGATCGTGTTGGCGTTGGGAATGTCCAACCCGCTTTCGATGATCGTGGTCGCCAGCAACATGTCGTACTTGTGTTCGATGAAGTCGACCATGACTTGTTCCAGTTCGCCTTCGGCCATTTGACCGTGTCCGATCACGATCCGAATCTCGGGAACAATGTTTCGAATCTTCTCGACCACCCGCTCCATGTCACCGATCCGATTGTGCACCATGAAGATCTGGCCGCCACGGTTCAGCTCGCGTACGATCGCGCTGCGAATCAGTTTGTCGTCCCAGCGGGTGACGACGGTTTCGACACTGCGGCGTTCGGCCGGCGGTGTTTCTAAATTGCTGATATCGCGAACGCCGACCAACGCCATGTGCAACGTTCGCGGGATCGGGGTCGCCGAAAGCGTCAGGACATCGACGTTGGAATGTTTATTCTTCAAGCGTTCCTTGACGCCGACGCCGAACCGCTGTTCTTCATCGATGACCACCAGTCCCAGATTCGAGAACGCGATGTCTTTGCCGGCCACGCGGTGGGTGCCGACGACGATGTCCACCTTTCCCGCCCGCAGATCCTTCAGCGTTTGGCGTTGCTCGGCCGCGGTGCAAAACCGGCTGAGTTTTTCGATGCGGACGGGGAACTCGGCCATCCGATTGCGGAAGTTATGAAAATGCTGTTCGGCCAACACGGTCGTCGGCACCAACACGGCGACCTGGTAGCCGCTGGTCACCGCTTTAAACGCCGCCCGCATGGCGACTTCGGTTTTGCCGAATCCGACGTCGCCACAGATCAAGCGGTCCATCGGCTTGGCCAGTTCCATGTCGTCTTTGCAGTCGGCGATCGCGGTGACCTGGTCGGGTGTTTCCTGGTAAGGAAAACTGGCGTCAAATTGCTGTTGCCAGATGTGATCGGGGTCAAACGCGATGCCTTGTCGACCGGTCCGTTTGGCTTGCAATTCCAGCAACTCACTGGCCATGTCGGTCACCGCCGACTCGGCCGCTTTCTTCTGTCGAACCCACGCTTGCCCGCCGATCTTGGCCAGCTTGGGACGGTTCTTGGTGCCGCCGACGTAGCGTTGGATCAAACCGATCCGCGAGGCGGGGACATAGATTTTGGAACCGCCGTCGTATTCGATCACCAGATGCTCGACGTGCTGGCCGTTTTTTTCGATGTGATCGAGTCCGCGGTAGAGTCCGATGCCGTGTGAGAGGTGAACGACCAAGTCGCCCGCTTCCAACTGCATCGTTGCCGTGATCGGTTTCCCGGGAGCGCGGGTCTTGCCGCGTCGAACCGGACTGCGGTGGAACAGTTCGGCGCCGGTCAGCACCAAACGCTTTGCGGCGGCCAGCCGGAATCCGCCGCTGATCTGAGCGACGGCCGGCTTGATGTGTCCGCTCCGCGCGGCCTCGGTTTCGGCCAACAATTCCATCAGCCGCTGGCTGTCCGAGGGCGTGTCACCGACCAGCAGGATTTCGTGGTCGGCGGCGACCGTGTCGATCCGCGTTTGCGTCTCTTCGAGCGCCAGTGCAAAACCGTCGGCGCTGGTCGACTGCAGATCGATCGTCGTCTCGGCACCTTCGTTCAGCAGCGCCGCCGTGACCACTTTCAGGTGCGCCATCGACGCCAGCAACGCATTGAAATCGGTGAAATGGCTGTGGTCGTCGGTTCGCCCGAGCAGGGTTTCGGCCGACAGCTTGCTGTCGTGGGGGTCGACCAGAATCACCAACGTGTCGTCGGGCAAGTAATCGGTGATCGGCCCCATTTCGATGTCGTGCAGGGAATCTTCAGACGTCTGATCGTCCGCGCCGACCGCCGTGATCTCGACCTCGCCGATCGATTCGACACTGCGTTGGCTGCCCAGGTCGAACTTGCGAATCGATTCGATTTCATCTCCGAACCATTCGACCCGAATCGGGTTGGATTGGTCGACCGAAAAAATGTCCATCAACCCGCCCCGCGTCGCATACTCGCCCGGCAATTGCACGGCGGTGGTCGCGACAAACCCGCTCTGGTCGAGCCACCGGGCGACCTCGTCCATCGCGATTTCGTCCCCCACGGCCAGGCTGCGGGTGGACGCTTCCAGCTGAGCCGGGGTGGGCACCAATTGGATCGCCCCGCCGATGTACGCGGTCACCAGCAACGGGGCGGTGTCGTCGGGGGCGCGCCCGCGCAGCTTTTGCAACACTTGCAACCGCTCGGCCAGATCGCTGTCGGCCAACGCGTGTTTGCCGGACCGCCCCACGCTCAACGGCAGCGCGACCGAGTCGGCGATTCCGAACGCGATCGCATCGCCGGCGACGACATCGGCGTCGGCCGCCTGGGGCAGCAGCATCAACACGTTGGGGCAGCGTCGCGCGGCGGCCGCGGCCAACACCGCCCGCAGCGATCCCCAGACCCCCGAAAATGCCAGCTGGTCTCCCGGCGAACACGCCGCGATCACTTCGCTGACCCGCGCCTGCTCGTCCAGCAGGTCGACGATTTCGTGTAGACGCTGCGTTCCGAGGGGGCTGGCGATGGACAAGGTCGATCGATGGGTTTCAGTGGAAAGGGCGGTGGTTTGTGCCGTCGGTGGATTGTGCCGTCGGTGTTTTGTGCCGTCGGGCAACCAGTGGGCGCGCCGAAGGCAGCCCCACGGTCAGGTGCCGGCCAAATTCTATCAGGCCAACTCTCGGAAATAATCCCCACCGGTAGCAGCTCGAGCCCGCCGATGACAGGGCGCCGAAAATCCGTGGGTTCGCGCTGCCATCGGTGGGGCCAGGAATCGTTTCATCGTTCCGCAAGGAACAGCCTGACCCCTTTTCCGCGGGGCGGTTCACAGGGCACCATTTTGAAGTGACAATCTGGGCTGAACACGGACTGGGCTGAACACTGAATCCATTCACCGGGAGAGCACGCTAAATGAGTATCGGAATCGGAATCGTCGGCTGCGGCATGATCGCAAATTTCCACGCACGGGCCATCGCCGACGCCGCTGGCGCCCACCTGGTCGGTGCCTGCAGCCGCCGCAAGGAGGAGTACGAACCGTTCGCCGCCGAGCACAACTGTCGCGGATTCGCCTCGTTGGAGGAAATGCTGGCCGACCCCGAGGTTCAAGCCGTGTCGATCTGCACGCCGAGCGGATTGCACCTGGATCCCGCCGTCGCCGCCGCCCAAGCCGGCAAGCACGTGATCGTCGAAAAACCCCTCGAAATCACGACCGAACGTTGCGATCAAATCATCCAGGCCTGTGACGAAGCCGGGGTCCAACTGAGCGTGGCGTTCCAAAGTCGATTCCACGAGTCCAGCCGGTTGATGAAGGAAGCCGTTGATACGGGACGCTTCGGGAAAGTCACCATGGGCGATGCCTACGTCAAGTGGTACCGCAGCCAAGCGTATTACGACAGCGGCGAATGGCGTGGGACCTGGAAACTCGACGGCGGCGGAGCGTTGATGAACCAGGCGATTCACAGCGTTGATCTGCTGGTCTGGCTGATGGGGCCGGTCAAACAAATCAGCGCCATGACGTCGACCCTGACCCACGAGCGCATCGAAGTCGAAGATGTTGCCGTCGCCACGCTGCAATTCGAAAGCGGCGCGCTGGGGGTCATCGAAGCCACGACGACGGCTTACCCGGGAGCCCTCAAACGCATCGAAATCAGCGGCAGCGAAGGTAGCGCGATCCTGGAAGAGGAAGACATCAAGGCCTGGGAATTCGCCAACGAAACCCCGGCGGATGAAAAAATTCGCGCCGAAATGATCGGCAAGACCGATACCGGCGGCGGTGCGTCCGACCCGTCCGCGATCAGCCACGACGGCCACACGAAGATCTTTGAAGAAACCATCAACGCGATCAACGAAGGCCGCCCGTCACTGATCAACGGCCACGAAGGCCGACGCAGCGTCGAAGTGATTTGTGCGATCTACGAAAGTGCCAAAACCGGCAAGATCGTCACGCTCGGCTGAGGCACCCGCGGGCTGACAGGTGGCCTTCCGATCCCAATTGGGATCGCAGTAAGTCGCGGGTGACATGACCCCGGAAGGGGTCAAAGCCAGTAGCCGGAGGTGAGCGTCGCGACACCTCCGGAGATCCGGCCACGCACCTGACGCGACCCCGAAGGGTGTCGAAGCAAATCGCGCCCGAGCCTCACGACCGGCCTGCTGCCTCACCGCCGGCGGATTGATTCGCTGGGACCCCGTCCGGGGTCGATTGGAACCCGGGACTGGCTGCCCGGAGGTGGCGCTGCGCGAACCTCCGGCTACCCGCTGAAATCCCTCCGGGATACTGCAAATCACGTCACCGACTCTCCCAAAACCGTCGCGCCGCTCGGATGAACGGCACGTAGCTGGCCAATTGTTCCGGCGGCAGACGCGTCAACCGTTGTTCGTACTCGGACAACCAATCCCGAAAAAACTGAACGCTTTCCGGACTGACCCGCCGCCGGCCGTCAAACTCGATCCACCACGGCGCGGTGACGGCCGCGCGGTAATGCTCGCCGTGCAGCGTCATCACACGGAGGATCACCCAACCGCTTTCGGCAGCCATGATCGGCGGGATCTCACCGCCGGCTTTGGCAAATTCATCCAGGCGTGCACTGTAATGCACGCGATTGTTGTGAATCACTTCCAAGTATTCGACCGGGTCGCGCACCGCCAGGTTCAACTCCGGCTGGATCCGCAACACCTCGCCGCTGCGGCCTCGAAAGACATGCCCGGGCAACTTGCCGCCGACCAGCGGACGCATCAGCGGTCCGTTGGTCGCCACGCTGGTGCCGGCCCAGGCGGCGTCCCACCAGGCCTGCTGGGTCGGTGGCGCGGCCGGTGATTCCACGCCGTCACCGCCCTGGGACGGCTTGGACGTGACGTAGAGGCGGTTGTATCCGATCGGGGTTTTCGCCGACCGATCCCCGCCGCCGGCCAACGGCACCAGCGCGATGCCGGCATCGAGTGCGTGTCGATAGATCCGCTCGGCGTAGCGGCCGACTTGAGTCGGTTCGGCCAGCGAAAACGAGGCCGGCGTGCGGCCGTCGCGTACCGACACGACACGCCGGTCCAGCCGCAGCCAATCGCCCAGCACGAAGATGCCGTCGACTTTCCCGCTGGCCAACCAGACCGGCAGCTCCCAGGCGAACGGGTTTTCGATTCCGATTTTGACGTCGTCAGCGTTTTCGTTTCTCGTCACCGCGACCAGCTCCGCCAACGAGTGTTCGGTCGGCTCGAGCGTCGAAGCAAGCTGCGAGTCGAATCCGAAATAGACCAACCCGCGATCTTGCGTCAGGTCGGTGCGAATCCACGTCGGTTCGTGTTCGATCGAATCGTCGGAATCGCGTCGGGGAATCGGTTTGGCCGGCCGTTTGCCCAGCACCGCGGCGACGTGCAGATCCTCCGACGCCATCCTCAGCGGCACGCTTTCGGACGAGGCGACGACACAGCAATCGCCGGCCAACCATCCCTCGGCCGCCATGTCGACCATCCGCGGCAACGCGACGTTTTTTTCGTCCAGGCTCGTTTTTTCCAATTCAAACGTGCCATTGATCACCCGGTATTCGGGGCCGCGAACGATGCGAAATCGATACGGCCCGTCCGGCAATTCCAGCACCACGCTGCGATCGACGACGACGCCGATCCCCGCCGAGACGGTTTGACGCACGGGCATTTGCTTTTCCCGCGGCCCCGACGGCGCGGCACCGCGAAAAAACTCGACGCGTGAAATCACCGGTTCGCCTGTCGTTTCGTCTTGCAACTTCAACGTCAACGAACCGCCTGCGGCCAGACAGGGACTGGCCGACGTCACCAGAACGCCTACAGTAAACGCCCAACGGGCGGATCTTTGCCGTAATTTCATCCGAGATTCGTTCCGATACGATTGCGGCGCAAGCTTTGCTCCCTCTAGCCAGGTGGCGCGGACCGTGCCAAGTTTGTCACCAACCAAGTATAAACCCTCCCCAATCTGACTGACCGTTAGAGAACATTTTTGCCGTGGCTGAAGACCTTTACCAAACACTCGGCGTCGCCCGAAACGCTTCGAAAGACGAAATCAAGAAAGCGCATCGCAAGCTGGCGATCAAGTTTCACCCTGACAAAAATCCGGGAAAGGACTCGCAAGAAAAATTCAAACGCATCCAGGAAGCGTACGACGTTCTAAGCGATGACGACAAACGGGCGGCCTATGACCGCTACGGCAAGGATTTTGAAAAGATCCGCGGCGGCGGCTACCAGGGGGCGGCACCGGGAGGATTCGACGGGCTGGACCTGGAACAGATCTTCGGACGTGGCGGCGGTGGCGGTGGTGCCGGCGGCCAACCCGGGGGATTTAATTTTGAAGGCGGATTTGGCGACTTTTTTGAGCAAATCCTCGGCGGCGGCGGCGGCGGACGCGCGCCCGGGGGACGCGCCGGCGGAGGACGGGCGCGGGCCGCTCAACCCCGACCGCCACAAAAGGGCGAAAACATCCGTCACGAACTGGAGCTTCCGCTAAAACTGGTCGCCCGCGGCGGGGAAACGGAATTCTATCTCGGCGACGAAAAGTTGGCCGTCACGATTCCGCCCGGCGTGGCCGAAGGCGCCAAAATGCGACTCCGCCAACAGGGCGCTCCCTCGCCCAACGGCGGCGAACGAGGCGATTTGATCTTGGTGATCAAAACCTCGCCCCATCAACACTACCGCCGCCGCGGCCAGAACCTGGAACTGACCCTGCCGATCTCGATCAGCGAAGCGGCGCTGGGGACCAGCGTCGACGTGCCGACCCCCTCGGGTGTCGTCACCTTGAACATTCCCGCGTGCAGCAGCGGTGGCCGCAAGCTCCGACTCAAAGGACAGGGCATTGCGTCCCAATCGGGGTCCAGCGGCGATCTGATCGTCCAGCTGCAAGTCCGGCTTCCCGAATCGATCGACGAGGAGTCCAAGGAGTTGCTCCGGCAGTTCGCGGACAAGAACCCCCAGTCGCTGCGTGATGACTTGTCCTTTTGACGGTCCATCATGAAACCCCATGCCTTTCCCAAGTCGAAACGCGTCGTCAGCGGTCGCTCGTTTACCCTGGCCCTGCGCAAGGGCGGCTGCGCGGCCGACGGTTGTTTGGTCGTGTTCGCCTTTCCCCGTCGGTCCGGTGATGATCGTTCCCATCAGCCGCGACGGCTGGGCGTCACGATCCCCAAGAAAACGGGAAACGCCGTCGTTCGCAATCGCTGGAAACGCTGGATCCGCGAGTCGTTCCGAACGCAACAAGCCGCCTTTCCCGTCGGGTTCGATTTCGTCGTCCGCCCCAAAAAAGACGCCGTCGGCAACTGGAACGCGATTCAGCGGTCCCTGCCCAAACTGGCCCACAAAGCGGTCCGGCGGCTGAAACCCAAGGGCCGCTAGTGGTGCGTCTCGATTGAACGTCGGTGCGTGCCCCGAATGGCACGGGCAAGAGTGTTGGTGTGCAGGCTTTAGGAGACCGTCCAGCTTAAGGCGATCGCTTTTCTGATGTACGATGGCCCTTCCGGGCCGTCGCCCGTGGGGCTCTGCGCGACGACCTAGAAAGGACGTCGTACACCCCTCCGCCGACCACCTGCCGGATCAGCGTGCCGCTGCCGCCTGATCGTCCGTTTTGGTCCAGCTGTAACGGCGATCAGGGTCCGTTTGGCCACCTACCGGGAATCGTCACGGTCTTTCGCCGCTTGCAACTTTGACGGGTCGTAGAGTTGACAGAGTTCCCCTATGGGTGGGATGTCAGAATCGAACCGACAGGTGTGTCAACGCAGGTAGAATCCAGCCCCTTTGATTCCCATGGTGAAATGCCCCCGCTGTCAGAACCGGCCCAACGAATGCTACCCGTCCCGCTGGTACAAACAGGTTCCGTTCTTGCTGACGCTGCGGATTCGCTGGCGATGCATGCGGTGCGGTGAAAAGTTTGCCGACTGGGTTTGGAGTGAGGATCCACCGAACACTCCCTACCTGCGGCCCGATTCATCGCCGAAGGATTCATCGGCCAATCATGATGACGAGGATTCGACCGGGGCAGAGCGAACGGTCGGATCGGCCACGCTGCAGTAATCCGGTCGCGACGCTGCCGTTCGATGGCGGAAGGCGTTGACGATTTCATTGTCGCGCACCAGGAACGCCCCCGGCATCTGGAAACCGTCTCCGTCAAGCTTGCCGACGCCGTGACGATTCAAGATCGCGCACATGAATCCGCGCCAAAACACCGACAGGCCGAACAGTTGTCCGATCCGCCCGCGACCTAACTCATAGGCCCGGTACAGCCGACATTCTGGGTCGCTGATGCGATCGACGTCGCCAAGATCGTAGGCCTCAAAAAACGATCGGCTCGATTCGTCGTCTCCCATGTGCACCAACACGATCCGGGTCCCTTCCGCTTCGATGCGGCTGCGTTGTTCGCGCAGGTCTTGCAGGGCTTCGCGGCAAAACGTGCAACCGCTGTGACGCAAGAACACGACCAGCAGCGGATGTTGCCGCGACAGCTCGGCGATCGTCGTGCCATGTTGCGATCGAAACAGCTCGTTGAGACGGCTGGGCGATTCGGGTTCACTCGCCCTCGCCGGCGCGTTCCAGAATTTAAAGGTCTGGTACAGAATCACCGCGAACGGCAACCACCAGATCAAGTCGTTGGTCACGTTGACCCAGCCCCACTGCAGCGGCAGTCGTCCCGTCGTACCGGGGGCGAGCACCAGGAACTGGTACGCCATCCCGATCGGGCCAAAGGACTTGCCCAAGAACCCGACCAGCACGATCGGCCAATGCCGGTACGGATCCGTCGCCGCAATCGCGTAGCCGATGCCGTAGACGCCGACGATCATGCCGACGCACTGCCAGATCCCCGGATACAGCGGCCGATCGATGCCCGTCAGGTCGAACAGATCCATCGGCCGCAGCACCACCCAGCCGCCCCAGGCGAGATTATAAATCCCCGCCGCCAGCAACACGTACGTCATCCAACTCGGATGTTCGGTCGCGATCGTCGAATTCGTACGCTTCATCAGCTCGGTTACCAAACGGGAGCGGGTCCGCCATAATGTTGCACCGTCGTCAAGTCACGTGGCGACGCACTTTAACACTCTAGCGAATCTCTACCGCGGTACATCGCCGCGGCACATCACCGCAGCCATGGACAGCGGCCTACCGATGCGAGAAAACACGATCCAACACCGCGTTCGTTACGACGAGTGCGATCCGATGGGGTTCGTCCATCACAGCGTTTACCTGCAGTACTTCGAAATCGGACGCACCGAGTTGTTGCGTGCCAGCGGTGGTCGTTACCGCGACATGGAGGACCAAGGATTATTGGTCGTGGTCGCGCGGGTCGATTGTCGCTACAAGGCGCCGGCCCGCTACGACGACCTGATCGACATTCAAACGCGGATCGCAGACGTCACCGTCGGCAAGATCGTTCATGAGTACACGATCTCGATCGAATCGCGAACACTCGTCACCGCCACGGTCACCCTGGCCGTGATCAACCGCGAAGGCCGCATCCAACGCGTCCCCCAAAGCCTGCTCGACCAGTACGGAACCGTGGCGTAAGCTTCCAGCTTGCGATCCCGGTGGCGAAAGCCACCCAGCTGCACCACCAGTGGCGTAAGCTTCCAGCTTGCGATCCCGGTGGCGAAAGCCACCCACCTGCACCACCAGTGGCGTAAGCTTCCAGCTTGCGATCCCGGTGGCGAAAGCCACCCACCTGCACCAACCGTGGCGTAAGCTTCCAGCTTGCGACCCTGGTGGCGAAAGCCACCCGCCACCTCCTTCGACGCCAAGCCGATCGCTTTTTCTTAGCGGCAGGGCGCGAGCCCTCCGAGGCTGTGAATTATTGGTTTACATCAGCACTCACCTTCGTTTTTGACGTGATTTCAAAAACGGACAGAAAAATTTCGGTCGTGTTTGCTCCTGCCGATCCGAAATTGGAGGCGGCTGAGCAGGGAGGCCTGCCAAGTTGGCTAGCGAATCGAGCTCGTTTGGCTCGACTCGCTGCGAATCGCTCAACTTGAAGCAGGCGGCGCGCTATGCTCCCCCATTAAATGCGGTAAAAAGCCCAGATGTTGGAAGCGATTGAAGTTGTTCACCAGCACATGCCACAGTGTTTGCCCAAGGGCTTTGCGCTGGCCGCGAACGCTAAATTGATTCAGCCCACGGTTGCGACACTCCGCGTTGGGGAATTCCGCAATGGAGGGACGTTGCTGGTAGATCGCTTGAGCTTCCTCTGTCCCCATCCGTTCGCGAAAACGCCCCATCGCGTCGCTGTCAGTGGGCTTCGCTTGATAGGGAGTTTTACCATCGGCGACGGCTTTCTCAGCACCCTGAACAGCACCATAGACCGTCGTCCCAGCGGCATCCAACGCGTCGATATCCGCAGCTTTGATAAAACCACCATCGACTATGTACTGTCCTGGCACGACACCATACGTCGAACACACTGACTCATAGACCGGAAGCATCTGGCCCATGTCACTGCCTTGGTTGTTCACGTCCACGCCGACAACGATTCGAGTCTGCCCATCGGTGGCAAACTGCACATTAAACGCCGGACGAAAGCCGCCATCGCCCATCTTCATCCGTACCGCTTCGGGGTCCGTCGTCGAGGCTCGCGGAGTTGATTTGCTTTTGCGAGACTTCTTTTCCCGGCGACGGCGTTCAAGCTCCTCAAGGTTGTCTTGAGCGGCTTTGATGCGTTCGAGCCGTTCTTCGGCGGCACGCTGTCGAGCGGCTTGCTCCGCGGCCGAGACTTCGGCTTGGTTCTCTTGCTCGGATTGCTCGTTGAGTTCTTTGAGATACTTCTCCGCTTCCTCCTGCATCCGTTGCAGCGTCGGCTCGGATCGAAACGAACTGCTGCCCGCCGAAGCACGCACACGCATACCATCCTGGCCAATCGTCTCAAGCGTGATCAGTTTTTCGTTGAGCAATACGGTGATTGAATCACTTAGCAGTTGTTCCAGTTCTTCAGTGTGCTTCGTGCGAAAATCACTCAGCGTATGGTAGTTGACTGTTACTCCGCCGCAGATCCACAGGTAACAAAAATCACGCGTGGTAAGCTCCGCGATTCGCCGCGCGCTGGTGATTCCTTCGAGGGTGGCGTAGAACCACAGAGCGAAGAGAATCCTGGGATCGATGGGGTTTCGCCCACGTGTTCCTTGGAGTGATTTGATCGGTTCATAGAAGGGGGACAGATCCAGCGATTGGCAGTAGTCCCAAACCAATCGCACGCGATGATCACTGGCGACGAGTTGGTCCAGCGAGAGCATCCGCATCTCGATCTGAGTTCGTTCGGGCCGGTTGGTACGAGCTTGGCCACGCTGGGTAGCGATGCTTGGATTATTCATGCAGAAAATTTAGCGCCAAAACCAAATCTCGCAACCATTGGTCCAATTATTCACAGCCTCTCCGGTCTTTCACGGTGTTTTTGAAACGCGACCGGACGGCTCGCGCCGTTCCGCTAACCCTTTTGTCAACGACAGCCCACGCCCCCTCCAATCATCCAACCTGATGGCAAACCGGAAACCTACCCCACTTCTTCAGCCGCCAACACGGCTCGCTTGGCGACGATGCGTTTGACGACGACGTCGACGATCACGCCGGCCAGAATCACCATGCCGATGATCGCGAACTCGAGCTTGGTGCTGATGCCCAGGATGTTGATCGCGTTGTAGAGCACGCGCATCACCGCGGCACCGATCACGACGCCCAGAATGTTTCCCTCGCCGCCGCGCAGGCTGCAACCGCCCAACACCGCCGCCGCGATCGCGTAGAGTTCATAAAAGTTGCCGAAGCCCGACGGTTGCACCGAATTGACGTCCAGTGCAAACAGGATGCCGCCCAGTCCCGCGGCCAACGAGCAGAGCACGTAGGCGACCACGATCATGCGTTTGGTATTGATGCCGCTGTATCGGGCCGCTTCTTCGTTGCGTCCCAGCGCCAACAGGTAGCGGCCATACACGGTCCGGTTCAGGAAGATCGAGGCGACGATCGCCAGTGCGATCATGATCAACATCGGCATCGGCACCATCGTCGCGGCCAATGGGGTTTGTCCCAACAACGCCATCACGCCGGTGGCAATCAGAGCCGGCGTCAACGCTTTGGATTTTCCTGACGCCGTACCGGCGGCCGAGATGAGCCAGCCGACCGATCCGATTACGGCGCCGACGACCACGAACACGATCATCATCAGCACCGTCTTGAACATCTCTCCGGAAACTTCGATCGCACCAACTTGCCAGCGGTCATCGGCCGCCGCACTGCGAAACAACGGCACGAGTTGCCAGACGCACAGCCCCAGCAAGATCAGCGAGCCGAGCACCAGCGCCGACGGCTTTTTCATCCGGCCGGCATCCGATTGCCAAGCCCAGAAAAGAAACACGACCAGCGTCGGGACGAACAAAATCGTTCCCGCGACTTTCATCACCGTCGACGGCATCAACGCCGCCTCCTCGGTAACTTCGATGCCCAGGCTGCGGATTTGATAACCCGCGATTTCGAAAAGCGCCGTCCCGGGCCCCGATTCCCAACCCAGCCAGAAACGCGACGCCCCCGCCACGGCCAACAAAACGCCGATCGCCGGAATCGACCACGCCGAGATCTTTCGTTGCATGTCGACGTCGCGATCGAGCACACCGCGGGTCTGTGCATCACCGCGGGTCTGTGCATCACCGTGGGTCTGTGCATCACCGTGGGGACGCAATCGGCCCAAGTTCCACAGCCCGTACAAAAACAGACAGATCCCGCCGCCGAGCAACATCGTTGCCCAACTGCACGGTTTGCCGATCGCCAACAACCGCAGCCCGTCATAGTCTTGGCCGAATCCGAGCGTGCCGTCATCGGTCAGCCAGCGCGCAAAGCCACGATAGAACAACAGGCCGCACAGGGTGACCACGAACGGTTGCAAATCCAGCCGTGTGATCAGTAATCCGTGTAACAATCCGATTCCCCCGGCGACCAGCATCACGATCAGCACGGCGGCGGTCGGCGAGTAACCCTGTCCGACGACCAGCATCGGCAACAAACACGCGACCAGTCCCACAACCGAGCCGATCGACAGGTCGATCCCGCCGGTGATGATCACGAACGCGACGCCGA
The DNA here is from genome assembly GCF_007754155.1 of Stieleria neptunia. NCBI lineage: Bacteria > Pseudomonadati > Planctomycetota > Planctomycetia > Pirellulales > Pirellulaceae > Stieleria > Stieleria neptunia. The sequence goes on along the minus strand of NZ_CP037423.1, from coordinate 3,299,836 downwards.
TTGACAGAATGCCGAACAGCGCGCTCCAACGCGTCGTGTTGTACAAGTTGTATTGCCCGACGAAGCTGTCGTTCAAAACCGTCGTGAACAGACAGACGAAAATCAACAAGCCGAAGATACCTAGGATTTTGTTCATCGACTGATTACACCCGTTGCCAAGTTCATGATCTGTTCTTCTCCGATTTCATCGCCGACCAACTGCCCCGTCATTGCGCCTTCGTGCATCACCAGCGTGCGGTCGCTCATCGCGATCACTTCTTCCATTTCGCTGGACACGAACAAGATCGCCAGCCCCTCGGCCGCCAACGTTTCCATCAGTCGATAGATCTCTTCTTTCGCACCGATATCGATTCCCCGCGTCGGTTCGTCCAGCAACAGGATCTTGGGATTCATGGCAAGCCATTTTCCCAGCACCACTTTTTGCTGATTGCCGCCGGAGAGATAACGCACGACCTGGTCGGCCGTCGGTGTTTTGATTCGCAGGCGATCGATGTTTTGATGTGTGTCTTCGGATTCCGCGGCAAAATTGATCCACATCCCGGCGCCGGCTTTATCGGAGAGACTCGCCAACGACACATTGGTCCGGACGGCAAAGTCGATCACCAGCCCCTGCTCTTTTCGATCTTCGGGGACCAATCCCATGCCGCTGGCGATGGCGTCTTTGGGACTCCGTAGCTGGACGGTTTGGCCGTCGATTCGCACGCTGCCGCCGAGTGGTTGCGTGACGCCGAACAGACAACGCAACAGCTCCGTTCGGCCGGCTCCGACCAGCCCGGCGATCCCGACGATTTCACCCGGCATCACCTGAAAGGAAACTTTGTGTCGGGGATGATCGGGAACGATCAAATCGATCACCTCCAAGGCCGGGGCGACCTGCGATTTGGATCCATTGGCGGCCGCATCGATGCGGACCGTTCGTTCGTAGAATCGCGAAACGTCACGGCCCACCATACGGCTGACCATCGCGTCATGATTGATCTGGTCGCCGACCAACTCGCCGGCATTTTCTCCATCGCGCATCACCGCGACGCGATCGGCGAGCGTTTCCACTTCGGCCAGACGATGCGAGATGTAGATCACGCTGACGCCATGATCGCGCAAGCCCTGCACGACTTTGAACAACGCTTCGGCTTCACGCTGTGACAGGCTGCTGGTCGGTTCGTCCATGATCAACACCCGCGCGTCGATCGACAGCGCTTTGGCGATCTCGACCATCTGTTGACGGCCGATGGTCAACTCACGCACCAGGGTCTGCGGGTCGACGTCCAGTCCGACCGAAGCCAGATGCCGCCTGGAATCACGATCGATCGTTTCGCGATCGATCAGCCCGAACCGCGTCGGCTCACGCCCCAAAAAAATGTTGGCGCCGACGGACAGATTGTCGGACAGATTCAATTCTTGGTGAATCAACGTGATCCCCAACCGCATCGCTTCGGCCACACTGCCGATGGTGACGGGCGTTTGGTCGAACAGGATTTGACCTTCATCGGGCGGCTGGACGCCGGCCAGAATCTTCATCAAGGTGCTCTTACCGGCGCCGTTCTCGCCGACGAGCGCAAGCACCTCGCCGGGCATCAACGTCAAATCGATGTCGTGCAGCGCGCGGACGCCCGGGAAACGTTTTCCCAGCGAGCGGACTTCCAGCAAGGGACGCGGATTCATTCCAGGCGTCTGGCTCACTTGGCGCTCGCGTCCGATTCGTCAGTCCCAGTCAACTCCTTCAGTTCCGCCCAGAATTCGTCGACGTTGTCCTTGCGAATCGCGCGGGCGGGGATGTCCAAGAATCCGCCCTCGGGTATCGCCGATTCGTCGCCCCGAGCCAATTTGGCGAGCAATTCGACCGACTTGTAACCGTACTGATACGGGTTTTGAACGATCGTTCCGTAACAGGATCCGTCTTGGATCGCCTTCAGCGTATCGGCGTCTTCGTCAAAGGCGACGACTTTGATTTGCCCGACTTTGTCGGCACCCCGGATCGCTTCCAGGATATTGGGCGGGTTGTACGCGAACAGACCGATCATGCAGCCGATGTTCGGATGCTTGACGATCGCGTCTTCGGCGCGGCTTTTGGCGATCGCAAAATCAAAGTTGTCGGTACGGGTATCCAGGATCGTGTACTTGTCGCCCTTGAGCACACCGTCGGCGGGATCAAACGGTCGCTCGGGATCGTCGGAGCGGTTCAGCAATTCGTCGATGATGCCTTGCCGCCGCTGATCGGCGTTCAGCTGACCCAACCGGCCGACGAAGATCATCACTTCGCCACCCTCGGGCATCGCTTCTTTGACCAGCTTGCCGCACATCCGTCCGGCGTCGTAGTTGTTCATCCCGATGTAGGCCAGACGGTTGGATTTCGGTGCGTCCGAATCGTGGGTGATCAAGTTTGTCGCCTTGGCAACTTCGTTCAAGATGCTGGTTTGATTGTCCGGATCGATGGGACTGACGGCGACACCGGCGACTTGATCCGAAATCAACTCTTCCAACATCCGTTTCTGGTCGGCGGTTCCATCGGGCGGCATGCGGACCAGGCATTCGACATCGTGGTCCTTGGCCGCTGCCTTGCATCCTTCTTCGGCGATGTCCCAAAACGACGCGATCCCGTTGGTCACGTAGGCGACGCGGATCTTTCCTTCGCCGGATGTCTTGACGGCGGTCGAGTCGCCGTCGGTTGCCTGGCTGTCGGTCGCGTTGGTGTCAATCTTTTCGATCTTGCATCCGGTCAGCGAAACGCCGACCGCGATCAGCAGGGCGCCACACAGGGGCAAAAATTTCGGGGCAGCATGAGCAGGCATAAGGACGGCGATCAAAGGAGGAGCGGGATCGGAAGGGAGTCGATCGGGGGCATCGAACGCCGTTGAGTTTAAGTTCGCCGCACTGCAGTCGCAAGCTTTCCGTCGGCACGATCGGAACATCTGGCAAGGTCTGACGTGCTGTTCGAGTTTCCACGTGCCGATCGGGGCCGGGACGTGTTGCCGCAATCTCGACCTAGCCGATACGGACAACCTAACAGGTCACGTCGAGGCCCTTCCCGGTGCGATTCCCTCCCTCGCGTCATCGGCGTCACCTGTCCCCCCGTTTCTTGGAGAATGCTCACCATGACCTCAACCCTCCCAACGACAGCCGCCACCGCAACGCGGGAGAGCCGTCCCATGGATGATCGTGGTGCTCCCTATGGCGGCCCGGTCGCATCGCGTCGCAAACCGGGGCAAACGCCGGGGAGCCGAGAAATCGCTGCGTCGGGCCCAAAACCGATCGCCGCGGACGATGCTCCACTGGAATCGATTTCACGGCTGATCAGCGAAACGGCGCACGACCTCCGCGCCCCGCTGTCGACGATCCGAGAAGCGATCCGGTTGGTCCGCGATGGCGATCTGGGCAAAGTGTCCTCGGCCCAAAGCGAGTGCTTGTCCGCCGCGATCAACCAATGCAACTGCGCCGTCCAGCTGGTCGACGAGATGGTGCAGTCGCGTCGGTTCGATTCCGGGTTCCCCAATGTGACGCGTCAATGGATTTCCATCGACGATTTACGAAGCAATGTCGAAGCGACCTTGCAACCGTGGATTCTGCCGCGGGGGATCCACTTGTTGTGGGACGGTCCGTTTGATCAAGGCATTCAGATCTATGCGGATGCCACCTTGCTGCGACGTCTGATCGTCAACGTGGCCGGAAATGCCATCCGGGTCACGCGTGAAGGCGGTCCCGTGCTGATTCGTGCCACGGTCAACCGCGATCAAGGCATCATGAACTGGGCGATCGTCGACCAAGGCGCCGGGATATCGCCGTCGGACATGGAATTGATCGGCGCCGGCAAGGCACCCGCCAAGAGCGTCGGCGGGTTGGGATTGATCATCAGCCGTCAACTCGCCGCGGCGCACTTCTCGACGCTGCGAATCGAATCGCGCGTCGGCACCGGTACCGCCGTCAGCTTCCAGACGATCTCGGGAGGCCCCTCCGCGGTGGCCGCCCGCTGGGTCAAGTGGCGGTCGGAGTTGATCAGGATCGAGCAACGGAAAATCGTGAACGAAGATCAGCGGGTTCACGAGGTCCGTCCGTCCCGCTCGACCCAGCCGTCCCAATCCCCGGCACCGCCACGGCGTGTCCGCATCGACGTTCCCTCCCAGTTGATCGAACTCGGTGCCGGGGAGATGCAACCGGCCTTCCCCGACCACGTTTACCTGACCACGGTCTCCGTCGGTGCGGCCATCCCCGCGGCGGGCACCGATGCCTTTGATGCCCTGTTGCAACGCACCATGCGGATCACCGAATTGGCCTATCGCACCGGCCGACGAAGCTGGGTGATCGCCTGGGATGCCGATGGCGAAACGGGGACCGCGAAACGGTCGGAACTCGAGCGGTTGGTCCAAAACGAACTGGGAACGATGCGGATGACCTGGGGGGCTTCCTCTCTGGTCTCGGCAACGCCACACCCGGAATTCAAAAACTCGCTCGCAAGTCGATTGAGTGACCTGATGGTGCGTCAGACCTTGGCCGGCTCACAACAAGCGGTCAGCGATGCCGATCAAGTCCGCTTGGGATCCGGCCCGATGCAATCGACTCCGATGGCCACGATTCGACTGGAGCACGATGTGCAGTGGCTCCGTGATTCCTCTCGCGCCGATCGCTGACCGCATCGCGATGGCAAGGGCTCGTGCGACGCCCCCCGCCTACGCGTCGCACCTGGCATCATCGCGTTGATTTCGAAACTTCGATCAAATCGACAGCCAGCGCGCACCGTTGCGACCTCTCCTTGCTTGCCAAAGTCGACGGCACGGCACACTCAACGATGCCTTCGGCGCGCGAATCCGGCGCTGGGTGTGTGACAATGCGAACGTTTCTCAGCGACGTCGCGGCCCGGTCGATCTCCAGACCGATGGGGCGCAAAAGATTTCTGCCGGGTCGATCGCCGACGCAATCGCGATTCACCGTGTCAGTCCGCCGCCGCCGGCATGACGTTGCCTTGCCGCTGGCGCATGGTTTGCCCTTTGGTGGTGGCGACCGGTAGTCGTCCAAGCGCTGCGGGATGAAGCCCCGTGCGATCGATCGCAGCGGTGTGCCGGATGATCGAAGGTGGCTCGTCGTTGATGCCAACCTCAGCCGGTTCAGTTGACGCCGCGCTAGAAGAGGAGCCCTACGATGCCTGATCCTCCTAGAACCGCTCTGGCAGACAGCGCCTTGGCCCGTCACCGTTTGCTCGAACACGCCCGCCAGATCGAACAGTCCGGTGAAGAGGGCGATTCGGCCGCCGGGCCAGCCAGTCTGCCGGCGTATCAACCGATTCAGAACGGCACCGTGTTGCCCTTCGACAATCATGCCGATTTGATTCACGCGTTCCGCCGAATTCCGGCTGACAATCGCGGGTACCTTCACAATGCGTCTCCCGACGCCGGACGGCGGAGAATTCGTCCGGAGCACACACGCATGCCGAGCCCCTTGGAGGGTATGATCGACTTTGTCAGCGACTTGTTCGAAGCGCCCGATTTCCATACGTTCCTGATCGAACAAACCTCACTCGGTCGAGCGATCGCCGAAGGCTATGGGGCCGCTCGACGCAGCACCACTTCGTCACCGCCCGGCCCGGACGCGGAAGGACACGTGCCGGCCGCGGGAATGCGGCGTGGAGCGGGGATGAACGCGATCGGGGCGTTCCTCGACTATTCGCACAGCATCAGCATTTCGATCCGCGATCGGGCGCACCATGCCGTGATCATTGTCACGCCCCCGGACGGTAGCGACTTCGAAGCCTATCACTGCGTGCTGATGCGACCGCTGCTGCCATCGATGATGCTCGGGGATTGGATGCTTGTCTCTGCCAGCGCCGCGCGGTCGTTCTTGCGGGATTGAGAAACGCGACGTCGAGCCGTTCGTTCGAGCCGGTGCATCACCGAATGCGTCGACGCTGCAATGGCACGCCTGGAAACCTATCTCGCTTCAAGAGATCCGACACGTTTAATCCGCTTGTTGCGAAGTGACGCGAGCGGTGCCGAAACCTTCAACGCCCTCTCGGCCGGGAGGCCGCGTCGGGTGGCGTTTCGGCGCAAAAAGACAGGGTGAGTGACGGGATTCGAACCCGCGACATCCGGAACCACAATCCGGTGCTCTAACCAACTGAGCTACACCCACCGTGATGGTGTTGCGGCAAATCCAACAATCGTTTTGACGCTGAATCCGCCAGCAAGATCAAGACTTTATCCGCCGCAGAAAGTTCGGTCAACGGTCTGATTTTTTTCTCTTGCGGCGCCGCATCGTTTGCCGGGAAAAAAACGGATCAATCGGCTCAGTTTCACGCCAAAACCGAGCCCGACTGACTCGCCGGACCGCATTTTGACGACCCTGGCGGGTTGTCGATCGAGGCGATGTTCCGGAATCCACGCGAGGACGCCGGCCCGCTCGCGGCAATCGAACCGCGATCGCACAATCCATTTTCGGATGCTTCGACAGCAGTTACCCTATCGGTTTACCGCTTCGAACTCCTGTTTCTTTTGCTCGCAGATCCGAATGGCCCGCCGCAAGCCCCCAACCAAGACGCCACGCGGTTCGACCGCGGACACCCCTGACGGCGGCATCGTGCCCCCGGCGTCCGCCAACGCGGCCCCGCCGCCGGACGACGGGCCGGCCCAGACGGCAACCCAGATGGCCGCCGATGTCGATTCCCTGGGACGTCCCGGCTCCACCTGGATCGGTTTGATCAGTGCGGCGATCGGCGTGCACCTGTTCGCGTTGTTTGTCTCCTACACCGCGATCATCGAACCCTCGACCACCCACTCCAGCCTGCTGGAACTGTTCTCGCCCTACCTCCGCTCGACACATTTTGCCGCCGACGGTCGCCGGTTTTATCTGGCGCACGCGACGCCTGACGAGCAGCCCCACCGTTTGCAATTTGCATCGGCCGCCGGCGGGGACTCAGCCACCGGCGGGGGCTCAGCCACCGGCGGGGGCTCAGCCACCGGCGGGGGCACACTGATCATCGACAGACAAACCGAGTGGACGACGATCCAGCCGAGCGGCATCGCCGGGCTGGCTCAGTCGGATCGCTACGGCCGCTGGATGGGGCTGGTGGCGACGCTGGCCCAGTCCGATCGGCCGAGTCTGGCGGCGGCTTTGCTGATGCCCCTGGTTGCCGCCGATCCGTCGATCGATGCGGTTCGGATTGTGCGGTTGCCGACGCAACTGACGACGGCCGCCGATGATGCCGCGCCGCCGGTCTACCTGGCGCGCGTCGTTCGCAACGCCGACGAGGTCCGATTGGTTTCCATCGGAGCGAAACGATTGTCGACGTACTCCCGGCAGCAGGACGCCGATGCCGCGACGGAAACGTCCGGCGGGGAGGCGGTCGAGCCATGATCAGGGATTGCTACACACGCTGGACGGAGTTTTGGTTCTCGCCGTCACCGGTCGCCTCGCTCCGCCATGTCCGCGGCGGACTTTGCCTCGTCGCGGCGATCTACTTTGCCTCGGCACTGGGCGACGTCGAAACCTGGTTTGCCCGCGGCGCCCCGGCGTCCAGTTCGAATTTGGCGACGTTCTTTCGCACCGCAGAATTGACCAGCGACGCGCGCTGGATGATTTCACCGCTGTTCATTTGGGATGCGTTGGCCGGTGAATCCGCGCTCGGCGAATCCGCGCCCGTTTATCGCCTGTATCTGCTAGTCGGCATCGGATTGGCAGTGTTTGTTGCCGTCGGTGATCGACTGGCCCCTTGGAAGCTTCCGGCAAAGCTCGGCGCCCTCGGCGAGAGCAGCTGGCCGAGCGTGTTGCTTTGGGTTTGGTTCGTCGGCTGGGCCAACCGGATTGTCCTGCTGGCCGGTACGCTCGAGCCGCTACTGAGCCTCTCGCTGGCGGCGGTTGCGATCGCCCCCGTCGGCCGTCTCCGGTCCGACCAGGAAACTCCCCAACCGCTCAGTTGGAGAACGACGCTGGCCGAACGGTTGCTGTCCGTCCAGGCGACATCGATCGCCCTGATCACGACGGCGACATTGTTTGCCAGCCCGGTCTGGTGGAACGGCACCGGCGCCTATGCCCTGGTGGCGCCCGCGGAAGACCGCTTGTTCACGGTCACCGGAACGTTTTATGAAACGCCGCTGGTCTACGAGCTTTTGACCGCCCTGATCGTGTGCGTTTTGCCGGTGGGTATCTTTTTGGCGTGGAAACCCGCCACACGCAAGCTCGGCATCGCAATGGTCGTGGCCTGGTGTGGCGTCGTCGGGCTGCTTTCGGCCAACCTGCTCTATGCTGCGACGCTGGGAATCCTGGCCACCACGATCGGCCGCAAAGAAAGTTTCCGCGCCTCCGCCGGAGCGATTGGGGCAAAAACGCTCGACAACGGAAGCACGGAAACTAGTCGTTAGACGCCCGAACGCGGCAAATGTACTCACCAGTCTGCCGGACTGTTACTTTCTGTTACCATCGTGCCCCGACCGAGCCGTTTTGACGCTCGAATCATTCTTCCTCCTTCGCATTTATTCTAGGGTTTGATCCGTGAGCAGTTTGAAAGGAAAGATCGTTGCCATCACCGGTGGAGGCACCGGAATCGGCGCCGGAATCGCCACGATCCTCGCCGAAGCCGGTTGTCGCGTCGCGATCGGCGGCCGACGGCTCGAAAAACTTCAGGCCATCGCGGACTCGGTCAGCTCTGAAACCCCGATCCACTGCCACACCCTGGACGTCGCCGATGCGGCCAGTGTCGACGCATTCTTTGCGGACGTGAAATCGCATTTCGGCGATCCCGATATCCTGGTCAACAGTGCGGGCATCAACATTTTGAAACGGACGATGGCCGAGATGGTCCCCGAAGACTGGGACCGGGTGATGCAAATCAACGCCACCGGTGCCTACCGCTGCATCCACGCCGTCCTGCCGGCGATGCGCGAGCGGCGCGACGGGTTGGTGATCAACATCTCGTCGGTCGCCGGCAAGCGAGCCATTTCACTCGGTGGAGTCGTTTATTGTGCCAGCAAGTTCGCGATGACCGCGCTGGGGACCGCGATCAGTAATGAAGTCCGTGACGAAGGCGTACGGATCACCAACGTTTACCCGGGCGAAGTCAACACACCGATCTTGGACAATCGCCCCAACCCGGTTTCACAAGAACACAAAGACTCGATTCTGCAGCCGGAAGATATCGCGTCGGTCGTGGCGACCATCTGCGCGCTCCCCCCCCGGGCCAACGTGCCGGAGGTCGTGATCAAGCCGACCAAACAGGAATGGGTGTAGCGGGCTTGCGTTATACTGCGGTGCGGTCACGCCCCATTTGCCAACGCAGGCAAAACAAATCGCACAGGCATCCAGCCCGTCGACGCTGCAATGACGAGCCTGGAAGCCCATCCCACTGGCAAGTTCCGGTAATTATTTTCTGTTCGATTCCTACCGACGACATCTCATGATTCGACAACTGTTGCTTTACTTGGTCTTGGTCCCCACCGCCGTCGGTGTCTGTGTTCCCAGCTTCGGACAAGACAGTCAACAAGCGACGGAGCTGCGGTTTGCCATTCCGCCCGACGACGCCTTGCCCGGCACCGGGCCGATGCGCCGCTCTGACTGGTTCAAGAATGTTTGGAACCGTCGTCGAACCACGTTTGCATCCAATCGGGCGGCCAGTGAAGACGCCGTCGTCTTCCTGGGAGACTCGATCACCCAGGGCTGGCGCGACGATTTTTCGGGTGCGCTCCAGGGCGTCACCAAAGCGAATCGAGGGATCAGTGGTGACACGACCCGCGGGATGCTGTATCGCCTGGAGGAAGACGTCACCAGCTTGAATCCGGCCGCGGTCGTGATGCTGATGGGGACCAATGACCTGGAAGAACAAGCGTCACCGGAGCAAATCGCCGGCAACGTCAAACTGATTTTAGGCAAGCTGAAAGCGCACAACCCGCAGATGCCCATCGTGTTGTGCGAGGTCTTTCCCAGCAGTGCTTCCAAAGCTCGCCCCGCCGACAAGATCAAGGAGATCAATCAGCTGTACCGCGCCCTGGCACGCGGCGATCGACAAATCACGGTGATCGACACGTGGACCTTGTTCGCCGACGAAAACGGCGACGCAAAGAAGGTGGAGTTCCCCGATCTGTTGCACCCCAATGCGCTCGGGTACGCAAAATGGGAGGCCGCATTGCGGCCGATTTTTGCGACCTTGGGCCTGCACGAAACCGAACCCGATGCCTTCAAAATCGAACCCGATGCGATCGCGCTGTTCGGCGGCACTGATCTGAGCGGATGGGGTTACCGCAGATCGACCGACCAGATGCGGAAATCACGCGACCGCTGGATCCCCAAAACCAACGGCGCCGTGGTTTGGCCGCTCGTCGAACAAGACATCGCCTTTGATGGAATGCCATCCACGCCGGACGACCGGTACCGCGCGATCGCCGGACGCTTGGTCGTCACCACGCCTCCCGAAGGCCGAAAGATTCAACAGTTGTGGACGACCAAGGAATTTGACGACGACTTTCAGCTGATCCTTGAATTTCGCGCCACCCCGATGGCCGACAGCGGCGTCTTCGTGCGTGGCAAGCAGTTGCAGTGCCGCGACTACGCTCTCGCCGGACCCTACAAATCGCTGGAAAACTATCGCCAGGGCGATTGGAATGAATTGGTCATCACGGTCAGGGGGACCTCGGCGCATTGCACCTGTAACGGCGAAGTGATCGAAGAGGCGTTTGCAGTCCCCGAGTCCGGTCCGATCGGACTGGAGGGCGATCGCGGCCAAGTCGAATACCGGCGGATACGAATGCGCAAGCTTGAGAATTGATTCGATGAAAAAAACCGAAGTCATCAGGCTCTTGAAAGAACACACCAATCCGCGCGGCGTCGAGCATTGGAACAAGTGCGGCGTCAAAGACAGTCGGCTCAAGAGTTTTGGGATCGGTTTGACCCAGCTTCGCAAGCTCGCCAAACAAGTCGGACGCGACCATCGGCTGGCATTGGCGCTCTGGAAATCAAACGTCTATGACGCCAAAGTCATCGGGCTGTTGATCGACGATCCCAAACAGGTCACCCGCGCCCAGGCGGAAGAACAAGTCGATCAACTGCAGGGCGGATACCTGGCCCACGTGTTTGCATCCTGTGACGCGACGCTCGCCAAGGCTCCCTTCGCGTTCGATCTCGCCTGCGACTGGATGGAGAGCGACGATCCGGTGCGGCGCCGCTGTGCCTATGGTTTGATCTACGAACTCTCCAAGAAAAACCCCAAGGGCATGGATGACGCGTTTTTGTTGGCGCTGATCGACCGCATCAAGAAACACATCAAGGGCGAGGACATGTGGGTGCGAGAATCGATGAACACCGCTTTGATGGGAATCGGAAAACGCAACAAAAAACTCAACCAGGCCGCCCTCCGCGCCGCCAAAGCCATCGGCCCGGTCGACATCGACTATGGAGACGACAACGCCTGCGAACCGCTGGACGTCGTCAAACATCTGACCAGCGAGCACCTCAAGAAGAAGCTGGACTTGTAAGCCGTCCGGTGCCCATTGCGAGCGCTCGCGAGCCGTCCGGTGCCCGTTGTTAGCGGAACGGCGCGAGCCGTCCGGTCGCGCTTCAAAAACACCGTGAAAGACCGGAGGGCTTGCGCCCTGCCGCTAGCAATCAATTGCGTTCGCAGCGCCGCGATTTCGTCCGCTCCGGATTGACCGCCCTGGACGAGCTTGTTTGCGGCCCTGAATCTAACGCCACGCCGCCGATGCGGTCGCGGGCTGATTTCGAACCGGAGGCCCCCATGAATTTCACCTGGTTTTCCATCATCCTGGTCATCGCCGGAATCGGCCTGCTGGTCACGATTCTGGCACTCGCCGCCACGTACTTGTACCGCAACAGGCCGAAACCCGACCAGCGGACCTATTTCTGGGACGAACGCTAGGCACGTCATCAGGGGTTTGCAGGCTAATGTAGGACGGCCCATTCCAGGCCGTCGAATCCAGCGACAACCAGGACCGTCCCCGCCGTCTTATTCGTTGATCTTGCAGTCGGCGATCCAACGCAGCGCTTGCTGATAGGCCGAGGCCATGTGTTCGGCGGACAACGAAATCGGCGGCGCGATCTCGCCCGCTTCGAAGTGGATCACGCTTTGCAAGACCTGCCCCAGTTCGCCGGCCCGATTGAGCAAGGCGTCGTTCATGTCATCGGCCAGTGGCAACAACGGAATGACTTCGTCCATCGGCTTGTCCAACAGCGCGTCCATGACCGAAAGCAACCCGAGCGTGTAGAAGCGATCCGGTCGCGTAGCACGTGATTCGCTCGCCAGCAATTCGCACATCTTACCGCGAATCATGGCAAGCCTGATCAGTTCTTGCGGCTTGCCTTCGTCAATGCTGGTCATCAGCATCATCGAGGCCAGGGAACGCAAACGCGAGATTCCCATCAGTGTCGTGGCTTGCTTCAACGAATCGATCGTGCGCGTCGTCGCGGCGTTGGCCGAATTGACGAACCGAAGCAGTTTGAAGGAAAGATTCGCGTCGGTTTGGATGATCCCTTCGACTTCGCCGACCGTGATGTCGGGGTTTTGCAATTCCGACATCAACCGCACAATCGACGCCACATTGACTTGCGTCTTGCGTTGGCTGATGACCTGGGGACGACAGAAAAAGTAACCTTGGAAAAGATCGCAACCGAGGCTCTTGCACAGCTCGAAATCCTCCTGGGTCTCAATCTTTTCCGCCAAGATGGTGCGCACGCCCAGTGCCCGTAGCTTGCTGATATGATCAGCCAAGTCTTCTTTGGGGATCAGCGGAAACTCGATCTTGACGATGTCCGCGGTCCCGATCAGGGGTTCCAAGTCGGGGCGATAGACGAAATCGTCCAACGCGATCTTATAGCCTTCTTCGACCAGTTTTTCGATCGCCGACAGGACCTCCGGGTCCGGCTCGATGTCTTCGAGAATTTCCAACACGACGCGGTCCGGCGGCATGCACGACAAGTTGTGACTGGTCAGCAAGTTACGCGTCAAATTGATGAATGCCTTTTTCGAGCCGACGATCGTGTCCAGACCGATATCGGTGAACGTATTGAGCAGCACGTTGGCCGTCGCGCGATCACCATCGGTGATCATCGCGGCGTTCTGCTCTCCCGATCGGAAGAGCAACTCGTAGGCGAAAACCTCCACTTCAGGCGTGAAGATCGGTTGACGTCCCACGAATGCGTTTTCGGCGGGGGAAGACGATGCGCCGGGAGCGGTAGGGCAAGTCGACATGACGGATAGAATTCTGTTGGAGCGGGAGTGATGGCGGGCGAATCCCTATCTTGGCGAGACCCATGCACGTTGCTGTCGCAAGAAAGCCGGTGACGGCGCATGACCCCACTGGTGGAAGTTTAAGTCATGTTTTGCATGGCCACGCCCCGTTCACGCCAATGTCATGTCCGTCGTCCCTCACTCGGGCGCATCGGGTTGCTGCCAGGCACTCATCCCTCCGTCGACGTAAATCGTCTGGCCGTGAATGTGCTCGGCGGCATCCGACAACAAAAAAATCACCGTGCCCGCACACACGTCGCCGGTCGGAACGCGTCCGTTGGGTGTATGCAATTCCATCCAATGACGCATCTTGTCGTCCCCGATCGCGCCATCGGTCAAGGGCGTCCGCACCAGACCGGGTGCCATCGCGTTGACCCGAATCCCCAGCGGCGCCAGCGACACGCAAAGCGAACGGACCATGGCCGCGACCGCCCCCTTGCTGGTGTCATAGGCGGTGTGATCGGGCTCGGAGAGCAACCCGTTGATCGAACCGGTGAACACGACTCGCCCATCGACCCCGGCATCCACCCAACGCCGCGCGATCGCCTGGGTCAAAAAGTACCCCGCCGCGACATTCAGATGCATCGTGGTCTGGTATCGTTCATAATCCATTTCCAGATACGGCACGTCGATGTACGTCCCGGCGTTGTTGACCAACAGGTCGATCCCCGGCATCAACGTATCCACCTCCGCCATCAATGACTCCAGATACTCTCCCGGGGCCCGCGACAAATCGCACAGCACCAGTTCGGCGCGGACACCGTGCCGGCGACATTGCTCGAGCGTCTGTTCGGCCGCCGCGTCGCGTCGCAATCCGACCAGCAACACGTCGGCACCGGCTTTCGCCGCAGCGATCGCGATCGCCCCACCGATTCCCTGGGTTCCACCGGTGATCAATGCCTTTCGGCCGCTCAATTCGTTCATGATCAATTTCGCTCCATGGTGCAAGGGATTCCCCAACGACACGAACGCAGCGGTTCCTGCCGTCGTCAGCTTGAAAGACGACTGAAATACTGACACACTTTGGCTTTCCCATTCACCGCATCCAACCCCTCCAAACCATGTCCTACCAAAAACGTATCGAAGAACTCGGACTCGAACTACCACCTGCCCCCGCACCGGCCGGCGTTTACAAACCCGTCGTCGTGGTCGGCGGCCTTGCCTATGTATCCGGCCATGGACCGTTAAAGCCGAATAAGACGCTGACGACCGGTCGATTGGGATTGGATTTGGACGTCGAAGCGGGTTACGACGCCGCCCGGCAAACCGGTCTGGCCATGCTGGCCACGCTGCAAAGCCACTTCGGTTCGCTCGACAAAGTGAAACGAGTGATCAAGTTGCTCGGCCTGGTCCAGTGCATCGAAGGATTTCCCGATTCGCCCGCGGTGATCAACGGCTGCAGCGAGCTGTTCCGTGACGTGTTTGGCGAAGAAAACGGCGTCGGCGCGCGAAGCGCCATCGGCACCAACAGCCTGCCCGGAAAGATCGCCGTCGAAATCGAAGCCATCTTCGAAGTCGACGCGGATGCGTAAGCAACACATCAATGAAGAATGAATGTCGACTTGTGCGTGTCCCCTGCCGTCGCCCGACGGCGGGCGCACGACGCGAGTCCCGCGACGACATTTATTTCCGCTCGTTGCAAAGCGGACTTCACGCCTTCGATCGCGCGCCCGGTTCGCCCCCCCTCGACATTCAAGGTTTATTGATGCGTTCTGTTACCCTCTGCGTCCTCGCCGCTGCAACACTGTGGTGCAATGCCGGACTGTTCGCCCAAGACCCGAACCCCGATCAGCGAAAGTACCTGCTCGACCGTGTCGACGACGTCGCCATCGTCCAGCTCTACGTCGACGGGTTCGATCGGTTGTCGCTGCGAGAAAAAACGCTGATCTATCACCTCTCCCAAGCTGCGATCGCCGGCCGCGATATCTACATCGACCAACGCTACCGCCACTCGCTTCGCATTCGCGCCGTCCTGGAGGGAGTGTTGACGCATCCCGAGGGGATCGATGAAACGACCATCGCCGCGATTCGCAACTACATGAAACTGTTCTGGGTCAACAACGGCCCCCACAGCGCGCTGACGGCACAGAAAAATCTGTTGGAGTGTTCTGTCGACGCGTTTGAAGCGGCCGTCAAACAAGCCGTGAAAAACGGTGCCCTGCTGCCGGCGTCCGGCGAGGAACTCTTCACGCTGATGCTGGAGATCGAACCGGTGTTGTTTGACCCCGAATTCGAAACACACGTCACCCAAAAATCTCCGCCCGCAGGTGTCGATATCCTGACCGCCAGCGCCAACAACCTCTACCACAACGTCACCACCGCGGATCTGGACGGGTTTCAAGAACGCTACCCGCTCAATTCACAACTGATCAAAACCGACGGTGGCAAACTGCGTGAAAACGTCTACCGCAGCGGATTGGACAGCCTGGTTCCCGCCGGCATGTACGCCCAACCGATCGCCAACATCGTCTCCCATCTCGAAGCCGCCATCCCCTTCGCCACGCCCGAGATGGCGCGCGCCCTGGGCGCGTTGATTCATTATTACCGCACCGGCGAAGCCGCGGATTTCTACGGCTACAACATCGCATGGGTCGCCGACAAAGACAGCTCCGTCGACACCATCAACGGGTTCATCGAAGTCTACATGGACGCGCGGGGAATCAAGGGATCGTGGGAGGCCGCGGTCTACTTCAATGACCCGATCAAAATGGACATGATTCGAAAGTTTGCCGACAACGCACAGTGGTTCGAAGACCGCATGCCCTACGCCCAATCGTTCCGCAAGGACAATGTGAAAGGGATTTCCGCCAAAGCGATCCAGGTCGTGATGGAAACCGGTGACTCCGGCCCCGTCACCCCGATCGGAATCAATCTGCCCAACGACGCCACCATTCGCCAGCGTTACGGCAGCAAATCCGTGTCGCTCAGCAACGTGATGGAAGCGTATGACAAAGCCAGCACTCCGTCGGCACGGGCAGAGTTCTGTTACGACGATGCCGAATTCGCGCGGGCCGATCAATGGAAATCCACCGCCTTGGCACTGGAAGTAAACATGCACGAAGTCATCGGGCATGCCTCCGGCCAAGTCAACGAAGGCATCGACCCCGCCGTCTCGATCAAGGAATACTACAGCGCGCTCGAAGAAGGACGTGCCGACCTGGTCGCGCTGTACTTTATCGGCAATCCGAAACTGATCGAACTCGGTTTGGTCGACAACGAAACGGACCTGAAAGAGATGCAACTGGCGGCCTATGAAGCCTACACGCGAAACGCGATGACCCAACTGCGGCGGATCAAGTCGGGCACGACGATCGAAGAAGACCACATGCGGAATCGACAAATGATCGTCGGCTGGCTGGCCGCCAACACGGACGCCATCCGCGTCGACGTCCGTGACTCAAAAACGTACTTCCGGGTCACGGACGTGGCCGCCTGGCATCGCGGCGTCGGTCAATTGCTGGCCGAAGTCCAACGCATCAAATCCGAAGGCGACCGGGCGTCGGCCGAACGGCTGATGAAGGACTACGCGATCAACATCAATGTCGCCTTACGCGACGAAGTGTTGCGTCGCTACGCCGATCTGGACCAACCCGCCTACACCGGTTTCGTCCAACCCGAACTGACCCCGACGATCGACGACCAAGGAAACATCACCGACGTCCAGATTTCCTACCCCCAAGACCTGGAAACCCAAATGCTGAAGTGGTCCGGGGCGAAGGTCGATTGAAGCAAAGTTCGTGAGCCTCAACTCGTTCCAAGGCTCCGCCTTGGAACGCACGGCCGGTGTGGCTCGGGACGCCGATTCGATTGCTACGGCTTTTGGCAACCGATTGAGTCTCTCCCCCTCTGAGGGTTCTTCGCGGATTTTAGTGGCTGCTCTCGGATACTCGGGGAAGGTTTTTTGAGGCATGACTGCGATGTCCGATGGTTCTGTTCGGTCTGATGGCGAAGCCAGCTGTAGCGGAGACGGGCTCTGCGGAGGAGCAACCCGCCTAGGAATCACCTGGTCTGCGATGCGGCGAAGGTGCTTCGTGCCCTCCACCGGCCCGCGTCGCCGGAGGGGCGTTTGAACCGAGCGGTTGTCGTCCAACACCCATTCGGACATCGCAGCAATGCCTCAAAAAACCTGGGCCCTGAGTGATTAGCCATTAAAATCCACGAAGAACCCCCTCTGGCAGAGACGGCGTTTGCGCAGCAAGCAAACGCCAGAGAGGGCCGGCGGCTTGCGAAAGTCTTACCGTTTTCCGCTACGATCAAATCCGTCACTTCTACAATTGACGTCCCCCGCCACACGCCGTCGCCCAAGCGAGGTATTTCCGCTCACCGCCCAATCACTTGATCTCCACCAACTCGACGATGAAGTGCAACCGGGCCCGCGGAGGGATCGGGCCGCCCGGGGTGCCACGCGCCCCGTAGCCGAGTTCATGGGGGATGTCCAACTCGATCATGCCCCCCTCGCCGATCAATTGCAGCCCCTCGGTCCAACCGGCAATCACGCGTTTGAGCGGAAACGGGGTCGGCTGGCCACGGCGATACGAACTGTCAAAGATTTTCTTTGAATCCAACCAGCCCTTGTAGTGCGCCACCACGCTGTCGGTCGCTTTGGGTTTCTCTTTGTTACTCTTGCGCAGCACGCGGTACTGCAGTCCCGAGTCGGTCTTGGTGAAACTTCGTGGAGCATCGGGATCGATTTTGCCCGGCGAAACCTTCTCCATCTTGTCAGCCGGTCCCGCCGTGATCGCTCCCTGACTCGTTTGCACGTCTTGCTGCAATTTGTCGGCGGTGTTGAGCACGCCCCCGATCGCGCTGCCTTGCCCCCATGACGTCGCCGCCATCAGCAAAACGGCAACCAGCGGAGTTCCAAGCAAAAAGGATGGTTTCATCGAACAGACCTGACAGAGGAAAGGGGACGGAAGGCGGAGGCCATGAGAATTGTACTCGATCGGCGGATCAGCCGAGCGCACCAGAACCCCGGCGGGCAACGCTGTGAAGCATCGTTTAGCGGCAGGGCGCGAGCGGACTGTCGGTTTTGTGAGCCGCGACGCGTAAGCGGCCGGGCACTGCGACGCCCGCCCGAGGCCTTACGGCCAGCGGCTCACCATTAACTCAGCAGAACCCGACTAAAACGACAGCCCGCGAGCCCTCCGGTGCTATGGCCGAGGTGTAGAACCGGAGGGCTCGCGCCCTGCCGCTAAAACCTCAAGAAACACATGGGAAAAATGCTTCACAGCGATACCCCCGAGGACGCACGACCAAAATCGAGTGCAACGGATCCCCAGATTCGGCATACGGTTTGCGGTCTGGATCGATTTCGTTTCCGATGGCCAGACGCTGTGACCATCGGGCACGTGTCCACCGCGGTCAACTCTCTCGACGCCTGAGGAAAGCTCAATGACGACCATCAATGCGAATTTGGAAACCAAGGTGCAAAACGTCATGCAACGGCACCCGGTGACCATTCACGACTATCAAACCGTCCACGACGCCGTCGACACGATGACCGAGCACCACGTTTCGGCGCTGCCGGTCGTCGACGATGGACATTATCTCAAAGGCATTCTCACACTCAACGATCTCGTCCGATTGGTTCAAGATGCCGAACGAACGCTCGAAAGCGACCTGGCAATCTACGACACCAGTTTTTTGGTCGCGGACATCATCCGCGAAACCCTCGGCACCGATGAAGTTGCCAGTGTGATGTCGGGCGTGATGTTCAAGGTCAAGCAGGAAGACACGCTCAAGAGCGCCGCCAAGTTGATGATCGAACATCAACTGCATCATCTTCCCGTCGTCGGCAAAGACATGAAACTGCTCGGGATCCTGTCCTCGATGGACTTCGTCCGTCTGGTCGCTGACGCGACCTAGTACGACTCCAGCACGTGGCGTCAGCCAGTGGCGCGTGGCGATCTCGTTGCCTGCACGCGCCGCTCGCTTGCCGGGCTGTTGATTGAGTGAGCCGCGACGCGTAAGCGGCCGGGCTGTTGATTGAGTGAGCCGCGACGCGTAAGCGGCCGGGCATTTCGGCGCCCGCCCGAGGCCTTACGGCCAGCGGCTCACCATTGACTCCGCAGATCCCCAATTAAACCGACAGCCCGTCCCGCTGGCAGCGGCGAGCGTGGCCGCCTCTCCCGCTTGTTTCTCTCTTCAGCTCACGACACAACCTTCGATTCCAGCGTTTCGCCGGCAACCGGGCAGACGAATCCCGGGGGTTTCAATGCCAACACGCTGCAGGACACGTCGGCCAAGACGGATTCGGCGGTATTGCCGATCAAAAAGCCGGCGATCCCGGTGCGGCAGACCGTCCCCATCACCAACAAGTCCGCTTGCACCTCTTCCACCATCTCCGAGATCACATCGGCCGCCGGTCCGCGACGGACATGAATTTCCGGTGAGACATCCGTGATTCCCGCCGCCGTATGAAGCTCGCCAAGATGCGTGCGGATGTTTTCCGCATGGATCGAAAACACATCCTCGAATTGATCTTCGCCGAACGATTGCTGGAAAGGCGATTCCAACGGCAGTTCGAACGGAACTTCCAAGGGCATTTCCCAAGCACTCAACCAATGCAACGTCGCCTCATCGCTGCGTGCAATCTCCAACGACAACTCCGCGATCGATTCGTTCAGTTTCTTGTGCGGGGTGTCTTGTCGGTCAACGTCGATCGCCGCCAACACCTGGTCGAATTCGCCGTGAATCTGCGGCTTCAGTAACAGCATCGCGCACGGGCACATCCGCAACAGCGCCCGGGCCACGCTGCCGACCACCCGCCCGGCTCCGCGAAATCCGTCAGCCGCCTTGATCACCAAATCGTGGTCGTTGCGGAGCACTTCGCGGATCACTTCCATCGCTGGATCACCGACGGTGACCACGATGTCGATCGGAACGTCCGCGTCATAGAACTCGTCGACCTGTGCTTGCAGCTTGGCACGATGATCTTCGATCAACAAACGCTGCAGCTCGTCCGGCCCCGCGACTCCCTTGAACAAACGCAGAATCCGTGGCACCGGCTTGATCACATCCATCAGGGTCAACGAGGCACCGTTTTCCATCGCCAGCACGATCGCTCGCGCAATCGCACCCTCGGGTTCCTCCGTTCCCGTGTACACCAGCAATTTTTTGAATCGTTCCATCAAGGGACCCTCGAAATCATCGTTGTTGATCGTTCAACGACCGCTCCGATGCAAACGATGTACCGTCGACGCGACCGAGAAAAAAACTCCCTCGGGACGCGCCAATGCCTACCCGCACGCGGTTGGACGGCCTCCTTTCATCGCCCACTTGGAACCCAAACGCGCGCCAATGAGCACAGGCAAGAATCACGACGGCGCGCCAATATGGACCAGGTGTGACAAATCGCAAATCGCCCAATGCGTGCGGCCTGCTCGAGCAGATTCGAAGTGTCGGATGCAATGAAGTGGGAGAAGCTTCCAGCCTGTCATTTCGGCGACGCGACGAGGTTCCGTGGCGGGGGCACGACGACGCGGGCGAACCGCTCAACCGGCCGGAATCGCCAGCAAGGCTTGGCACAGCTTTTCAAACCCGGGCGTCGTCTCGGTCGCTTCGATCTGAAGCTCGCGGACCAGTTTCAGTTCCGACTGGCGGATCGCTCCGCCGGCGACCAGCATCTCGACCAGAACCGCCTGTTCGTCCAGATCGATCTTGCCGTCCTTGAGCAACACGTGACGCATCAGCGGCAGAAACAGCTCGTCGAATTCGGGGCAGACCTCATCCGCTTCGCCGAGCAGCTGGACCAGAAACGCCACGTCGTCAAAGTCCAGCGCGCCGTCTTCTTCGACGTATCGACGAATCCGTGCGACTTCGTTCGCGCTGATCTTGCCGTCGCTCAGCAGTTCGGACTTCAGTTGTTTCAGATGGGCCACAAGTCATACCTCAAGCGATTGATTCCAAGGACTACAGGAATCTAGATCACAGTCCGGCTCGCCCCAGCGATTTCGAAATCGATTTCGAACCATCCCCGGCGCCCCCTTCTCCCGATCCGATCCTAACCGACAGACCGCCTGTGCCGTTTCTAACGCCGACGATCACCACCCCACTCCCCGCTCCCCATGACATCCCCCTCATCATTCTGCCCCGAATGATTCTGCCTGCTTCAATCCACACCATTTTCTTGTCACCCCTTTTCCTGTCGCCCTTTTCCTCGGGATTTCGATTTTTCGAAAATATGCTGTAACACGCTGAGACGTGTCACGCTTGGCTGGGTGAATTCCCTCTCCTCTTCACCCTGTCAAGCACAATGAAAACTGCAACGAATGTCATCTTGGTCGCTCTCTTGGCCGTCTCCGTCGGATCGGCCCAAAATCCTTGGGGCGACTGGGTGCCCCAGCCGGTTCCGCAAACGACTTCCAACCTGACGTACCAACAGCGCGCCGGCTCCACCACGACCCATCGCAACGGCGCCGTCAGTGAATCGTGGTTCAATTCGGGCCCCACACAGGAAGCCGGCGTCGAAATCGGCGTTTCGTCTGGCAACGACAAGCAACGCGGGACCAAATTCGGGCGGGAACGGGACGAAAAGTGGTTTGCGGGGGTTCGCGGAGGTGTTCGAGCCGGTTACGCAGCCGACACCGGCGTCGCTCAGACAGGCAAGATCGGTAACACCCGGGTCAGATCGTACGCCGAGGCCGAGGCATTTGTCGGTGTGGAAGCGGGCGCTCAGGCAGGGGTGAGCAACAACGGGGTGGGCGTCAATGCGAATGCGTTTGCGGGGACCCGGGTGGGGGCGCGGACGGGGACCGAAGTCGGCCCTGTCGACGCCGCGGTGACGGGAGAAGCATGGGCGGGAGTGGGCGTCGAAGCCGGAGCCGATGCAAAGTACAAGAACGGTCGAATCAAGTTTGACTATGGCGCCGGAGGGGCAATCGGTGTGGGCGGCAAATTTGGCGGTGACGTCTCGGTCGATCTTCGCCAACCCATCAAGGCTGCCAAGCGAATGGACTCGACCCGGCGAAGCGTTTCCAACGACGTCGGCAAAACCGCTCGCACGGTCAGCGGCTCGACACGCAAAAGCGTCAAGAGCGTCAAAAGCGTCAAAAGCACCAGCAAAAAAGCGAAACGTTCGATCGGAAAGCTGTTCAAGTAACGAGCATGCGTCCGCGGACGATCGACGGGCTGCGATATTTCAGCCCCTCGATCTCGTCCTCCCCACCATGGGCCCGAAGGATCCCGCCTGCTTTAAGACATATTATTTTCTTGTCGCCCATTTTCCTGTCGCCCCTTCTCTCCGCCGCTCCCATTTTTCTGCCCCTCGATCTTTCTGCCATCTCCCGCGACCGCCCCTTTCCCCGTCAATCCTGCTAGGATGGACGCTGCCGTTTTCTACACCGGCAATGACGCTTCTCTTCACGGATTCGACGCCATGACATCGACTTCGTCCCCCAGCTTGTTCGCCACTCCGGGCTCAACCGATGACGGGTTAGTGGATGGGATCCGTGCACAAGACGATCAGGCATGGGAACAATTTGTCGAACGCTATTCGCCGCTGATCTATGTTTGGTGCCGAACGTGTGATTTACAAGCTGAAGATGCCTTGGACGTGTCCCAACAGGTTTTTGGATCGGTCCATCGATCGATCTCGACGTTTTCGCATCGTCCCGAGGGCGGAGGCAGTTTTCGCGGCTGGTTGTTCGTGATCACCCGAAACGCGATCCGCAATCATCTGCAGCGCACCTTGCGGGGGCCACGTGCACAGGGAGGCAGTTCGATCCAGTTGCGTCTGCTCGCCGAACCCGAATCACTCGACGAAGCCTCTCTGTCGGCCGCGACACTTTCAGCCGACGGTCGATCGGATCCCCAGACGCCACTGCAGGCCGCTCTCGACGCGGCCCGCGGGGATTTCGACGATCGGACTTGGCAATGTTTTCGTCTGATCGCACTCGAAGGACACACCGCGGCCGAAGTCGCGGAGCAATTCGGAATGAAGCCTTCCGCCGTGAGGCAGGCGAAATACCGGGTAACACGGCGGTTGCGACTGGACCTTGGGCGTTTTGTTTGATGGTGTAACTGGCTGCGTCCAAACGACTTAAGGATCGCCGATGGGGCAAAATGCGCGGCGGATCGACCGGTCCGCGTTGCGCGACGGTGTTGTTCAGTATGGCATGCCGGCGTTTGTCACTCCGCCGTGCGTCAGACGTCGCACCATGCCAGCGATCAATGCATCATCGTCAACCACCGGAGTCCCTGCGATGCAGATTCCTTGCCCATCAAGAAAAACGCTCCACGACCTTCTCGTCGGCGCGGTCGAAGATGACCAGGCGCGTGCAATCTGTCGTCACCTGGACACTTGCTCGAACTGTGAATCATTGACGTCAACACTCGAACAGCAACACGTCATTTTGCTGCAGGAACTTCAAGAAGATAGCAGCAGCCAAAGATACCTTGCCGAACCTGAATTCGAACTCTTGCAAAAGGCGATTTCGACGTCCCGGTCAGCGGACTGCAATACCGCGACCAAGAATGACGTCGCGATCGCTGCAGGAACCCGACTTCGCGACTATCGATTGCTAAAAAAGATTGGGCAGGGAGGGATGGGAAGCGTCTACCTGGCCGTGCATTTGAATCTAAGAAAAGCGTTCGCGGTGAAGGTTCTGCCGGAGGAAAAACTGCGGTCGGAAAGTTCGGTTGCACGTTTTCGCCGGGAGATGCTCGCGGCCGGCAAAGTGAACCACCCCAACCTGATCAGTGCTTCGGATGCGGGCAGCGTCGATGGGCGGCACTTCTTGGTGATGGAACTTGTCGAAGGTGCAGATCTGGGACGGATCGTCCGTCAGCGCGGACCGCTAAACGTTGCCGATGCGTGTGAAATCGTTCGTCAAGCAGCCCTCGGTTTGCAGCATGCACACGATAGCGGCCTGCTACATCGAGACATCAAACCATCGAACTTGATGTTGACAACCGACGGAAACGTCAAAGTGCTCGACCTGGGTTTGGCCGGTTGGGTGGAAAACGTGGAGCACACCGAAGCAGCCACAACGACCGGTGGTGGCCTCACGCACGCCGGCTCTTTCGTCGGTACCCCGGAGTACATGGCGCCCGAGCAGTTTCGCAGCGAGACCCCGGTCGATGAACGCGCGGACCTGTATGCGTTGGGTGCCACCCTGTTCCAGCTCTTGACCGGGCAAACGCCACAGGCACGGCACTTAAAGAACAGATCGGCAGCCGTCGATCTGAACTTGGACGCGCGACTGGTGGAAATTGACGGCGTCCAAAACGACCTCCCCCCGAATCTGCAAAATTACATCAATCGCTTGCTGTCGCCATCTCCGCAGCAACGCCCCCAAACTGCAGCATGCGTCGCGTTGGAGCTGTCCAGTTTTACAGAACACTCGAACTTGTTGCAGCTCGCCGAGAATTGCAAGGTCGGTCCGGGAATGCTGTCGGCCGATTTGACCGATTTCAATGACATTCCATCGCCGACGGATCTGCAACCGAAACGTGATCGCGGTCCAATGATTCCGCAAAGATCCGCACTCCCCTCGTTGAAAGTCTTTCTGCCCGTTGCGGCGGCGGCTGCAATTGCGATCGGTCTGTTGTTGCTGTTCTCGAACCGTACCGGATTCGGCGTGATGCAAAGTGCCTTGCCCGAAAAAGACGCCTCCGTGATCGCATCCTCTCCGGACCAACTCGTGAAGGAAGACGACGTGGTCCACGCGATTCGAAGTGGCGAGATCAATCGTGCCGTTTCGCTCGCCCGACAACTGATCGAACAAGCGCCGAATCAAGGTTGGAATCACGCCTTGGCCACGATGATCGCCGCCTATGACCTTCAAGCCGATGGACAAACTTCGTTAACGACTTACGAAGGTCACAGAAAGTGGCTTGGCAATCGCTGGGCACAAACAGGGGAGGGCACCAATACGATTCCCCGCATCTGCTGTTTGCACCCGGATCCCCCGGCCGATTTGTCGCGAATGCTCGACGCCGTCGTCGCTGAAGCGAAGGGACGACCGAAGGATTGGAGATACCCCCATTCTCAGATGATGTTGTTGTTCCGATTGGGACGCGACCGCGATGCGCTCGTCGCTTTGAGTGACGCGCGACGCCTCTCGCCAAATAACGTCATGCATCGCGCCGTCGATACGGCTTGGTCGGCGCTGATCTTGGATCGGATGGGACGTTCGACAGAAGCACTCCGCGCATTCGAGAAAGCCCAACAATTGCAGCTCGAACTCAAGGCAAATGCTCATACCCCTGTGCCTCAAATGTGGTTCGATTACATCGAATTGGTTGTCATCCTTGGTCAATTTGATGAGCAATCTCCGCCGCCCCAAGAAGATCATGATCCACAATCGGAGCCGACAACGCCCCAAGCAGATCGGCCGGCGGTACGTCGGAAAAACGCTTTGAATTCTCAGGCGATCAAAACGGAAGCGGCCGATGAGGGGGACATTCAACTGGTGCAGACGCCGATTGACAGAGCGGCACGGCATGAGACGCGGGATCAATGGGAGGACCGTGTCGACGGCCTGTTGATCAAACAAGCCTACGTTGACGCAGAGGCGGAATATGCCGCTGGACAACAAACACACGAGATGCATTGGCCACTGCGCTGCCGCGTCGCACTCGGACTGATGATTGCCGCGCGAGACGATTCAGATCTACGCCCTAAAGCTGACCGATACTTGCAAACCCTGGAACAGACGCTGCGAAACGCTCCCCAACTTCCGCTGCCTGCTCAAGTCGAAATACTCCGCCTACTCGCGCTCCATCAGGAAAGACAGTGGGACCAGGCGTTAATCGATCGGATCGCGGAGCAGGTCCAGGGAGAACGTTGGAGTGACTGGAGCCTTCACCATTGCCTTGCCACCATCCGATTTCGTCAGGGGCGACTTGCACTTGCATTGGATCACCGAGCGGCGGCGGGGCAACTGACGAAATCAGAGCTGCAAAAGTGGCTCCACGACTACTGGTGGACCCTCATGCTGGCCTGCAATGGTCAACTCGATTTGGCACGCCGATCGCTGATGAAATCGGAAATGGTCCAGCGGCAATTGACACCGCTACTCGGCTCCGAATCGACAGCGTCCATCGAGGATCTGGAATCGATCTTGGAGATGCGATGGATGATGCCGTTTTTTCAACATCGCCTCGGTCCGCTTGAAAACCTGAAACGGTGGCATGCCGGACAAACACCGGCCTTTGTGAATCTGGACAACCAGATTCATTCGATCACCAAACGTTTGATTGAGTCGCCCGATCAAGCCGAATTGCATTTCCAGCGAGCAATGACCTTCAGCCGCATGCGTCGGCAACGGGAAGCGTTTTCTGATTTTCAGCGAGCTGCGACGCTGAAACCAGATGATCCGATCTACCAGACCGTCCAGGCATACGTCGAATCGTTTACGAAAGACCGTGCTCTGTTACAGCAGTTCAGTCGCGCCATGACCGGCGACGAAGCGACGATGCTGCGACGGCTGGATCTGCGAAACCCCGGCACCGCGTTTGTGTTCCGCGTCCTTCTGGTCGGGACGCAACAGGAGCATACGTTTTCCGTCTATTTTGAGGATCTGGAAACACTCGCGAAAAACTTCCCGGACGATTGGTATTGCCAATATGTCTTCGCACTCTGGAAACTTCGAACCGGTCAAATCGACCAAGCGGAGGCTCACCTTCGGTCGCTCGTCAAGACCGTCGACGTCTCCTCGCTCGAACAGTATTGCACCTTAAGGTGGATCGATTGGCTAGAGGATCTCCGTGCCAAGCAGAGCGAGGAGGAACGAGCGGCTCGCAAGAAACAGTTGGCCCAACTGCAAGCCAAAGCACAATTCAATCCCGCCAACGTCGTAAAGAATTGGCAGGCCGTTTATGAGTCCATGCTGATCTCAACAGGCAATCTCGAGCCCGTTCGAAACGTCGTCGAAGCGGAATTGATGCGGACGATTCCCGGGCGAGGCATCACGATTGCGTTCGATTTGTCTCGTAGCGGATTGTCAGACATGCTGTACAACATTAACGCCTCCGCGTTGGATCCAGCAGGAACACGCTGCGCGTTCACTCCCCTACGCGATGGTAGTCTGTATCTGCTGGAAATTGCTCAGGGCAAACTGGTAAACTTCCCCGCCGGAGGTGAGGTCCGTTGTCTTGAATTCACCGGCGACGGCAAGTCCTTGATTGTCGGCCGCCCCAACAAGTGCGTCGATGTGATTGAGATCGCGACGCGCCGAGCAACTTCGCTGAACGTAAAATATCAGCCCAACTCGCTCGACCACTGTGAAACAGGCAACTTGCTTGCCGTCGCCTTCCAAGCCAAGCGAGTGGAGATCTGGGATCTGGCAACGAAGACACTTTGGCAACAACCGACGCTCTTGCTCGGCGTTCCGCGCCACATCGAATTCAATGCCGACGGCTCCCGAATCGCGATCGGCATGGGCAACGATCACACGTCTCTCTATTCTCAAACGCTGGCCCCGGTTACCGAATTGTCCGACGGCGGTCAATTCGCGTGGATCGATCACAACACCATCTGCTGCTACCGTTCAGATTCCCGTCAACTTCGAATCATCGACATTGACAAGGAACGACAAGCAAAGCCCCTTGCGACGACACCGGGATCGATCACCGCTTTAACGTATTTGAAGTCTCATCAATTGATTGTCACCGGGAATGACCGGGGTGAAGTCATGGGATGGTCACTCTCCGGCGAACAGAAAATGATCGGACACTTGCCACACGCGCTGATTCGTCGACTTTCCTCCTCCGATGATGGACGCTATCTGCTTGCGACCGGACGACGCCACCGACAGGGCGACGGAGGTTCGTGCTGTGTGTTGTTCGACCTGGCAGCGATCGAAGCAACGCACGGAAAATAAGTGGGATAGGCTTCCAGCCTGTCGACGCTGGAATGACAGCCTGGAAAGGCTGCCGTACATTGACCTTCGCGGCGATCCGCTTCGCTTGAAGCCACAAAGAGACCGTTCCCACGTGTGCCCGACGGCTCAATCCACGGACTCGACATGCCGACGCAGGCCCTCGCCGAATAGCTTCGCCCAACCGTCCTTCAGCGAACCCATGTAGGCCTCACTGACATGGCCATGATGCGTGTCTGAGAGTTTCAGAACAGAACCGTCGCCGCGCCGGTCCAAGGACAGACACAGATTGCTTGTGGAGGGACCGCCCCAATCCGGTGCGACATTCCCCACAAGGTAGATCTTGAACTCGTCGGGTTGATAAAACTGGATGGTGTACCACACCAAAAAGCCGCCTCCGTCTCGAGACTCGATCAAACCGTGGCCGCCTGGGCGTACGTCAAATTCAACCGTCGATGCTTCGTCCACCATTCGGAAATCGGGCAACCACCAGCGATCCGGCTGCTCAATGAGTGCCTTCCAAACGACCGTCCGGTCGGCCTTGATTTCAATCTCCAATTCGTATTGGACGCAACCGATCTCAAAGGTCTTCAGTTCCGACATGCGTTGTGCCTCTTTCCAGAATGCTGAAACGGGTGAAAGGGTTGAAAGGTTGAACGATGGCAATGATCGCCGAAGCGAAAACAAAATCAAAGTCGTCACGCTCGAAAGTCAATCGCGAGTGGCTTACGATACGCTGATCTGCCATGAAGCAAGTGGCATCAAGGTCGAATCCAACTCTTTTGAATGAAAGATTCATCCATGAATCGTCCAGCAACCCTACGAAAGCCCGGTGACGGCAAACGGATCGGCATTGTCGGCGATATTTACCGGTTCCTCGCGACAGGGGACGAGACGTCCGGCAAGTACACCATGTTCGAGGCCGTTGTACCGCCGGGCGGCGGCCCGCCCCCGCATGCTCACAGCCGCGAAGAGGAATCGTTTCTTGTTCTTGAGGGCGAGATGACGTTTCAACTCGGCGACCACCGATTTGTTGCCGGTGAAGGCACGTTTTTGAACATGCCGGTTGGCAGTTTGCATTGTTTCAAGAACGAGACCGACAAGACCGCTCGCATGTTGATCACCCTTGCTCCAGCCGGGCTGGAAGAGATGTTCTTCGAGGTCGGGCAGTTGCTACCCGATGACGCAGCGACGGCCCCACCGCCAAGCGAAGACGAAATCGAAAAGCTACTCAAAGCCGCGCCACGCTACGGCATCGAGATTAAAATCTCGCACAATTAGTCGCGATAGCGCAGTCCCAAGATCGGTGTCTTCCTGCCACCCACTTTCCTATCGCCCTGCCCCCGCCGCTCCCATCTTTCTGCCCCGCACTTTTCTGCCATCTCCCGTCCGCCATTGCCCCCCAACATTTCAGCGTCCCCCCGCGAAACGCGTCGGCTTTCACCAAACAGTCACCCAATCCAACACGACCAAACCCCATGAAACCGGTCACGATTCGACAGCCATCACGTCCCCCTGGTTTGTCGCCTGCACTCGGGTTGGTGTTTGTCTCGGTATGGTTCGCGGTGCTGTGCCTCGCCCCTGATCCACGTCCATTGGGAGCACCCGACGTCGCGGTCAAGGTCGTTGGAAAACTAACCGGATTATCGGACGCGTCGTCGCGGGCGGCCACGACGTTCACGCTACGTGCCATCGGCATCGGCGTGCTCGGCGTTCTGGTGGCATTGAGTCTCAGCCGTCGACCGCTGCGCCAGTCGACGATCATCGCGCTCGCCGTCGCGCCGTCCCTGGCCATCGCATCGATGTGGATCAACTATGGCTACTTTCCGATCGCATTTCAGGTCGGCTTTGCGATCGTCTTTGCCATCATCGGTGTCACGACTGGAGTGGCGATTCGAAAGAGTCTGGTCGCGAGAATTTCATTGATCGTGATCGCCGGCGGACTGTTCGTTTGGGCGATTCCACACGGCATCTCCGACAACTTGGATCGGAGTGCACGAATCACGGGCGAGTACGTGTTAGCAAGCGTCGATAAGATTCCCGCCGGGGACGAAGGCTTTGCGGAATGTGTCGCGATGGCGTTTCAATTCGCCGCAGAGATTTCCGACGCCTCCGATCCGGTGCAAGCCAACCAGACCGCGATTCTCGCACTCGGCGTCATCTTGGGAGATGAACGCGTCGCAATGGTGGCGCGGCGCTCGCTCGATCAGTCCCACCATGAAACGATCAGTCGGCTTCGCCAGAAAGTCCAACTGCGCGGCCGCGGCGACCTGCCACGACACTTTTGGGTCAGCGCGTCGCTGACAGTGCTCGCCGATGGGAATCGCTCGACTTCCGTGGGGGTCATGAAAGAGTTGATGGATTCGAATCCCGGAGGCTCTGGGTTCTCGTTCGTCGATCTCGTGGCGGATCGCGCCGGTGTCCTGTTTGCCGAAGCGGCCACCCACGACGCAACCTCCGCATTAAAGCTCCAACAAGCCATCCAAAGCGGCTTGGATGCTGCGGATTATTGCCCTCCGATCACCGACCTGCCGGAGGGAATTCCACGAGACGAATTCCAAGCGACCTACGGCGGACTCGGCGGAGAACCAACCCATCGCATTGTCCAGGAAATCAAAAACCGACTCCGCCAATGCCGTGCATTGCAGATGGATTCCCAGCAAACGATCGAGGTTCTTCCTCCAGCCGAATCCAACCCTGTCTCGCCCCCTTGAGCCGGCCACAATGTGGACGCCGTTTCGATTCTACCTCCAACCACACAACAGCCCACCGAGACGCCAAATTTTCTTGTCACCCATTTTCCTGTCGCCCCTCCTCCCAGCAGTCCACCCAATTTATCTGCCCCCGATTTGCCTGCCATCTCAGGAGCCTCAATCAAAACCGCCTCCCCATTCAACTCCTCCATCTTGCTGAACCACTTTGTTGAACCAAGTAGGTGGCACCAATTGAGTGACTTTGCATCGTGTGTTGCGGCGATGCGCTCCGCATGAGACGCACCAGTCGAATCGTTCCATTTTCATCGACGTGATAGAGCTCGGGCGGAGTCACCGTTGCGGCACGGGGTGATCCCAACATGAAATAGCGTGCTTCCGGGATTCCCCAAATCCAACGCGTCGGGTGTGTCGTGGAGACACGTTTTGGCGAGGGGTGTTCGGCGTGGAGATCGACGATCTCAAAGTGGTCCTTCAACTTGGTGATCATGAAGCGGTCACCGATGAAGACCCGAAAAGAGTACGTATTTAACGTGTAGGGGAATTCCTTGAGCGTCTTCCCGGTCTTGAGTTCGGTTACGACGAATCGCACGTCAACCGGTTCTCGACGGCCGATCGACGTCGCGCCGTCATTGGCGACGAGCCAATGCGCCTTCGGACGCGGCGAGGGCGTGTCGCATCCTTCCAAATACAACATCTCGAAGAGACGTTCGTCGAATGCCTTCTCGACCGCGCCGGAACGCAAGTCAATGAGAATCGCATCGGAATGCAACACTGATCCATCGTTCGAATAGGCCGTCGCGGTGACCAAGGCGAGAGACTGGTCCGCTAAAATATTCGTGCTAACTCCGCCGCGATCCAAACAAGGAATGCGGTTGGAAAGCCAGAGGAAACCGGCCGCAATTCCAACCAGAGCAGCCAGCAGCGCGGCAAGCGTCCCTTTTTGTGATCGCGCGAGTGGCATAAGCAGATTGGAGATGATCTTCGAAACGTCGGCGTTTAAAATACCAGCTTAACAATGCACGGAGAATAAGTGGGACAAATGGTGCAACCGATCAGATCCGCCGGCATCGATGCCTTTGCGACCGCAGGCCAATCAGTAGGCAGGTGGCGTCAAAGGAGTGCTGCTGACTGAGATGGCAGGAAAATGGCAGGCAGAAAAATGGAAGCGTCCTACGCGAAGCACAACGACAAGGCGTGAACATCACTGATCGACAGAGAAAAGGTTTAATGAAGGCATCGGAGAAGCTAGTGCTTCGTCAACTTTTATTCTTAGGGTACCGCGGAAAAGGGGTCAGGTACCAAAAATGCGAAGCACCCTGCGGGCCATTTGGTTTTTGGTACCTGACCCCTTTTCCGCTCGACAAACGCAGGCTCGAAAATTCAAAGCTGACAAAGCACTAGTCACGTGAACACAAATCCCATGGGATCAACAATCCCACCAGAACACGTCCCCAAAGAGCTGCACGAGTTTATTGGAGTGGCTGAGCGTTGGTCGATTGCTGACCCAGAAGATCAAGAACGCTTCGTACGAAGCATCATCAACAATCGCGTCGAAGAAGCAACCGAATTTGCCGATACCTTTGACCGTTTCGCAGGAGCCATTAGAGAATGGGGAAACCGCTTGCTTAAGGAGCATGATGAACGGTTTGCAGATTTCGCAAGGGAATCCTCCGATCACCCATACTTTCGTTTTCAAAGGCTGTTCGAACTACGTCAGCTCATACGAGAGTTGGGACCAGAAAAGCCCCAACTTTCGCCGGAAGCACTGAAAAAACTTCGACAAGAATGCATTCAGGACGACTATGCCAAAGCGTCCGAACTCGCCGACAAAGCGTTTCGGGACAAAGACTACACCACAGTGGTAGACCAGTTAGACAGGTTTGCTGAACTGCTGTCCGCTGCCCAAAAACGAAAGCTGGAGATTGCTGTGAAAAAGTGTTCTGAAAACGAGACCAGGGAAAAACGTTCGGATGGGCGATAGATCCGATCGGTTAACGAGCGCACGATTTTAAATTCTGGGACACTCTTTTTCGATCCCTATCCTCTGTCTATCTTTCGAAAGCAATCGTTCGCATCGGATTTCCGCCTGGATCTCCGCCGCATGAGTTTGGCTGAGTTGTCCTCGTGGACACAAAAAACGGCCGTCCCCCGTTTCGCACGTCGCCCCTGTCCGCAGGGCGGGTTATAATAAGGGGTGATTTTGCAGCGCGACGATTCGAAGGCGCAATCGATGTTGAAGCAGATGAGAGACGGTCACACAAAACGACGACCCTACCGACGGCGGGGACGACTGGAACTTCTGTGCAAGCGGATGCTACTCGCCGCAGACCTACAAAGTCCCTACCAGCCGCGTGACGTCAACTTGGACTTGCAGGTTTCAATACTCGATGCACTGGCCGTGATCGACTTGCTCCGCAACGAATCGACGCCCCAGCTCGGTGCCGGCTTTTTCCCCGACGTGACCGGAAACGGGCTGGTCACGCCGCATGACGTCTTGTTGGTGTTCAACGAATTGAACGACGATGACCCCGCGATCGCGTCTCGGTTGATCCACGATTCCGGATTCGCCGGCAACGCCAATTACGATCTGTTGACCAACGCGCCGGGAATCGAAATCTGGGCCTCGGACTTCCTGGATGAGATCGAGCTGACGATCGACGGAACCACGTTCGACAATCTGGCCGACTTCGAAGTCGACGACCGTCTGGTGCTCTCCGACAGCGTCATCGACGGACTGGCCTCCGGTCGCCTGGAAGACGGCGACCACCAGATCGCGATTTCAATCCCTGGCAGAAACGCGTCGATCGATTTCACGCTCACGGTCGATCGCACCGTCCCCGCCCCGGTGCTCGACGCCGAAGACGGCCGAATGCGATTGCGACAGCGGCGCGTCGAGTTTCTGTTCGACGAACCGCTGGCCCAGGAAGCCATCGCCGAAAGTAGTTTTGCGGTCGAAGTAACCGCCAGCGGCAACGTCCTTCAAGAGATTCCGATCCAGACGATCACACAGGACCCGACGCATCGATTGACGCTCGAATTTGCCGACAAACTCGACGATGGAGAATACCGCATCACGCTGCCACCGCGGCTTTGCGATCTGGCTGGCAACGAAATCACGACGGATCAATTTCCGATGCTGGTACGGCAAACCGCTGAATTGAATCTGAATCCCCAATCGCAATTCGTGACCGTCTCGACACCCGACCCGACCCTCTCGGTGCGTTGGGACGTCGCGGCACAAAGAGGCGTCGTCGCCACCTCTCCTGGGCCCACGGTGGCCGCGCGCGCCTACGCCATGGTCCACACCGCCATGTTTGACGCCTGGTCCGCCTACGACGCCGATGCGGTTTCGACCAACCACCAGGACCTGTTGCAGCGGCCGGCCCATGAAAACACCGATGCGAACAAGGCCCGAGCGATGAGCTATGCGGCCTATCGAGTGCTGTCGGACTTGTTCCCCGAAGCCGATCAGATCTTTGACGGCTTGATGGCCGAATTGGGCTACGATCGCGATGACGATTCGACCGACGTGACCACGCCGGCGGGGATCGGGAATGTGATGGCCGCAAAGCTCTTGGAAATGCGACACGCCGATGGTTCCAACCAACTCGGGAACAGCCCCGACGGCATCAGCGGCGTCAAGTATTCCAACCTGACGGCGTATGCGTCCGTCAACGGCGTCGGCCAAAACGTCGTGATCGATGCCTGGACACCGGAGTACGTGCCGATCAACGCCACGGCCGCGACTGCTGATCGCGAGCAGACCTTCTTGACGCCCCACTGGCGCGATGTCACGCCCTTCAGTTTGACCACGGCGTCCCAGTTTCGCCCCGAACCGCCAGAACCGTTCTTGCTGGTAGACGGCACGGTGGATCTGATCACCCAAACCATCACGCTGGCCGATCAAACGGTGCTCCCCATCGATCGATCGTTGATCGGAACGGTGATCAACCCCGACTTCATCGCCCAAGCTCAACGCGTCATCGACGCCAGTGCCGATTTGACCGATCAACAAAAACTGATCGCCGAGTTCTGGGAAGACGCCGGGCACACCTCCTTCCCACCGGGCACGTGGATGACGTTTGGGCAATTCCTCTCCGGACGCGACGAACACACGCTGGATCAGGACGCTCAGCTTTTCTTTGCGCTGTCCAATGCCGTCTTCGATGCCAGCATCGCCACCTGGGATGCCAAAGTGTTCTATGATTACGCCCGCCCGGTCCGCGTCATCCGAGAACTAGGTGAACTGGGGTTGATCGGCGAACTTGATCAGGCATCGGGGAAATACATGATCGATGTTTGGACGCCGGAGACGGGCGCGACGCAAACGATCCCGGCGATCCAGTTCTTGACGTATCAAACGCCCGGCAGTGATCCCTCGCCCCCGTTTGCCGAGTTCACGTCGGGACACAGCAGCTTTAGCGCTGCCGGTGCGACGATTTTGGAACTCTTCTCGGGGGCAACACAGTTCGGCGGGGAAGTCACGTTTGGTGCCGGAGAGTCGCGGTTTGAACCCGGTGACGTCCCCGCGACCGAGGTGACGTTGCAGTGGCCTACCTTCCGCGAAGCGGCCGATGAAGCGGGGCTCTCTCGCATCTACGGCGGCATCCATTTTGACGACGGCGATCTACGGGGGCGGAAACTCGGCGATGACGTCGCCATGGCCGTCTGGCAGCGGGCTCAACAGTACATCGACGGTTCGATCGGTTCGCCCTAAGACGATTCATCAGGCCTGATTGCCCGTTGGTTGTCACCCATTTTCCTGTCGCCCCGTCCCTCCGCCACTCCCATTTTTCTGCCACCGATTTTTCTGCCAACCCCCACACGTTTCCGCCCCAACCACTGTCGCACAGGGGCAGCATCGGAACAGACAGGAAAATGGGTGACAAGAAAATAGAGCAATCATTCGCCCTGCCAAGTGCGCCCCCACCCCATCGCCCCACCGCGAGCAGAATGCCCGAAAAGAGAGTGGGCGATACTGGATTCGAACCAGCTCGCGGAAACGCCGCAAAACACGGGGCGAAACCGAGATTCGGAGAGCGATCTGGAAGCTGCGGACCAATTTGCGGACCAAAACGCTTCGATCGAGTCGGTGGTGAAGCTGCTGGAGCAGATGGAGCACTCACAGTTGCGGCGGGTGCAAGCGTTCGCTGAGTCAATCCTGGCCCGGTGGAAGTCACACGACACGGAAGGGCGATCGGGAGACGCCAAACGCGGCAAGCCTGCGCAGAAGTCTCAGCGGTAACACCGCGGGGCATATCGGTGGCAGTTGGTGACGGCGGACCAATGCACGAGCGACAAGAACAGATTTTTGCTGATTCACTCTCTCCAACTGACGTGATGTCAGCGGCACCGACACAGGGGGCCCCATTCGCCAGAATTGTTTGACCCGCGAATCGGCGTTTCGGTTTTGCAGGTACTTGGTTATCTCCCGTCTCCGATGGAACAGGAAACGGCTGGAATGACCCAGGCGGTCCAGCCGGCCACCTCCAAACGTAGAAAACACGTTTCCTTCCGCAGTTGTGCCGTGCGGCATGACGTTTTCTTTGGACAGGGAACCGAGGTTCGAATTAGCCGCCCCCAGCCGGTTCGCGGAAACGCGTCAGGTGGTATGACGGCGTACCTGATGGACTTGAGGGCATCGAATTTAGTGGCCCCGAGTCGGGAACTGACGCGATGTCACCCCACCGATCTGTCACAAATCGCCTTGGCCTGTTTCAGAACCCGTTTCGACGCGGCGGGGATCCAGGTCGGGCGTGCAACTACCTGGAAACAGGTACTCCGGCAACGTAGTCGCCGTATGCGCTGTAAAAGCGATCCTTCAATACGGCCCGATCAACAGCCGCTTGTATTCTCACTTCTTCGCTTACCGGTAATTCTGCAACTACAAATGGCCTGAAAACCCAAAGCACGGCAAGCACGATAAAGATCCCCACGTACCCAACGACTGCGTCGGCGAGACGTAGAGACTTAAGTTCGGTGGTAGATGACTTTCTTTCAGGTCGATTCGGCATCTTTCATCTCCCAGGTTCACGTCAAAGCGATCGATCCGGATCGTCGAGCACTTATTGTGGTCACTTTCTAAGCAACCTGGGACAGTTCCTCTACAGCCACTGCAAAAAATGAAGTGTGAGGTGCCCCAATGTCACCTCAAATTGTGCCGTTTTCCCGATTGATTTTCCCGCTAGGTACTAGGGCGTCGTTATATGTTCCAAAGTGCGGTGATTCGCGACCAGGTGCTTCTGCAAAACGCAGCATTTAGAATCGCCTTCGTGTTTTGTTCACAGGCCGCCACCAATAACAGCCCTGTTCGGCGACTTGGCTATTGAGCAATCTTTATGGCTCAGTCAGTCGAACCAGCGAGTGGCTCTAGTCTCGCAGGATCCGGCGGATGATAACTCGGATTCGAGTTCGGGCCGATTCTCGTAGGGCTTAGTCGATCGTCGCGTTCTTCCGGACCGTGGCGAACAGTTCGGTCGCGATCACGTTCAGCTTGTCGTCACCTAGAAGCTCGAACTCAGACACTCCGTCGGCTACCGCATCGTTGATTGTCACGGGGGAAATTGAAAAGAGACCGCTCCCCATCCATCGGGACACCGCGGCACGTAGTTCGTTGCCCAGCTTGATCATATCCAGGGGCATGATCGCCGGGTTGTAACGAAGAAATAGCCGCATGCAACCGAAACACGTGAGGCCAATGGAAATCCTCCTGCTGGTGTTTGCATCTGCTAGCTCATGACGAAAGTTGGTAGCAACTACCCCCCCAGACATTTGAAAGGTGAAGCAATGCCGATAATCGCGTGTCCTGAGTGCAGCAACAACCTAAGTGAATTTGCGGAATCGTGTCCAAAGTGCGGTGTTGCACTGACGGCCGAGATGATCGAGACGCAGAAAAAGGAAGCCGACGATTGCAGGTTTATCGGTGGCGCTGTGCTTGGGGCGTTCCTCCTGTTCGTGTTTATCGTCGCGATCTTTGGTGGCGGTAAAGATGAGGCGAAAGAACCAGCGACACGCCCGGCGTTCACAACGCGATCCGTCTCATCAGCTCCCCGTACTGCGTTGGGAACACCGTCCCACAGTCGAGAAAAGCACCTTCAGGACGCAAGGGAGTTGGTTATGAGGGGAGCGAGAGCAGCAGTACGCAATGGGCAAATGACGAGACGCGAATTTGAGGAATACACCGGGGTCGCGTACTGACGCCCTTCACGTGTTTTCGGATCGCGGATCAACAAGGAAATTGGGATGCAGCCTAGAAGCGATCCGGCTGGATCGCTGACCGGGTTCATGCAATCGAAGCCTTGAATCACGAATTTCTCATGCCCGAAGGAGTCCTGTCGACGCCAGATTCCCGATTGAGAGGTGACACCGCGTCACCCGAGCATCCCTCCACAAATCGCTTCCGCCTGCTCCAGCACCAACTTGGTCGCCGCCGCTTGCAGATCCGGCGGATAACCGTGCTTTCGCAGGATCCGGCGGATGATGACTCGGATTCGTGCTCGGGCCGATTCGCGTAGCGCCCAGTCGATCGTGACGTTCTTCCGAACCGCGACGATCAGTTCGGTCGCGATCACTTTCAGCTTGTCGTCGCCGAGAAGCTCGAATGCGGACTCGTTCTCGGCCAGGGCGTCGTGGAACGCCAATTCGTCGTCGTTGAGCCCCAGATCCGCTCCACGGGCCCCGGCGGCACGGAGTTCCTTGCCCAGCTTGATCATCTCCTCAATGATCTCCTGGGTCGTGATCGCCCGGTTGTGGTAAGCGTTCAACGTCCGCTTGAGCATGTCCGAAAACGCTCGGGCCTGGACGACGTTGCGGGGCGACCGCGTTTTGATCTCGTCGCTCAGCAGTTTCTTGAGCAGTTCGACGGCCACGTTCTTGTGCGGCAACCGCCGAACTTCCTCCAAAAAATCGTCCGACAGAATCGAGATGTCGGGCTTCTCCATGCCAGCCGCGCTGCACACGTCGATCGGCCGGTCCCCCGTCGTGACGACCGCCTTGCCGACCAGCTGACGCACGGCGTAGTCGAGTTCGCTTTGCGACTTGCCATTCTCCTGATACTTCCGCATCATCGCAGCGACGGTCTGGAAGAACGCGACGTCGTCGCGAATCTCGTGGGCGTAGGGTTCGGTGGGGCAAAGCGCGAACGCCTTTGACAACGAACTCACACTGGCCAGCCACCGCTGTTTGCCGTCCTCCTGATCGAGAACGTAGTCTTGCGCGGCAACGGGCACTGACACCATGTCAGTCGGCTTTCCGCCGTGCCACGCTGACCAATCGAACCCGTGAAGCATGTCACAGCAGATTTCGTATTGCTTCTGCAGGGCAGCGACGGCTTGGGCGGTGTCGATGGTCGTTTCACCCTGCCCGCCGGACTCGGTGTACCCGGCCAGGATCTTGTGGACCGTGCCGCTATCCGGGTCTTCTTCGAACACAATGAAGTTTTGGATCAGCCGGACCAGTCTCTCCGGGTCGAACGCACCGCGGATCAGCACTTCCAACTCGCTCAGGCCCTTCACGGGCTTTTCCGAGTCGATCGCCCTCCACGGCTTGAACCACTCGCGTCCGGCCGTCAGCGAGCCCATACGGGCTCCTGAGCCGTCGCTGGCGACAAGCAGTTCGTTGTACCCGAACAAGGGTCGGGAACTCGGCCTTGTACGTTTGCAACTGGCTGTAGGCCTTGTCGACGGTCGTTTGTGCATCGGCGAAGCGGCTTTTTGCCCGCGAGCAAGAGTTGCTTGAGGAGATGACGGACGTTGCCGAACGTCGCGCGTCTGCTCCCCGAGAATGTGGTCGATCTTTTCCGAATCTGCGAGAATATCGGAGCTTGCGTCGGAAAGACCGCGATTAGCAATGACATGCAAGAAAGTTCAATGACCGATCCCAGCGAAATTTCGGACGATTTGCTTCGCCGCGCGGCAGAAGGTGACGATTCCGCGTTAGCCGATTTGTTGTCGCCCCACGAAACGCGTCTCCGGCGAATGGTCAAGATGCGGCTGAACCGCAACATCCAGCGGCGTGTCGATCCGGCCGACATCGTCCAGGAGGCATTCATCGAAGCCAGCAAACGGATTGCCGACTACGCCAAGTCGCCGGAGATGCCGTTCTATCTTTGGCTGCGACACATCACCGGTCAAAAACTGATCGATGCCCATCGCCGGCATCTGGGGGCACAAAAGCGGGATGCAGGGATGGAAATCTCGCTCTATCGCGGCAGCATGCCAATGGCGACGTCGGCCTCGCTGGCGATCCAACTGCTGGGCGGAATGACTTCGCCGTCGCGAGCTGCCGTGCGGGCCGAGACCCAACTACGTGTCCAAGAAGCGCTCAATAGCCTGTCCGATGTCGACCGTGAAGTGCTAGCGCTGCGGCATTTCGAACAACTGACTAATTCGGAAGTGGCCGAAGTCCTGGAAATCGATAAGTCGACCGCAAGCACACGTTACCTAAGAGCGCTCAAACGAATGAAGGAAACACTCTCGGAGATACCGGGGTTCATGGAGTAACGATGTTGGACAAAAGCGTTGCGTGCCGTGAAAATACAAGCTCGAAGCACAAGCGGGCTGTTGATTGAATAACCCGAAGCGTGAGCAAGGGATGGAAGTCCGTCCCTCGCTCGCGCTTCGGGTTATGATTTGAAAATTTACTTCGCAAAAACTAAATCAACATTTGGCTTGCGCGTCGGGCTCGTATTTATTAAAATTTTGGAGAACCAATGAACGAATCATTGCCATCGCCTGATCTGGATGAGATCGTCGAAGAGTTTACCAGGCGTTGCCGTATCGGCGAGCGTCCTACGGTCCAGGAATACGCCGAGCAGTATCCCGAGCATGCCGAGGAGATCCTGGATCTGTTTCCCACGCTATTGGCGATGGAGCAGGCCGCGCCGGAGAGCGACGATTCTCCTCCCGATCACACCCTTGATGCGGACGCTAGCACCGCTGCACTCGCCCCCTCACATCCGCAGCAACTGGGCGATTACCGGATCGTACGCGAAATCGGTCGCGGCGGGATGGGGGTGGTCTACGAAGCCGAACAGGAATCGCTGGGTCGTCACGTCGCGCTGAAGATCCTGCCGCAACGATTGATGGCCGACAGCAAACAGCGACGTCGGTTCAAGCGTGAAGCTCGCGCCGCGGCGCGTTTGCACCACACCAACATCGTTCCCGTGTTCGGTGTCGGCGAAGCCGACGGGATCAGTTACTACGCGATGCAATTTATCTCCGGCATGCCGCTCAACGATGTACTCTCAGCGGTTCAGCGCCAAGCGGAAGTCGCAGGAAGGGTGGAAGGAGAGGATGTCGAGCCATCGGGTTGGGGCAACGAAGAGGTGACCGCTGCGAATCTCGCCCATTCCCTTTTCAACGGTCAGTTTCAAACGCCGGAGATCAGCGATGTAGACTCCGGTAGCAGCGAGCTGCTTGACCAGACAATCGATTCCGGTAGCCAAAAGCCCGCCTCCCGCAATACCAGCTCGCAGCGCAAGCAAGAGGATCCTGCCTCCGGCACGTCTTCTATCCACCGTTCCGGGTCTGGCATCCTCTCGGCGGCCGAATCCGGCATCTCCCAACTCGCGTCCAAGCAAACCTATTGGCAAAGCGTGGCACGGATCGGCCAGCAAGCCGCCGAGGCGTTGGGTTACGCGCACAGCCAAGGCGTGATCCACCGAGACATCAAACCGGGCAACTTGCTACTGGACCTGGCCGGTACCGTCTGGATCACCGACTTCGGCTTGGCCAAGGCGGAAGAGGAAGACGACCTCACGAAGACCGGCGACGTGCTCGGAACCCTGCGCTACATGCCACCGGAAGCGCTCAAGGGCGTCGCGGATGCGCGTAGTGACATCTTCTCGTTGGGCTTGACGCTCTATGAGCTGGTCGCCCAACGACCGGCTTACGAGGAAAACGATCGACGCGGGTTGTTGCAGCGAATCAGCCATGCCGACGTGACACGCTTGCAATCCATCGATCGTCATATCCCGCGTGACTTGGAAACGATCATCCACAAATCGGTGGCGGCGGACTCGAAGGATCGATACCAAGATGCCGAGGAGATGGCGGCTGACTTGGAGCGGTATCTGAGCGACGAGCCGATTCACGCGCGACGCATGTCGTTGCCGGAGCGATTCAACCGTTGGGGCCGTCGCAATCCGGTGATCGCCGGGCTCGGCGCGGCGTGCACCGCGCTGCTCCTCGCGATCTCAGTGGTCTCCACCTTCGCCTACATCCGCACGACCGACGCACTCGATCTGGCCCGACAGCGAGAAGTGACGTCCCGCGTCGCAAGAGATCAGGCAGAAGTCGCACGAGATCAAGCGGAAGCGGCACGAGATGATGCACGGCAGTCACAAGCGGTCGCAGAAACTGCAACAGCACAGGCTGTAAGGGCGAAACAAGATTCTGAGCAAGCTCGGGAGCAATCCGAAGCAACCACCTATCGCCGCAATGTGTCACTGGCGTTGTCGCAATGGCGAGAAGGCCATTCGGGGACGGGAATCCAGTTGTTAGACGAATGCCCTGAGGAAAAGCGAGGCCTTGAGTGGCGGCTGACCCGCAATCTGTTTGCACAATACGATTGGAAGGTCACCGTTGGCGCCTATGACATGACAGTCATGGCGGACGGAAACCACGTCGCACTCGCGGTAGACGGCGGAATTTCAATCCGAAGTCTTCAAGACGGTGAGCAGATCCGGCATATCAAATTGCCCAGAGCAAGACGGGTTTGCGGCCACCCCTTGCAAAATGACTTGGTGGTATCGGACAAGACATCAAAGCTGCACGTTGTCGCACCCGACGGAAAGATTGTTCGGGAACAGGCGTCAGTCTTCACTCGTTCAGCAGATCTATTCAGTAGATGGATGGCTGACGTTGTGTTTAGCCCCGACGGAAAGCAGTTGGCGGTGGTAGGAAATGGCCAAACTAATGTCCAGGTTTTCTCATGGCCGGACCTGGATTCCAGTTGGACTGCCAACGGCGATTTGTCGGGAACCAGTCCAAATAGCCCTCAAGTCCTATGTGCCGCATTCACTCCCGACAGCGAGAATTTGGTCACTTGCAGCTCCAGTGGGGACATCATTCGCTGGGACACGAAAGACCGTCAGGAGGAGGCTGTTGAGCCGAAACAACGCAAGATCGCACGCACAGGCGGGTCACACGCGATCGATATTTCGACGGACGGCAAGCAGCTTTTACTTGGTCAGATAAACGCAAGCGTTAGACGGGTGTCATTCAACAGTAAATCGGTAGTGCACATTGGTAAGCATCGCGGAACCGACGGTATCTACGCAGCCAAGTTTCTCAACGGAGGACAGCTAGCAGTTTCGGGGGGGACTGACAATGTGCTCAAGATATGGAATCACCAAACACGCGAGCTGGAACATTCTCTAATCGGGCATCATTCCAGACTCAGAGCAATTGATGAATTGCATGATGGGTCGCTGATCAGCATGTGCGATGAAACACTTATCCGTTGGCCACGACCGGTCCCCCGATCACGGTTCTCGGAGGAACGCGTCACTTATCACCCAACGGAGTCTTTGATCGCAGTCCACGAAAATGGGGAAATCAAGATTCAAGAGCTCGGTTCACGACGTTCCACATTTCATGTGCCATTCGCGGTCAATCATCCAGTACAAGTGATCCGTTTCTCGCCCGATGGTAGACAGCTTCTTGCAGCAGGCACCGAGGGAGGTTCTGTTTGGGATTGGAGCATCGGAGAACGAGTGACAGGGTTTGGTGCCCCGGTGCTTTTTGTCGACGGGATGGCTCAACCAGGACCATTTTTTACTGCCGATAGCGATCACCTGATTTTTATCCGCAAAGACGGGGAGTTGGTTGTGCTTGAGACCGATACGGGCAACGCAATTAAGTTGCCTGAGAAACTCCGCAGACCGATGCGTCGGTGTATTGCTACCGCCCCCCGATCTCGATTGGCGGCAGCGGTATTTGATGGACAGATCACGGTTTTCGATCCGCTGATGGGGACGATCATTCAATCAATCCCTACCCAATTTGCACCAAACGGGGCCGCGGGATTTAGCCCTGACGAGAAGCACTTACTTGTTGGCTATCGGCGACGAATCGATATT
The DNA here is from genome assembly GCF_007754155.1 of Stieleria neptunia. NCBI lineage: Bacteria > Pseudomonadati > Planctomycetota > Planctomycetia > Pirellulales > Pirellulaceae > Stieleria > Stieleria neptunia. Next base: position 3,256,006 of record NZ_CP037423.1, on the reverse strand, counting down.
TTCGATCTTGAGTCGGGCGAGCGAGTCAAGCGTCTCGACCGGCACTGGGGAAGCATGAGTGCGTTGGCCTTTAGTCACGATGGAACACGGCTGGTAACGGGCGGGACCGATTGTGAGGTGAATCTGTGGGAGTGGCCATCGGCGGAGCATTTGTTGCGATTGGAATCAGAACACCGCGTTTCGAAGCTCGAGTTTGATTGCCGTGATCACTGGCTCTCGGCGAGTGGTTGGAGTGGCTCACTCAATCGTGTCTGGGATGCCCGACCGGCGGAAGAAATCGTTGACGCGTTAAGACGAAACGCTATCCAAGCGGTTGATGAAGGCCCGATCACAAATTCCCCTGGTGATGTGCGCGACAATCGAATCACGCGCCGCGAAGCGGAAGCTCAGATCAACTCGCCACCGCTAGCCAATGCACGTTCCGGCGCAAACGCCGCGAAACCAGGAAACGGCAACTACGCTTTGGAGTTTGATGCGCAATCGAGTTGCGTGGATATTTCGTCCGCAACAATACATAAATCCCAACCAGTCACCATTGAGGCCACACTGTCCTTATCTTCCCTGCCTCAGAACGCAACGATGTCATGGCCTGTACATGCTGGACTTCTGTGGTTGACTGTCAAGAGCCATGGAAAATGGGCGGCGGAAGGCATGATCTCTGAGGATCGTGACATCGTTGTTCATGCGGCTCGAACTTCAACAGAGACTGTAAAGCTTGCGGCCGTTTACGACCAAAAGACCCTTTCGCTATTCGTAAATGGCGTAAGGGTAAAGAATCAGGTAAGTGCGACACATGGAAAAAGAAAACAATACAAGAAGAACACCACGGAAGAATCAGACAAACTCTTGGCAGAATCGGTGCAGTTGCTCGCGCCGGGCCGCGACGCATGCATTGGGAAATCCCACTTCTATGGCATCATCGACGAAGTCCGCATCTCCAACATCGCACGCTACACCGAGAACTACACGCCGGTCGATCGCTTCGAAAACGACGAGCACACGCGGGCCCTGTATCATTTTGATGAAGGCACTGGCAACGTCCTGTTTGACTCCTCCGGCAACCACCACCACGGAACCATTCGCGGTGCAAGGTGGGTGAACGCCGATGGATCGGCGATTGAGACGCATTAGGCACCGCCAAAAGAATGAATGGCGGTCTTACAAAGTGGCTTAAGCTTCCAGCTTGCGATCCCGCTTTCGGATGACGAACAGGAACAGCGATCCGTCGGTGACGTTTCTTCCCAGCGAAGTGGTGACGATGCCGGTCAGTCCATCGAAACCTTTTCGAAAATCGACTGGATCGGTGCAGAGTTAAACCGGCGTGGCTGGGGGCAGTCCGGTCATGAGCGATCCTCCGGTCGTTGTTCGGATTGGGGCATCGTCGGCACTTCGACCCGGATGCGAATCCCACCGGGCAGGTCGATGGTGGTCAATGCCCGACGTGGGGCGTCAAGCTGCTCAGCTTGGCCAGGGAAAGCGACGGGCAAGAATGTAGCGGGCGGACTCGCTGCCTTCAGTTCAGCCTTGATCACCGACCGCCGCAGTTTGCGTCGCCAGTAGTAGTAGGCCGGCTGGGAAACGCCTTCGGCGGCACAGAACGCAGCGACGGTGGTGTCAGCCAGTTCGAAACGCCGCAAACGCTCGGCCCAGATTTCGGCATTCTCGGATTTGGACATGGGTTTTCTCCGTTGGTTGAAACGAAACAAAATTGGTCACGCGAAGGTCGAGGCCACGGCGGTTGACGTGAAGGCAATCGATCCCGAGATCGAAGTCAGTGTGATCGCGGACCGATATCGGCCGCATTTCAAGACCGGTGAAGCTGTATTTGCCTGCGTCGACTCCATCAAAGCACGGTCTGCCATTTGGCGTTCCATACAGGCTCGCTGCTCAGTTTGGATCGACGGCCGAATGCGCGGCGAAGTGATCCGCGGGCTGGCCAACGACCATCCCGCAAGGGATTCCAATTACAGCAAAACGCTGTTTGATCCATCGGAAGGGGGATGGGCGGCTGACTTTCGAGCGGGCTACTACGAGTACATGAATCAACCCGAAGCGGAGGAATCGTACAAGGTTACCGTCGGCCTCCTGCGTCAGGTCGACTGGACGCATGATGCAGACCTCTGTCGATCGCATTCCAGTTGCCGCCTGCACACGCACCATCGCCTTCAGCGTCGGGCTGAGGTGGGCGGCGGTCGATCGGACGTCGTCAAGATTCACTGGACTGCGCAGTACCGACTCCTTCGCGGTGGTTTGCCCTCGCCGCAGCGACTCCAGAGATTCCAACGCTTTGAGTTGCTCTGCCGTGACGAGTTCGCGTGACACACCGAATTTGAAGATCCGGACGATGTTGCGAGTTTGCTGATTGACGTAGTTGCGGCAGTTGCCTGAAGCAACGAACAGGTCACGAACGTCCGCCAGCTTGATCGGTCCGAACGCATCGAGCGGGAGGTCGCCGTACTCGTCTTCAAGCAGCGTGCTGAGATTGGAGAATCGTCTGCGCTCGTGCTTGTTATTTGCGTATCGACTCTTGAGGTTTTCGCGAAACTCGGCAGTGAGGCACCCGATCGTCAGTGGCAAGTCGATCTGGTGCGTCGGAACGTCATCCGGCATCTTCTGCCCGTTGGCGTTGTAGATCGCCAGCAGGTTGTGGTACCGGGCATATGACTCCGGTGAGTCGTACTCGCCGAGGTAGTACGCCTTGCGGTTCAAAAAGACGCGGGCTTGGCCGGAGGTGTGGAACTTGTACCCCGGCATCGGGCTGGGTTTGCGTGGCATGGAAAGGCCCTCTTCAAAAACCGTTTGTAGTACGGGTTACTACAAACGAACTTGAAAACGGGCCGCGCCGCGTATTGCGGGAAACGACCACCAGTCGTTCCGGCCGGTAAAAAACGAGTCCAAACTCGAGTACTAGAAGTGGGCGATACTGGATTCGAACCAGTGACCTCTGCCGTGTGAATGCAGCCAGACAAGTCGAGAAACACAGTTTTTACGGGGGAAAAAGCAGTTTTCGTTTCCACGCATCCCTCTGTTTCCCACCGGTTTCGATCGATAAAGGGTACGGAAAAGGGTACTGAATTTCGATTGTTTCCTGGACAGTCAATCGATGTCTTGGGGTCACTGTTGGCAACAGCAAGCCGAATGCCGAATAATCGTACTAACACTTGCCGGGCAACACCCACCTCCGCCCGGTCAATACCGCAACAATTGTGGCAGCGAGTAGGTGAAGGTGAGTAATCTCCAGTGGCCCGGTAATTGTGGCTACGGATCATTGAATCCACATCAATCAATTCGAGACAGCCGGCAGCGTGCCGTTGGCATCGTCAATGCGAAACGCTAATCCGGTCTTCACGACAAGGAATTCGCATCACTGCTACTGACGTCAGGCACTAAATCTCATAATCCAGTCATGAAATTCTTGCGACGCTACCTGTATCTAACGTTGCTGCCCTCGTTGCTGCAATTCGCTGCTGGTGATGTCTTTGTCGGCACCACTCCCACCCTCCCGGTTGTCAGCGCCATAGCACGTGACTTCGTATGCACTCGATCTTCCTGGGCTTACATATTCATAGGGGTTGTCCCACGGATCCAATGGTACAAATGGAATGATGCCGTCAACGAAGTCGTCACTTGATTGAGCCAGCACCGCAAGTCCTTCTTGACTACTCGGATAGCGGTCGTACGTTGTGTAGAACGTTTCTAGTCCTTGGGAAATTTTGCTGATCTCAAGCCTCGCAATGTTTTGCTTGCTACGAATGAGATAGCTGCGAACACTGATCGTGACAACCCCCGACAGCAAGCCAATAATCACGATTACAACCATCAATTCAACCAACGTAAAGCCCTTTTTGGGAAACGCCTTCGACGAGACATAAGCTGCATTACGTTGCTCAAAACTCCGCCTATCCCGCCAATACATTTCCGGCCTCCATAATGGGAAGAACTGTCGCGAAGAGAATGAACCCGACCACCACTGAAAGAAACAGTAGCAGGACTGGCTCAACGATCGTGGTGAGGCGATTTGCTAGCAGTTCAGCCTGACGACTGTAGTCGCGCCCCAACCTGGAAAGCATTGTATCCAACTGGCCACTCTGTTGGCCAAGTAAGAAGACCTGACACATCGCGCGTGAGATTATACGGTGCCGCTCAGTCGCTTCCAGCAGATTCTTTCCGTTCCTCAAATCAAACTGCATTTCAGCAAGTGCAGACTTCAAAAGACCGTTTGTCGATGATCGCTCCGCAATTTCCAAGGCATCCACCAGTTCGACTCCGCTCCTCAAAAGCGTACTAATGACGATGGCGATTCGACTTAATGCCTGTTTTTGAACCAAGGTCCCGAGAACGGGGGTTGAAAGAATAATCTCATCCAATTTCCTGCGTCCTTTTGCCGTCATCGAATACCCAAGCAGACTGGCAGCTAGCAGGGCTGTTGCGCTACAAACCCAAATGCCGTGATCCAGGAGCGTATCGCTTAGCCACTTCAGGACCAGTGTCGGAGTAGGTAATGGCCGACCGATTTCAACAAGATTCTGAAGCAGCATAGGGACAACAGCGGTCATCAGGAAAACGGTGACCGCGATCGATACCGCAAAAATAATTGCGGGGTACAGCATTGCAGAGACAACTCGATCCTTGAGCTCGTTGGATCGTTCCCGGAATTCCGCAACCTGCTCACAGACTTCGTCAAGATTTCCAACGTGCTCCCCTACGCCAATCATGCCAATGATCATTTCGTCGAAGATGTGGCGTTCGCTGGCCATTGCGTTGCCGAGGCTTTCTCCGCTCGCAACTTTATCCCGAACCGATAGCATTGCGTCACGAAAGCCGCCTCGTGATTGCGTGAGGATTGAATCAAGAGCGTCGAGCAAAGGAACTCCTGCCTGAAGCAGAGTCGCGAGTTCACGCACCGCAATCGTTAGCTGAGACCGGTACCGCGTGGAGCGATTGCGGGCATACTGAGAGACGGGGCTTGGCGTTGTCGACTGCCGTTCCTTGACGGATTCAATGGTCAGACCTTGCGTGCGCAGTTGCTGTCGAGCATGGCGTCCGCTCGCCGCGCTGATCGTACCACGTTTGCGATTGCCCTGTTTGTCACTCGCGCGATATGCATAGGTGGCCATGCTACAACGACGTCCTCATCGTGACTCGCTCGACCTCTTCCTGGGTCGTAATCCCTGCCTGGACTTTTTCCATTCCCACGTCGCGGAGTAACTGCATGCCAGACCGCAGTCCCGCATCTCGTATTTCACTAGCATTCGCTCGCGATTGCACCAGTTTCCTAATCCCGTCGTTGAGAATGAGCAATTCTGATATCAGTTCCCGCCCCCGGTAGCGAGTGCCACCGCATGTCTCGCACTCAACGCCCGGTATTCCTTCGCAGTCGGTACATTTCCGACGTACCAGTCTCTGAGCGAGGACGGCGAGGACGCTACTTGCAACGAGGTAAGGTTCAATCCCTAAATCCAGCATCCGGGTGATCGCACTGGCCGCGTCATTGGTGTGGAGAGTGCTCAATACGAGGTGTCCCGTGAGCGACGATTGGACGGCCATCATAGCCGTTTCTTCGTCGCGAATCTCTCCTAGCATGATAATGTCAGGATCTTGACGAAGCACGCTCCTAAGTCCGCTCGCGAAGGTCATGCCTTTCTTAGTATTGATCTGCGTTTGGCTGATTCCCTCAAGCTGGTATTCGATAGGATCTTCGAGAGTCACCGCATTGCGTGTGCTCGTGTCCAGCTCCTTTAAAGCCGCGTATAATGTCGTGCTTTTTCCGCTCCCGGTTGGTCCGGTCACGAGGATAAGCCCATGCTCAGCGTGAACGACGTCTCGAAACCTCGCTTGAGTTCGATTATCCATGCCAAGTTCAGAGAGCTCGTAGAGTCGGGCGCTTTTGTCGAGCAGGCGGACGACGACTCGCTCACCAAAGCTTGTCGGCATTGAGGCTAAACGCAGATCGATAACACGCTTCCCAACGCAAACCGTTGCGCGTCCATCTTGTGGCAAACGTTTCTCCGCAATATTCATTTGTCCGGCCACTTTCAGCCGACTTACCACCTCGTCTTGGATTGATTTGGGAATACGCTGAACCTCTATAAGTACCCCATCGATACGCATTCGGACAATCATCGTTGCCTCAAATGGCTGCAAATGGATGTCTGACGCACATTTCTGAATGGCATCCAAAAGCAATGAATTCACTAGACGAACCACTGGGCCACGCGAATCCGTTTCCAGCAAATCATCCCTCGTATCAGAGGGTTGCTGTAGCAACTCGTCCAGGGAAACCGCCTCCTGGGCACGCCGCGACTCACCTCGCGCTCGATCCTCGTAGGCCCCGTCGACCAGCGTCTCAATTTCATCTTCCGGAACTGCGACGTATGACAAAGGGCTTCCCAATAATCGTCCAACGTTGTCCAACAACTCGAATGCGGGAGGCTCGGAGGCCAAAAGTGCCCGCTTGCCGTGGACATCCAAGGCGACAATTAGGCCATGTTGCCGGCAGAACTCAATTGGAAAGAACTCTACAAATTGTTTACACGCTGCCCATCTCATTTCCAGACGTGCTCAATTGGAGTTGTACATTGGGGGCAAACATCAACACGGTCTAAAGCGGCAATCCAGAACGAGCCCTACTCGGCGTGCAGTGTATTGGATCGGCCGTCGACGAGCAAACTTCACGAAGATTTTTCGAAGAATACGTTTCGCGATGGATTGTGGGACACAGGTGTGGTTGGCTAAACGGCGAATTCGATTCTCTTTCCGTGCGCCAGCGAGCGGCAGGGAAGCGAATCGCCACACCAAAGTTTCGCAATTATTGCTTGACTGGTCGGTGAGCCGATCGCTACCATCAGGCACGCCGTGTTCGGCGACTGGAAAGCCGGTCCTGAGTGTCGTCTGATTTCTTCAACTTCTGTGCGGGTTATGCGGGCGCTTTTGTCAAAACCAATGGCGGCCTGCGTTATCACGCTGCTTCTCTCTATACACACTGCCCTGCTCGTCTACTCGGCCAAGGTGCACAGCCCGACGTGGGACGAAGTCGGACATCTAGCAGCCGGGCTGTCGCACTGGGAGCTCCGAAAGTTCGAGTTGTACAGTGTCAACCCGCCGTTGGTGCGGACCATTGCGGCTGCACCGGTTTACTTGTTCTGCACACCCAAGATGGACTGGTCCTACTACAGGTCAGACCCGACGCTCAGGAGTGAAGTTTATCTCGGTCGCCGGATGATTGCTCTCAATGGAATCGATTCCCTTCGCTTCTTCTATATCGCGCGTTTAGCGCTGATTCCTCTTTCGCTCGTCGGCGCGCTTTTTTGCTTCCTGTGGGCCAAAACTCTCTTCGGCCTTGATGCGGGAGTTGCAGCTGTTTTGCTATGGAGCTTCTCTCCGAACGTTCTTGCGTACGGCAGCCTCATTACACCCGATCTCGGTTCCAGTGTCGCTTTTCTCGGAGCTTGCTTTACGTTTTGGCAATGGCTTGAAAGACCAGCCGGTGCACTCACTCTACTACTTTCGCTAGCGATGGCGATCGCCATGGTCACGAAGAGCGTCTGGCTGGGGCTTCCCGTTTTGTTCGGGGGGATTTTGCTCTTAAAGATCGCAAAGGACTACTTCTCGGCGGGCAAAAGCCGGCATTCAGCGTTTCGTACACTCGTCTTATTCGGAGTTGCCGTTGCCGGTTCGCTTGTGGGCGTGAATGCTTGCTATGGATTCCGGGGTAGCTGTAGGCCATTGGGAAGCTACCAATTCCTGAGCCAACGACTTTCAGGCGTTGAACTGATTCGCCTCCCCTTAAACGACTGTCCTGAGTGCGCACCAATGGTACGCACGTCAATGGAGCCTGCAAATCGCTTTGCCAGTCGATGGACAGGCGCCATTCCGATACCGCTTCCTGAGAATTATACGAAAGGCATTGATATCCAAATTCGTGACTTCGAGCGTGGACACTACGACGGAAGATGGCAAAGCTATCTGCTTGGCTCGTGGCAGCAAGGCGGATGGTGGCACTATTACTTGCTCGGCCTTGTGTGGAAGCTCCCGATACCAACTCTACTGGCGATAATTATCGCAGTCGTTTCGTCCCTATTAGCAAAAGAGACAGCTTCCGTTCGGTGGGGATATGTCTGCCTTCTTGTTCCAGCGACTGCATTTTTTATTGCGGTGAGTGCGAGCACGGGCTTAAATCGCTATTTTAGATACTGCTTGCCGGTACTTCCCACGCTGCTAGTTTTTGCATCGCAGACTGCGGTTCGTTGGCACGCTTCCACCAAGCGACTTGCACACGGATGTTTGTTTTCGCTTTTCATCGCGTGTTGCATCTGGCTTCCTGTGGTGTCCGTTCGCAGCAACCCACATCATCTCAGCTATTTCAATGAACTCGGGGGGGGGCCTTCAACGGGCTATCAGCTTCTTTCCGACACCAGTGTCGACAGTGGCCAGGACTTGCTTTTGCTTGTGAAATGGCTGGCCGAGCGTTCCCCCGGAGAAAAGCCTATATATCTTGCGTATTTTGGTTCGTTCAGCCCATCTGATATTGGAATTGGCTTCAAGCTTCCTCCGCCCCGACCGAGCAGAAGAGCTTCTGGACACCCGGCTTACCGTCGCGAGCAACTAAGCCCTGGCTGGTACGTGATCAGCAAAAACTACGTGGCGGGCCACTCGATGCCCGTCCCAAGTGCAACTGCAACACTTCATTTCCACTACTTCGGCCCCAATGCATTTTCTTATTTCAGGCACTTTCCGGTCGTGGAGGAAATTGGGCACTCGATGAATGTTTACCACATAACACGAGCGGACTCCGAACGATTTGCGGAGCTTGTTGCGTTAAACCACATCTCTGCCGACCGTTAGTCTACCAGCAATGGTGCGGTGAATGGGAAATTTGTTGGCTCGTATGCGTTGCGTAGATTCACGTCCGAAAGATACCGCAGATCTTTGAATTTGTCTTCACGGAGAATGACTGGCTTCAAGAACACAAACAATGATGTTTCGCTCCAACTTTTCTGCTGAAGACTTGCCAGATCTTTCACGATTGGGATCCGTTCTAGCCAAGGTATCGTATCGATTTCGTATGACTGATTCTTGCTGGTCAGGCCCCCAACGATGATTGTATAGCCGTCTGGCACGGTTACGCTGCTTTGGATCTCGTTGGTCTGTCGAGGAGGGGGGACACCTTCAGTCCCAGTCCCTGTGAACGAGTTCAACGTAACCACGTAGTCGACCTGCAGATAATTGTCCTCGCTGATCGTTGGCGTAGCAGTAATTGTCGTTCCTGCCTCTGCAAATCCTGCGAAACTCGTCGTTGCAACTGTTTGCGATGCGTTGACACTTGTAAATGGAACCTCAAGGACACTTGTGAGCTGTCCTTCAGCATTGTCGTTTATGAGCAAACGCGGTGTGGACAAAACTCGAGCGCGCCGATGGTTCGCGAGCGCTCGAACAACGACATCTGCGGTAGATGGATCCACCAACGTTCCGTTAAATCCAACTCCGGGAATAATGTTCAACGCACCACTGCTCGGGTTGACCGTGCTCAAACCGTAGCTTGAAAAATTGAACAGGCGTCGAGCGCCAGATCGGTCGCCGCCGGAGATTTCGACTCCGAGCGTGTAGTCATCTGAGGTGTCGATGATGACAATCCTTGCTTCGATCAAAACTTGAGGACGACGAACGTCTAAAGTCTCGATGAGCTTTGCATAGATTCGCTGCACTTCCGGTTCAGCAACGACGATGATCGTGTTCGTGTGCAAATCGACGGTAACATTGGCCGCCCCGACGAGACCGTTCAAATTCTCCTCAGAACCGGATAACGCGTCAAAGTCGGCTGGAAAGCCTTCGTGAAAAGCGTCGACCTGCTGCAGAGCAGCCCGACCGCCCGCATCGACGTCTAGCATAGTGCGTTGCTCAGTAAAAGCATCGTCCATAACGGCAGGAGGGGGGACGGGCTCTCGAACAGGCTGAGCCGCACCGGGAGCGAAATTAGGCGGTCGATTTGGCCCCGGCAGTGAGCGATCGTTTGTTGTCTGGCGTCGCGGCGAAACGGAAGGGCGGTCCGAGTTCACTCTGACATTCCCGCCGATTCCACGAATCGTTTCCACAAGCTCTTGTGCGGAAACATTTTTAATCTTGTAGAAGCGAACAGGGCTTTGCTCATCAGGTGCCGCTCGTGTGTCCAGTTGCTGAATGCTGCGGCGAATTAGCAGCAGAACTTCAGGGGACGCGTCAACAATGATCGTGCTTCCCTCGATTCGCGATTGGTACGGTGGTTTGATTTGGCGTTCGGAAAGAATGCCGCGAACGAGTTCGTCAAGCCTTTGAGGTGAATAGTAACGAAGCGTAAAGGTTTCCTGCTGGGTTTCGAGATCTCTGTCAAGCCGATCAAGAAGTTCGCTTGCCTGGGCAATTTCAGCCTTGGTTCCGACTAAGATCAGACTGTTGGTTCGAGACTCGATTGTTACTTCGAGTCCCTGCGTCGCCTCCTCTCCGCTGCCCAGGGCACGTCGCTTAGCTTGCAAGATCTTGGTCAACTGCTCCGCAAGCTCTTCGACCGCGACATTTCGAGCCGAAATAAATTCGATTTCAACCTGCGCCTGTCCAGCATCGAGTATTTCGATCAGTTGCTCGACACGGCGAATGTTTCTCGCAATGTCCGTAATGATGAGCATTCCACTTCGGTCTAAAGGAATAGTACTTGATCCCTGGGGTGACAAAAATGGAGTGATCAATTCTGCGAGCGAGCTGGGTTTCGTCTCATTCAGAACAAAGACACGAGTCAGAGGTGTCGCAGCATCAATTAAGTTGAGATCCTCTGTCGCAGCACTCGGACGTGCGATGCGCGGGATTTGATCATTCGTTGCAATTCGTTTAAATCCTTGTTCGTCCGTATCTGTGACAACTAACCCCTCATTGATCAGCACGCTCTGGAGAAGCTGCGGAAGACCGTCAAGCGGGATTGGATCCGGAGCAACCAAATTAATGCTCCGTTCCCTCAAAGATTCATCGTAAAGAACACGCAGGCTCAAACGCTCAGACACGTAATCCACAAAATCGGACAGCGGTATTTCGCCTTGCAATGAAAGTTGGAGCGTTGCGTCCGCGACGGGTGGAGGTGCCGGAAGTGGCTCCTGTGCGTCCACATGTGGGCCGAGTAGGCCCCAACCGAGAATACAAACCAGACATGCAAGCGGCTGTTTCATCGTACAAGTCCATTCACTTCGCGAGCTATAGCTTCGAAATTCAGGCGAGGTTTTCTGTCGGCAGATGAGGACGGGACATTGCGATCGTCGAAACACTCCAAACCAGGGCGATCACTCATTCCGAACTCGGTCTCAAATGATGCCTTGTCGATCCGACGGGCACGCGACGCAAAGGGCGGTTCGAAAGGCGATAACGAAGCAAACCCGCTATTCAATAGCGTTTCGAAGTCGTCCTTTGCAGCATCGGGTCGATTGCGAGGAGCAGTCAGCGGCGTTGCCTCAACTGGCGGGGTAAATTGAGACTCAGCAGGAGCAGCGTCGCTATGACCACCTGCCCCCATTGTTGTTGGGATCGGGCTAGCAGAATCCACGACACCATCGGACAAACACTCAGGTGCCTCACAAGTGCCCCCCCCTGCACGGTACTTTGTGAGCCGAAGCTCTTTAGCCCACTCCACCCACTCGCAACGTCGGTCGTGCATGATGAGTTCATCGAGCAGATAACCAATCTCTTCTGATGGCCGGTCAAGCTTAATGCGCGCGCGGACCAAACTGGAAATCGCAATCGGATCGGCGGGAAATCGCTCATAAGCGACTTCGTAAAACTCGACAGCTCGTTCCAACTGCTCGCCCGTTTCGTAAGCCAGTCCCTGCCCGACAATCGGTTCTGGGAATGAAGGCATCAGGTTGGCCGCATACTCAAATTCCCATGCTGCCAGATAGAGTTGGTGGCGTGCTAGATAGACTTGCCCCAAATTGTTGTGGGCCGGTCCAAAACTAACGTCCTCTTCAAGAGCTTCGCGAAATAAAGTCTCGGCTGCGGCAAGGTCCCCCCTTCGAAACCGGTCCAAGCCCTTGCGATTCAACCGCTGAGAGGCAAGATTGACGGCGGCCGGACTCAACGAATTTGTGGAATACAGCGTATCACCGACATTTTGAGCCCGATTCAAAGCGCAGCCCGACACACCAGCTAAAACGCTCCACAACGCGAGGTACGCCACAACGAGACGCCCTGAATGACTCGGCAGACGGATGCTCGTGTCACCTCCCGTGCGCAAAGCGGCCGTAAACGGAGTGCGTTCTACTCCGCTATAGGGCTGGGCAATGGAGCCTACGTTCGTTTCGGTTGGACCGGAGCGCAACAACTTTAGATCTGGGCATTTGCTTTGATGTCACACCTATTCGAGCGAGAGACGCACCATCCCTCGCTGAGCGAGTGGTTTTGCTTGTCGCATCGTAAACCAGCTGGGTCAAGATCAGCTCTGCGTTCCAGAGCTCCAACGTGGCACGCGTCCGCTCCGCCTCTCTTGTCCCTCGACGGTCTCCGACCGCCATAAGGCTAACGATCGTCGTCTTGGGATTTCCGTGCAGCTTCTCTAATTCCAGGGCAAATTTCGAAACTTGGAAAAACGTTACCCTTGATAGATGAATCGAGATCCCCTGCTGCTGGTAATCCGTATCCGGAACCGGTGCACTCGGAATACGTTGTATCGATCTCACCTGCCCTTCCCCGATTCGGCAGGTTGCGGCAAGCTCAAGAATCGTCGCGTTCCCAAAATCTTTCTCCGGCACCCGCTCCTTCGCAACCGACCCGAGTTGCCTGAGCCCCCGTATTTCCGCGGCAAGTTGCTTGCAAAGGGCTTCATTCCTTTGATTGTCACGCAAGGCAGCCCTCGCTTCTGACCATCGAATTACCGAGACGGCGATCACCGCGAATATGACTGCCTGGAAGACTCCAAAAACGAGCAACGATCGCTTCATTCTTCCTCCCTCGGCGGATCCAAGAACCTCACATTCTCCAATCGAAGCGACACCCCGCCACGGACAGATTCCGCTGACAGCTGAGGGACGTCAAGACCAGATTTTCGGAGCATGGTCGCTACGGTTTCCTGGTCAGCATAAGTCTTAGCGACGCCAACCGCCTCCCGGATCCGGTCGACTTCGAATTCCATACGACTAAATTCGAACTTCGCCGCGGATCTCTCGGGAAGCCCTTCCAGAAAGGCGTAGGCAACGGGTAAGGACGATTTCAGGACCGGAATAGGCTTGCCCCCCACTCCCCTCGTCCCAAGCAGGCGACGATGCTCACTCTGCAATCTGGATGAAATACCAACGGGGATGCGCTCATCAGGGAATACACGTCCAAAGACATCTTCCTGCTCGCGGAGGGAAACCTCAGCGTGATGCTGCAGCTTGGTGACGCGTATAAGTATCGCGGCAAGGAGAGCAGTCTGCAGCAACGCAACAGCAACCATGCAGATCAATAGCGGTTTTTGTATCGGACGATATTTGTTCTTGGTCTTGAGCGGTCCATCGCGAAGGTCAAAAATTGGCTTAGCCCTGCCATCGGCAATTCTTTCACTCTCACCTGCAATCGCCGCGGCCAAATCCAGTTGAACCTCTGAAACGTCAACATGATTGTCGATCGATTCCGGTGACAATTGCGTGATGTTGACGAATACAAGTGAGGCGGCCCCCGTCCGCTTCATTGCATCACCCATCCAGCGCAAGGCAATCTCTTGGTCCTCCCCTAGCCAATACCACTCGGCAGGAGTCCCGCTTTCAAGCCGAATAAGATCGAGCCCCGTTTCCGACTCAATGAGAATAAAATCAAGCGAACGGGTCTTCGGATGCGTACGAAAAACAGAGGAAAGAGCAAGGAACACGTTGGGGACAATTGCCGCAACGTGAACCCCTTCTTCCTCAAGAGTCTCAATGGCGTCGCACAGCTCAGACGAATCTGTCGCGACCAACAGATTGCCAGTTCCTGACCTAATCCTGTCGAAGGCAATGCATTCTGCATCTACCGGAATGCATTCTTCCAGATCAAAGACGATCTGATCTCGACGTTTCCATCTTCGCGAGACATCATGACAGCGAACAAAACTGAAGCATCCATTACTCGGCAGAGAAATCACGGCCGATCCATGACTCACAAGAACATGGTCCAGCATTTCACCTGCTTCAAGTGAAACAGCTGGATTCGGGTCCTCCTCGCGAGAGACGCAAATCAAATATGGCTCGACAGCCCTGGCCACAATCATTTGTCGTCCGCATTCAATAGTTGATCCCGAGTAAGTGCGTTCGGTGGGGGACTCAGCTCGATCGTGGCTCCGGATAACCTAATTGAAACCGATTGATCGGCGATCGCCTCGACATAAGGGTCTCCCGGGTGCCCCTTCAATGTATCTCCAACGCGTACCAAATGCTGCCGCCCTTGAAACTGAATCCATGCTCTGGCAAGTTCCGGCTGCTGATCCACAAGAGTGCCCACCAAGGTTGCGTTCAAAACGATCGATGCCTTAACCGGCTTGACCGGAACTTGCTCTGCCTTCTTTGGTGGCTTGACAGGTTCCATCTCTTCAAACGGCCCCTGGATGGCTTTTTGGGAAAGTGCGTAAAAATCCCCCACCCGCAACCGATGGCTTTCATGTCGATCGTTCGGGCGTATACGTGTGGGCTGGATGTTCATGGATGCATCTTCTTCAATCACAGGCGTCACAATTGCCAGTGTTACGGAGGCTACCGCACCAATGACACAAAAGGCGCCTGCGAGATACAAGGTGCTTCGAAGCTGGCTCTCTGTCATCTCCCAAACATCTCAACGGTTACACGACCTTTTCTTCGTTCATACTAAACGGTCAACGGCAACAGGCCAACGCTCAATATTCGTATCCACGCCGATCACGAACCTGCCCCCGCCCCCATTCTACGAAAAAACTCGCAGGAACTCGACGATCTGACATACAGAAAATCCATACCGAGTAGCATTGACTTTCTGTCGTGAGCCACTTAGCAGCGAGTCTCGCTTCTGACTCTCGTAACGCGAGCGACCCGATAAGGTGAGATTCCGTAGGCGTGGGCCTCATGTGCCTTATTTCCTGTAGTTGCTTTGGTGTTGGGCGGCTGTAAAGCATATGCCACAAATAATCAAGCGATTCGCTGTCGCAGCGGCAGACGTTAAGCTTTCCATCACCCCAGAGGGTTAGCCTCTGCGTTGCTGCGGCAATGAGTATTGCCGGTGTGTCCCTATTCCCCGAACCAGCCGCGGGTAATTCAAACCAGTGATCCCAGCGAGTCGCGGTTTTGTCGAAGTTGCTCTGCGACTGTAACCCTCGGCTCGTTTGAAGCTGTCGCAAGCAGGCGGCAACCTGCTCGGTAGGCGCCGTAGCCGAGAGCTTGCTCACATTGAGCTTTGCAGATTCATCGGCCAGGACAACGCGCCAGGTTTCACCCGCAAGACCGACCTCTTTCCAAAGAATAGGGGAATGCCCCAAAGAGCTCTCATTTTCAGCCAGTGAAGATTGCGTCAACAACGATGGCGCTGCATTCAGGGCCATCCGACGTAGGCTCGTAATAGCCCACTGGTGTCGGACTGATCTTTCATTCTCAACGGCATACGAGGCCGAACGCATGCTCGTTGATGCAATACGTGAAAGCATCAGCACCGCAACGGCGAGAATCACGACGACGGTAAGCAGAATGTAGCCGCGACGTTGCGAGCGAATTGTACGGCCCCTATTTTCCATTATCGAAGAACCAAATCTCGAATCACCGTCGCCCTGCCAGCCTGACCATCACACCGCACCCAAACTCGAACTTGATTTGGCACCGGACCAGGCGCTGAAGGTAGCGGTTGCGGGACCCCAAAGCGATCCAGACGCTCCACGCGAATTTCACGTACATCTAACGCCAAGACCGAGCGGAAGGTGGAATCCGTTCTTTCGAGGATCGGAGTCTCATCGCGTAGTTTCCGAGTTCGATAACAAATGTTTCGAATGCCAATGTTCTCTGACTCGTACGATGGCGCATCGGTAAAGAGCCAAACCGCGTCTTCCGATTTCCAGACAGCGTTTGCCGCCAGGAGGTCCGTGCGCATCAATGCGATCGTCTGTTCGGCCCATATAGCGGGTTCTCCGTCGACTGCGATTTTCGCCTGCTTCGAGACGCCGCCGAGAATCCCAACGATCGCAGCCATGAGCATCGCGGACAGCGCGATTGCAACCATGAGCTCGATCAGTGTCATACCGTACTTGAAGCGATTCATTGCGTGGATTGCTGTCAGTATTGACCTTACGCATCATTGGTACGTTGGACCGAATGCGTTGCTCCCAAATTCTCGTACTTCGTTGTGCCTTGCTAATCAGGAATAAGTATCTCGGCATAGGCGAGGTTCTGCTCTCGGCGATCCGCAGTGCGAGCAAAGACGGTCAACCGTACGCGCCTGCTGTCCCCCAGATTACCACGCCCCCTCGACTTTAGCCTCGCATACATTGTTCGTGACCCAGGAGAACTAGACTCACGTCCAAATTGGCCGAAGTCGCCGACGGCGGATAGATTCGATTGTGCCACGGCATCAGCGATTCGAGTTTCGTTGAAATTCGAAACGGACCAAGCGGAAAGAAAGCCGTCGAGTGCCTCTGTCGCTATTCGTTTGTCACGGGCCTGCTTTAGCTGCCGCAGGTGCTGACTGCCTCCGATAATCACAACCGAAAGAAGGCTTCCTGCAATCGCGATGCTAGCGACCACCTCGATGAGCGTCACGCCTTGTCTCCGCCGTTGAATTCTCTTGGCAACCACTCTAGATCGTCGCCCCCGCATCCCGACGAGCAACGCGTTCACCGGCATTTTCAGCTGGAGAAGGTCCCCGAAATATCTCATCAATCAACTTTGAGTCGTCGAGAACGTACGACTGGCCGGTGAGCCCGAGAAACAGCAACCACCGCGCCCTGTTGCCTTTGGCAGCGATTTCAACGGCATAAGTCTGAGATGTCCCTTGGTTGCTGTACCGAACGACGTAACTCCGAGAACCATTCCTGCTCAGTCCTCGCACGCGTTGAATCAGTGTCCCTGCAGGCAGCTGCACCCTACGCTGCCCTTGCCGCACATCGGATTCAGAATAGACAATTTCCTTCTCGGCCGAGTTGATGGCGATCCACCCGCCCAGTCCGGCACTGGACCGCAATCGTGCGGTCAAATCCAAACTTCTGAATTCCGCAATCGCGGCATCAGCCTGTGATCGTCTCAATGGTACCGACACACTGACCAGCGCCACACCAGCCAACAACGAAACGATGACGACCACTGTAAGTATTTCCACCAGCGTAAACCCAACACGTGAGCGCGTGTTCGATTGCGTTAAGCTGGCGGGCTTCACAGGACCATTCACTTCTAACGGTACTCTTGCAGACAGGTTCTTGGAGGCATCACGGTGTCGGAGACGATTAAATCGTTAACTAATGGAATCGTCCCGGCAGGAAAAGTCAATTGTTTTTCAGAGAGAGGCATGTTCACACTCCGCTTGAACGGCCGACTCACACGGAATCGTCGCGTCGCGGTCGCAAATCGACTGCAGTTTTTTGCATCAGAAACGCGTTTTCCGCTATAAACTTTGCGCCCCTGCGGTCTGCTCTCGCCGGCCCCTCTGAAATCACCATCACATCTCCCGCATGAACACTCCTCAGTCCATTGTGAGCGTCTTCGTCGGGCTATTGCTCGCAGCTGCTTCCGCGTGCTACCGCGCTGACTTGCGAGAAACGCCCGCTAGGCCTACTGTCAAGACGGAAAGTTTGTGGAATCCTGATCGGCCCCTCGAATTTTCCCCTCATTCCGATGACGGTAGTTTTGCGTTTCAGTTCCAGCTCGATGACTCCGTTTCAGTCTATGGAAACCTCGGTGAAATCAATCGCCTGACGCTTCGAGCGGCTCCCGCCCCGTGGGACCTGAGTGATTACTCCGCACTTTCCATTCAGATGGCCAACGGATCAGATCGGATCGTAAGCATCCATGCATCGGTTTTCGGATCACAGCAACGACGTAACCACCAAGCGGGAAGCGGCGTGCTTATCCTGCTTCCCGGCGAACAGGGGGCATTGACCATCCCCTTCGGTTTTGCCGCGGGAGAGTACGAAGGCAACCCCGCCTTTGAAAATGTCGCGATCAAGCCCAACGGACACCGCCAACACTGGAATCCTTCGAGCAGACTTGGCTTAAATCGCATTGAGTTGGTCCTCAGCTCTCCCGCCGACAGTTACGCTCTCGAGTCCATTCGCGTAGACGCTACATTTCCGACTGAAGCTGCAAAGATATCCCAATTGGAAGCGTTGCCATACGTTGATCGATTCGGTCAGTGTCGCACACTCGACTGGCCGAAAAAACTCTCGAGCCTTGATGAGCTGCGTTCCCGAAGCGATCGCGATCCGTCCACATTGCCAACGCAATCGAAGGCAAAATCGCCAGTAAATGAGCCGAAAAAAAATTGGTTTCAAATCAAAAAACTTGACGGCCAATGGTGGTTTCTTGACCAGCAGGGTGCCCCCTTTTGGTCACTGGGGGTCGCCAGAGTCGGCACCGGTACCCCAGTTCGACTCTGGAAACAACGTCAGCTGTACCAGTGGGTTCCAGCGGACCCTGGTGGACCTTTTGCCACCGCATTTTCGAAACGCAATGGCATCGGATTCTTTGACTACTACAAAGCGAATGCAATACGCGAATTCGGTCGGCATCACCGTAGAATTGCATCTGCTAGAACCACAAATCGCCTGAATTCATGGGGCGTTACCACGATCGGAATTCACTCCGACCCCGTGATCGTGAATGATTCGAAGCTTCCCTTTGCTGGGTTTATTGCGGCATCCGAAGGGCTGACGTACATCGTCAACAACGTGCCAGACCCCTTCTCCCAATCGTTCGCCAAGCAACTCTCCAGTCGGGCCGAACAAATCGCCAAAAAGCTTGCTGATCGCCCTCGCTGTATGGGAATCTTTGTGGATGAAGATCAACGATGGCCGACCGACTTGGTCTCTCAGGTATTTGCACGAGACGGCCCCGCGCGAGATGCCTTGATCCAGTGGTTGGCTAAAAAATACGAAACCATCGATCGGCTCAATCATGTATGGGAAACAGATTTCGATACTTGGAAATCAGTACGTGTTTCGGCGGCAATGATTGGTCGCTACCGCACCAGGCAGTTCGTTAATCACTCAACCGATGAAGCGCCGAAGGATCCGTGTGCCCAAGATATTGAATCACTAGAGTATTTTTTCGCCAAACGCTACTTCTCTCATTGCGAGCAAGCACTTTCGGAACACATGCCCAACCACCTCTACCTGGGCTCTCGCATCAGCTACTGCTCCCCTGCGGTACTTGCAGCTTGTGCCGAACACGCCGACGTCATTAGCCTCAATTGCTTTGATCCATTGCCGAGCTGCCGCCCTCTTCCTGCAGGAATCGACAGGCCTGTTCTGATTTCACGCTTTCACGTTGGGGCTCTGGATCGAGGCGTCCCAGCAATGGGCAAGCTGCTTGGGCATGATCAATCCCAACGGGAACGGATATTCGCATCCTACGTTGTGTCTGCGCTTGCTGATCCACGTATTGTCGGCGTTCATTACGATAGCTACGTAGATGCGTCTATCGCCGCTCAACCTGGCGAAGCCGATCGTCCCGGATGGGTCGACATCACGGACAACCCCTACGACGGACTAACAAGGATATCCTCTCGGCTTTCAGAGAAAATGACGGAGATCAGGCAAGCAGCCCCTGCAAATGCCCTCGAGCCCTTGGAGGAATTGCTTAAGCCGCAAAAGTAGGCCACCCCCGCAAGCTCCGCTGGCCCGTCAATGTCTTCGCAATCGCTTCTAGGATCACCACCAGCTACTGTTAACCGTGATCGCAATCCAACTCGTATAAGACCACTAATCTGGTTGCGCTGTTACGGCTACCCTTGCGGGGCCGATCCCCGTCGCCGGGTGCGGTGACCGGCTGAGCCTTGCCCCCACCCTTGCTGCGGTTTATTGGGGTGAACGGCACTGCTGATCTTCGTTTTTAAGCAGAACCGAAGCTCTGACAGCAAGCACTGGTAGGTCAATGACGACGCTGTCCGCAGGCTCTCCGGAATCAAAAGTGCGCGGTCGTAAAGGCAAGGTCGATAAGGCGGGTCTGTTTCAGGCTGGTAGCCCATTTGAAGCATCGTGCTTCCGGTCAACCGCTCCACCTGAGCTACCTCTCGATCACTTAATATTTCTTTCCACTGGTCAATTCTTGACGTGTCGATGCTGCGCAGGGAGTGAGATTTCCACCGGAGCTCGCGCTCTGGGATGATCTGGGAGTCGCCGGTTCCGTCTGCTACCTCCGCTTGAAATTCGGCTCCCAAAAAAGCGCATGCCTGGCGAAGCACCTTTCTCGGGGATCGAGCGAGGTCTTCGTATCGCACGATCAATGTATTGGGATCCGGGCTGCGCTGGTGCAGCAGCCAGAATTGAACGTACTTGTTCCATACCAGAGATGCGGTCCTTGGCGAACAAGTGATCCAAGGAACCTTAAGCAGACTCGCAACAACCGCGCGAGGGTCTCTGTGCACGTAGATAACCTTGCTATCTGGCAATACGCGACGGATGAGCGGGATCCGGTTCGCGTGTTCCGGCGTTTTTTCGCCAAAGAACCGAACGCCTGATTTGCCCGAGCGATCAATGCAACGCTCGGCAATGCCCCGAAAATACCTCAGGTGAGCTTCATCATCGCTAATGACTCTTGTGTGCGCCTCCAAATGAATCCCTAGATCGCTTTTCATGCGCTCGACATGCTGCCGTTGCCACCGAATTGGCATACCGTAAAAGTAGCAAAAGTATTTCGTTTCGGCGGGAACGACGACATCGGTGTGTCGATTGAGCGCTTGCTGGAGCATCGTCGTCCCTGACCTCGGGCACCCTGTAATAAAGAAATGAGAGAGGGGCATCTTCTTGACTTCGATCTGCTTAGTGTTCGAGGCAGGAGGAAAGTGGGCGTCCAAGTCGCTCATTCCACCGGGAAGCGATTCTAGAGGTGTGCTCCCTAGTCGCCCCTCTTGATGGGACGCCTCGCCAGGACAAGCCTGCGGTCGCGGTAAAAAACCATTTCCCCGGCAAATTCCTTGTGGAACCACATCCGAGATTCTCGATAGCGGTCATGGGCCACTTCCGGAGTCGTTGGGAATACGAGCATGGAAAGCTGATTTTCGGTGATGTATTCTCGTAGTTCATCCGCGCTGCTGTGCCAGAGCGGTCGGACCACCGGGTTCTCTCGTCGCGACCCAAGAAAAGGGTAATAGCGATACTCGAAGACCCCCAAGCGATCTGATGGCTGCTTGAGTTCCTCCCAGGCCGCCAAACAGTCGGTGCGGAGAACCCGGCCAAAGTGACCCACATACCGATTGTGCCATTTCTTGGCCAACAAGGGGCTCACTTGCGAAAACAACCCGATCGCCAAAGCGACGGTCGCCGCAGTGGCCCGAAGGCTCTTCACACGCACAAGTTCGGAAACGCCAGTTATGCCTGCATACGAAAAAATAAGGAGCAAAACCCAAGTCAGCATCAACCGGCGTTTGCCCGCCGCCCACCAAAAATTCACGTTCAACCAATCCGGCACGGTCGTCCAGTTGAATACGGCACAGGATTGCCATGCCACTTGCACGAGGATGAGCAGCATGCAAATCGCCAGCAGCAGCCTGCGTAGCTGGATCGGCCATCTGCCCGCTGGATGCGGGATAGCACTCAAAGCGAGCAGTGACGTGACGAATGCACATAACCCGAATCGAACCGGGTGATACTGCAGCTGCAGCATGTTCATTGTCCCGTATTCTGTTTCTACGACATTGGGCGTCACCAAATAGACAGCAAAGGCGGCGCTGCTGAAGCAGGCGAGCCACGGGAACAGGCCCCCTTTTTCCCCTCCGGCAATCGATTGCCACGTTTGAATAGGCTTGAAAAGCAATAGGCTTAGCGGGAGCCACGCCAAACTCACCGTGATCAACGGGAGAATCCCTGCTTGTACGAGCCACGCACGAAAAAGCAGGGGAATCACTTCCGCTCGACCGCACCCGAGCAATTTACTCGACGAAAAATGCGGTCGCATCTCAGACCAGAGATCAGGCATCCCCAGTATGCCCTTGGGGTAAAACGGCGTCCCCGCAAGCTGCCAATTTCGGATGTACCAGAAGCCCGCAAGAATTAACGAAGCAACTAGAATCGCAGCCAGGGTTTGCACAGCAGCCTTCCATCGCCCCTGCACAGCAAGCCACGCGACCGGTGCAAGAGTCAGCAACGTAACGTACCCCAGCGCATAGTACTTGATCCCAGCCAAAAGCCCGACGGAAAGCGAGAGGAACAACAAGCTGGAGTAGCTTCGTTCGTAGACCCATCTCCAGCCGAACAGGGCCCCAGCGACAAGCAAGGCTACGACGGAAAGGTCGTTCTCCGCTGAAACAAGCTGCCGAAGGACTGGCTGCACGGCAAAGACCGTCATCGAAACCAGACAACACGCGACCGTGGACAATCGCAGCTCAATTGCTAATGCAGCAAGGCTCGCGAACAGAATCAGGCCAGGAATTGTGTTGTGGAGTTGAACCCAAAAGTCTCCACTGAAGCCGATGCTAAAGAACAGCCCCAGCAACTCATTGTTGCCTGGGACGTACCAAAAAGCGCAGTCTTGGTTCCAAATCGACCCAGACTGGATCCAGTGATCAATCAAGGGAAGGTGGTATGCGATGGAGTCCCAGTCAAACGGTAGCTGAACAATTCCATAGGTCAGTACGTGCGCAGAAAACACAGAGAGAAAGATGAGTTGCCATCGGGCATAGCGGCTCCAGCGCCGCCGGTCGCCAGTTGCCTGCGTAACAGACGCCTTCTCTCGTCTTGCCGCTGTTGTTAGGACCTCTCCTTCACAACCACTTCGACGCAGTAATACCAAGCCGATTGCGCCCCCGTAGGCGGCAATTAGCTGAATTGCAACGAGTCGCCCCAGAAACGCCGCCTGTAGAATCCCAACGGCCCCAAGTACGGTCCCAGCGATCACAACATTGCACCAAAGCAACAGAAGGGAGGAAAGAGCAAGTGTTGGCAGGTTGCTTTTTCCGACCGCCAATCTGGCGACTAAAAAACAAAGTGTGACGTCAACCGCACCCAACAACGAAAACTCAAAAGCATCCCACCATTCCTGATTCATGTGCGTTTACCAATTCGTCGCTGTATGGGTTGTGCGCTCGGCGTGGGTTTCCAAATCGGCAAATCACCTCTCACAGCAGCCAGTACGGAATCGACTGCAACCTCCGAGCTTGCATCAAATGATTCGCGTGGATTCTACAGATGCCATTACCTAGCTCCGTCGATTCTCTGCATTTGCCACGTCGCCGGCAAGATGCGAGCCTCCAAAGCATCGACTACCTGGAATGCTCGTCGAATCAGTATACGCAATCGCTCGTCAAACTGCTCGCGGCTTGGATACACACGGTGATCTTCCCACATCAAGGATGAAGGAGGAACATCATAAAGGAACGTAACTTTCGTTCGCGGATGCGAGTGATTCCGCTCTAACAAATCAGCAATTCTTCTCTTGGTCGTCTGACCACATAGAACAAGTCGAAAGCCATACTCTTTAAACACTCCGCGGTTCCTTGGTCTCGTCAAATTCACGCTTCTCACTGATGCATGCCCTATAACTTTTTTTGTTTTCTTGAACGGTCTCTAGAAAAATTCGTTGACTGCCAAGCTCAAACCGCTAAGATCAGCCCCGCTTCAAAGGGTGTGGGGCCGCACCCCCGGGTAAGCATTTCCTTGAATACGCAGTGCTCTTTGAAGTACTCATCCATCACTCCACTTGGGCAACGGAGTCGTTCTCTTGCTAGTGCTTTCTATTCAGGCTTTCTGCGAGCCTCGCTTTCGTGGAGGCCGTCCTGGCAGAAGTGCCTTTTTTCGGACGTCCTTCCAGTTATTGTGCCGGTCTGTGCCGTTTGGCGAATCGCAGTCAACAAAGCGGCTTTGCGTCTTGATTGGTTGGCACGCTCGGCGGCGTCTCCGCAAAGGCTCGGCGGCATTCCTGGGGCGATCGTGATTGGTTCGCTCTTCTGTGCGTGCTCCCGTTGGGCATGCGTTTCAATAAGCGGTGTTTTCAATAGGAGCCTGCAAGGTCAACAATGACAAAACTGCGAGATTCATTTCCAGCCTCGTTCCTTGTGGCCCTATTACTTGCACTGCCGGTCATCGGGCTAGCGGCGTTTTGGCTTTTGCGTTTCCCGGCAGACATCGACATCCGCGACGAACCGCTGCCTGTTTCTCGCCGCTCAATTGAGAAGAAGGTCGGTGGCGTGAACCGGCCAGTGTCGGACCTCTCGCTGTCGCAGGAAGCCGAAGAAGTGCTTGCAGAAGCAAGGGAATTTCAGCAGGAAACGCTCCCCAGGCCCAACCGGGCGGAACTGAGCGAGCGTCCTCAGGGCTTGCAAAAGTCGATGAACCCCAATGTGGCATCGGTGATCGAAGCGATTGAAACGGGGCTGCACCCTGAAAGACTTACGCCAAACATCCTGCCTGCCCCGTTTGACGAAGACGCCTACATGAGAAACCCACAGGCATATTTGGATATCGCAGAGCCGGGCAGAGTGTATCAGTCGGCTCAGCCTGGCCTGAACGTCAAATCCGTCGGCCCGGTCGGACGGAATCGGCACACAATCAAACAGCTGGAGAGTGTCCGCCTGAAAGTCAAGGCAGCACCAAACTACCCAGTCACTTTCACGTCGTTTGATCTCGGAGCATTCGAGAACAAACTTCCTACCATCACCGTCGCGGCGGGCGAGGATGGAATCGCCAGTGCCGAATTCACCGGCACGGAAGGTACCGTCAACGATGTCACGATCTTAGCTGCTAGCCCGATGGCATCGGGACGCGTTCACTTCGTCGTTACTATTCTGCATTAGCGAGGACTGCTCATTATGTTTCGAAGCCTAAGCCGATTAACATTGATCCTGTTCCTTGCTGCAGTGCCTCTCCACCATCTCTTAGGCCAGGTCACGTCACCCTTGGCCTCCAATAGTGAGATCATGAGTTCGGGCGAAATCAAGGACATCCTGCAGCACTCATATACGCTATCATGCCTCAATTCGAGCGTCGCCTATACCTGCCCGGATCCGGCGGCCCCTGCCAAAAACTGGCCAAGCACTGCCCGGCCTTACAGCGGCTCAAATGGTGGCGGCCCTCTGGGAGGCTTGGGCATTGGATTCACTCCACCTCCCTCGGGAGCTGGCGGTGGATTCCCGCTTTCGTTCCCGGGAACTTCATTGCCAATTGGAAGCGGCGGCTCCTGTGTGTCCGGTGGAGGCTGCGGAAGTGCCGGCGGGTTCTCCGCCAGTGCCACGATATTCGCCAACGGCCAGATTCCGGCATCCACGCACGGCTCCCCGATCAGCGAAGGGGCGCGAGGGAACGGATCGCTGATCGAAGCCTTCGGCCTGGACTATATGCACTGGGCCGATGATATGACGGCGTTCAACGAGAACGACCTGAGCGTGAGACGCGTCATGCGATCGAGAAATCACTCGCAGTTTAGTAGCTTTGGCCCGATGATGTTTTGCAACTGGGACATGGCGCTAGAGATCAGCGGCACGTTCAACACTGTGGGGTACTTGGATACCATCAACGTGCGCGACCCCCTGGCCCAGATCCCATATTCGCTCCGCCCAGATATCGACATGGCTGCTATCCCAATCGATTGGTCGAAGTTGGGACAATTCTCGCCAAAGCAACCAGGCTTCGTCAAGGACGCGGCCATCGGCGATTTGGACCCGAATAATCCTCCTACAGACGATATTGAACTGCGTCGGGACACTGAAACCATTACCGGATCCAATTTTTGCGTGCCACTCGTAAATCAGTGCGTCGTTGAAAACTGGATTGGTGCCGAATTTACCTTTGAGCTACTTATTTCGCCGACCGAGGAGGTCTGGGATGAACTGGCAGCTTGGAATGAAGACGCATATGGAAACGGAGATCCCGGCTCGGATGGCACGTTGACGGAGTCGTATCTCCTGAACAATGGATACCCTGGATCTACCCTGACTGACCCCGATAACACTCATCTTCTGGGTCGGCTGACAAAAATTCAATTCCCAGATGGGCGGTCTGCAGAGATCTCGTACAAAGAATGGACTCCGTTCGACCTCTACAGTTCATGGGAACGCCTGTTTCAGATCGATACGGTTACAGCCGACTCCGGCGAAACACTCTCCTTCACTTATGGTGGGAGCCAGGTGGGTGGCCAGTGGGTTGTCACCGGCATCACCAATAGCGACGGTCAGTCCGTCACCTATAGCTATTCCGGCGGAAAGCTCACCGGAGTAAGCCGCAGCGACGGAACGTCGAGCAGCTTCACTTACGGAACGGACTCTGCGTCCGGCACATCTACGGTTGAGATTGATGATCCGGTCGCTGAGCCAGGACACCGCAGCAAGACCGTCTTTCTTTCCTCGATTGTAGCCGGATCTAGCAGCTACTTTACGTTTCCTGCTAATCTCATTCGAATGATCACTAACCCTTCGGATGAAGCCACGTTCGCGGCGGTACAGGTCGTTGACTACAGCCAGCCGAACGGGCAGCGGCTGAGCAATTACACTTATCTGGGCGGAGGTCGGTTGGCCCGCCTGCTTCCCCACGGGCGGATCGATATGAGCAGTGGCGTCTACCGTCGCGTCGCAACCAATTACGAAACGGGCTGGGCAATGAGCGTTGACACCAACGACGATATCCAGGTCACGGGTACAGAGGAGCCTGCGACCAGTCACCAAATCAACGATCCTTACCTGGCAGTCGGAAGCAACTTCAATTCAACAATCAAGCCTAACGGAGTACTGCAATATCACGATTACGAAGACGGCTGGAAGGTTCGCACCTGGTTCTCGGACGAGACTTTCGAAACCTGGTGCCGAGATGAGTACGGACGTGTCACGAGATATCGCGATCGAAATGGCAATGTCCAGAAGTACGAATACGGAAGCTCTGGTGGCTGCACCAAGATGTACGTTGGCCTGACCGACAACCCTTCCAATGTTGAGTCCGCGACAGCCTACGGAGTGACGCCGACTTACGACCGCTGTGCAACCAATGACGTGCAAACGTCAGAGTATGCGGTGCATCAATGGATCTACGACGATGACTACAACAGCTCCGGCAAAGTGAAACTCACGGCGTACATCAACCCGCTCGGTAAGCAGACCGACCTGTCGTACAACAGCGA
Source organism: Stieleria neptunia (assembly GCF_007754155.1). NCBI lineage: Bacteria > Pseudomonadati > Planctomycetota > Planctomycetia > Pirellulales > Pirellulaceae > Stieleria > Stieleria neptunia. Next base: position 3,228,782 of record NZ_CP037423.1, on the reverse strand, counting down.
TGGCCTGCTCAGCCAAATCCAGCAACCTGCGGACTCATCCGGTGGGACTCGGCCTACGACGACCTACACCTATTACTCCAATGGCCAACTCAAAACGGTCACTGACCCCGAAACCAACGTCGTTGAGTACTTCTACGACAGTCTGGACCGTCTGACCAGCATCCTGTACGACGACGGCACTTCGCACCGCTACGCTTACCACGCATCAGGCAATGGTTATCTGCTATTGTCTAAATCGACCGACCGAGCCGGAACCGTAACCTCCTACACTTACGATGCCGCCGATCGACTCATATCACGGAAGACTGCGACCGCTTACAATGACGGAAGCTCAGAGACCTCGACACCTGATCTGGAATCAACTGAAACCTGGTACTATCTCCCCGGCACATCCGATCCATACGAATACCAAAAAGATGGGGCGGTGACGAGCTACAAATACGATGCCGCCGGTCGACGAATTCAGACCACCAACTATCCGCGAGACGGCAAGACGCTCACGACAAAAAGTGTTTACGTAGACTCACAGCTATTTAACACCGAAGACCCATACGGCCGCAAGACGTACTATGCCTACGATGCGACCGATGGCCGACTCATTCGGACTGTTGCCGGCACAACGCCTGAGTTTTCGCTCGCCGACTTTGATGCGGTGATCGCGTTAACACGTGACTTTTCTGCAAATGCCAGCTATGTCATCACCGACATTGTCTATGACGCCGAAGGTAACCAAATCCGCCTGCATGACGGTCGCAACATGGCGACCGAATTTGAGTACGACAGTCGCGGCAGGCGAACCGCGCAAGTTGCTGACGCTGACTATATCGATCGCAGCACGCTCTCGAGTCTTTCAACTGCGTTAGAACTACGCACTGAAACGCTCTACGGCTTGGCTGACCGTGTAAAGGAGGTGCGATCACCGAGGTACTTTGACTCAGGTGATACCTATGGCTACCAAAAGGCACGAGAGCAGTGGACCTACACTGACCGTGGCCTAGTTGCCTCGCACACCGTTGCAGTCGGCGCGGGCGAGGAAGCGGCAGAAGAATTTGAATACGATTTGCTCGGCCGCAGGATTGAACGCACCGACTTCCGGGGCAAAATCTGGGAAACCCATTTCGAAGACTGTTGCGGCCAGACCGTGGCCAGCGAGAACCCACTTGGGCACGGCAGCATCGTCCGCAAGGATTCACTGGGGCGAACAGTACACATGGCTGCAATAGAAGACTATGCAAGCCACGCGGCCTCACTGGACAATCCCGTCAACGCCAAGACGTACCGAGAGGTCACGACCAAATACGATGGCCGCGGACGCCCCGTCGCCAGAACAACATGGCTTTCGGCACGAGGAACCGTCGACATCGACGATCCACCGATCGCAGGCCTCGGCGGCGTTTCGGCATCCGATGGCCTGACCGAACAGTATCTTTATGACGACAATCTGGCTGACGGCTCAGGATTGGACAGCACCGGAGGTGTCACGCCGCTAATGGGATCAGCCGCAATCAAACTGGGGCCGGCATTGACACAACTCGCCGATACCGTGGCCAACGGCGGAGCTGGAGTAACACTCGACAGCGAAGCCCCCGGCAGCGCCCGGGTGGTCATCAATCCTGAAGGCGAGGTCCGGTTTTCGATTTCCGATGCCGCCGGTCGTAGTGTCATGAGCGGTATCCTGGACCCCAGCGATAGCTCGCTCGTCACTTGGAATTGCAATGCATACGATGCAACCACCTCCATTGGCGGTTACGGCACCGTCTTGGTCTCCCAGAACGTCAATGCTCTTGGCAATTCGACGCAACAGCTCTCCGACGCTGCCGGACGAACCATTCAAGCGATTGACGCGATCGGAGAGATCACTGCATACACCTATGACGCGGCTGGCAACCAGCTCTCGGTCCGTGACCCCAACAGCGTCGGCCAAGACTGCACCTATGACGCTTTGGGACGCGACTTGACCTGCACCGATACCTCCAGTGACGCGACCAGCAGCACTTACGATGACGATGGCAATAAGATCACTTCGACTGACGCCAAAAGCGAAACAACGACCTACACTTTCGATGCGCGTGGCCGTCAGATCAAACAAACCGACCGGCTCGGCGGCGAGACGGAGTTCGCGTATCTGGACTCGGGGCAACTGGAAAGCCTGACCGATGCCGAAGACCAGGTGACCAGCTACACGTACAACGATGCCGGCCAAAAACTGACCGAAACCTATCCGGATCACACGTCAAGCACCACGCCGGGGAACTCTGGATATGGCATCGTCACCTTTACGCTGGACCCGACGGGGCGAACGCTGCGCAAGCAGGACCAATCCGGTGATACCGTCACCTACAACTACGATTTGGCAGGCCGCCTGACGTCTCGCGATTACCGCACGCTTGCCAACAGCCCCTCGGGCACAGTCGCCGATACTGACACGTTCACCTATGACGACGCCAGCCGGATGCTGACGGCGGCTTCAGGGCGATACAGCAATACGGTGACCTACACCTACGACGTGGCAGGCCGCAAAGCAACCGAGGCACTCACCATCGACAGTGTTACCTACACTACCGCGACCGACTATGACGCAACTGGCCAAGTGTCCACGCTAACCTACCCGGACGGCACGGAGGTCGACCGAACCTACACCGACCGCGGACAATTAGCCACAATTGCCCTGGATTCGACGACCGTTGACACCAGAACCTACGACGATGGCGGACGGATGCTGACCAGCACGTATAATAACGGTGTGGCGGAAACGCGTGCGTACAACAGCGATAACACGCTTTCAAGCATCAGTTATACTGGGGCAGCGATTGGGAATCTCAGCTACGGCTGGGACGACAACAAAAACAAGACCAGTGAGAGTATCGCCGGAACGATGAGCGGCTACGGATTCGACGTGGGAATAAGCGGCTACGACGACGAAGATCGCCTAGTCAACTGGGAGCGCGACGACACCAACCTAGACCAATCCTGGAATCTGTCGCTCGTTGGCGATTGGGACGCGTTCACCGAGAACAGCAGCACCCAAACGCGAGTCCACGGTGACGCCCACGAAATTATCTCGGCGGCCAGCCAGAGCGTCACGCACGATGCCAAAGGCAATATGACGGTGATCCCGGCGGTCCTCCGTCCCGGCAGCGATCCGCTGACGCTCACATGGGACTTCGACAATCGTTTGGTTTCGGCCGATGTCGACAACGACAGCACCGACGACGTCTTTTACGAATGGGACGCACTTGGTCGCCGAGTCGCGCGCGACGATGGCACGACGGTCAGCATCTATGTCCAAAATGGCCAGCAGACCGTCGCGGACTACACCTCAGGAACCGCGGCAACCAACCCCACCTACAACTACGTCTACGCCAGCTACATCGACGAACCCGTCGTACGCGACGGCACCGGCGGACTGCGTTACTACCATCGCACCCAACAGTACAGCATCACGGCGTTGACCGATTCGTCAGGGACGATCAAAGAACGCTACGCGTATGATGCGTATGGCAACCTATCGATCTTCGATGGTAGTGGAGCCGCGCGTACATCAACGGCGGAAGGTAACCGCTATACCTACACGGGGCGTGAGTGGGATAAAGAGCTGGGGCTCTTTCACTATCGGGCTCGGATGTACGATGCGATCAGTGGACGTTTTCTGAGTCGTGATCCCATCGGTTATTCTGACAGTGCAAGTTTGTATGAATACGTTGGATCGCGTATTCTCAACGCTGTTGATCCAGCGGGCTTGCAAACCTATGTACCGATCCCTCCCGGACACAAACCGCCGACACCATCCTGGCCACATCCCCCCGGAACAACTGTACCGGGCGGTCCTCACCAACCCACTAACCCACGGAAGCCTGGATGGCCAATCCCGAAGCTGCCGGGTCCCAGGCAACGTCCAAAACAACGGAACAGCAAGCATGCTACTAGGACAAATCTATGCGTTTCTTGCCCAAACAAGGCACAGCGCGAAAGCCCAATTCCCGGAGTAACGTCGATTCCGCTTGGCGGTTATCCAGTGGGTGTCGGAGGTGGCGAAAACCAAATCTACCCATATCCAGGAAGTCCTCCAACAAACATCGGGAGTGGCGGTGCACTTCCCTGTATTAACACAATTATAAAATGTGATGATGTCGTCGCTGTGTTTCATTTCACGACAGGGGATGACCCCAGCGCGACGCTTGGCAACTTTGATTGGCGGGGCAATGGGTGTTCTGCGATTATCTGCGGAGGAAATGACGAAGACCAATCTAATTGCTTGGCGAAGGAGGTAATGGATAGTCTGAGCAAATATGGCATACCACTCGACGGCGTCTCTTCTTTAGGCGCGTGCGGGGTCACCCCTGAAGGAGGGTGGTATCAAGGCCTCTAAGCACCGGGTTTCGATCGCGGAACTCTTAGTTCTTGTACTTGTTGCCGCGATTGGGATCAAAATGTTTCCGGCAATCAGCATGCTAAATTTGAGGCTCACTCTTGTATTTGGCTCCGCTGCAGTTATGAGATTCGGCTTTGGCAGACTTCGGTTTCAGCGAAGTCCGTTCTTTGAATGTGTAGGTGGATGGCTTACTGTGTTTTTGTGGACTGCATTTTGCCTCCTATGTTTTCGTATTAGCGACCGTCCAGCGAGATGGGTCCAAGATATTCACGATGGTTATTCAGTCGTGATAATCCTGGGAAGCACTCTCTCGGCTTGCGTTGTCGAATCCCTGTCATTCGCCGTGACGAAAATCATGAACAAAATGGAAGGTGCAGGTACCGAAAAGTGAGACTTGAAGGAGAAAAGGGGAAGGGGGTATTAAACGCGACGACAACCCCGGCCGGTGACGACTGAAAGCGGCGGGCGATTGACGTGACCACAGGACCGAGTCGACTTCCGCCGCATTGGTTGGTTCGTCGATTCACGACCGCTGGCGGGCACGACGCCCGCCCCTGTCTTCGGCAGGATGCCGGTACGCGCACCTTCACGCACAAAGAACGCCGTAGGCACGGCGGGTAGGATGCCCGTCGACTGAAACCCGTCGGTGACACGATGTCAGTCGGAGAACGATGGCAGGAAGCGGGAAGGCAGAGAGGGAGACAAGGAGAGGGGGAGACAAGGAGTGGTAGAGTGATGATGGTCGTGGAGTGAAGTAGCGGGCCATCGTTCGCCGACCGGAGTGAGGGAGGGATCGACCGAGCGGAGCCGACGGTTGACGGAGGTGCTGACAGCGACCGAAGGATGAGGGCAGCGCCGAGCGTGAGCGAGCAGCACCGACGCCGAGGGCGGAGCCCGATAAGAACAGTGCGAGGCAGGATGCCGAGCTCCTTATCAAGAAGGGCGAAAGTGACCGCGCCCGAGCCCAAGCGAGGTAAGCCGGGAACGAGACGCTCGGTAAACCATCAACCGACAGCTTGTCTGTTCGGCCAAAGCCCTTTGCGAATCACCGGCAGGCTCCCCGGCAATCACGGCTATGGATCCAAACCGTTGGTGCCCAGCCTTCAGGCGCCTCTCCACGACGCCTCCGGCGCTCGTACGACCGGTAATAGATCGGCTAAAGCCTAGACATCAACGCCTCCGAACCGGCCGCTCACTCTTCCCTACGTTTTTTGGCTTTCGCCGAGCCGGACTGACGCCGTCACCCGTGACCCTCCGGCGATCAGGCCGAGAGAAGGCGAGAGACAAAAAACACTCACGTGCGATCGTTAACACCAAGTGCGTTGACTTTAACGATTGATCCCGAAGCGGTTTTCTACTTTCGCGGCGGTTGGCTGATTCCGTCGCTTGACAGTGAGCGGAAGCTGTCGCGTCATGGAGGGCCGGCCGATCCGTGAGGCGTTGAACCACGTTTCGCCTCTGCACCTTCAAGGCTCTCGACCGCCAACGACAGCCGACAGGTGCGCAGCTTCCGCGGCCTGAAGCGGCAAACCGCCGACACCTCTCCCCGCGATCTTTCCAAACCACCAAGCAACGACCACGCCACCGGTCTGCGCGCATCCAACGGAGCCAACACAATGAACGATGACTTCCTGAACGCGATCCTCGATAACCCGATCAAGGCCATCGCAGAATTCTACGCAGGCTGCCTCAACGAAAACGACCGCGCCACAGCTTATGTCAACGAAGAACTCCATCTCACCAACGAACAAGCGACCGAACAACAAATCGGATTCGCCGACCGAACACTTGGCAAACAGATCCCACAACGTCGTATCAAGCGTGGTCGCGAGGTCCGTGACGCACTTGTCGCCGCGGGACTCTACAAGGCGAACGGACGCGAAACGATGCGTGGCCGTGTCACGGTTCCGATTCAAGACAACGAAGGCAACGTCATCGGCTTGCGTGGTTACAAGGTCGACGCGCACGCCGATGGTCCCGACGTGATCGTTGTCGGTGAGGAAGTCAAAGCACCGTCCACGAATCACACGAATGACACGAACGAAGACACTGTCGCTGCTATCAAGCCAAAGTCGACAACGCAAGATGAGAACGAACTGATCCTCGAAGACAATCAAGTCATCGTCATCCGCGACGACCGACGCTACCGAATCCGTGGCCTCGAGAAGAACAAGTCGACGCTGACACTTAAAGTCAACCTGATGGCTTCGCGTGATAACCTCGTTCACATGGACACGCTTGATCTCGTGAAGGCTCGCTCACGAACGTCGTTCATCAAAGCCGCAGCGACGGAACTCTACACCGATGCCGACATCATCAAAAAAGACATCGGCACGTTGCTGCTGAAACTCGAAGCGTTGCAGTCTGATCGAATCGCGGCGCTGAAACAACCGGCGCGCGCCGAAGTGAAGCTCAGCGACGAAGAGCAACGCGAAGCGTTGGCTCTACTTCGCTCGCCCAACTTGCTCGAACGCGTCGTTGCTGACATGGACGCTTGCGGCATCGTCGGCGAATCCACCAACAAGCTCGCCGGCTACTTGGCCGCAACCAGTCGCAAACTTGCCAAGCCACTGGCGATCGTCATTCAATCATCATCGTCGGCCGGCAAAACATCACTGATGGACGCGGTGCTTTCGATGATGCCATCCGAAGACGTCAACCGCTTCAGCGGCATGACCGGTCAGTCACTATTCTATCTCGACAGCGATTCAATCCGTCACAAGATCCTGGCCATTGCCGAAGACGAAGGCATCCGCCAAGCAAGCTACGCACTGAAACTTCTTCAAAGCGAAGGCGAGCTGCGTCACGCCACGGTCGGCCGCGGCGAAGACGGGCGCAGCCAAACCCAAGAACACCACGTCGAAGGCCCCACGCAGATCTTCCTCACCACAACCGCCCTCGACGTCGACGAAGAACTGATCAATCGATGCCTCATCTTGACCGTTGATGAATCCGATTCACAGACTGATGCAATCCAATCGAAACAACGTGAATCGTTCACGCATGACTTCACCGAACATGGTTATCTTGCCGGTCAGTTGAAACGCCTTCACCAAAACGCGCAGCGGTTGTTGCAGCCCGTCGAAGTGTTCAACCCGTTTGCGACGCAGCTGACGTTCCCCAATCACAAAACACGCATGCGGCGCGATCACATCAAGTATCTGACGCTGATCAACACCATCGCGTTCCTGCACCAGCATCAGCGGACGATTCATTCGGCACAACAAGGCGACATCTCGACCGAGTTCATCAACGTCGAGCCCGGTGATATCGCAATCGCCAACGGCATCGCGGGTGAAGTCCTCGGACGAAGCCTCGATGAACTCGCGCCACAGACGCGAAACTTACTCGGCAGACTGCATGACTTCGTCGACTCGAACTCACGATCGATCGGGCTTCCGCGGGACGCATTCCGGTTCACCCGCCGCGATGTCAGGGAAGCGATCCACTGGAGCGATTCGCAAATCCAAAAGCATCTTGGTCGGCTTGTCGATCTGGAATACGTGCTCGTTCACCGTGGTCGCAACGGCCAACGCTACGTCTACGAACTGCTTTACGGTGGGGAGGGCCGCGAAGGCCAACCGTTCCTGATGGGTCTGATCGATCCGGCGAAACTCAAGACACCTGCAGCTACAACCAAAACCTCGACCCCCTTGGTCGAAACCTCAACCCCCTGAGCAAGTGAGCTCAACCCCGGCTCTGTCGCCGCTCTGCGGTCGCTTCACTCCACCTCGCACATCCAATAAGTCGTTGCGCCGCAACGACCTAACCGCTCTGGCATCAAAACCGATGCCAAAACCTCGCAAGGCCCCCTCATTGAAAGCCTTGCCATAGCTGCATCGCCGTGATCGGTGATGCCGTCTTCTTCGGCCGAGTGACGTTCACCCGGCCGCTTTCACCCTGATCGAGCACGCCCCGGCTACCGGTACGCGCCGATCACAACCCCAGGATGCAAATCCATGTCAAACCTTCCCATTCCCACCGTCCTACTGTCTCGATACTTCAACCACCTCAAGATGAACAACTGGTCGGCCACGACCATCTCGCGCCGTGACTACGTCTTGAACAAGTTCATCACCTGGTCTTCCGAACGCGGCATCGAATCCGTCTGCGAGATCACGCCCGAGTCGCTCGCGGCCTATCGTCGTTGGCTCTATCACTACCGCAACGAACGCACCGGCAAGCCGCTGAAGTTCTGTACTCAAGCTTCCTACCTCTCAACGGTTGGTCACTGGCTCGCATGGCTGACCGAACAAGGCTGGATCGATACCGACCCTTCGAGCAACATCGAACTACCCAAAGAAGAACAGCGTCTTCCATCATCGCACCTGACCATCGATGAAATCGAAACGCTACTCAGTTCAGTCGATCTCACCACGCCAACCGGTCTTCGCGACCGCGCGATATTGGAACTCTTTTATGCCACCGGCATGCGACGCGCCGAGTTGATCGCGCTGAAGCTCGACGACATCAACCACGAGTCCGGGCTTGCGATGATCCGCCAAGGCAAGGGACGCAAGGATCGCGTGGTTCCGACCGGCAAACGAGCGCTCGGATGGCTGATGAAATACCTTCACGATGGTCGCCCCGCACTGCTCGACGAAGACACCGACGTGATCTTCTTGACGTCCCTCGGCAACGCGTTCCATCCTGTCACGCTCAGCCAACTCGTCAGAAGCTACTTGACTGCGGCGGGCATCACGAAGCCCGGCAGTTGCCACATGCTCCGCCACACGACGGCGACGTTGATGCTCGAAGGCGGCGCGGACCTGCGCTCGATCCAAACGTTACTCGGTCACGAGCAGCTCAACACGACGCAGATCTATACCCACGTATCGATCAAACGCCTGCGAGAAGTCCACGACAAAACGCATCCGGGAGCCAAGGACCGACCACCGCAAAGCGACACCGAATAGCCTGCCCATCAGTTACAATGGCGGGATGCTCTGCAAGCCATCATCCCGTCGTCGAACCCTTCAACGTCGTCTCGCGCGCCGCCGCGCGGGAGGCGTTAAGTCGTGCGCCGATTCAAAACAAATCCGTAGCTGCAAAACGCTTCGTCAACAAACCTGCTCGCTCGACAAATCACTGACTGAAAACGATGCGCCAACTATCAAGTTCGCGTTTCGCTATCACGGCACCCAACAGTATAGCATCACCGCACTGACCGATTCTCTTGGGACGATCAAGGAAAGATACGCCTACGATGCGTATGGCGGGTTGTCGATCTTCGATGGAAGCGGAACCGCACGTACGACGACCGCCGAAGGCAGCCGCTACACCTACACCGGACGTGAATACGACGATGTCCTCGACCTGTACCATTATCGCGCCCGCATGTACGACTCGATCGTCGGCCGCTTCTGCTCCAGAGATCCGATCGGGTATGAGGGGAGTAAGTTGGGGCTTCAAGGTTTCGCAGACGGGCGTCCTACAAGTGGAAGCGACCCTTTAGGCGACCGGTGGACAGAACCAGAAATTCTTGGTGGTGGACCGCCAACTGGTGGCGAACCCGGGATTTGGCCTCACCAGGAAAAAAACACAAGATGCATTTTTGTGATGAACGGAATTGAACCCGGCAACGTCCCGGGGCTATCTTCTATGCCGACTAACGGAGGGGTCCTTGTTCCAAATGTCACCTCCGGACAAACAATTGTCAGCACTATCAAGAACTCAAAGTGCTGCGAAATATTTGTAGTTGGGCATCAATCGCTTTCACTAGGCAACCCTGGTGGGATCCATGCGTCTCCAGAAGGGGCTCAGAAACCCTACATTCCCATTCTGCCTTCAAAAGATGGCTCGACTGAGAAGGACATCAGGGATGCACTCGAAGGAAATGGTTGCAAAGGATGCGGGCTGTTCATGTACAGCTGCGGCGCACTTCGCCTTGTTGACTCAAATGGGAACGTTGTCGTCAGTTACACTGAAGAAGAGCGAGACGGGCAGCGCCAGCAAATAGCCGACTCAATCGGTTGCTCTGTATACGGAGGCACGAGGTCCATGAACTATGGAAAGAAGCAGTATGACTCGCCGTGCCGCTCCGAATGGGGCAAGTGTTCTTTAGGCGCCATTTACCCAACAACTCCATTTCCACTTATTAAGTTCCCTAGCAACAACCCGATTCGGTAGGTTTCGATAGTGAAGCTCCTCAGGCACGGCCTAGCGTCGGTATTTCTGGTCACCCTGTTGGCTGCAGCGTCAGGTTGCGGCGATGGCCCAAATCGACTGTCTGTGTTCCACAATTCGTTTGACCCATCGAGTGGCGCCATCTGGACTGTGGATGTAGCTGTGAGGAATCAAGCACAGCGGTGGGGACTACACGGCACTAAAGTTAGTGTTGAAGAAACGTATGCCATTCCAGACGGCTGCCAGGTGGCAGTAATGTCTGGACGCAGAGTGGTCGGAATGGACTCCGTGCTTGTGGGCGAACGAGTCAACACAAATAGAGAACCTACATTATGGTCTGGCGTGTTGCATGGAAATGTCTTCACTGAGAAGGCGACGAAAAAGCTGAAGAGTGCAGCGTTCAATTTCGTAGTGCCGCCATGGCAGACAAAGATCTTTGTGCACGTCGGCGCAAGAGGTGAACCATCAGCACTAGGCTCTTTTGGAATAGAGGAATACTTCGTCAAAAACGACGGTGAGCTCCTGAAGGCGGAGCAGTCTGCTGAACTCAAGGAGCTCCTGCAGGCCAGCGAGTCTTTTCAAGATGGTAGCGAACTCAACCGTCTATGGCCGGGGCGCCTTGTCTGGGATCACTCGGCAAAGGCGTTGATTGTGGTGGGGCCGAATGGAGTGCCTGGTTTCATCGCATTTAGCGATTCGGGTGTGGCACAGGAAATAGTGGGCAGCAATCACTTTGAAGCAAAAGATGGAATTGCGAGCGACGTCCTCAGTGCAACCCTGCTAAAAGATCGAAATCACGTAGTAACTGTATTGTCCGAATTTGATTTTTCAGACAATGCTTCGGTAGGGCTTCGAGCTCTATTGCGGTGTTGGAATGTAAAAACAGGTGCTTGTATTAGCGAGCGAGTATTCACGTCGAGACTTCCTCCAGGGTGCATTCCGATGGCGGAGGTAATGTCAATGCAGGAAAGGAATGTCCTGTTGTTTTTGCCCGGGGAAGTTGTCGCGCTCGACAGTGCATCGGGATTCGATATTTTGGCGAAAGTCCCACGTGGTGAATTACCATGTTCATCCGTCTTTCAAGTTGGAACTAATTCAATAATAGTCTGCTCAGCAAAGACTTCTCCGCCGCAGGTCCGGAAGATCGAGCACCTTTCAGTGGGCAATTTGCAGAGCATTTTGAAAAACGAAACAAAGGGGCTGAACGAAACAAAGGGGCTGGGGGTTTTAAACGACGCGGAAGCGTCAATTGAAACAGCGGCGGACGATTGACGTGACCTCAAAACCGACTCAACTTCCGCCGCAACCAGTTGGCCGCTTGGCGATGCCGAACGATTGACCGCGCACCTGCCAGGCGTTGGACTCGGGCATTGAAAATGAGCGAAGCGCAGAGCGGTCATGGATGCCGCGATTAGACACCCGTCGGTGACAGGATGTCAGTCGGAGACAAACGGCATGGATGAAGTTCGAAAGGTGAAGAGCAAATCTTGAAAGCCCGCATGCCGACCAACTGTCCAACCCGATAGACTTGGCCGTTTGTCGCCGACCGGAGCGAGGGAGGAACGACCGATGCGGAGCCGACGGTTGACGGAGGCGATAGCGGCGACCGAGGGATGAGGGAAGCGCCGAGCGACTTGAACCGCTACGGGAAAACGCTTCCATCGACGCCGCGAACCGCAGGCGCCCATCGCTTCCATCCCGCGAGTATCGGCGACGCCGAGGCACGATGCCGATAAGAAACAGATGAGACAGGAAGTCGTAATTCCGCATCAAGAAGGGCGAAAGTGACCGCGCCCGAGCCCAAGCGAGGTAAGCCGGGAACGAGACGCTCGGTAAACCATCAACCGACAGCTTGTCTGTTCGGCCAAAGCCCTTTGCGAATCACCGGCAGGCTCCCCGGCAATCACGGCTATGGATCCAAACCGTTGGTGCCCAGCCTTCAGGCGCCTCTCCACGACGCCTCCGGCGCTCGTACGACCGGTAATAGATCGGCTAAAGCCTAGACATCAACGCCTCCGAACCGGCCGCTCACTCTTCCCTACGTTTTTTGGCTTTCGCCGAGCCGGACTGACGCCGTCACCCGTGACCCTCCGGCGATCAGGCCGAGAGAAGGCGAGAGACAAAAAACACTCACGTGCGATCGTTAACACCAAGTGCGTTGACTTTAACGATTGATCCCGAAGCGGTTTTCTACTTTCGCGGCGGTTGGCTGATTCCGTCGCTTGACAGTGAGCGGAAGCTGTCGCGTCATGGAGGGCCGGCCGATCCGTGAGGCGTTGAACCACGTTTCGCCTCTGCACCTTCAAGGCTCTCGACCGCCAACGACAGCCGACAGGTGCGCAGCTTCCGCGGCCTGAAGCGGCAAACCGCCGACACCTCTCCCCGCGATCTTTCCAAACCACCAAGCAACGACCACGCCACCGGTCTGCGCGCATCCAACGGAGCCAACACAATGAACGATGACTTCCTGAACGCGATCCTCGATAACCCGATCAAGGCCATCGCAGAATTCTACGCAGGCTGCCTCAACGAAAACGACCGCGCCACAGCTTATGTCAACGAAGAACTCCATCTCACCAACGAACAAGCGACCGAACAACAAATCGGATTCGCCGACCGAACACTTGGCAAACAGATCCCACAACGTCGTATCAAGCGTGGTCGCGAGGTCCGTGACGCACTTGTCGCCGCGGGACTCTACAAGGCGAACGGACGCGAAACGATGCGTGGCCGTGTCACGGTTCCGATTCAAGACAACGAAGGCAACGTCATCGGCTTGCGTGGTTACAAGGTCGACGCGCACGCCGATGGTCCCGACGTGATCGTTGTCGGTGAGGAAGTCAAAGCACCGTCCACGAATCACACGAATGACACGAACGAAGACACTGTCGCTGCTATCAAGCCAAAGTCGACAACGCAAGATGAGAACGAACTGATCCTCGAAGACAATCAAGTCATCGTCATCCGCGACGACCGACGCTACCGAATCCGTGGCCTCGAGAAGAACAAGTCGACGCTGACACTTAAAGTCAACCTGATGGCTTCGCGTGATAACCTCGTTCACATGGACACGCTTGATCTCGTGAAGGCTCGCTCACGAACGTCGTTCATCAAAGCCGCAGCGACGGAACTCTACACCGATGCCGACATCATCAAAAAAGACATCGGCACGTTGCTGCTGAAACTCGAAGCGTTGCAGTCTGATCGAATCGCGGCGCTGAAACAACCGGCGCGCGCCGAAGTGAAGCTCAGCGACGAAGAGCAACGCGAAGCGTTGGCTCTACTTCGCTCGCCCAACTTGCTCGAACGCGTCGTTGCTGACATGGACGCTTGCGGCATCGTCGGCGAATCCACCAACAAGCTCGCCGGCTACTTGGCCGCAACCAGTCGCAAACTTGCCAAGCCACTGGCGATCGTCATTCAATCATCATCGTCGGCCGGCAAAACATCACTGATGGACGCGGTGCTTTCGATGATGCCATCCGAAGACGTCAACCGCTTCAGCGGCATGACCGGTCAGTCACTATTCTATCTCGACAGCGATTCAATCCGTCACAAGATCCTGGCCATTGCCGAAGACGAAGGCATCCGCCAAGCAAGCTACGCACTGAAACTTCTTCAAAGCGAAGGCGAGCTGCGTCACGCCACGGTCGGCCGCGGCGAAGACGGGCGCAGCCAAACCCAAGAACACCACGTCGAAGGCCCCACGCAGATCTTCCTCACCACAACCGCCCTCGACGTCGACGAAGAACTGATCAATCGATGCCTCATCTTGACCGTTGATGAATCCGATTCACAGACTGATGCAATCCAATCGAAACAACGTGAATCGTTCACGCATGACTTCACCGAACATGGTTATCTTGCCGGTCAGTTGAAACGCCTTCACCAAAACGCGCAGCGGTTGTTGCAGCCCGTCGAAGTGTTCAACCCGTTTGCGACGCAGCTGACGTTCCCCAATCACAAAACACGCATGCGGCGCGATCACATCAAGTATCTGACGCTGATCAACACCATCGCGTTCCTGCACCAGCATCAGCGGACGATTCATTCGGCACAACAAGGCGACATCTCGACCGAGTTCATCAACGTCGAGCCCGGTGATATCGCAATCGCCAACGGCATCGCGGGTGAAGTCCTCGGACGAAGCCTCGATGAACTCGCGCCACAGACGCGAAACTTACTCGGCAGACTGCATGACTTCGTCGACTCGAACTCACGATCGATCGGGCTTCCGCGGGACGCATTCCGGTTCACCCGCCGCGATGTCAGGGAAGCGATCCACTGGAGCGATTCGCAAATCCAAAAGCATCTTGGTCGGCTTGTCGATCTGGAATACGTGCTCGTTCACCGTGGTCGCAACGGCCAACGCTACGTCTACGAACTGCTTTACGGTGGGGAGGGCCGCGAAGGCCAACCGTTCCTGATGGGTCTGATCGATCCGGCGAAACTCAAGACACCTGCAGCTACAACCAAAACCTCGACCCCCTTGGTCGAAACCTCAACCCCCTGAGCAAGTGAGCTCAACCCCGGCTCTGTCGCCGCTCTGCGGTCGCTTCACTCCACCTCGCACATCCAATAAGTCGTTGCGCCGCAACGACCTAACCGCTCTGGCATCAAAACCGATGCCAAAACCTCGCAAGGCCCCCTCATTGAAAGCCTTGCCATAGCTGCATCGCCGTGATCGGTGATGCCGTCTTCTTCGGCCGAGTGACGTTCACCCGGCCGCTTTCACCCTGATCGAGCACGCCCCGGCTACCGGTACGCGCCGATCACAACCCCAGGATGCAAATCCATGTCAAACCTTCCCATTCCCACCGTCCTACTGTCTCGATACTTCAACCACCTCAAGATGAACAACTGGTCGGCCACGACCATCTCGCGCCGTGACTACGTCTTGAACAAGTTCATCACCTGGTCTTCCGAACGCGGCATCGAATCCGTCTGCGAGATCACGCCCGAGTCGCTCGCGGCCTATCGTCGTTGGCTCTATCACTACCGCAACGAACGCACCGGCAAGCCGCTGAAGTTCTGTACTCAAGCTTCCTACCTCTCAACGGTTGGTCACTGGCTCGCATGGCTGACCGAACAAGGCTGGATCGATACCGACCCTTCGAGCAACATCGAACTACCCAAAGAAGAACAGCGTCTTCCATCATCGCACCTGACCATCGATGAAATCGAAACGCTACTCAGTTCAGTCGATCTCACCACGCCAACCGGTCTTCGCGACCGCGCGATATTGGAACTCTTTTATGCCACCGGCATGCGACGCGCCGAGTTGATCGCGCTGAAGCTCGACGACATCAACCACGAGTCCGGGCTTGCGATGATCCGCCAAGGCAAGGGACGCAAGGATCGCGTGGTTCCGACCGGCAAACGAGCGCTCGGATGGCTGATGAAATACCTTCACGATGGTCGCCCCGCACTGCTCGACGAAGACACCGACGTGATCTTCTTGACGTCCCTCGGCAACGCGTTCCATCCTGTCACGCTCAGCCAACTCGTCAGAAGCTACTTGACTGCGGCGGGCATCACGAAGCCCGGCAGTTGCCACATGCTCCGCCACACGACGGCGACGTTGATGCTCGAAGGCGGCGCGGACCTGCGCTCGATCCAAACGTTACTCGGTCACGAGCAGCTCAACACGACGCAGATCTATACCCACGTATCGATCAAACGCCTGCGAGAAGTCCACGACAAAACGCATCCGGGAGCCAAGGACCGACCACCGCAAAGCGACACCGAATAGCCTGCCCATCAGTTACAATGGCGGGATGCTCTGCAAGCCATCATCCCGTCGTCGAACCCTTCAACGTCGTCTCGCGCGCCGCCGCGCGGGAGGCGTTAAGTCGTGCGCCGATTCAAAACAAATCCGTAGCTGCAAAACGCTTCGTCAACAAACCTGCTCGCTCGACAAATCACTGACTGAAAACGATGCGCCAACTATCAAGTTCGCGTTTCGCTATCACGGCACCCAACAGTACAGCATCACGGCGTTGACCGATTCGTCAGGGACGATCAAAGAACGCTACGCGTATGATGCGTATGGCAACCTATCGATCTTCGATGGTAGTGGAGCCGCGCGTACATCAACGGCGGAAGGTAACCGCTATACCTACACGGGGCGTGAGTGGGATAAAGAGCTGGGGCTCTTTCACTATCGGGCTCGGATGTACGATGCGATCAGTGGACGTTTTCTGAGTCGTGATCCCATCGGTTATTCTGACAGTGCAAGTTTGTATGAATACGTTGGATCGCGTATTCTCAACGCTGTTGATCCAGCGGGCTTGCAAACCTATGTACCGATCCCTCCCGGACACAAACCGCCGACACCATCCTGGCCACATCCCCCCGGAACAACTGTACCGGGCGGTCCTCACCAACCCACTAACCCACGGAAGCCTGGATGGCCAATCCCGAAGCTGCCGGGTCCCAGGCAACGTCCAAAACAACGGAACAGCAAGCATGCTACTAGGACAAATCTATGCGTTTCTTGCCCAAACAAGGCACAGCGCGAAAGCCCAATTCCCGGAGTAACGTCGATTCCGCTTGGCGGTTATCCAGTGGGTGTCGGAGGTGGCGAAAACCAAATCTACCCATATCCAGGAAGTCCTCCAACAAACATCGGGAGTGGCGGTGCACTTCCCTGTATTAACACAATTATAAAATGTGATGATGTCGTCGCTGTGTTTCATTTCACGACAGGGGATGACCCCAGCGCGACGCTTGGCAACTTTGATTGGCGGGGCAATGGGTGTTCTGCGATTATCTGCGGAGGAAATGACGAAGACCAATCTAATTGCTTGGCGAAGGAGGTAATGGATAGTCTGAGCAAATATGGCATACCACTCGACGGCGTCTCTTCTTTAGGCGCGTGCGGGGTCACCCCTGAAGGAGGGTGGTATCAAGGCCTCTAAGCACCGGGTTTCGATCGCGGAACTCTTAGTTCTTGTACTTGTTGCCGCGATTGGGATCAAAATGTTTCCGGCAATCAGCATGCTAAATTTGAGGCTCACTCTTGTATTTGGCTCCGCTGCAGTTATGAGATTCGGCTTTGGCAGACTTCGGTTTCAGCGAAGTCCGTTCTTTGAATGTGTAGGTGGATGGCTTACTGTGTTTTTGTGGACTGCATTTTGCCTCCTATGTTTTCGTATTAGCGACCGTCCAGCGAGATGGGTCCAAGATATTCACGATGGTTATTCAGTCGTGATAATCCTGGGAAGCACTCTCTCGGCTTGCGTTGTCGAATCCCTGTCATTCGCCGTGACGAAAATCATGAACAAAATGGAAGGTGCAGGTACCGAAAAGTGAGACTTGAAGGAGAAAAGGGGAAGGGGGTATTAAACGCGACGACAACCCCGGCCGGTGACGACTGAAAGCGGCGGGCGATTGACGTGACCACAGGACCGAGTCGACTTCCGCCGCATTGGTTGGTTCGTCGATTCACGACCGCTGGCGGGCACGACGCCCGCCCCTGTCTTCGGCAGGATGCCGGTACGCGCACCTTCACGCACAAAGAACGCCGTAGGCACGGCGGGTAGGATGCCCGTCGACTGAAACCCGTCGGTGACACGATGTCAGTCGGAGAACGATGGCAGGAAGCGGGAAGGCAGAGAGGGAGACAAGGAGAGGGGGAGACAAGGAGTGGTAGAGTGATGATGGTCGTGGAGTGAAGTAGCGGGCCATCGTTCGCCGACCGGAGTGAGGGAGGGATCGACCGAGCGGAGCCGACGGTTGACGGAGGTGCTGACAGCGACCGAAGGATGAGGGCAGCGCCGAGCGTGAGCGAGCAGCACCGACGCCGAGGGCGGAGCCCGATAAGAACAGTGCGAGGCAGGATGCCGAGCTCCTTATCAAGAAGGGCGAAAGTGACCGCGTCCGAGCCCAAGCGAGGTAAGCCGGGAACGAGACACTCGGTCAACCGTCAACCGACAGCTTGTCTGTTCGGCCAAAGCCCTCTGCGAATCTCCGACAGGCTCCCCGGCATTCATGGCTATGGATCCAAACCGTTGGTGTCCAGCCTTCAGGCGCCTCTCCACGACGCCTTCGGCGCTCGCACGACCGGACAGAATCGGCTAAAGCCTAGACACCAACGCCACCGAACCGACCGCTCACTCTTCCCTACGTTTTTTGGCTTTCGCCGAGCCGGACTGACGCCGTCACCCGTGACCCTCCGGTGGCAGGCCGAGAGAAGGCGAGAGACAAAAAACACTCACGCGATGGTTAACAGAGCGTGCGTAAACTTTAACGATTAATTGCGAAGCGGTTTTCTACTTTCGCGGCGGTTGGCTGATTCCGTCGGTTGACAGTGAGCGGAAGCTGTCGCGTCATGGAGGGCCGGCCGATCCGTGAGGCGTTGATCCACGTTTCGCCTCTGCACCTTCAAGGCTCTCGACCGCCAACGACAGCCGACAGGTGCGCAGCTTCCGCGGACCCAATCGACAAACCGCCGACACCTCTCCCCGCCAATCTTCTTCCAAAACCACCAAGCAGCGACCACGCCACCGGTCTGCGCGCATCTAACGGAGCCAACACCATGAACGATGATTTCCTGAACGCGATGCTCGACAACCCGATCAAGGCCATTGCAGAATTCTACGCAGGCTGCCTCAACGAAAACGACCGCGCCAAAGCCTATGTCAATGACGAACTCCATCTCACTGGCGAACAAGCGACCGAACAACAAGTCGGATTCGCCGATCGCACACTTGGCAAGCAGATCCCACAGCGCCGCATCAAGCGCGGCCGCGAAGTCCGTGACGCGCTCGTCGACGCTGGCCTTTACAAAGCCAACGGACGCGAAACCATGCGCGGTCGTGTGACCGTTCCGGTCGTCAACGACGAAGGAAACATCATCGGTCTGCGAGGTTACAAGATCGATGCGCACGCAAGTGGCGATGACGTGATCACAGTCGGTCAATCCGAACCCGCCATCAGCCCCGCGACGCAAGTTCCGGTTGCCACGACAGAAGAACCAACCACGAAACAAACGGAGGACACGAAAACGGACGACAGTGACGAACTGATCACCGAAGACAATCAAATCATCTTCATCCGCGATGATCGACGCTACCGAATCCGTGGTCTTGAAAAGAACAAGTCGACGCTGACACTCAAGGTCAACTTGATGGCTTCGCGTGACGACCTCGTTCACATGGACACGCTTGATCTTGTGAAGGCACGCTCACGCACGTCGTTCATCAAGGCTACCGCGACGGAACTCTACACCGATGCCGACATCATCAAAAAGGACATCGGCACGTTGCTGCTCAAACTCGAAGCGTTGCAGTCCGATCGCATCGCGGCGCTGAAACAACCGGCGCGCATCGAAGTCAAGCTCAGCGACGACGAGCAACGCGAAGCGTTGGCTCTGCTTCGCTCTCCCAATCTTCTCGAACGCATAGTTGCCGACATGGACGCTTGCGGCATCGTCGGCGAATCCACCAACAAGCTCGCCGGCTACTTGGCCGCAACCAGTCGCAAGCTTGCCAAGCCACTGGCGATCGTCATTCAATCGTCCAGCTCCGCCGGGAAGACATCTCTCATGGATGCCGTCCTCTCGATGATGCCATCCGAGGACGTCAACCGCTTCAGCGGAATGACCGGCCAGTCACTATTCTATCTCGACAGCGATTCGATCCGTCACAAGATCCTGGCCATCGCCGAAGACGAAGGCATCCGCCAAGCCAGCTACGCACTGAAGCTTCTCCAAAGCGAGGGCGAACTGCGTCACGCCACCGTCGGCCGCGGCGAAGACGGTCGTAGCCAAACCCAAGAACACCACGTCGAAGGCCCTACGCAAATCTTCCTCACCACAACCGCGCTCGACATCGATGAAGAACTGATCAATCGATGCCTGATCCTGACCGTCGATGAATCACGCGCCCAAACCGATGCGATTCAGTCACTGCAGCGAGATGCCCGAACTGCGATCGTCATGCAGTCCCGAAAATTGCAGGCTGGCTTGCGAAAGCTGCACCAAAACGCTCAGCGGTTGATACGCCCGTTAACGGTCTTCAACCCGTACGCTCCCCAACTGACCTTCGCCAACGACAAGACCAGGCTCCGCCGCGATCACGACAAATACCTCACGTTGATCGAGACCATCGCGTTGCTCCGTCAGCACAGCCGGACGATCCACGAAGGGGCACTTGATGACCAACCGATCGAGTACATCAACGTCCAACGCGACGACATTGCGATCGCCAACGGCATCGCGGGCGAAGTTCTCGGACGCAGCCTCGATGAACTGTCGCCGCAAACACGCAACCTGCTGATGAAGCTTCACGACTTCGTCGCCTCTGGATCCAAGTCGGTCGGCGTTCCCAAGGATGCGTTTCGCTTCACCCGTCGCGAGCTACGGCAAGCGATCCAGTGGAGCGACTACCAGGTTCGTAGCCACCTCAAACGCTTGGTCGATCTGGAATACGTCCTCGTCCATCGTGGCCGCGGCGGCCAACGCTACGTTTACGAGTTGCTCTACGGCGGTGAAGGCCGCGAGGGGCAGCCGTTCATGATGGGCTTGTTGGATCCCGCAAAACTCAAGGAACCGGCAACGCAAACTACACCTACGACCAAAACTGCGAGCATGCGATAGCTGACTGCGAGCATCAGATCGGCAAGCCCGAGCATGGGATGTGCATTGGGTGAGCATGTCATGAGCATCGCTTGTGATGCTCAGTAATTCACACAAGTCGTTGCCAGCCAACGACATTCAAAACGAAAGCGAAAACTTCGCCTTCAAACCTCGCAAGGCCCCCTCATTGAAAGCCTTGCCATAGCTGCATCGCCGTGATCGGTGATGCGGTCTTCTTCGGCCGAGTGACGTTCACCCGGCCGCTTTCACCCCGATCGAGCACGCCCGGCTACCGGTGCGCACCGATCACAACCCCAGGATGCAAATCCATGTCAATCGTTCCCGCTCCCACAGTCTTACTGTCTCGCTACTTCAGCCACCTCAAGATGAACAACTGGTCGGCCACGACCATCTCGCGCCGCGACTACGTCTTGAACAAGTTCATCATCTGGTCGTCCGAACGCGGCATCGAGTCCGTCACCGAGATCACGCCTGAGTCACTCGCAGCCTATCGCCGTTGGCTCTATCACTACCGCAATGAACGCACCGGCAAGTCGCTCAAGTTCTGTACTCAAGCTTCCTACCTCTCAACGGTTGGTCACTGGCTCGCATGGCTGACCGAACAAGGCTGGATCGACAGCGATCCATCAACCGGCATCGAACTCCCCAAGGAAGAACAGCGTCTTCCATCATCGCACCTGACGATCGACGAAATCGAAACGCTACTCAGTTCAGTGGATCTCACAACACCAACCGGTCTTCGCGACCGCGCGATGATGGAACTCTTTTATGCCACCGGGATGCGACGCGCCGAGTTGATCGCGCTGAAACTCGACGACATCAACCACGAGTCTGGCCTTGCGATGATCCGTCAAGGCAAAGGCCGCAAGGATCGAGTCGTGCCGACCGGAAAGCGAGCCCTTGGATGGCTGATGAAATACCTTCACGATGGTCGCCCCGCACTGCTCGACGAAGACACTGACGTGATCTTCTTGACGTCCCGCGGCAACGCCTTCCATCCGGTCACACTCAGCCAACTCGTCAGAAGCTACTTGACTGCTGCTGGCATCACGAAGCCCGGCAGTTGCCACATGCTCCGCCATACCACGGCGACGTTGATGCTCGAAGGCGGCGCGGACCTGCGCTCGATCCAAACGTTACTCGGTCACGAGCAACTCAACACGACGCAGATCTACACCCACGTCTCGATCAAACGCCTCCGCGAAGTCCACGACAAAACCCATCCGGGAGCCAAGGACCGTCCGCCGCAATCTGATCCCAACAAGCCCGGCGACAAACCCACCGAGTAGTCGATCGATCCACTACAATATCGGGATGCTCTGCCATCGATCATCCCGCCGCCAAACCCTTCAACGCCGTCTCGCGCGACCCCGCGCGGGAGGCGTTAAGTCGTGCGCCGAGTCAAAACAAATCCGTAGCTGCAAAGCGCTTCGTCAACAAACCTTCTCGCCCGGCAAATCACGCACTGAAAGCGACAAGTCATCAATCAAGTTGGCGTTTCGCTATCACGGCACCCAACAGTACAGCGTCACCGCGCTGACCGATTCAAGTGGCACGATTAGGGAACGCTACGCCTACGACGCGTATGGCGGAGTGTCGATCTTCGATGGCAGTGGTACGGCGCGGACGACGACTGCCGAAGGCAACCGCTATACCTGCACCGGGCGTGAGTACGACGATGTTCTCGATCTGTACCATTATCGCGCCCGCATGTACGACTCGATCGTCGGCCGCTTCTGCTCTAAAGATCCAAACGGCTTTATAGACGGATTGAATCTTTTCTGTGCGTATTTCGTTCCCGGAGGAGCAGACCCGTCTGGTGGTACAGTTGTAGCACCGGAGCCTGTCACGCCTGCACCAGCTTCAACGCCGTCAACTCCTTCGCCGGCACCTTCTCCTCGCCCCGGTCCCACCAGCACACCAACGGGGCCAAGGGGAGGTGTTGGTCCGGCTGCTGGACCAACTGTATTAATCCCATTAATGGCGATTGGGAATCACGCGGCTGCTTCTCAACTTGGACGTGCCAGATTGGACGAACTTGTGATGGACGGCAAAATCTGCCAAGAGCTTCATAATACTGTTCTTCTGCGTATTGAGGCGAGAAATGCAAGGGGGCCGGTACCAGGCCCGATGCAGAGGGCCGAAATTTGGCAAATTCTTCAAGATGCCATTACTGAATCGGGTCAACCTCCAGGTTGCGCGAATTCGCGTGCGTGCTACTGGCACTACTCTGGTGATGATCTGTCGGGAAGGTATCTTGCACGTGGCAGTCACGTGACCAACCGAATTTACCGAAGCGGTATTGCGGCGGAAGTCGCTACGGGACGATCCCCTGTAAACTTCCGGTGCTTTGTCTGCGGACCGAAGGACACAAACCCGAATGCACCAATGTTGATCAGGCATCCAGACACTCCTGGTGGCGCAGAAGACTTGGAAGTAAACGTACCTTTGTTTAAGGCACTTAATTGCACCGCCATGTGTCCCAAGTAACATGTCATGGATACGGTTGATAGTCAATTGTTTGCTGCGCTGAACACTGAATACCCAGTGCTGCGACTTCGTGAGGTTTTTCGGAAACTTCTAGACTTAGGCATTGCACCCGACGACATTCTCGCTTCAATCGACCGGCTTCATGATTCGATCGATGACGGGTCTGCAACATTCCCATGCCGATATAGGTACCTTGACGATGTGTACGACACATTAGCTGCTTGCCGGACTTGGATTGAGGAAAGCCAGGATCGAATCAAAGGGAACGGGGGTTGAATCCCGCAAATCAGCGGCGGACGTTTGATGTGATCACAGGACCGAGCAGTCGTCCGCCGCAATGCATGGCCGCAAAGGCTTCCCGGTTGACCGATCGGCCAATGCTCGAGCACGAAAGAACGCCGAAGGCACGACGGGTAGGATGCCCGTCGACTGAAACCCGTCGGTGACAGGATGTCAGTCGGAGAACGATGGCAGGAAGCGGGAGTACAGTTTCAGGTTTCAAGTTCCATGCTCCAAGTTGAAAGAGATGAAGTTGGAAGTTGAACAAGGTGAGCGGGCCATCGTTCGGCGACCGGAGTGAGGGAGGGATCGACCGAGCGGAGCCGACGGCCCGCGGAGTTGGTGACAGCGACCGAAGGATGAGGGTAGCGCCGAGCGCGAGCGAGCAGCACCGACGCCGAGGGCGGAGCCCGATGAAGACAGTGCGAGGCAGGAGGCCGAGCTCCGCATCAAGAAGGGTGAGAGTGACCGCGTCCGAGCCCAAGCGAGGTAAGCCGGGAACGAGACGCTCTACCAAGCGGCGTCGAGTATCGTCCCCGCCCGAAAGACCCATGCCGCCACGATACAGGCCAAGCAAAGAATAACAACATACTTGCGACAGGATCGGCTCTTGGTATCGCTTTCGTTCGCCGGCCCAACGATGCTTCTTGATGCGAAAACGACGCACGCCAACATCACCGGTAATCGATATCGGCTCACGGAAACAGCCACAATTATCATCAACAGGGTCAACACGAAATAGCTGACGGAAAGCAGTAGAAACCGCCCCTGATTACTTCTCCATCGATCTGGTTTCGAAGCCGGCATCGACCGAACCGCCCCAAGAACACCCAGGCAAAGTAGCCCTGAAATCGAAACCATTGCAATCGAAACAACTAGCAGCCGAACTGACTTAGACATCCCCTTGGGGCGTCCATAGTATCCCATGTACAGATGCCGAATCAAAAATGTGTTTGGCGCGAGAAAATCGCCAGTCTTCAGGAGTGTTCGGCTCCCAATCAATCGGGGATTGTCCAACGCGAATTGCAGCAGCCCATCCTTCCTGCCGAGAGAACTTTTTGCAGACTGTGGCAATGCCCGAACGTAGGCAAAGTCAACCTGCGTCGGAGGGTACACGTTCGTACCCTCCTGAATTGCCCGCTTACCCTGCTTGCTAATCACCACCCAACCTTGGTCGTTTTTTGTACAGCATGGCAGCACGGTGATCCAGCTAGTTGCAAGTACGACGAGAGAGAGTCTCCATGCTCGTCGAATTTCAGTGCGTGGCGAACAGACGACTGAAGCCGCCACCATTAATGGAAGCATGTAGATTTGGTAAGGTTTCAATAACGCCGAAAGGCCCCAAATGGCACCGGTTGCGATGGCGTTTGTGACGGTTGGACGCGCCGAGAACCGCATTAAAAGAAGAAATCCCGCAAGCAAGAACCACAGGAAAACGGTCTCGGTCCAGAGATAGTGGCTGAAGGCGATGAATTCGGGATGAATCGCGTACAGAAGCATTGCGATTGCTGCTATTCGCTTTGAGTACAGTAAATCCAAATACACAACCCGGGCGAGAACGTAGACGCCAATTGTGGTGGTGTAGTCGACGAAGACCTGAAACAGTCGAACATGATTTGGATCCTCACCAGCCACTAAAACTACTATTCCGGAGATCCAGATGTAGAGCGGCGGACGTTTCGGGACAACGGTAACTACCTTACCAGAAGCAAATTCTACCGCTCCCGAAAAATGGTCGACTTCGTCTCCTATTAGTTGAGGTGAGTCAACAAAGCTTAGGGCCCCCAACCGGATTAGTAATGAAAAAGCGGCGATAAGGAGAACCGTCAGCAATTCTCGTTTGTCGAGCGTCGTGCCCATTCTGTACTCATCAATGTTGAATCGTGGTGTTGTCCGATTCGACTGACAGCCACTGGCACCAATCAAAGTAAACCGCCATGCAGCCAATCTTAGCATAGCCAAGTAACTCGCTGGCACGTTGGTCCAGTCCACAAATCCGATAGTCTATCGCAAAACTCACCGGTCGCAGATCAGTCTTGTAACTGCTTATTGTGACATTACCTATCGCACCTGCCCGCGTAGTTGGCCCCGGTTCACCGAACTCGCGGACGCTGCCTCACGATTGCGAATCTTACACCTCACGACTGGCGACCCAAACCGTTCCGGGGCTTTATCGCTTCTAGCTACGGTAGTCGCCTTCGTCGCTAAGTCGAATCGTCCCCGAAACGACCGAGGTAGAGGTGCCCGACGGCGTCTTGGATGGCGAGGTTGAATGGGAAGTGGAATTCGGCGACGGTGTCGTGGCCGAATTGGATGAGTTCGGCTTCGGTGAAGTGGTCGGCTTCGACGAGTTCATCGAATTGCTCCCAGAAGAGCGCGAATTGTTCGAGCAGGATTGCGTCGCCGTGCTCGTCGATCAGTGTTCGCTCGGATGGTTTCAGCCAGTCTTCCATTTGTTTTTCTGTCCATTGCATACAGGTAGAGTATCGCGCTTCCGGGGTGCCGCGCAAGCTTTATCGACCACGACTTTTGGTTTGCCCGGGTGACCGGCGGGTTGCGTGCCGGAATTGCTCTCGGACTGGACGCTGTCGGATCGGACGGGTGTTTGGGAGCTTGCGGATGTCGACTCGCCTTTCCGCGACGCTGCGCCGGGCGGCGGCGCGAACGCTTCGTGCGCCGGACGGGGTTAGCGTCAGACTCGGCTTCGATTGTCTTGGCTTTAGGCGATCGCTTGACGCATTTTGAAATTGCTTCTTTGTCGGCGGAATTCGATGCGACTTTCGGAACGCTCGCTTAAGATCGAGCCTCGGCTTTCGTGCGAAGCGTTTGAAATCTGGCGACATGCGTTTGAATTTGTAGCGGGTTGGAAAAACCATTGTGCACCTTGGCAGTGGGAATAAAGATTCGGATCAAAAGTGTTTGGTTCGGCGGTCGGGCAATCGCACCGGTTCGTGCCGGCGTTCTTCCAGGAACTGCATCAAGTCATCTTCGGAAACTCTCCGGCAGGATCCGATTTGATACGAAGGCAATTCGCCTCGCGCGACGAGCGAATACGTCATGCTGACGCTGATTTTTAGTCGGTTGGCGACTTCCTTGATGGAAAGCAACATGGGTCAAACCTCCGCGTCAGTCGGGCCATCTAAATCCAGCCCGAATCCGGACCGGGACAAATCGATTGGTTTCACAGTCCCTTGCGTCAGTTCCACCGCGGCGTTCAAAACTACGGTGATTTTTTCGCCCTGGCGAGCATCAAGCGTTGCCACGGGGAGTGTACGGAGCCTTGTGTTGACGGAATCACCGATGTTTCGGAGACGACTTGCCGTACCTCGGACCACGACCTCTAGCAATCGCGCCTGATTTAAATGCAGTCGTGATTTCTCTCGATCTTGATGACGCAGTGCTGCAACATCCTGAGCTTCAACGTCGGCGCGCATCGTAAAACTCGCTTGCACTGAACGGCCATTGAATGATCGCGTGATCCGAACGCCGTTGTCGAAAAGCCAAGAGCGATACCCAATCGCCTCCGGGGTGAAGAGTAGACTGAGCCGACGAGCGAATAGAGTTCGCGCCAAAAACATCGGACAGCACACTCGCATCGCCGGCGCCAAAACCGCCATCACGATCGCTGCCAACACGAAGACCAGAAACAAGCGGACAATGACGTCTTCGTACGGAGGCACTTGAATCCATGCCCAGTACCCGACTGTCACGCACATCATTGCCACCAATACTTTGGTCGTTGCATGACCGCGCTCGACAGCTCGCCAGTCAACGAGTCTCGCCGTCACGAATGCTCGATGGGTCTCATCATCGAAATAGAGTGCAGGCCAAGGCGGGAGCCCGGGATCGATTAACCTTCGCTTCATCACGTATCCCTCCGGTCGAATCGTCCCGCAAAGTACTCGCTCTTGTCATAGAAGCATCGCTGCAAGACCATCGGGCGATAGCCTGGTCGCAGAACCAATTGACGCAATTTGGCGTCGTCTCGGGCGAAATAGAATTCGAGTTCAGTCGGCGTCAACAATGGCTTGTTTCCCAACGCCCAGGACATCCCGGAATTAGCACTTTCAAGCACCTGGTCACGGCTGGGCTGGTTACTGGAGTGAGACACCGTCACCGCCTCGCCAACCCGCTTGCTGAGGTATGACAAAGTTGCTTCGTCGTTCCCGGCGAACGTCTGCAACGTCCCCGCATTGCCCAAGAAGGTCTGCCAAGACTTCGGGTAAATG
Organism: Stieleria neptunia; assembly: GCF_007754155.1. NCBI lineage: Bacteria > Pseudomonadati > Planctomycetota > Planctomycetia > Pirellulales > Pirellulaceae > Stieleria > Stieleria neptunia. The sequence continues at coordinate 3,200,686 of NZ_CP037423.1, read as the reverse complement.
CGTTGGATCTGGGAAAGATCCTGAAGAACGATGACGAGTTTGACACCGAGCCCGGCAAACTGCGCGATTGCCGTTTCGATGCACTTCATCCGCCCTAACGCATGGAATTCATCGAGAAAAAAGACAGCCTGATTGCCGAATTGTTGCTGTTCCTTCTCGCAGGCCGCCAAACACGTTTGAACACACAGACGTTTAAATCCCTTCAACGCATGGTCTCGCATCGTGGGAATCGACACATACCAGGCAAGACTGCCGTTCTTGATCTTTGCCGGATCGACACAGGGACCACGCAGTGCATCCTGCATCGCTTCGATGCCGATGAAACTGAGGTGACGCCGCATGTTGGAAGCGACGCTTGCGAATTCGTCGCCGGTTCGAGAATAAAAGGCCCGTGCAACTGCTCTCACGTATCCGCCTGCCGCGTCGTTGGCAAGCATTTCATTCTCAAGAGCAAATGCGTGAGCATCATTCGGATCTGGCTCACAAGCCGCAGCAGCAAGCTCCCAGACGGTGACCAAATTTCGCTGCCCATCGGAGTAGTTGGAATGTGTTGCGATATGGGCACAAAGACCGCTGATCGCCTCTTTCGTACATTCATCCCAGTGGGGATTTTCAATAGATTCACTCTCGACCACCAAAGCATCCGCGATCAGCATCGCGTCCGCCGTAAACGTCTTCCGATCGGCACGGCAAAGCCCGTCAATGACATTCAGCCCCTTACGGAACTTTCGTGTCTTTGAACCCGAGCAGTCGAACATGTCAGTGACTGCAACTTCTTGTCCCAATGCTTCTGCGCGATACCTTGCAGTCGTTGCAGCCAAATCGCCCTTCGGATCAATCGTTAGCGAGGACGTCATGCTCGGTAATGCAATTAGATTGTTCACAAGAAACGCTCGGCCCTTCCCCCCACGCGATCCTGCTAGCAAAAAATGATGACGGTCGTCAGCCACTCCCTGAGGAACCCCGCCCTGAACCCAACGCGGCACCCTGCCGTCTGGCATCCGTTGCCCGGTGACCACTTTGCCACCCGTGACGCCCAGAAACAGTTTTGATTCAACGTTTTCACGCACGTCGAACGACAGCGATTCTGTCGCGGCGATGTTCGCCGGATGTTCAAAGTAGGCATTTGGCGGGCGCCCCACGTGGTCTGCGTCACGTCCACGGGGTAAGTCGGCCAGGACGTCACCAAAGTCGTATTCGTCGACATATCGTGCCATTGCTTGTTCCTCAAAGTTCTGGGTAGCCGAAGATCAATCAAAGCGAGGTAGCTGGGGATTGGATTCCAAGCTATTGCTGATGACGAATTGACCTTCCGCGAATCCAGCACGCCCGAGGATTTCTTTCCATCGCGGCACTTCTTCTTGCTCGACAAAGTAGAGCGCCAGGCTGCCACCGCGCTCTCGATACGTTTCCAGGGAAGCGAGCATCCTGAATCCCTCCTGGCTGCGTTTAGATTGATCGCTTTCCGAGTCCCGCATGTCGCTCAAGATCACGGTCAAGACCCGTGTTTTCTCGCTGATGCCGTTCATCAGGTTGACGTAGTCGACCGTTTTTCGAGTGGCGACGTAGATCGGTGAACGATCGGGTTTCGAGTGGTCGCGCAAGAATGTGGCCATCTGCTCGGGCGAGCCGAATTCATGACGTAGTTCGGCGGGTGAGCCTTCGAATAGCACAACTTGGTCATGCCCACTCATTTGCGACAACACGATCTTGCATTCCGCCCCCATGCTTTGATCGGTAAAGGTGTCCATCAGATCGAGCACAAGCGGATAAGCCCGCTCGCCAAAGTCATTTGCGAAACTTCCGCTCAGATCAATCGAGATCGCAAGACACGAATCGATTTCATACGGTTCAAACACCGGCCGGTCGACCGTCTCCTGCTTCTTCACACAACCACTGAATGCGATGCAACTCAGCAGGGCGGCCTGGAAGATCCTGGTTCGTGGATTCATTGCAAAGGTTCCCCGATCTTAGATTTGGTCAGATTGGTGGTAGTCTTGATGGAAGGCCGCGAATGCAGCCGTTCCCGCGACGTATAGCAACGTGCAGCCGATCGGCACGTAAATCGATGTTTCGGTCCAAGCATTGCTTCTGGCGGCGAGGCCAAAGTAGAAGACAACTCCGTCGACAACGATGATCACCGCCGCAATGGTGGCGTATATCCAGAACGCAATGGGATGGGATTGAAGGTACTGGGAAACCGGGCCCAGCCCCTTTGCCTCTTCGATCACGCGCATCCAGATGAAGGTGACAGCCAGGAAGAGCAACGCACTCGCCAGATGACTGAGATCCAGCCGTTCAAACCCCTGGTAGTCACGCAGCATCTCGGCGCCTGGAAAGGGCAGCCGGTAAAGACGCGTTTGCATCACCGACACGAGTTCGCGAATTCCCTGCGCTGCAACAGACAGGCACAGCGTGAACAAGATCGGAGCAGCGATCAGATTTACCGTCCAAAACTTAAGCACAGTCTTAAACGGTTTTCGGCGGCGAATCGCCTTTGGCATCGCGACCGATCCGTTTTTCCCAACGCCCGTGGGCAGGGCGTCGTCAAACGGCTCAATGTCCATGTTCAGTCCACGTCGATCAAACATGACTGTTGTCCTCCATCGAATATGCGGGCACGGTGGTTGCCGCGAGGGAATGAACGGGGTACTTCAGCCGGTGTTGCTCGAGAGCTTGCTCAAGTGCATAGCAAGTGTCTTCGGGACTTACCTTCTTTCTGCCTCCGACGGGCGAAACAGTGATCCTCACTGCATTGTCTTGATAGACGACGGAATCGTTCGGCAACGCCTTTTTGGGCTGCGATTTCGTCGCCGCAAGCGTCGCCTTCCGCTCTTCAATTTCAGCAAGAGCGGTTTCGTCGGGATTCTCGCGAGCATCAATCTTTTTGGCAGATGCTTTCGGAGGGTCCCCGTCCGATCGTTTAGCGTCGCGCACATCTTTCGGGGGAAGTATTGAATCGTTTGGTGGCGACGGTTCTTGCAGCGCCTTCGGAAACTGCTGTTTCAGGGAAATAGCGACTTCCTTAGTAATCGCGTTTCCCTTTTGCGCCAGTTCGATCGCCCTGTCACGAGCCGCCTGCGATACACACTCCATGCCTAGGATCTTCAGTGCCTCAACAACAAAACACGATGCGAGCTTCGGATCCGGGATCAGGATTCGGCCAAAACACTTGAACGCACCAACGCATCGGTATTGCTGGGTGCGGCAGATACCCGTTTCCTCCCTCATGATCTCGATCTGTTTCGCCCGCGAGAGTTCCGGTGTCGCCGCATGGAACATGCTGAACAGTGCCCCGCACTGCAGCGTTGACAGTGAATCCTTTCCTCTCACGCATACACCAACGTAGACTCCGATGACATTTCTCTGTTCTTCCGTGGCGGCTTTCATTTGCCCGTCGATTTCATCGTCGCTCAAACGGCAGATTTCCTGAATCACCTGAGCCGGCTGACGAACCGCCGGATCGTTACCACAAATCATCGTCAATAGGTTTTTCATTTGAGTTTTCCTGTTACAACGGGATCGGGAAGCCAGGCCAATGAGGGGTCGGAAGTGCTAGTTAGCTGGGACAGCACACTGCACCAATGCGTCGATCAGGGCATCGGGCGACTCGGTGAAGCGACTCGAGGCGTTGACACCGCCGAGATCGCGAAAGAATTGCTTGTCTTCTGCCTTTCCGGCCGGAAAATAAGCAACAACAGTTCTGTCGGTGCCGGGAGCGTTGGCCCACTGACGAACAGACGCAATGACGCTTGATCGACTTCCTTCACTCCCGAAGATGCTGCTTAAAAACCCCTCTTTCAGACCTACGTAATCGGCAACGACCATCACGATCTGTTTCGTCGCATTGCCGCGTTTCGCGAGTCCATTCATCGCTCCATCAAGTTCGAGGCCGATATCCCCATCGCCATCTTTAGCCTGGACGGACGAGAGGAATGCATTGAAGCGGCTCTTTGCTTCGTCGCTATCGATGCGAGTGAGAGGAAACTGATCCGTCCCAGACGACCGATACACCGATGCTCCAATTGAAAACGATCGAACCATTGGCGGAATCGTCTCGACCACTTTCTGTCCCGTAGAATTCGTTCGACGAATGAAGGTCCCCATGGAACCACTGCCGTCGTACAACAGGTGGATTGCGATGTCGCGATTCGCCAAAAACGCGGCGCTACCTCCGGCCTCCTGTATTTTGTGAAGAACACTGCCAGGCGGCGGAGGAGGTTCTACGCCAGGGCGAACTGGCAAGGTGCGTTTCTGGGGCGCCTCCGGCTTCTCTAGGTCGACTGGCGCCTTACTGTCCAGCATCGCGGGTTGTTCGTACCGCAATTTCGGCATCGCCCCGAAATGCGGCACCGCGAAGGAAAACGCCAGTTCAGGATCAGACGTGATTCGCACCACATTTGCGCCAGCTTGGCCGAAACACAATCGCTGAAATCGAGCAACTCGATCGATGTGCCGCTCGTTGCTTCCCCAATTACTACCATCGGTCAGGAAAGCAATTTGAGTCTTTGGTGGAAACGCTGGCCGAATGTTGAACGGAGCCGCTTGATCGTCCGTAATGCAGCCGTCAGATGGGTACAAACCAGTCACCATCGAGTAGGCCGAGTACTCATCGCTATGATGAATAGGGCTCCCGATCATTAAAATTCGGAATGGGAGTTCACCATCGCCGATCTCCCTGAGAATTCGCGCGACAGAGTACATCTCAAGGTACTCATCGTCCCCGCCGCTCTCGCCTTCCATATGCCGTTCGAAGTAGGCTTCCACTTCGCGATATTGTTTGACAAATAGCGGTTGCCGAATGCGAGCCTGGGGTGATCCGGAAGGAACCACAAACGTCAACGCAAGTCGGTGCTGCGAACCTTCGACAATCGTCAGCTTCGACCCACCTGGCAACCCGTAGGTCAGCGCCGCATTCACCTTGTCGCTAAAGCTTGGGTGCCGCTGACTTTGTGCGTCGACAACCAAATACTGCACCGGTTCTTCGAACCAAGGCTGTTGGGGAGCGAGGCCGCCACCCACGCCTTGGTCGGCACCGCCACTCACGCCGCAGCCGGTTGCAAACGCCATCAAGAACAGAAACGCGGCGCTACCCAACAAGTCGTTACCCCGATTGCGCAGGCGGAGCCCTTCTCGCTTGTCCTTGACCTCCTTGACTTTGGACCTCAGTTCTCTTCTTGCAAGAACCTTTTGATTTTCTTCGCGTTCGACAAGTGCGCGAAGTCGACGCACCGTTTCGGACGTAGCTTTTTCCGCAGTCAGTGTCGCCGACTCAAGGGCATTGGACTTTACCGCAAAATCGTCGGTCACCGAACGGAACTCCACGAAGCACATTGCGATTTTCCACAGCCAGTGCATGAGGACGGCGTTGATGAGCGACAACACCGTCATCTGCACCGCGAAAACATAAAATGGTGGTGTCGACGGAGAAGTCGTTACACCGTAAGCGTTCTATCTGCCCAGGTGTCGCTTCGTGGCTCGGGCGGCCGGCGACTGCTTTTCACCAATCCGAAGATCCATCGGGCCATTGTGGCGAATTGACCGCGGTGGCGGTGTCGGCGTATCAACATTTCGGGATTCGTGACCAACGCAAAAACGCCGGAGACCTTGATCGCCACTGCAGTCCAAAATCACGCTTTGTGTTTGTGGCCTAACCGATGCTACCGCGGCAGCTTCAAACGTCTCCAGCACGCAGGTCATCGGCGCTGCCGCGGATACTGCGTTTTGATCTCGTTGGGATGTCTCTGAGTTCTGTTTCCGCTCGACTCCCAAGCAATCGCGCGAAGTGCGGTCAACGGATTCGATCTTTTGCTGAAAGAAAAAGAGCCGCTTGATCACACCTCGCAAGTCATGTCGGCCAGGCGTTCTTCGATCTGCCATGTGCCACGGGAGATCAAGACGCTGCCGCTTTGCCATCGCTGATCAACTACGGCCAGTCGATTCACGAAGCTGGCGATAGCTTTGCACGCCGACGCATCTTCCACTTGGGCGGTTCAAATGGCAGGGAGCCGATCTGATGTCACCATAGAATGTCGAGATCGCCATCCCCGGTGCGTTGGGCGTACTCCAGGTGGTCGCACAGGTCAGCGACCGCTTCAACATCGGAACCCGCTTTGCCCTTGACGCACGAGTGGCTCAGGTCGCCGATCAGCAGGTGCAGTTCCACCCGAGTCATCCCAACTCGGCGAAGCAGTTGATCCTTCGGCCAACGACGAAGCGACGCCTCCAAACGGCCTGACACGTAGCCGTACTTCAGGATCAAGTCGCGATGTTCACGCGTCAATTGGATTCGCTCGGTCAAGTCCGACATCACGCCACCTTGGCTTCGCGCCGACGCACGCGGCGTTGCTGAGTTGTCAATCGTCGCGACGCCTGCTCGGCATCACGATACACTCGAATGCTCTCGGGATGGCGGCCTCGCCAAACATCCGGAAGCAACGCTTCGTAGTCCGTCGAGCCACCGGCAAGCTTGCGAAGGCAATCGTCCACGTAAGCCCAAGCATCGAGATGATGCCGCGCCGCCGATGATACCAAGCTGTACATCGCAGCGGCTACTTCGCCACCGCGATTGGAGCCGACGAACAACCAGTTCTGACGACCGATCGTCAGGCTCCGAAGCTCGTTCTCTGTTTGGTTGTTGTCAAACGGAATCGCTCCATCGCCTAGAAACACCGTTAACTCGTCCCACTGATTCAGCGAGTACCTGACGGCCTTGCCAAGCGAACTCTTGGGCAACACTCGCGGATCGCTGCTCTTCTCGATCAACCAGTCATGGAGTTGGTTCATCAACGGGGCCGATTCAAGCTGGCGAAGCTCAAGACGCTCGTCGGCACTACACTGCTTTGCGCGATCCTCGACGTCATAAAGTCCTCGGTACATCGCAAGCGCACGCGCAGCGGCCACCGGATCGTTCGGCTTTGCTTCGACGAACTTCCTCCGAGCGTGACAGTTACAACACGCGGCAAAGATCTGATCGTGTTTCCCCAGGTAGACTCCCTCGTGAACTCCATAGGCGTCGACCACCGCGTGGCCGTGAAAATCCTTCAAGAATCCCGCCGGACCGTCGCGCCCACGACTCTCGGTAAAGTCGAACACGTTGTACGGATGGTCTTCGCGGCCACGATACAGCCAGAAGCGAGCCGTTCGCATCTTGCCGGGCAAGGCAGGATCTTGCAGCCGCACCGACGTGTCATCGACGCCCAGTACGCGGCCCGAAACGATTCGCGATTTCATCAAGGCGATCAGCGGTGCGACGAGTGCCGCGATGTTCACAAGCATCCCAAACTGCGTGTTTCTCGGGATCATCACGCCTGCGCGGGCGAAGATATCTTCACCTCGATACAGTGGCAAATGGTCGGCAAACTTGTTGGTGATGATTTGCGTGTAAACGCCAAAGCCATAATCACTGCCGGCAACCGGCGTGGTCGGTCCACCGGGCTCGCTGCCGGCGGGAACCTGCGCGATCGACTCTCTGCACTTGCCACAGGCACGCTTATGACGACGGATTTCCCAAACGAAGAGTTCCGCCGGAATCAGATCGAGCCGCTCGCTGATGTCCGTGCCAATGATGGGCATCTCTTCGCCACAGCAAGAACACATTCGCTCTTTGGACGAGACGTCCGCCTCGATGATCTTGCGTCTCAAGTGAGCCGGTAGTTTTTCGGACTTCTTCTTACGGCGTCGCTTCTTGCGAGACTTCGGCGGATCCTGCTCGTCATCATCGCCTTCATTGACCGACTCGCCGAGATCGAACAGATGCAACTGCGAATCGTCTTCGGCATGCCGCTCGGAGGATTGACCAAACAGTTTGCGACGGTACAGGTTCAGTTCTTCGCGAAGTTGTGCGATCGTCTTCTGTTGTGACTGAACCGTTTCGACCAACTCATCATTGAACCGCCGGAGGCTCTGCAAGTCGTCTTGATTCTCCGGCTCAGTCATACGGTTGTTTTAGCGCGATCAACAAAAAACGCAAGGCAGATGACCACCTTGCGTTTGCAATTTCTTGGAGTTCTTTTCGCTTGCCGCTACGCCACTTTGGCTGTGTCAATCGAGTAGCGTTTCCTTCGCTGCGTTCCTTCGATCTGCACACCGCGAAGCATCATGATTAGTTCCGCCGAATCGATCTCCAAGTCACCGTCGGAACTTCGCGTCAGCTTCTCAAAGGTTCCACGCTCGAGTCGCTTCGACCAGATAGAAAGACCGTCTTTGTCCCAGGCCAAGACCTTGACGTAGTCACGCCTGCGATTGAAGAAAACAAACAAGTGACCAGAGAACAGGTCGATCTGGAAGTGTGCTTTGACGAGGCCCGACAAACCGCAGAATCCTTTTCGCATGTCGGTCGCGTCGGTGCAGACGAAAATGCGTGTCGTTGGTGAGATTGCGATCACAGCGTTACCTCGACCGCAGTCGCTTGGACGATATCGGCGATCAGCTCGCGTCTCTCGACGGTGGTCGCATCCGGCGGCACTTTGACGGTCGCCCCACCGGGCAAGTCGATTTCGAAGCCTCGCCGGGCTGCGCATGAAAGCTCGCTGGCATCGAACTGTACGGGGATGAATGCCGGGTCACCGGGAGACTTTTCGTCGCGGAGCTTTCGCCGCCACTGATAGAAGGAGGCCGCCGAGTATCCTTCGACTTCGCAGAATTTTGCGACAGTCAATTCAGAGTGCTCAAATCGATCGAGTCGCTCTCGCCATTGCCGGGCGAGCTGTGGGTCGGGCAATCGTGCCATGGGTTTCTCCAAAAGTGGAAAGAAACCCACCACGCTACCGCTCCCGTCAACATGGGAAGATAGAACGCTTACGTTACACCGGCGATTTCAAACACCTCCTGCGGACCAGTCACGAAGTATGCCGAGAGCCAGACAGCGATCTGAGCAAAAACCAACAGCGATGCCCCCAACACTTGGTTGAACCGCCGACGACTTTCAGAAGGTGACAACTTTGCTACGAACTCGATCCCAGCGAGCGAACCGAAGATGGCCGCAAAGCAGAATGAAAATGCCTTCGAAAAGCTCGGTTCTAAAATCCCTGTCGGGCTAGCCGGATCCGACTGTTCGAGCAACGTGCCAGACTGAACCATTGCCGTGTAACCCAAAACCTCGCAACCGGTTCCGATCACAGCAATCACTGCAAGAGTCAACCACACCACCAGTAGCAAACCGGCGGTGCGGCCTTTGAATGCCGATTTCGAGACGTAGGGCCGTCTCTTATGTCCACCGTAAGCCTTGCGTTCTGCTTCAGTTTCCGTATTCCGATGTTTCAGTTCGCGGTGATGCTCATCAACATCGGGAACTGCACTGCGCGCTTCGCGGCAGATGGCGGGCGTCTTCGCCTCGACACACGCATCCGCAAAAGCATCCAACTCGTGATCTGGCGAATCGGCCAGTTCGTTGAGTTCCGTTTCTGTATAGCTGAGTTCACACTGGAATTCGATTGCAGTATCGAATTCCTTAATCGCTTGCTGGGTCATTACCACGGCGGATGGCGCTCCTTGCACGCCAAAGTTGACGACCCGAAGGAACTCTGGGGAGTTATCATGTGCCGCAAAACCTTCTGTTGAACCTCTCGACATTGTCATTGCCTTTAAGTGGTACTCGAATGAACAGATCGACGCGAAATGCGATGATCGGTTTGCACCCGATCGAACTTGATATGACTCGGAATTCAATTCCGAGTCGTGACTAAACCACACACCATTGTCGCAATCCTTCTTTAGATGAAATTCCCCGGTACCTTCGGCGAATCCAATTGCCGCCTTCCGGTCGCAACCTAAAATGTCGGCAGCGCATGCCTCGGGACGGAGCCAAGTGAATGCGGCATCGACTAACGTGCTCTCAACTGTAGAACGATTGCTTGAAAGCGACCCCCACGCATTTGGCTTGCTCACCTATCGATCGCTATACGTAGCTCTCCAGGTCCAAGCAAAACCACTCGTTGGTTACGCCCTCACTAACGCAGCAGTTGGCGGAGGGCGATTGCGTAAAGAAAAACAGAAAGAATGACCAGATTTCTTGGGACAGAGAGCCAGCCCGTCTGGATTCACAGTGCCGCGTCCGGTTTGCGAAAGGCAAAACGCAGCCCCGAATCGGAGATGGAACCCGATTGAGAATAGCTGCAGATGGCAGATGGGAAATATATCAGCTGACCGAACGGTCACCTCGGGCGTAGTTACGAACTACTTCTGCAGATCGTGCACGACGATCGAATTTCGCGGGGGGAATTCGCCAACGAACCGTGGCGTCCACCCTCGCAGGACCATTACCAAACCGCTGCGGTCGTTTCCTCGACCGAAAAGCACTTTCGGCGCCTCTGCACGGATACGCAACCGCATGCAACGACACTCCGCCGCAAGACTCTTTGAGCCGTTGGTGTGGTATTGCGACTTACATACCGGGTTGCACTTATGATCGCGACGGCGAACCATTCTAGCAGTCGCTGCCAATCGGCCAACAATAATTGAATTACGACGCAGGCAATCAGCAAACCACGAAGTGCCGCTGTGTCCGGCCAGTCCGAAAACAGTTGACTTTCTATATCGACTATGGCATGATTCAAGTGAACCATAGGGAGGCGCAAAGGAATGCGAATCAGGCTATTTAATTTGGCTTCGGCCAAAAAGTCACAGTCTACTGCCGAGTCAACGAAAAGCCGCGAACATAACGAGATCCTTCTACGCAAACTTTTAGAATTTGCTGACTACCTAGATGCTGAGCTCGATCAAGCATCCCAGCGTCTCGAAGCTCTGCTTGATGAGCGACGGGAGGAAAGACTGCTAGTCCCTACAGTGCATTTTATCGAAATCTTATCAATGTTTTCCAGTCGCGATGAAATCCTAACCCAACTCCTGACACTTATCGACCTCCAATCACCGAAAGCTGCAGCTGAGTTCCGCAAGCGAAGCAGCGCAATTTCGAAATCCAACTTAATGCAAGAGCGGGTACAAAAGGAATTCTGGAGCGTTCGATCGCAATCCGGAATTCATACAATGCATCCGTAACGCAGTGTTCAACAAGGTGTACCTGAGAAATCGAAAGCCGTTTTCAACACCCATCTGTGGCATCATGAACGAGTAGGTCCTCAAAACTACCTAGGTAAAGGCAGCGAATCACTTAGCTTTCTCCATTTGTATTTGTCGCAAACTGCGAATCGACTCCCACGTTTTACGTGCTTCATCGATATATCCCGCCTTATGTTGACAAATGGCTAAGGTTTCAAGTAAGTTCTCGTCGGCATAGTTAGTGAACCGGCAACATTCTTCTGCAAAGTCCAAAGCAGCATTTAGCTGTGGCTCAGTTGCGTTGGGGTACAAAGCGGCAACCCACGCAAAGTTATTGGCAGAACTGTATACGGCAGAACGTAGAAGTCCTTCTTTTGTTCGCACGTCACTCCGGATGTCCGCGTCCTTCCACGACATCTGGGCGGACAAAAAAAAGGCATACCATAAACCGAGCGCCGAGCGATGGCGTCCTGGCTTAACCCGGTCTTCGTCGCCAGCAACGAAGAGGTGCTGGATCAGCTTATTAAACATATGGCCGTAAATTTCATGCGCTGCGCAATTTGGCGCAACCTGCAGGGCGAGCTTAACCGAGCGGTGCAAGCCTTCTCCTAATTGCTGCGCATTCGCAAACTCCCGTAGAGCGACTGAGCAAATAACTATCTCGGCAACTTTCTCCGAGTCAAATCGATCATGGCCGGCACCCACGGTCAATATCTCTCTAGCTTTTGGACTCAGCTCTGCATTCTGCAGGAGCATAGATCTAATCGCCGCTTCCCTCAACAAAGGAAGAACTGAGAGATACTGATCGATCACGGAAATGCGCGATGCACCTACTTCTAAAATCGCGAAAGAACCTGGGTCACGCTCGCTGACAGTCATTACCAAGGAAACATCACTTGACCTCCTAAGTTGATTGCATCTGTTGCTGCACGCTTCGACAAGATCAACCAGCTCGCTGGATCTGCCTGGATGCCGTTCGAGCACGGCGCCGTACAACAGCAAGCACGCCACTTCCAGACGTAGCGTATTGCTTGTGCATTGATGCAATTTTAGAATCGATGTCGCGCATTCCTTTATCTCCAACTCAGCTGCATCAGTCGTCCCCTCTTTATACTGCGCATTGCTGGCTGCATAAACGTAGTAGCATTGATGCCTTGCGGTTTCAATAGCAACCCAATCGTCCGGCAATTCCTTGCTTGCCTCTCGTATTGCATTGACCACGCGACGCACATGCGCTGATAGCAAACGGATCTTATCGAGCAATGCGTACACAAAACTGATCTCGCGATCAATCTTCAGTACGCGGCAAAAGAGAGGCTCCCCTGGCTTGATGTGACCAACCCTTTCCCGGATTTCTATCATACCTGACAGTGCTTGCTCTGATAGCTGTGTGTCACCTTCTGCGTAAGCGAAGCGAAAGCGAAGTGAAAGCAATGCCGCTTTGGCAAACTCTATATCAACTGCGTTTCTGTGGTCATGAGAGGAAATCAACCCTTGGAGAACCGCCTCTGCTTCAGCGAATTCTTGTTCAGCCCTTTCAATTTTCTCGTCGTGGAAACAAATAAAAGACAGTAGCATGAGCAACTCGAAACGATTCGCTTTCTCGGCGAACGAATTCGCAATGGTTCGATCCAGTTCTCTATCCAATAGTGATATAGCCAGCATAGGCTTTCCGGCAGCAAAGTAGCACGCCGTCGCATTTTGAACATTCAGGCTCCGCGTCGTCGGCGCATCTGCAACCTCCGCGGCTCGTGCAAACTCATTTGCCGCTTTGACATAGCCGGATTCAACAAGATATGTTGCAGCGGATTGGTTGAGCTTCCACGCCTGCCGATTAAGAATGTGCGGAACAAGAAGGTCGGCCGAAAGCAATGCTCGGATGCGCTCGCCGCTTTCATGTGGCAACAGCTGATCTAGGTCAGCGGCACTCACTTCGCTGCCGAGATCGAAAGCGTCACGCACCTTCAGCGCATGTTGAATCAATAGATCTGCCCCCACCAAATCAGCGAGAGCATCAGTGTCATTGACGACAACTCGCATCTTTGCGTCATTCCTGCGTTTCTCTTCTGAAAGCGACCGAACTTTCCAAGCGAGAACACTGACTGCGGCGATGAGCATTCCCAAAGCACAGCTAATAAGCTGTGCCCTACGTCGGTGTTTCTTTTGCTCGATCCGATTGCGTAGTGCAACAAATTCCTGATGAACTGCGCCCATGTCATTGAATCGACTGTCTCTTTTCATGAGTGTCGATCTCGAAATGATGCTGTGGACTGCCGGATCGCATCCTGAAGATTGCACCGCCTCGCGGAATTTTACTTCGTTTGCGAAGTCAACCCCCGTAAGTAGCCAGCCGAGAACTACTCCGAAGGAAAAAACATCCGAACGGTAGTCGAGGGACTGTGCGTCCAATTGCTCAGGCGATTGGAATCCGGACGTTCCGCCTCCGGTGTCCATCTCGACACCAATTCGGCGCGAGTTTCCAAAATCTACAATCGTGTAGTGAGGGTTTCGGATTTGAAGCACTTTCAAGTGATGTTCTGAAGCCACAAATATGTTCTGCGGGGCCACATCGCCATGAACGACCCCCGCGCTGTGGATCTCTGCAAGGATCTTGGATACTTGCAATCCCAATAAAACGATATCCTTTGTTTTTGTAAATTGTGTCTTCAGCTGTCGAAGGTTGTGGCCCTCAAGAAAACCCAGAACAAGGGAATCCCAGGCCCCATTGCTTTTATCTGTGATGTACCGCGGAATTCCGCCGACATTCTTTTCGCGAATGTGTGCAAATATTTCAATTTCATTCTGGAGTGTTCGGCGCGAATCGGAGCGTTCAAATTTAACGAACACGGTCTGTTCTGTAGCGTCATCGTACCCTTGCGCTTGCTGAACTACTGGGATGTCTCTAATGTTCCTGCTTCCAGTTAAGTCTTTCTTAATCTGTATTGTGCCGATTCTCGACGGGAGAACCAGCGGCCCTAGCCGCTCGATAATTGCCTCAAGCTTTTCTTCGCTGATTCCCCTGCAAGAATCTTCTAAATCTGCACGCGTGGGGCGTCTCCCGTAGGGGATCATCCAATCCATGCATATGCATTCTTCGATTACTTTGGCTAGGTCCCGACTTGGCGTTCCATTCTCTTGGATAGCCTCTATCAAAAGCAACTTGAGTTCATGCAGTTTAGCCATGCAGTTCTTACCAGATTATGTGATTCAAGGTGCGAAAACTCACTAACTTGCAAATCTCTCGTACGCTTGCCGTATGAGGCGTTTTTCCTTCGTAACTGTACTTCGAGACAAATGCATTGTTCGAGCAATCTCCATGTCAGTAAGGTCTTCTAGTCCTAAAACGAAGACTCGCTTTTGCTGTTCTGTCGGGTGCATTCCCATTTAGTTGACGTTTTTGCTAGCAACCCGTCGGGGGCTTGGCTGCTGTTTCTGGATCCGGTGTTGACGGTATCTTGGGCGATTCAAGGATGATTTCCCACTCGCCTAGCAAGGATGCCGACGACAATGCAAGGACTAGACATGGGGCAAGAGAATGGTGAGCGGATTGAGTCGGCTGAAGAAATGCTCGCGCTCTTTTACGCTCAGTTGGTTCCCAAAGTTACGCTCTGGAAACAACGGATCTCAGATCATCCCGAGCAACTCGCAACGCTGGAAAGAACCATCCATGATGCCTTTGCCCGCGGTGCGGACATGGTCGTCGCCGGGCTGATCTCCGCGACCATGATCGAAAAAGGTTTTGAAAAAGCATGCCAATCGAGTCGGGTCAACTTCTCAAGACCGCTTCAGAAAGGGCGCGAGACTAGGGTCGCCGTTCGATTGCTCGGCGGCATGCTGTTCTGGGCCACAGCGCTCTACTGTGCCCCTAAGAAAAAGTTGCTTGGTCGAGACGATTCGCCCCGCGTCGGCTTGCATGTTTCGCTTGCTCAATTCGGGTTCGGCAAAGGCGTCTCGCCCGCGCTGGAGAGTCGCGTGGCACGCCAAGTGGCATTGTGTCCTTCGATCGAAGTGGCTCACCGAGAACTGGTTCGCGATGGTATCACACTTGATATCAAGGCGGTCAAACGGATCGCCTATCAATCTGGCGACGGCTTATTGCGCCTACGACGGCATCGGCTCAAACTGTTTCGGCAGGGCAAGTTGGCGAGCACCGGTGAATTGGCCGGGAAACGAGTGTCGGTGCAAATTGATGGCGGAAGAATGAAAATACGCGGCAAAATGCTACCTGCATCGACTTCCAATGCGTCAAGCGATGATGTCGCTCAGGGGCAAGCTGACTCGCCCGGACGCTCGGCAAAGAAACCTGCACGCTCGTTTGAAGCGGACTGGCGGGAGCCTAAACTGATGACGATTTTTGTTCACGACGAGCAGGGGCGGATGGTGAAGGAGCATGAAGCGACGATCGATGGCACCCTGACTGGGCCCGACGCGATCGCCGAATTGGTTGCGATGCATCTGCATCGGCTCGGAGCCGCGGAGGCACATAGCGTGACGTTCGTCGCCGATGGCGCCCCCTGGATTTGGGATCGTATTGATCGCATCATTCAATATGCGGGACTCACGAGCGTCGTCACGCATCAGGTCTTGGACTGCTGCCATGCGGTGCATCACGTTTCCAAAGCGCTTGCTTCGCTTGGGCTCGACGCAGACGTCCGCCAGGGGCTTTATCGTCAGTACCGAACGCTGCTGCGAAACGGTCAATGGCGGCGAGTGGTTGATGAGCTCGCCGGCCTAGAACGCGTCGGAAAATCGGCCACAGAACTGGAAACAGAAATCCATTACCTTTGCCGACATGGTGAAGCGGGTCGGTTGAGTTACCCTGCCTATCGTCGCAGCGGAATCCCTTGTGGTAGCGGGGCGATCGAAAGCAGCATTCGCCGCGTGATCAATTTGCGTCTAAAGAGCAATGCAATGTTTTGGAAAAGCGAAAACGCGGAGCAGATGCTTCAAGTTCGCGCTCATCTGATTCCTAATCGTTGGGATGAATCAATCGGCGAGCTGGCCGAATTCCGTCGCACCCAGGCAAGCGACAGTTGGCACTGGGAGCCTCGTCCAATGAGCTGCAAAGTTGAAGCCACTGACCAACAACTCCTTTCGGCCGACGATTAACGTGATTTTTGCGTCAACTAAATGGGAATGCACCCGTTCTGTCACGCAATTTGCGATGAAGACTTCAAGTTCCTCCCTGAGTTCAAAGTAGTCTATCGCACTGGCATTTTGGGACGCCAGTATATCCACGGGCGTTGACACTTCAGTACTATCGGACTCGTTGGCTTTTCTTTTCAGGCTTCTAGAAATTGCGAGATCTAAAAGGATAGAATCAGTGTCCTCTTCTTTGGCACCGAAGAATTCTTTTTCATTCACTGAACGTCGTGCGCTTCCTGGGATATCCGATGCACGTTTCTTTGCCCGGCTCCCATATTTGCGCACCAAGTACTGCTTGGCAAAAAGGAAATGTATTGCTTGTGCGCGATGCACGTCTTGAATTTGGACGTCAGACGCAAACTCGTCAACGTCATTTTTAGAAAGCACATACACATCTTGAGAGGTGTATTGGGCGTTACTAAATGTTGGCCATCGTTTGCCGATGGTGTCTGCAGTTTGCGTGCCGAGCTGGGAACAGAACTGTATTATCCAGTCTCCAATATGGCGGGAAATGCTGAGATGGTCAGGGAAATGCCCGTTGCATTCTTCATCGAAACCAATGAAAAGTTGGAACATCTTCCACGCTACGGTTTCCCGACCTACGATTTTGCTTTTGACCGCGCCTTCTCCAGCAAATGTATCGCGACAGGTGGTGAAATTTGCGAATCGACCGGCGAGAACATTTGAGAAGATATCGAACAGTCGAGAATCTTCCTGAAGATTGCAGTCCATCCCGCGGTCAGATGCCAGATTTGCATTTCGGCAATCGCTCACGTACGTTGCGACAAGAAGTCTGCTGATCCGTCTCCATGCTCGGGCGATTAGTTCTTCGTGTGCTTGATACGTGTGTCTCCGTGCAATCTTGTCGGCGCAGTTGATACGTTGCTTCGTTTCTTTAAAAGTCTCTCCGCAGAACTGGCCGATCACAAATTCATGAGCAATCAAGGAACTAAGCTCATTTTGCGCCCAGTCCACGAAAATGTCCGATACTTGCTGCAGGTACTTTGCGTTTGGAGAGGGAGGGCGTCTCAGATTGCGAAGTCGGGCAAAGTGTCGCTCTCTATCTTCTGGAAGTGAAGCATAGTCTTGCCATTGATCAGTTCTTCTCGCTAGTACATCGGACACTAAAGCTTGCACCGTGAAAAGTGTGTTCAATGCAGCACGCAAGATCGTCGCGTGAGAAATCTTCTTGTCGGATCGCGCGTCTGGAGCGAACTCGCGCGAATCGATGGCAAACCGCGTCCGAAGCTCTTCTACGGCCAATTCGCTGATTCTTAAATTTGGGATCGGCTCCAGACAGCAGGTGGAATGCCGCTCTTGTAGCATTCTAGATGTCCTCGTTCCCGTCTCAAGCTTTAAGAATCTTGCCATTCTTTGTGATCCTTGGTTGGCAGTTAAGGTGGATAGGTGATCTTGGTCAGCAACGGCCAGGCATTATGGATTAGCAGTGTGATCGCACTGCGAGAAATTGGATGCGTGCCCCCGTTGCTCGATTGTTGGTCCGGCAACGGCAGATGCACCGGAGGCGAGAGAATCGATGAAGTATATTGGATACGATCGTTGAAGTAAAACTTCACGCGAGTTAAGTGTCTTGTCCCGGCCGTCGGTTTGAGGCTTTTTGGCATCAACGACGGGATGCCCATCGGCGGCAAAACCCTACAAATGCTGCGTCTGCATTTCGCGGTGGCTCGGCACCGGAGGCTTCGATCCATTCCCTCCATTGCTTTTCGAGCTCTCTGACGTCCCAGCCGGGGCAGACGAGCCGGGCATCGTGGTAGATATCTGGGTCGAGCTCGGGAATGACAACTTTTTTTCCACTTATGCCGATCGCCGGAATCGTTCCCCTGCTTTGGAAGACCACCAGCTCACTTTTCCCGTCGCCCCGCTCTTCTAGCCTCACCCGGTAGTCGGGCATGTGGTCATTTTCGCAGTCGTCTTCAACGACGCGCCGCACCAAACGTCTGAACTCCTTCATTGTGCTGCCCGATCCGCACTTTTTACGAAGCAATTCAAGGGAGACGGTCCACTCAGCTTGTCGGCCACAATGTTTTCTTGCCAACTCATACATCCGACGTTCAAGCGGGCGTCTTAGTCTGAAGTACTCGCGGCTCAGCGTGAGCACCTCGCGGGCGTTCACCGCATTGAAGATCCAGTCTGAAAGGTTGATACGCATCTCCGACATGCGTCCCGATTTTGTGTGGCGAACAATGCGCCAGCTATCGATCAATCCAAAACCTTCGGTAATTTCCTCGCCGCCCGATTTCAAATTCGTCTTGATTCGCGTACCGCTCAACCGATCCAACGCTGCGACCAACTGTTCGTATCCTCTACCATCCGTCGTTCGATTGGTTGTGACGAGCAAGTCATGCGCGGTCAGGTGCAAGGTGCGTTTGGGTTCGTGCCCGTCGTTGATCTTCGCGATGAGTTGACTGATGCAGTAAATCAGAATGTCTTTGTCGTGGATGCTTGCCAGCCCCAGGCTGCTCGGCGTCACCGTAATGCGAACGCCGTTGTGTTCGTATTCGCGCACCCGCGTGTCTGGCTTTGTTGACAAGCTAAAGATCGGATGCTCCATCGAATGAAGGTCATCCTTCGGGATCGCATCGGTGACATCACAGATAAACAGGTCCCCGACCGGGTATCGATCAGGTAGCAACGGCGCCCGCGTCGTTTGGCATACGTTTGTCATCTTCCGATAGTCAAACGCTTCGGCGACGAAGTCAAGTACTTTGTGTTTTCGCCCACCCTTGCCGGTTTTTTGTGTGATCTCCCACCCGAGACACAGATTCGTGTTTTTGCACACTCTCTTCTGTGCAATTACACACCCGGATTCGTGTTATTGCCCACTCGCCTTCGGAGAAATTGGTTCGATTTCAATGACTTGATCCAAGATTCGAATGGCGTAACACCCCATTAACACGAATAAAACACACGCAATTCTTTTCACCGCCAGTTGACGATGGCAGCGACGTCCCAAAATTGGGACAGGACTACCGGAAATGTGTAAAGGGTCAGTATTACTGAAATTCGAATGCCGAGACGTCCATCCGATAGCGAATCAAATGACGCTCGATTGCGTAACGCCTCGACTGTAATTGACCGTTGACATTCCGATGTCGGACGAGCATGGTCAATCAATGAACAAGCAGATTGCCGTTTACTGTCGCGTCAGCTCGAAAACGCAAGACACCGCAAGCCAGAAACCGGATCTTGAACGATGGATCAATGCTTTCGCCCCCAACGCTCCCGTGAAGTGGTACGAAGATCAGTTTTCGGGACGCACAATGGATCGACCGGGATGGAGTCGGCTGATGCAGGATATCGATGCCGGTCGGATTGACAGAATTGTTGTTTGGCGGCTCGATCGGCTCGGTCGCACCGCCAGAGGTTTAACCGCCCTCTTCGATGAGCTGCCCCGGCGCGGTATTGGTTTGGTGTCAGTCAAAGATGGTCTTGATTTCGACACTGCGGCAGGGCGTCTGATGGCCAACGTGCTTGCAAGTGTGGCTCAGTACGAAACGGAAATTCGCGCTGAGCGTGTTCGCGCCGGACAACAAAAAGCCCGCAAACGAGGCAAGACTTGGGGCGGCTCTGAACCCGGACGCCTGCTGTTCCTTTCGAGCGATCAAGTGGAAACCATTCTGCATCTTCATGATCAGGGCAAACCCAAAGCCGCGATCGCCCGCGCCTGCGGTGTCAGTCGTCCAACGGTCTATCGAATTCTCTGCCAGAACGATGCACCGTAATTGCGGCGATACGGCGATACGGCGATACGGCAACACAGAAACACGGCTCTATTTCCAACCGCCCCCTGCTCCGGCCTGGCGCCCCCAGAAAGTCAATCTGCGTATCCGATCGTCTCCTTGGATCTCTGGTCCACCCTTCGCTTGATTGACTTTTCCTGCAGCGTCCCGCCTTGCCGTCAACACTGACAAGGGCCAGCCTGCAGAACATCGCTTCGCTTGTCTTCGGCCGGTCGCGTGCCGCGAAAACCCTTGCAGCAACGACGGCGACCAGGCGGGTTTTCGCTTGCATGGTCAATCAGCAAAAGGAGAACAGCACCATGGAAACGAAGACGATAACACTTGAGAAAGCTTTTTACGGCGACTACTGCGAATGGGAAGATGAGTTCACGGTGCACATCAGCCCAAAGCTGCAAGAACAGATCGATCGCATGCAATCACTTGTGTGCGAAATAGAATTCATTTCGTCGGTCGACATTCACGTGACAGACGACTTCATGAGCGAGCAGACAGAGCGGTTGCTACAAGAGCAGTGCCCATTCGACGTGAGCCACATCACCGTCTTTGCAACCGGATTTGTCTTTTGCCTGCAGAGCAAATGGGATGCCCATATTCAGGCCGAATATGTGCTCGTTTAGCAACCTCAATAAGCGATCGGGTTCGAACCTCTGTGATCACGACGATCCAGATTTCCGTGTTTCCGCATGCACGGAAGATCGCCAATACGGAGAAACATCATGACGTGGATAACAACCCCAAAACACTTGCCAGTCGGCAGCGAAATCAGATATGGTCGAACGATGGAAGACCGCCGCGAGGAGCTCGAACGCTTTAAACGGATTGACCTGCGTCAATACGCCGAAAGCCGCGGATTCATCATCGATCGAAAAGCCAGCAGTCGTAACAGCATCGTCATGCGACATACCAATGGAGACAAGATCGGGATCGGCAAAACGACCGCGAACACCTACGTCTTCTTCAACTACAAGAATGATCAAGGTGGCTCGATCATCGACCTGGTGCTTTCGCTTGACGGAGGCAACCTTGGGACCGCTCGAAAAACGCTTCGTGCCTACGACGGTTCATCTGCAGTTCAGCGAGCCCCCTCCCCTCCGCTGCCATTTGAACTGCAACCGTCGCAACACGACGCATCTCGCGTTCTCGCGGCATGGATGAGAGCGAAAGCTATTGGTGCCATCGGCCATCCCTATTTGACCGAACATCGCGGAATCAGTGCCGCGATTCAAAATGATCCGATTTTCCACGACCGGATTAGAATTGACGCACGGGGCAACGCCGTCTTTCCACACTTCAATCAGACTGGGCTTTGTGGATTCGAACTAAAAAACGGGAACGCGTCCGGCACAACGTTTACCGGGTTTTCTCCCGGTGGCGTGAAAGGCCTCGCCTGCTCCCGGCCACGAGTTTCCGACCGTGAAATGGTGGTTTGTGAAACGGCGGTCGATATGCTTAGTCTGGCAACCGTTGAAGGGACTGAAAACCGACGCTTCTTCAGCACGTCTGGCCAATTCAGCAGCCACCAAGCCGAATGCCTTCGATCGGCTGTGAAGAACATGCCATCTGGGGCGACCAAGGTTTTGCTGGCGTTTGACCACGATGATGGTGGTCGTCAGTTGGCGTCCCAAATTCGGGACGTTATTCAAAACTGCCCAATCGAGGTCGTGGACTATTTCCCGGCGGAGCAAGGGATGGATTGGAATGACGTCCTGCGGCAGACTCTCTCCACAGGCAAAAGTCGTCTTACACCGACGTTGTGATGACACAGAAAGCCGCCGCTACGATTTCACGATTTCACGACAACACAGAATTGCGATTTGCCGGCAATCTGTTTCCACCGAAACACGACGACACAGAACACTGTGTTTCCGTGTTGCCTGAGTTCCGTCACCAAGCGTCTTCTCTTTAAAACAGTCGTCCCGGCGTGGGGGATTCGATTTGATGCCTACCGAATTCATCAAGATTCGATTGCATGTCGGATTTGCATCATGGATGCGGCTCGGATGCCTGATCATTTGCGACCATCGCATCGGCTTGGTCACAGGCGGCGAGACAAAACTCGCGAGAAAGATCATCGGCCACAAGATGCGATGTTCGGTCCTCGGTCGTGACGCGGAATAGGGGACGAAACCCGCCCTGCTCAATCCAGCATCGCAGGTCCGCGGCGGCTTCGGCAGCAGCATCACGGTCACCCTCGTGTATCGCTTCAAGCACTCGGTTCAGGGTTGCAACTGGATCCATGTTGCTGAGCATCTCACGGCATTTGACGGACTGTCAACGTGATCCGTTCGCTGATTCCGTGTTCTCCACAACGTTGATTGACTTTCCACGCAGCGTCCCACCCTGCCGGTAACGCCGCAAGGGCACGCCTGCAGAGCATCGCTACGCTTGTCTTCGGCGTGTCGCGAAGATCGCGAAAACCCTTGCACCAACACCGGCAAGCGGGTGGGGTTATTGCTGCATGGTCAATCAAACGAAGGAGAAACAGATCATGCAAAAACTTACTCAACATGAACTCAATCAATTCATCGGCGACTTAGTTCGCTACCGGCATCCACTCAATCGCAAGGTGATCTATACACCGGGCGTGAAATACGTGGCCGAAAAAGGTGAAGCGTACTGGCTGATCGATGCAATTGCGTCTTGGATCGGATCCGAAGTTTTCACCGAAGCGGCGTCAAAAGACTGCCGAATCGAATACATGCACTTTTGGACCCTGACCGTCGGCGACGACGGCACCGCCACGCTGTATGCGAAAGCGGACAGTCCGGATGAAGCATTCATCGTTCAGACAATTCCGTTCACCGACTTTCCGATGAGCTCGATCGACATTTGGGCAGGATTCGACGGCGAACACTGGACGCTGTACTTGCCGAGCGAACATTGATCACGGGAATCGACAAATGCGAAGCGCCGCGAATTCCGTTGACGCTTCGTTTCCAACCATGGTTAAACAGGAAACTGACAAACAACATCAAACGAAAGGGCAGTCCGATGACACAGAAACAGGAAACGACCGCCGCGGTCGGAAGGTAGGTCGGCATGGCGAAAAACAGAAAACACAAACCATCACGACGTGACATCTATCAGGAGGTGACCGACAAGATTATCGGGTACCTGGAGCAGGGCACGGCCCCGTGGCGAAACCCGATCAAGGGTGCCGGCGGCGATGGCTATCCGAAGAACTTGATCAGTGGCAAACGATACCGCGGAATCAACGTTCTCTTGCTCGCAATGCAGACGTTTGAAAGCGGATTCGCATCGAGTTACTGGATGACGTTCAAGCAGGCCAAGGAACGCGGAGGCCAAGTTCGCAAGGGTGAAAAGGGCAGCCTCGTCACGTTCTGGAAGCTTTACACAACGAACGATCGCGAAACCGGCAACGAAATCGACGTTCCGGTCTTGAAACATTACACCGCTTTCAATCTCGATCAGATCGACGGCATAGACGCGCCGGATGCAGTACCGCTCGACACCGAGGCGGATCCGTTTGAACCACTCGACCAAGCTGACGCCATTGCGGCCGGATTTGTGGGTGGTCCTGGGATTGAACACGACGGTGGCCGCCGGGCGTTCTATCGGCCGCGAACTGATTGCGTTCACATGCCCCCGCCAGAACGATTTGAAAATCGCGAGGCTTACTATGGAACGCTGTTCCATGAGCTGTCTCATTCGACGGGGCACTCGACCCGTCTCGACCGTGGACTGGACACCGAATTGTCTCCGTTTGGCAGTTCCGACTATTCGCGGGAAGAATTGATCGCCGAACTATCGGCGTCGTTCTTGTGTGCGGCCAGCGGGATCAGCCCACCGACGATCGAGCAGTCCGCCGCGTATTTGCAGTCCTGGATCGACGTGCTCAAGGGCGATAAACGACTGATTGTCAGTGCCGCAGGAGCCGCTCAAAAGGCCGCTGATCTGATTTTGGGCACCACGTTCAACGATGCAGCAACGGAAGCCAAGCAGCCAAACGAAACTGCCGTGGCAACGTCGGCACCAGCCGCGCCGGTTCCTAATCAACAGCCGGATGAGAAACCGTCTCAGCCGGGACTTTTCTAGCCGCATGCCGCAAGTTAGTAGCAGGACACCGTCTCATACGGTGTTCACCTTTTGTTTGACTGACTGTCCCTGCAGCGTCCCGCCTTGCCGCTATCGCTGACAAGGGCTAGCCTGCAGCTACAGGCTTCGCCCCGCATCGGCCGGTCTTGCGCGAAAACCCTTGGCCGTCGGAGCCCAATCATTCCGATTCACGGAAGCGTTCAAGCAGCTTGGCAATCTTTTTGTGATTGTTCGAAGTCGTTGAAATGATCAGCGATAGGTTTTGCGGGTACGGTGCCATCGTTGACTTTCCTCCTTTTGCCTCCCAATCCTTCGGCGAGACAGATTTTTGAATCAAAGTCATCAACAGATCGAACGAAAATCCCTTCGTTCGTGTGTACACCGGAAGGTCATACACCTTGTAAACCGTTGTGACCAATACATCCTGTTTTACAGGTTGCTTCACTTCGCTTTTGTCTGCAGCCTGAACACCAGCCACGAAAAAACACCCTAGCGCGAGCGTCAGAATACAAGCAGCAACATATACCTTTCGCATTGTTTCATCCATTGGGTTTTGAATCGCATTGATGAAAGAAAGGCTACCGAATTCACCACCATCGTGAAACATCAGTTTCGTATGGTTTTAAACCAACTCCTTGCGACAAAGGCAAGATGCCCAATCGTGGTGGCGACACGCTGAACAGGGCCTTCCACACAATGGCCGGCACGATGAGCGTCATCGCGTCTTCAGCATCAGCATGTATTGGTCGACTGGCGGTGCGATTACTGAAGCCCCGTGGATCAATCACCGTTCAATTGTTAGATGGTTGAAAAACGTCGTCCGAAACCAATTCACCGCCAAATCGTGCTGCGGGTACTCCGAACGGCCAAGAGCTGGCAAGTTTGCCGCCATAGCCGGGCGATCGCCAAACCCGGTCTCCGCCATCGCAGCTTGATTTCGTTCGGCGGGTGTGCGATTGATCTGGTGGCAAGGCTCGAATCCACTTCGTCATCGGATGACTGATTGGACACGCTGCCACGATTGAAAGTCCATCGGCAAGGGCCGGCCTGCAGAACGTCGCTGCGCTAGTCTTCGGCCGGTCGCTTACGCGAAAACCCTTGGCAGATGAACTTTCTACCGCGGCGGGAACGCGGACCATGGTCAACCAACAACGAAAGGACAAAGCCATGACACAGACACAAATCAACAAACCAGCCGACACAATCCGCTACGGAGGCGTCAAAGGCGTGATTTGGAAAAACGCCGGCAAGGACGGCAAACCCGACCGCTACTCGGTCACCTACGTCCGCAGCTACACCGACGCCGACGGGAACTGGAAGGACACGTCATCGCTCAGCGAAATTGACAATCTGAAACTGGGCGTCCTGATCCCTCAGGTTGCAACCCGCATCGCCGAGTTGAAAGCTGCCGACCGAGCGGAAGCCAACGGTGACGATGAAATCGAGGAGGGCGGCCAATAGGCCCCCTCTACCTGGCATCGGGGCCAAATTCAAATGAATTTGGCCCCAAAACCGTGGTAAACTATTGCCGAGAGGAGATTTCGGATGCAACTTGACCTGCCCAGGCAAACTGTTGATGCCATCGTTCGAAAACTTGCCGAGCATGGCTTGAACGTCAACGACAATGCTCTTGTCGTCCGGCGTTTGCTGGACGAAATGGCAGTCTCGCCTGACGGCGCGACGATCGCAGAGTTGCTCAATCGACTACGAGATGAGCAAACGCCAGAACAGCCCCAGGAAAACGCCTTGGAGTTGGCGTAACGTTTGGGGCTGATCGGTTGTTTTGATGGTCCGAGCGATCTGTCCACCAATTCGATCCACATGGAAGGCTTCGGCCAGTGAAGCCCGCCGTCCTTGTCGATACCGGTCCGCTCGTCGCTCTGTTAAACGCCAACGACGCGGCACATGAACGGTGCAAAAACACAGAATTCCGCTCGTCCCAAATTTGGGACAAACCCATCATTCCGCCCCAGCCACCTCGATTGAGATACGGATGACCTCGGCTTGATCTTCCGATCTCCGAGGCAATCGCGGGTCCGCTTCTTGGATCCAGCGCACCGACGCCAGGCCGAAAAGAGTGGCCAATTCTCTTAGATGACGGCCTTCGATGGTGATCACCGTTCTCGATGCCGCTAGAACAGTGATCTGAAGGTGGCCCGCATCGCGGCATTCAACTTCACGGACGTCGCCGTAGGAATAGCTCAGCCATCGGCCGTCGCTCAGCCGAAGCTGGAACATCATCGGCGGAAGCTCCCCCGGTGTGGCTGTCGCATACGGCGTCAGGTCGTCGGGAGAGGGCGTCGATGCTACCGCGCGCAGCGACGGGCCGCCGCGGTGTTGATCAAAAGCTCTGGATGCGCGTGACATGGCTAAATGCTCCTTCTCGGTTGTGGAAACGGTCGTTTCGGCGTGTTGGTGATCGGTCGACGTTCCGGCGATGGCGTACGCCCCGAATGCCGTGACGGCTGTCGGGACGTACGCAAATTCCACCATCTGCTCAGACGCGATCCAAAACTGCTCCATCGCCCGCGTGTGCGTTCGGCCGTGCGGGTTCGTTGCGGGGCAGGGGACTTGTCGACTTTAGGTGCCGGAGTCTTCATCAGTTCAGTCGCCGACATTTGCTCGCCGCTGCGCTCGATCGCACGCCGGACCCTCGCCTTGTCATCGACGTACAGCACGACGTCTTGGCTGCCGCGCGATGCAGTCACATAGAGCGTTTTTGCGTTGATGACCGGCAATGAAGCCGCGCCCATCGAGGCAAAGACGACGTCGCGGTCTTTTCCTTGGCTGGCGTGGCTAGTGATGACGTAACCCAGGTCCAAGTGGCCAAAGTCTTTGTCGATGACATGGCCGCCCTTCAGGATCAGATTGCCTTTCGCATCAAACCCTTTCACATCATCCAGGCGACCGTTGCTGATCCTTGATTTCCCATTCTTCGTCGTGCCGCTCAGGCTGAAACGAACGCGATCGCCCGCTGCGATGGCCACTTTTGCCTCGCGGTAGACTTCAAATCGGTCCGGTGTGCTGAGTGGCAGCGTTTTGCGTTTGCCATTGGTCAACGAAACGACTTCCACTTCATTTCCGGCCGCCCCCGCCACGCGATAGCGTTCGCCGCGTTTGATGCCGTCTTTCGCATTCTGATGAAACTGCACGATCGCGCCTTTCTGGTCCTGGTACGTGGAAGTCTCGCGTTTTTCCGCTTCCGTCAGATTCATCGGCTTCAGTTGTGTGAAAACACGTTCTTCGCTCGAAAGCTTGCCGCGATCTTTCAACGACTCGCGAATCTGTTCTGTTGCGGCATCACCCTCGGCGTGTGTCGGAGCGACAACGAGCGTCGATTTCCCGCGATCCATCGCGCTGAGATAGCTCGTTGCCAAGACTTCGTGTTTCTTTTCCGCGTCGATCTCGATGATCTTGCCCATTCGGTCGAGCATGTCAAAACCGGCAAGCAATCCTGACTTGCCGGTCGCCGGATCGATCTCATGACCGCGACTGATTGTTTCGACCGCCTGTCGATACTTGCCCTTTTGCCTTTGGATCGCTTCGACACGAGCGATGCTCAACCCCGCTTCCTGCTCCAACAATCGCATCGCCTCCCCGCGTCGGGGCGACGCGTGTTGGCGAGTATCACCGGAAAGTACGACACGGCAGTTCTGCTCTTTCGCGATGTCAAACACCGCGTTCATTGATCGCACGTCGACAAGGCCCGCCTCGTCAATCCAGACGACCTGGTCTTTAAGCTCCGGATGAAGCTTGGTGTTGCGGATCAGATGCTCGACGGTCTCGGTCCGAGCGAAGCCTTTTTCGTGCAAAACCTCTTTGGCCCCTGTGCTCGGTGCGAATGTGAACACCGTCTTGTTGTTTTTGGCGATCGCTTCGGCCGCTTCCTGCATGAGCGATGATTTTCCCGTGCCGGCCCCGCCGGTAATCGCAAGCACCGAGTCGCGTGACTGAAGGACGTGATCGACCGCTGCCTTCTGTTGAACATCCAGCCAATTGCGCTGGAAAACGTGTTCGGTTTCCGCGATAGCCGTCCGAGTGCCACGCCCATCGCGGGCAAAATCGATCATTCGCTTTTCCGCGTTCAGTACTTCCTGGGTGGTGATGAAACATCTCGATGCCCCGTCACGGTCGATGGTCCGCTGGAGAATCGGGCATCGATCGAGCGCCGCTTCCATCTGTTCGGGACTGAACGTCAGCCCGTGTTCCAAGGCGGTTCCCACGATCTGATGCCGTTCCACCGCTGAATTCCGATAAAGATGGTGATCGAGGGCGTATTGGATCGAAGCCCCGATGTCTGGCAGTTCGCGATCGTCGCCTCCCGCGGTACCGCGGCCCAGGACGGCAAATCCATCACGTTCCTGTTCGGTCAATCGTGAACACCATTCGCGGCGCAGCTCTTCGACACTGGCGCCATCGTCTTTCTTTTCTCTGGTTCGTTTGCCCAGTTCAGCTTTCTTCGCCGCGTCGCGGATGCCGCGCGTGGCCGCCGTTTGCTCAACCTGCTGCATTCGCTGACTGAATTTCTCGATCGTCGCCCGCTCCAGCCCCGCCAATTCCCAGCCCGCCTTGATCCTGCCGGACTGGGCGAACCGCGTCGGAGTGACGGCATAGCCGAGTTGGTCACGAAGCCGTCGAGCGAGCCGGGATTCGAATTTGGCTTGCAAGCTGGGACGCTGCCGGACGATTTCTTCGAATTGCCCCGCGTAGTGGCGGCCGTTCTGTTGCGTCCAGTTGATCACGAAGGCATGGATGTGCAGGTGCGGATCCGCTTTTCCGTTGACGGGGCGAGACGTCTTGTGCAGAAAGTCCGCATAGATCAATTCCCCCGTCGTCGACTTCTGCTCGCTGTTGTGATGCTCGCCATGACGAACACGACGTTGCATCAACGGCTCAACATCCTTGGCCATCGTTTCCTGTACCGTCTCGCGCAAGGCGGCGACGATGCGCTCATCGCCATTGATTGCCCAGGCGAGTGAAACGCTTTTGGGAACGGAAAAAGTGAGGTCCATTCCGGGCCGCCGGTCTTTGCGATTTCGCTGTGTCAGCGACTTCCCTGTGACCGGGTGCTCTCCTTGAAGTAGGGAAGCGAACTGTTGCTTGGTGACGTCGGTTCCACAACCAAGTCCCAACGTGTCAGCTCCCTTGCCATGCCATTGTCCGTTGACTTCTTGGCCTAGGTAATAATCGCCCTGCGTGAGCACTTGATCAAAGTATTGCCGCGTCGCTGCGACGTTCTTGCTTTGTGTGGCGATCAGCATGATGAACCCGATGAACCTCCAGGATGAAGTCCCAAGCAGAGAAGAATTTTTAGATAGGCTTGTCCCCTAAGCAGTGCTTAGGCCCTTCCAAGCCTTCCACGGGCGGGTCAAAAACGCAACGTTTGAACGTGACTCTATCCACAGACCGCACCAACGCAAATTCTTTGTGGCCACGTCATGCAGGGTGGTCACGCTGCGACGGATCTTCATCGCAGGCATCACTCCGCTGTTTACAAACGTCGCGGAACCGGGCACTCTGCCGAAAGAGATTTGGATTGGCTACAATCCAAGCATCGATCAGAGTTCCACGGCGTGGGAATATTGAATGATGGCAAGGGCCAGTGATGTAAAAAGCGAAATCGAAAAAGTAGCGTTCGAAAGTCAATCGCCGGCGGCGCACGATGCGATCTTCAAACCGATGATTCGCCCAATCGCGATCGAGCGACCAGCGAGGACCTATGGAAGGGAAGACCATGAGTGAACTAACCAAATCAGACGAATACCGACAGTGGATTGTCTCGATCAAAGATCGAGTGCAGGCCTCGCAGATCAAGGCGGCCGTGTCGGTCAATCGCGAGATGTTGGCGCTGTACTGGTTCCTGGGCGAGCAGATCATTGAAAAGCAGGCTGCCGGCCGTTGGGGCGACAAATTTGTCGACCAGATGAGCAAAGACCTGCGGACGGAATTCCCGGACGTGAAGGGATTTTCGCGGCGAAACCTGCTCTACATGCGCAGGTGGGTCACGTTTTGGCAGGATGCAGAAGCAATTGTGCAGCAAGCTGCTGCACAAAATCAGGCAATTGTGCAACAAGTTGCTGCACAATTTCCAGCCACGCCATTTCAGCTTGTTTTTCTGATTCCCTGGGGACATAACCTCCTGCTGCTGGACAAGTTCAAGGTACCAGCCGACGCCCTGTTCTACGTCCAGAAAACCATTGAAAACAACTGGTCGAGGGCGGTCCTGACACACCAGATCGAATCCGGCCTCCACCTGCGGGAAGGCCAAGCGATCCACAATTTCGAGGCCACGCTCCCCAAGCCCGAGAGTGACCTTGCCCGGCAGCTGCTCCGCGATCCCTACAACTTCGACTTCCTGACCCTGACGGAGCAGCACAACGAAAGGGAACTGGAGGACGGCCTGATCGAGCACCTGACCAAGTTCCTGCTCGAACTGGGCGCCGGCTTCGCCTTTGTCGGCCGCCAATACAAAATCACAGTCGACGGCGACGAGTACAGCATCGACCTGCTGTTCTACCACCTGCGGCTGCACTGCTACGTCGTGATCGAGTTGAAGGTCGAAAAGTTCAAGCCCGAGTACGCGGGTAAACTCAACTTCTACGTCTCGGCGGTCGACACCCAAGTCCGCACCGAAGCCGACGGCCCTACGATCGGCATCCTGATCTGCAAATCAAAAAGCGACATCAAAGTCGAGTACTCCCTCCGCGACCTCACCAAACCCATCGGAGTCAGCGAATACCAAATCACCGAAAACCTCCCCGAACAATTCCGATCATCCATCCCGAGTATCGAACAGATCGTAGCCGAACTCGGCGACTGGGAAGGCGAGTGATGCTGTCCGCACATTCTTCGTAGCTGCTCAATCATCAGCAAATTGGAATTTTGGATAATCTCGCGGAACGGGAACGTTCGAAATTTCGGCGCCCCGTTCCAATGGAGTGAAAGTCAGACTGAACAAGGCGATAATTTGGCCAACAATATGTGGCCGAGGTCCCCGTCAACCGAGGAAAGGTGTCGCGGTTCATCTTGAAACCGCCCATTCCACACCTCTGCATGCCCATATCAGTCTATTTTCCTTGACATTTTGCCGCAGTAGGGAACGGAGCAGATTAGATCAAAAATGACGCCGACCTATTGCCCATTCATCGCTCAGCTATACTGCCTTTCACTGCAGTTCCTCTGATTCTTGGGCACCATGAGCCAGCCGCTACACGATCCTCCGCTCGGCGAGTCCGATACTCGCGCCAAGCTCATCACGCCGGGGATTCATGCGCGCGGGTGGACAGAGGATTTCATCCGGCGTGAAGAAACGGCGGGGGCGATCGAGTTGGTCAATGACGTTGCCCGTCGTCGATCACGCGGAATTGTCGACTACACCTTGCGATTGAACGTGGCCGGCGGATCACAGCCGGTTGCCGTCGCGTTGATCGAAGCCAAGGCAGAATCGTTGCCACCCGGCCACGGATTGGATCAAGCCAAGGGGTACGCGCGCTGCAAGCGGATGAACGTACCGTTTGTCTTCTCCAGCAACGGGCACATGTTCGTCGAATTTGATCGTTTTACAGGACTGACCTCTGCCGCCAAACCGCTAAGTGATTTCCCCACGCCCGCAGAAATCCAGGCGCGCTACGAAAAAGGCATGGGATTCGAACTGCAAGCTGAAGCGGCTCGGCCACTGCTAACG
This sequence comes from Stieleria neptunia, assembly GCF_007754155.1. Classification (NCBI taxonomy): domain Bacteria; kingdom Pseudomonadati; phylum Planctomycetota; class Planctomycetia; order Pirellulales; family Pirellulaceae; genus Stieleria; species Stieleria neptunia. Next base: position 3,169,039 of record NZ_CP037423.1, on the reverse strand, counting down.
CCCTATGACGGCGGCGAGTCAGTCCGGCGTTACTATCAAGACGCAGCCATTCGCGCCGTGTTCGAGAAAGTCGCCAAGGCAGAGAAGACTGGTCAATCCAAGCGAGCGTTGCTGACATTGGCAACTGGATCCGGAAAAACCTTCATCGCCGTCCAGCTACTCAAACGGATTGCCGATGCCGGGCAACTTGGGCGAGCCTTATTCGTTTGTGACCGTGACGAGTTGCGGACACAGGGACTTGCTGCATTGCAGAACGTTTTCGGAAACGAAGCGGCTGAAATCAGCACGGGTAACCCGCAATTGAATGCTCGCGTCGTCGTCGCAACTTACCAAACGCTTGACGTGGACCAGGAAGGTGACGAAGCCTCGTTCTTGCTGAAGCACTACCCCGAAAACTACTTCACGCACATCATCATTGACGAGTGTCACCGCAGTGCATGGGGAACTTGGTCCACGGTGCTGACTCGCAATCCGAACGCGGTTCAAGTCGGATTGACTGCCACTCCGCGTGAACTTGATCTCGGGGACGACTGTAGCGTCGAAGCCAAACGCGACATGCAAATAACAGCTGACAATGTGAAGTACTTTGGCGAGCCGGTTTACAACTACAGCATTACGCAGGGGATGGAAGACGGCTATTTGGCGCTATGCAAGATTCAGAAAGGCAGAGTCAACCTTGACAATACCGGCATCACGATTGCCGACATTATCGCTCGCAACCCCACCGATGCCCGAACCGGCCGCGCCATCACCGTCAATGAACTGCAAGCGTTGTACGAGAAGAATACGTTTGAAAAAAAGGTGCTATTGCCCGATCGTGTACAAGCAATGTGCGCCGACTTGTTTAATTATCTTTGCGCGACCGGCACGAATGGGTTCCCGGAACAAAAGACCATCATCTTCTGTGCCCGCGATTCGCATGCAGACGACGTCGCGATCGAGATGAACAATTTGTACGCACGATGGTGCGCCGCGAACGGACGCCCGCCGTTAGACGCTTTCGCTTTCAAATGCACGTCGGCGCACGGCAAGGACGACTTGAAATCGCTCAAGGGACAAGCACGCAGTCACTTCGTTGCCACCACGGTTGATTTGCTGACCACGGGTGTCGATGTACCCGCATTGCGGAACGTCGTTTTCTTTCGATACATCACTTCGCCGATCGTCTTCTACCAAATGGTAGGTCGTGGGACGCGGATTGACCCGGCGACGGGCAAGTTGATGTTCCATTTGTACGACTATACCAACGCCACTGATCTGTTCGGATCCAGGTTCGTGACCAAACCGCCTGCGCCCGATCCAGGCGGCGGTAACACAGGACCGACCCCGCCACCGCCGCCTCTGGTACGTGTCACCGGGTTTAACGTCGTCGTGAATGATGCTGGTGTCATGATCCTGGCCGAGGTCGATGGCGTTGAGATGCCGATCACGATTCAGACGTACAAGCAACAACTCGCCCAACGGTTGCTCGTGCAAGTTGCCAATATCAGCGACTTTCGGCATTTGTGGATTTTACCCAGTGATCGACGCGAATTATTTGGCAAGCTACCCGATGCCGGTCGATCACCAATGCTGATCCAGCAACTCGAGCACAAACAAGATTACGACCTCTATGACGTGCTAGCTGAGATCGGTTACGGTTTGGACCCGCGAACACGCACGCAACGCGCTGAAGCTTTTCAGTACAAGCACGCCGGTTGGCTTTCGGGTTTGCCCAAAACATCCGCTGACGTACTGGAAGCGATTGTGGGCCAGTTCGCGATCGCTGGCACCGATGGCATCGAAAACCGAAGCATTTTCGAGATTTCCGACGTCAAAAAGGCGGCTGGTCCCAAAGGTCCGATCGACGCACTGCGAGCTGTCGGCAAGCCCGTTGATGTATTGATGGACACCAAGGCGAGGCTTTTCTCGGCTTGAACGATGAAGTTTTAAAATCAGATGAATCAGACGCCTTTCAAAATCGACTTCAACGAAAACTTTGACCACCTTCCCGGTGCGCCCATTGCAGAGGCCGTCATCCACTGGCGGGCGCATCCCGAAGTCAAGCTGGAAGCCGCCGCCTTGCTTTCTGAGCTAACACAGAGATTGCCCGATTATCCCGACCCGAAACAACAGCAAGAATTGCACGTCGGAGCTGAAGTATCGCCGGACCGGGCATCGGTTCAGCAGCATCACATCTGGCACGGTTTTCAGCTTCAATCAAGTGACAAACGCTACATCGCTCAATTCACACGAACCGGCCTGGCGGTCAGCCGGCTGGCACCCTACGAAGATTGGGCGAAGTTTCGCGACGAAGCATTACGGCTGTGGAACGTTTACCGAGACATTGCCCGTCCGCCGGAAGTTCAGCGTTTGGGTGTCCGCTACATCAACGTGATCCGATTGGATACAATGGATGAAATAGGCCAAGTTTTGGAATCGCCTCCTACTCCCCCGAGGGCGATGGGACTACCAATCAGCGGGTTTGTTTATCAGACCCGGTTTGAGATTCCGGGCTATGCCTACGAAATGAACGTCGTTCAAACGATTCAGCCTCCGTCGACCGAAACGGAAGACAAGTTCGGTTTGATTCTCGACGTGGACGTGTTTACAACCAAACCGTTCGTGGACGATGAAAAGACGTTGGAACAAAAACTTCGGGAAATGCGTTGGATCAAGAATAAAACATTTTTTAGCTGCATCCGCCCAGACGCTGCCCGACTTTGGAAGTCAGAACCACCCGCTTCGGAGTAAATCCCTTGAGCCTCGCATTTGAAAACGGAACCAGCCGCGCGGCAAACTTCGTCCGCGATTCGCTCGCCCGATGCGAACGCGGACTGCAAAAGTCGGCCGCATTAGGTGTCGAAGCATTGATTCGTGGTGAGCTAGCCGACGTTTGGGATGAGTGCTCGGTGCCGGGTTGGGATGGCTACAATGCCTTGCCCGTGACCTGGGATTCTCTCAACCTTGCCCAGCAATTCTTGCGGTCGCTTCCCCTAGGCAGTCCACTGCCATCGCTGGGCGCTGAACCCGACGGCCAAGTCACGATGGAATGGGGGCGTCGCCCGCGACGCCGTTTGTCGATCAGCTTGAGTGCCGACGGTGAATTGCACTACGCGGCGTTGACCGGCCCGGGACGAACGTGCGGCAGTGAGCCATTCTTTGGCGAAGTATCCGAAACGATCTTGCGATTGATAAGGCAGGTCGCTTGATGCTGGACCCGGATAACGTTCCTGCGGTCGGCCCGAACGAGCGTCTTTCGAGATTCATTCTGACGAAACGCCACGTCAACCAAGAGACAAAGCTTCCCAAAGCCGACGCCTTTGTTCCCCATCCCTACGATGAGCTTTCGGTCACGCGTGATCTCGACGCCAGTGAACAGGAGGTTTGGCAAGCGGGCCATGATGTAGCTCAGCAACGGAGCAAGCCTCTGATGGGTCGCTGCGACGTGATTGCAGCGAGCTACGTCGGGCAAAAGCTGAAAACGGTTCCCGATCCCGTGGATGGGAATCCGAATCACGTTAACGTGGCTCTGTGGCCAAGCGACAAGCCGCAGCAACGGCTGATTGCACTTGAGATCGCCGCGGTTGCGACCTTTGTTCCAACGCCAACTGCTGATCTTTCTTGAAGTCAATTTGTGGAGCCGCAATAGATGAGAAACCCCAATATCGTTCCATTGACAATTCATCCGATCCCAAAGCCCGGGCCGACGGGTTGGACTTGGCACAAGCTTAACAAGATCGCAAAGCTCGAAAGCGGGCATACGCCCAGTCGCTCGAGACCGGATTGGTGGGGCGGTGATATTCCGTGGCTAGCATTGCCAGATATTCGGAAGCTCGATGGTCAATATGCTGATGACACTTTGGAGCATACAAACGACGAAGGTTTGGCGAATTCCTCAGCCAGACTGCTACCCAAGGGCACGGTTTGTCTATCAAGAACAGCATCAGTCGGGTATGTGACGATCCTGAATCGACCAATGGCAACCAGTCAAGATTTTGTTAATTGGATATGCGGTCCCGAACTGCATCCTGAATTTTTAATGTACACGTTGCTGGCGTCACGGGATTACATACGATCACTCTCGTCTGGAGCAATTCATAAGACGGTGTATGTTCCGACCGTGAAAGATTTTCAGGTCTGCGCACCGTCGATCAATGAGCAAACGCGAGTTGCGAAATTGATTCGAGTTCAAATGAATGGTGTTGAGTCGGCAAAGGTCGCAGTCGGAAAACAACTCGCAGCCATCAACGCCCTCCCCGCATCCATCCTCCGCCAAGCCTTTAGCGGTCAACTCTAAAACCCATACGGACGCACTCAACAGCATGGCGAAGAAAAAGGCTGCGAAGGCTAACGGAAAAGCGAACGGGAACGGCAAAGCACTGGCAGGCCAGCAATCGGTCAACTCGGTCGTGAAGTCGATTTGTGATATTATGCGACGGGGTGGTTGCGAGGGCGCGATGGACTACGTCCCGGAACTGACGTGGATGCTATTCTTGCGAATCCTGGACGAACGCGAGCAACGCGAAGAGGAAGCCGCCGAAGTGGTCGGCGCAGAGTTTTCGGAGTCGATTGAATCGCCCTACCGTTGGCGAGATTGGGCTGCGCCGGATGGTCCCAAACGCATCGAGCTGACCAGCGAAGGCAGCAAGATGGGTGACTTATTCGCTTTCGTCAGCGAGAAGCTGCTTCCGTACTTGCACAAGCTCGGCGACCAGGCCCATTCGACGGCCCGTCAAAAAGTCATCGCCGAAATCATGCTGGGGGTCGACCGAACCAAGATCGACACCGAGAAGAATCTGCAAGACGTGCTGGACAAGATTCACGATCTGTCGAGCGAAAACATCGACGACACGCACGTGTTCACGCTGTCGCAGGTCTACGAAGGCTTGCTGCTGAAGATGGGCGAGCGCAACAACGACGGCGGTCAGTTCTTCACGCCGCGAGAAATCATCCGGGCGATCGTCCAAGTCGTGCAGCCGAAGATCGGCGAAACGATCTACGACCCCTGTTGCGGCACGGGTGGATTCCTGGCCCAGTCGTTTGAGTTCCTCGCCGGCAAGGACAACGAGCTGATTTCGACATCAGATGATCTGGACACCCTGCGTTTGGATACGTTCTTTGGCCGTGAAAAGGGAGCCAAGGCGTATTCGATCGCCCTGGCGAATTTAATGCTTCACGGCATCGACCGCCCGAATCTTTGGCACGGCAACACGCTGACCAAACAGGTCATGTACGACGGTAAGCGCCCGAGGAAACCATTCTTGGCGCGTGGCGTAGGCTGGTGGGTTTTCACTCACGTAACCAGGAGGTTTCCATGGTTCGCTTGCCAGACCCCGCCGTTCGCCAACGTTGGTCGCGGCTGATCCAACTTCACGAACAGTCCGATCTTGCGGTCTCCGAATTTTGCGATTTGCACGGAGTCTCCACCGCATCGTTTTATCGATGGCGACAAAGGCTGCAGGGCGACGCCGATCAGAGCGACGCGTTTCTTGCCGTGCAGATCGAGCAGCCGCGTCCCCAAATCGGCGGCACCACTGTCCGCTTTCCCTGTGGCACGCAGATCGAGCTTGCTTCCTGCGATGCCAACAGCCTGATGATCATCGTCGACCGGTTGGCACCACAACCAAGCGAGTTGCAGCAATGATCGCGCTACCAACCACTGGCGGCATTTTTCTCTACGCCAAGCCGACCGACATGCGAAAGAGTTTCTCGGGCCTGGCTGGCATCGTGCGAAACGAGCTAGGCAAAACGCCAAATGACGGAAGCTTGTTCCTGTTTATCAATCGACGCCAGGACAAACTCAAAGCACTCTATTGGGACCGCGATGGAATGGCGGTGTGGTACAAAAGTCTGGAGCAAGGCACCTTTGAAAGAATCAGGCAAGATGGCGAGGCGAGCGTCAAGCTCGACGCAGCCGACTTGGCGATGCTGCTTGGTGGAATCTCAATCGAAAATGCCAAGAGACGTAAACGGCTCAAGGCAGCGTAAGCTGCCGCGGAAGCAGTGACGACGGACCACACTTGGGAGCAAGTTTTCTTCGGCGAAGAAAACTTGCTTTTTTTCTTGCCCAGACGGTGATTTGCTATTGCGCGATTTCGAGAAGCTTTTAGTCTTCTGTACATGGACAAGCTCAAGCAACTTCAACGCGAAATCGAAGCCCTGCGTGCGAAAAACAGCACGCTTGAGTCCGTCAATGAATCGCTTGCTGCCACCAATGCGTCACTCACCAACAAAGTCGATTCACTCGCTGTAAACAACCAATCGCTTGCTACCACCAACGAGTCTCTCGTCCAAGACGCCAAGTCACTCGCTGCGGCCAAAGAGGACCTTGAATCGAAGAACGAGGACTTACGAAAGCAACTCTCCAAAAAGCAAGACGAACTCGACGCTTTGATCCGTCGCATCTTTGGCCGCCAGAGCGAACGCTTTGAAGACGACGACCAGCTGAAGTTCGAATTCGCCAGTCAAGCAGAAATCGACGACGCTCGTGAAGGCATCAAGCAGGCGATCGAAGAAAATGATCGAGCCGGCAAACGCAACAAGCCGCCCAAGCGACGCAAGCGTGAAGAGCGTTTTCCCGACAGCCTGCCGCGCAAGGAAGTGATTGTCGACTTAAGCGACGAAGAAAAAGAAGGCTTGGTGCGGATCGGAGAAGACGTGGTCGAATCGGCACACTTCACCCGGGGTGCGGCCTATATCATTCGAAAGATCTTCCCCAAGTACGTTCACCCGGAGGATCCCCGCGCCGGTATTTTGCAGGCCCCACGCCCCGCGGCGCTGATTCAAGGCGATCGCTACGACACCTCATTCGCTGCCTCGGTCATTGCCAATCGACTTGGCTACCATCTGCCGATCTATCGTCAAGAGGACATGTTCGCCGAGTGCGGCCTTTACCTTTCACGCAGTACGCTACTAAACCTTCAAGAAGCTGCCGAACGCGTGCTCCGGCCGTTCGTGCAGTGGCTTGCTGACTTGGTTCGCACCGACAGCTGCATCGGAAGTGACGACACGTCGATCCGCTTACTGTTGCCGCAAGACATTCCCGAAGCACGCGAGGACGATCCGAAGGGTCGGCGTGCTGCGGAAGTTTTTGCAGCAGCCAAGTCGAAAGGGCTCAAAAGCATCACGGCAAAGATGTGGGCCTACCGAGGCGTTCATATTCCAATCAACGTGTTTGACTTTACGGTCAGTCGTCACCGTGATGGGCCGGACCAATTTTTAGTCGATAGCGAGTATACGGGAACTCTATTGGGAGACTGCTACGGAGCGAACACGGGGATTTACATACGATCAAACGGATTGATCGTTCATGCCGCTTGCGCGGCCCATGCGCGTCGGAAGGTGGAAGCTGCGCTAGACAATCACGCGGAGCATGCAAAGCATTTACTTGGATTGTTTCGATTGATTTATGATGTCGAAGACGAAGCTCGAGAGTTGTCGCCAGCAGAACGCTTGACACTTCGCCAAAAGCAATCGGCTCCCCTTTGGGGCCAGATGCGCGAGTACCTCCAGATGAAGATGATGGACGTGCTGAGTAGTGACAAGATCAGCGATGCGCGAAGTTACATCTTGAATCAATGGCAAGGACTGACGGCTCACCTTGAAGACGGGGAAATCCCGATCGACAACAACTCATGCGAGCAGCTGATGAAGCAAGTAGCACTGGGTCGCAAGAACTGGCTTTTTCTTGGCAGTCTTGCATCGGGTTATCGTACGGCGACATTGATGACGGTCGTCAGCAGCGCGATACGAAACGACCTGGATGTGGCGGCGTACTTGGAAGACGTACTCGACCAGCTTCTCGCAGGCAGTCGCGACTATGCCGCGCTGCGTCCTGACGCATGGGGGACAGCGCATCCGGAGTCGATCCGGGCCCACCGGCAAAAGGAGCGTGAAGCTGACAACATCCGTCGAGAGCGAGATCGGCTTCGCCGCCGCCTCGCCCGCCTGGATCAGTAGCTGGCACTGCAAGGCAGCATTCAGGACTGTCTTTCGATAAAAGAAAACTGACGTAGAACACACCTCGCGCGTCACGAGGGAGTCACGCGCCTGCTAAGCTCGCGTTGGGCCCTATGAGATCAAGACGCTTGTCCCGGCGGATCGCGGATCATCTACGGCCAGTGGATCCGAGAATCGGGCGATAGCTCTTTCCCTGAAACATGGCCACGGCGTCGCCCCGTTGGCCCACCTAACCCATGGTGCTCCTGGGCGCTTACTGTACGACGGGCTATTCACCACCGCACCGGCCACGTTCGATTGTGTGCTCAGTAACCCGCCCTTTGGTGGCAAGGAGGGCAAAGAAGCTCAAACGCACTTCGCCTTCAAGACTGGTGCGACTCAGGTGCTGTTTTTGCAACACGTTCTCGACAGTCTTTCCGCCGAAGGACGTTGCGGTATCGTGGTTGACGAGGGGGTGTTGTTCCGCACGAACGAATCGGCGTTCGTGGACACCAAACGCAAACTGCTCGAGGAGTGCGATTTGCACTGCATCGTTTCGCTGCCCGGCGGCGTGTTCACAGCGGCTGGCGCGGGCGTGAAAACCAATCTGCTGTTTTTCAATCGCGGCAAGCCGACTGAGAAAATTTGGTACTACGATTTGTCCGACATCAAGGTCGGCAAGAAGAAACCGTTCACGATCGACCGTTTCGACGAGTTCTTTAAGCTGCTAAACAAACGCAAGGATAGCGACCGAAGTTGGACGGTGGACTTCACAAAACGCAAAGCAATCGCTCGTACCGAAGCGGAGCCATTTCACCGCGAAGCGTTGAAGAAAGAGCAAGCCGCTAATGGTTGGAAGGCGGACCTGAAGGAGCTGAAAAAAGCTAAGCCACCAAAGAAGAAGGCCATTGCGGAGGCGGACGCCAAGATCAAAGAGCTAGGCAAAGAAGCTCGCGAACTTCGATCGAAGGCCGAAGCCATTGAGAACGCCGTATTCGATCTCAAGGCGGTCAATCCAAACACCCGAGTCGAAGCGGACACCCGCACACCAGCCCAATTGATCAAAGAAATTGAGAAGTACGGGAAGGAGATCGAGAAGGCGCTCGCACGATTAAAAAGTTGATGAGGGACGACTCCGTTGACGGCAATGTTATGGCGATTTCCCGGCGCATGATCCGCGCCGGGCGAAGGGCATAAAGGGCAGTTCCACCGATTTTACTCCCAATTGATTGGCAGAACCAAGTTCTCCGTAAATCTTCTCGTGGGTAAGCTGTTTGTGACGTAGCAAGAGCTTCGCAATTTTCGTTGCCTGTTCCAAGGTAAGACGCTTCCTGGCGTGTTCAACCGATATCTCGAATTCAGCGTGAGTCACTTCAGCATGTCGCTGACGATCATCTGTCAATCCATGTTCGGCTGCTCTTCCTAGAACGATTTCCTCGGCATCGACACGCGGCGTAGTAAAGCGAGTCTGCGTCTTTCGAAGGAAAGACGACCTCAGTGTTCCCAGGGTCTGTCAACAATTCACTTGGTCTGACAGCCGCTATTATGATTGGCCAGCCATTCAGAGCCGCATAGACGGCATGTCCAGCTTCATGGACGGCTACACGGTATAGCCATGACTCTTGATCGGGCGTTAGCTGGCCTCCGTTCGAAGCTTCCGTTCTTGTTAGTTCTAAAATCCGTTTGAGCCGCCCTGAGGCGGCGTTCTACGCTCTGATCGAATCCACAGAAATCTTTTCAACCTGGAGATGTGACAACGATTCATGCCATCTCCAAAATGACGAGCAGTACGAACTACGGGGGACGGTACTCCCCGCAACCATGAGTGAGTAACCAGGACTACTCAGCTCACGGACGCTGGTGGGCACGATAAAGGAGGTACCCAGATTTTTGCTTCGTCTATGTTGCGTACGTTCAGATCGACATAGAGCCAATCTAACGCGACTGGCGGAGGGTAAGGCCGTGGATCGAGTGCATGGTAGATTCTATAGGCATTGGCTCGCCTCTCTAGCCATCCGGCATTCTCGGGGGCGGCTGCTGCAAGGGCACCAAGTAAGCATGTGGTTTCTCTGTGCGAAACATCGCTGATCGTATTGGGTGACACGCCGCTTGTTGCTATGTGATTGGACAATAATGTCAGCAGCGTGGAGATTACGTGCCTTCGATCACTGATTTCGGCTATCGATTGATTCTTCCAAAATCCAGGATCTGGCCACTTGAGCGTTGAAAGCTTTTCCGCAATAGGAGACTTCAATTTAACCACGTTTCCGTATTTTGATTTCTTTTCGTCTTCGACTCGACCAACTTCAAAAATCGGCAAATGGGCAATCAGTTTCAGTGGCGGCATCAAGTTCTGCGGCCTTGGTTTACCTTCCGCTTGGTAGAGCGGGTCGACATCTGCGATCACCATGGCTTGTTCGTGTTGCCCAAGCCATCCGCGCCCTTTCTCGGAGGGGCGATATAGTCCCGGCGTTACGCCATGATAGGGTCCCGTTCCAGGTAAGCCATCTGCTTCCTCATTCTCGCGATCCCAACCGTCCTGGCCAATAAAGCAGCTTTGCCCATGTGCGTGACGTCCCGAGTCGTTGCAAAATACGGTAGTTAATCCTGCAGCAAGATAACTTGCTTGGCCAAGTACCGTATAGTCGACCGTCCGAGGAGTCATAGCGGGGACAAACAGTATACTTCTACGTTCTCCAGGTTTATTGCACATCGTCGTGCTGCGGGCAAACGTCTCAAAATCTTTAAGGATGTACTCCACAAGCTCGTCGCCTTTTTTGGGCGAGCTTCCAAATTGCTGACATAGGTCATCCCACGTCTTCCTGAGACCCATGAGATTTGTTGGAGATGAAGCCAGGAAGATTTCCGAGCAAATAAGTTCAACAACCTGAGTTGAGGATTCAGTCTTCGCGTCTAATCGTGTTCTATCCGGGTCAAAGACTTCGTTGTAAGCAATAGATGGATACTTTTTCCTGCGAAGACGCAAACAGGCGTCAAAGGAGCCGAGGGCCCCCGTCTTTCCGGGTATTTGTTCAATGATTGGAAGCACGGAGGCCCAGTCCGATAAACTGTATGTCCAATGGTCCTTCGCTGTCGAGTAAAAGGGTGGCAGACGAAAGGTTCCTGCCCAGATCGAAACGTCTAGCTTTCGCAGCCTTATTTCGCCTAGCAGCCAATCAATTGTCTCGGGGCGAGTTGAGTATTCGGGAAGCAATAGCATATCTACCTTAAACGCTTTGCACGCTCGCAACGCTTTGTCCAATATGCATCGACGCCGATGTTCGACGTAGCTGACGACTTCGATCGGTTCCTTATGTTCTCCGCGGGTGCTGCTCGTTGCATCGCTTAATCTTTGCTCACTGCACTCATAGAATGGATGTCTATACGATCCGTAATCTTCTACTTGCCATTGGATAAACGCGATGCGTTTGTAGTGGCTGTCATCACTTTTCGCGCGAACCGCCCAAGAAAGATTCTGGTACCGTGTCAGGTCTTTCCATTCAGACACACCATCGTTTTGACTGCGAGAAGACGGCGTCGCTGATGCGTTGTATGCAGCGAAACGAGGAAGACCATCTACCTGAATGTTCTGCTCCGCGGACGACTGTTCTTTTGTATCGGAGTTGTTGCCGTTGGAATCGTTCAGTGAAGTTGGTTTGGTTTCGGATTCTCTTGTTCTTTCGTCCCCCCCCTCATTTTCCGGCTGGGCCGGCAAATGAAAGCCTGCTAGATCTGCCAGTCCTGGTTTGGCCACATGAACGCCAATCAACTGACCATCTGATCTGGTTTCTGTCCAGTAATAGTGTGGTTTTAGATTACCTCTTTGGTCTTTGGCGCGTACGCTTTCGGCCGGAACGCTCTGGGATTCGTTCGCAGTCGAGGCAGACGCGATACGCCATGTTTCAAGCTCGTAGGTAGCCTCGTCCAAGCTAACATCCCACGACCGTCGTTTGGATTCGAGGGGATCGGCGTCGTGTTCAGTAGGTTCCATTCGGAACCGAAATGAAATCTGAATTTCGCTAACGTGAAGTCCCGTGGATTCACCAAATTCCTCTAAACGTGAAATGAGTTGGAGGACCTTCTGAAAAGTACTCCTCTCAAGAACGCTCGCCAAACCGTACCAAGGATCGTCTGCGTCCTCGCCGTCGTCGATATCTCGAGCGGCGGGTTTCAAGAGGTCGCAAACGGCCTTGAACATTTCATTCGACTTTGGATCGGAATGATCGGCTTGAAGGAAACTTAGTTTCAAATCCGATCTGAGGTATCCAGTGGCAATGCCTAGCACCACAGCCCAGCCAAGCGGCGTGATCTTTTCAAGGGTTCTTGCTTGATTGCTGTTATCGTCCGCTATTCCTCGCTTCAGGGTGAGAAGTAGCTTTTCCAATTCAGTCCTTTCTGGATCGTCCGCATTAGGGCGCGTTCGGTCGTAGGTTAAAAGCTCAAACCCATCAAGGTGCCAGCCGGATAGAGAGACGCTGGAGGGCTTCAGGCTGCAGATGCCGTCACACAAGCCATCCTCGGCAGCGATCGTTTCCAACGCCAAGCATCGAAGGAGAGCACCAAGTCCGGAAAACGCGAGTCCGTGACAGAGTCCAAGCAATGGAGTTTGGATGGCGTCCGATTTTCCGTAAATCAATTCGGCCAGTCGATGGATGCGGGCTGCGAGAGAGAGCCATGCGGAAACGTTGCGACGCTTGATGACATCCTTCATTTCAGCACGTGGCAATCGAGCTGCAAGTTGTCTATCGGTATAAATGACGCGACGTGCAATCTCAGCAAGTACCGACACGGCTGCCCCAGACTTTTGTTCCCACGCTTGGTCACGTTCGTCACTGAACCGCGCGGCCGCAAAACGAGTTTCAAATACGGCAGCAAGGACAGCGGCAATGGTGCGAGGCTCCACATGATCCGTTCCCCACTTTGGGAATCGACGAAGGCGTTCCAGCACTCGCTGCAGACTTCTAGGAACGCCAGAATCTTCGCGGATATAACTGGAATTGGTTGTCACGCCGCAAAGTCTTTGCAAACTGAACCGAACCAGTTTCTCCATCGCCCAACGATATTCTGCTTCGTCTTCATCCAGCGCCACCGAATGCGATGGACGAAGTATGCTCTTCAACGGATCGTAGAACACTTCCTCAAGCAAACCCAACGCATCGGTGATTGCAATGCCGGCTCTCCAATAGCGGGCACCGTTTGCGTAGACTGTTTGCGGCACTAACTGCTGATTGGAGGACCGAACGAAAGCCTGTGAGTCAAAATGGTGGCTCGGTACGGAATAGCCCAACACCGTTGTCACCGGCGGGATCATATTTTCATCCGTACTTTCGACGGTGTCCGTTAACAGGTTTCGGACTATTGGTGCACATTCCATCCCATCGCTGCTCAACCCTACAAGATTCTCAAAGGAATCAGCGATCCAACTTGGAAGATCAAATCGTTCACTGAATTTGTCCAAACGAGCGCCGAGCAATTGAAACGCCTCTGAATCTGCTCGCTGATAAGGTAGCTGGCGCTTTCGGTCGATTGTCGTCCATTTAGTTTTTGGAAGGAGTTTTGCCGTTTCAGGATTGGAATCATCCTTCTCCTGCTCGTTGAAACCTGTTATCGACACAGCAAGAAACCGCGTTTCGTTGTGCCCCACGAATCCATCAATACGTTCGATTGGCAAACAGGGAAGCCACGTTGCGTCACCATCACCAGAGAATCTCAACGCGGCGTCCCGCAGTGATGGGCGCTCGTTGAGCAATCGGCCTTGGGCCTGTTGGGTTACATTCAAGAAGACGCTTAACGAGCGGATCGCCGTGTCGTTGTCGATCTCGACATCGTTTTCAGGAAGCCAGCTTTTCAGCGTTTTGACCAAAAGAGACGATGGATCTCGATCGTAAGCGTCATTGATGAACGTGGACATCGAGAGCATCGGATCGGGCCCACTGCCTTCGCTTTGCATCGATAACCGTGAGACCGCTTCATGAAACAGCAAATGTTCGTCAGTTTGCCCTCGGGAAAGGTTCGCCAAAGAATTAATTAGATCGCCGCTTGGTTTGAGACTCGCGAGCGAGATGATGTGACGAGTGAGGTTGGTCGACCTTGGGTTCGCTTTCGCGATCGCGTTGACTCGGACAAGCAAATATCCAGAATCGACCGATTTGGTCACGCTTACCGCACGGTTGAAAAGGTTGAGCTCGTGGACAAGCAAGATGTGTTTCAGCGAGATGTCGTCTGTAGGCAAACGCCGCAATTAATCTTTCCACCAACCCACTAAGCACGGATGTAGCGATCGCTTGTCGCCAAGCGTAGCTTTGCTCCTGTTGTTCCTCGTCGAACAAAGTGGACCTGAACGTTCGCTTGGACAGAAACCGGTCCAAGCCGTGAACGGATGCGAGAATTATCCATTTGTCTGCGAGCTCGGGGAGAGACTCTTCGTCTGACGAATTCCTCCAAACTTTGTTAAACCGCGAAGTTATCTCGTCCGTGTCTGTCGCTGAAACGCTTCCCGCTGAGATTTCCTCGGCAATCAATCTCCATATCAATTCAGCGGTATGACACTGGTCCCCGAACCTGACCTCCGGACAACGCAACACTCCTTGGATAACATCTAGCACCATCGAACGGCTAGTTGCCGGGTTGAGCAGCTCCCGATTGTGTAGTCGGATGAGCACCGACCGTCGATCCACACAACCATCATCGCCCAGTGGCGCTCCGACGATTGGCGGTGTTTGAACAACTCCGGAAACAGTCGCGAGCCCCCGGTTCGCGGTTAACCAGTTCTGTACCTGTCTAGCGGCGATTGGTTTTCCCGGCTGGCGACAATTAGAAATCCCGGTTTGAGGCCGGCTTTGGCAACGATGCCGGTGCGGTCAGCGACAATTACAATTCCCGGATTTTGCGATTCGGGTCATCATCGTAACTCCTTGTTTTCACGGAGATTGCGATGGTCACGGACGGAAAGGTTAAAGAACTGCGGCGTTTGCTAGCATCTGGCAAGTCACTGGCCGCATCGTCAAGGATGACTGAGATGGATGAGAAAACGGCAAGACATTATCGAAACGACAATCGGCTCCCCTCTCAGCGGAAGAAGCCGCGAGATTACCGGACTCGCATCGATCCATTCGCCGATGTCTGGAACGAGGTGCAGATCAGGCTTGAGGCCGAACCGCGACTGCAGGCCAAGACCCTTTTCCAGTGGCTGCAAGACCGCTATCCAGGCGTCTACCCAGACTCCACTCGACGAACCTTCGAACGTCGAGTCCGATTGTGGCGCAGTACAGAAGGTCCAGACAAAGCAGTGATCTTCCCGCAGGTCCATCATCCGGCTCGGGTTGCTGCGAGTGACTTCACCGTCATGAACACACTGAACGTGACCATCGCGGGCGTTTCGTTTGAACACATGCTCTTTCATTGTGTCCTGACGTATTCCAACGTCGAGTCGGTCTCTCTGTGTTTCTCCGAATCTTTCGAAGCGCTCAGCGAGGGGATTCAAAATGCGTTTTGGGAATTCGGCGGAGTGCCCGAGCGTCACCGCACTGATAGCCTTAGCGCTGCGATCAACAATCACTCTTCAAAGAAAGAACTCACTGCTCGCTATGGAGCGTTGATGGATCACTATGGCACCAAGTCAGAGCGAATCAACGTTCGCTGTGCGAACGAAAACGGCGACGTTGAGTCATCCAACGGTCATCTCAAGAATCGAGTCGACCAAGCATTGCTACTTCGCGGTAGTCGCGACTTCGCCAGTCGTGAAGACTACATGCATTTCGTTCGATCCCTGATCGTTCGCGCTAATGATGCGCGCTTAAATCGATTTGAAATTGAACGCTCGCATTTGCGACCACTTCCCGATAGTAAGCTTGATACCGATGACAACCAACAAGGCATCATCGTCGGCAGTAGCAGCACGATTAATGTCAAGAAAAACATCTATTCGGTTCCTAGCCGATTGATCGGTCAAAAAGTCGATGTGCGGATCGGTGCCGAGTGGATCGATGTGACGCATCACGGCATCCACGTGCAACGGATGCCACGACTTACTGGCGTCGGCGGATCGGCCATCAACTACCGGCACGTGATCGATTCATTGGTTCGCAAACCGGGAGCATTCGAAAACTACAAATACCGTCAGGACATGTTCCCGACGAGTCACTTCCGAATCGCCTATGACATGCTATGCGACGCTCACAGCGAGAAGGTGGCGGTGAGGAAGTATCTTGAGATCCTGCAATTAGCGGCTCGAGAAAGCCAAGATGCGGTGCAGAATGCACTGCGTCATCAAATCCAATCGGGACAATCCATCGATGTCGATCAGGTTCGGCTGATGGTGAGTGAAGCGATCGAGATCAAGCCGGTGACCGACATCGATGTCAAAGCACCGAACTTGAAAGATTATGACGAATTATTTGACACGTTTGACAAGGAGAGTCCAAACGATGAATCAATCAACCACACGAAAGCCCCAATCGAAAAAGACCGAATCGTCGATACGGCAGCCTCCCAAGACCCCGCCCACGAGGACGAGCAACGAACGGACCGAGGAGCGGCTGAAGGAGCAGTTTCGCAGCTTGCGTCTGCCGATGTTTCGCGACCAGTTTCAAGCGACGGCCGACCGAGCAGCCGCGGAGGATCTCAGCCATGTTCAATACTTATCGGAACTGGCGGAACTGGAATGCCAGGCCCGCAACGAGAGTCGGATCAAGCGTCTAATGACCAACTCACGTCTTCCGCTGGGCAAGACATGGGAGACGTTCAACTTCGATCGCTTGCCATTGTCAGTGACACGACAACTGGAGAGTCTTCGGGAGGGATCGTTCTTGGATCGTCGGGAGAACGTACTGATTTTCGGTCAGCCCGGTGCGGGGAAGAGTCACGCGCTTTGTGCCTTGGCGAATCAACTCGTCCAGCAAGGCCGGAGCATGCTTCTGACAACGTGCAGCTTGCTGGTGCAACAGTTGCTGATCGCAAAGCGGGATCTTCGCCTGCAGAAGTACATCAAGCAACTGTCTCGTTTCGAGGGCCTGATGATCGACGACCTGGGTTACGTGCAGCAGAATCGAGAAGAGATGGAGGTGCTGTTCACGCTGCTGGCGGAACGTTACGAGAGAGGGAGTGTTCTGTTGACGAGCAACTTGGCGTTCAGCAAGTGGGACCAGATCTTCAAAGATGCGATGACGACGGCGGCGGCGATCGATCGCTTGGTTCACCACAGCGTGATCATCGAGTTGAACGTGCCAAGCTATCGCGTGGAAACAGCCAAGAAAACGAAGTCAGCTGGACGGTCAGCAAAGGCCTCTCAATAAAAATCGGATTCGTAATCGGGAATACTAGTTGTCGCTAAAGCGGAGAACCAATTGTCGCCGAACAGTACCTGAACGGCGTTCATCGGAGGCAACGGCTCGACTTTGGAACTTAGCTCTAATCCGATAAGTCCGAGTTGCTTTTGGACGATTGCACGCAGTTGGTCGAGAGATGACTTCGAGCGTGTGATAAGTACCATGTCATCGACGTACCTCGCGTACGCAATACCAGATTCACCTTCCTCGACTGCTGCCTGTACTGTCTCGTCTAGTTCAAACAGGGCGATGGACCCGAGATAGGCTGAAAGACTTGGCCCCTGTGGCATCCCAATCGACGCACCATTTTTGAACTTCTTCTCCTCACCAGAGTCGGGATCGACGTAGGCATATCCAAAACTTTGTTGGCAGAGCACGTCAATGAACTCGCGTGCACGCTCGGTTGCGTTGGTGACGCTTGAGCGGAACGATGGTGCAAACTGGGACGGTTCATCGAGCGATTTGATCGCTTCAAGAAGCGGATCGAACAAAATGCGATCGACACACACTCGTCGCACTGTGTCGTAGTAGGCGCGAACATCCAGGCGGGCGACGTAAAACGGTCGATCATCAAACGGATCGGTGTTGTTGGTTTGGACTTTCCTTGATAGATACTCAACGAAATCAGACCAACAATCCCGATAGGGACGAAAAAAACCCTCGTTGCCAGGGGGCTTCTCGTTGCGAACGATCTCCATATCGATCTGGTATGAAAAGCAAACCGCACGCACGGCCATTGAACTTCGCAATCCAGTCGTCCGTAGAACGCCTCCATCGCTGCGAACCGCAGGTATGCATTCCTCAAACTCAGTTGATTGAATCGAGCTACCGAGCAATTCATTCAAGAGGTACTGCTGAATTGCGAGCTGTTCGGCGCAAGGGATCGCCTTGAGACGTTCTTTGCCCGACTGTTTGGGTACGGACATCCCGAGTAACGGTTCGACGTTGCACGCTTCCGCTCCCTGGTTAAGCAACTCCACAAGGTAGGGCGTAGTGACATTCACGCCCCCCAACAATCGCTCCCAACTTCCTGGATCTACGGGAAACTCGCGTCTTTGGGAAAAGTGATGAGCAATCTGAATCGCGTGAGTGATCTTCGTCGATTCTTGCTCAGTCCGCGGGATGTCGCCCGTCCCGGTCGCCGTCAGATTCGAACCCGAACGGCAAAGATATTCGGTAAGCCGATTCTTCCAAGCAGATTCGTCACTCAAAACGTCAGCTGACGAACTGGAAGTATTGAATAGGTCTTCGCCGAGCGCTCCGAAAATACCCTTCCATTCTTTCTTGGGAAGAAGGTTGTCGACTCTTCGCAACGCCGCATACCGCTGTGTCATAGCCGACTGACGCCACCGCGATTCGATCTCGTCGATCTCGCACCGAAACCCATAAGCCATCAAGAATCGTCCGACTGATACGATCGCCTTCTTAATCTTCCGTAGAGCATTGCGTTTTGTCGCATTGACTAGCCAAGTATCTGGGTCGCTGCCTCGATAAGGGGAATCGTCATCGGTCGGCAAGACAATTTCGATACCGAATAGAGCCTGTTCCGCAAGAAGAGCGAGCAGCTTCGTCAATGCGTTACGCGTCGCAGCTTCCCCCGCATTATCACCATCAAAGAATAGCCGGACGGTTAGCGAAGTGGAGGCAGCCCCAAGTTCGCGGGCCAAGATCCTGACCAATTTGGCTTGATCCGCCGATAGATCGCTCCCCATGACTGCGACGGCATCCAGTCCCAATTGATGTAACCGTAGCGCATCCGTTGCACCCTCAACGATGTAAAGTTGGAGCTCGGTGTATGCGTCTCCATCTTCATTCGCAGACAGTTTCATTTTCAGAGACTTCCGTGCGACATCCAGCCCAAACAGTACCTGACTCTTCGGAAAGTACCGAGTGAACTGGTATCGTGGTTGCGTTTGAGCATCAGGCGTTCGCCCGAAGTACCCCTGCGGAACACCGTTGAAGTCCCGCACAGGAAAAATGATTCGGTCACCGATCATCGCGTCGCGGTCGGGCACATTCATTTCCAAGTCAGGTTGTCGCGAGCTGGTTGACAGTGGTTGAAAAATTAGCTGTGCATCGCGTAACGCCCCAATTTCCTCCCGATTAGTGACTGTTGTTGATAACTTCTGATTCCGCGCGTATGTGATCGAAAACTCATTGAGAATGGATGGGCGCAACGATCGCTCCTTCGCCCACTCTTTCAACCTTCGTGTTTCGTCTTTTGTCTGTTGAGCGTAGTACCGCAACGCGACTTCGGTGCCATTTAACTTTGGCTCGCTTTTTTTCCGGCGTTTGGGCAATGTCACGCCCGCCATCGACGCGACTTTCTCTAACGCGGTGCGGAAGTCACAGGCGTCAACTTTCTGGACTAAGTCAAAAACGTCCCCGGTTGCTCCGCAGGAAAAGCACCTATATCGCCAATCGTCCGATGGCAACTGATGCAACGCCATCGACGGTTTTCGGTCTTGGTGAAACAAGCAGTTGGTCCATACCCTCTTGCCTCGTCGTTGAATCGGCAGTCCAAGCGAGGCCGCGACCTCCGCAAGGCTCACCTTCCGAAGCCGCTCGACTATTTCCTGATCGCCCAATGTAGAACCCCTGTACAAAGAACCAACGAAGCAGCTAAAAACAACGGGTATCCTAGCAAGGCTAGGGGGAATAGGTAGGATGGAAGGGCGTTTCGTTGTCGAAAAAAGCCTGAGAATTAGACATCTGGAACCTAGTTGCTGCTGGCCGTCGATTGTTCGTTGACTAAGTGAGCCATGAGCAATCAAGCAACGAGTACGCTTTTTCCGCTTTGAGGCGGATAATTGGAGATGCGTTAAGGTGGACACGTTAGCTACAACGACGTGAGTTTTCGCATGTCGTCTGCGATCTCCCTTGGCCGACACCCCGGTGTTGCGCAGTTCAATTTGCGTTGACGTTCAATCTGTCGCTGATTTGAACGCGGGGCAGATCGGCAATCTGAACATCCTTCTGACGACAGAATCGCTTTGTTCATGAATGCAAATTTGCGTCGTTGGTAGGCAATTTGCCTTTGTGGCGACCTCGGGCTATGCCAAGCTAGGTAATTCGCCCAGCGGAAACTGGTTTTTGAACTACCGTTTTCTGCCGAGGCGAACTCATTACGAATTGGCCCGCGCGCTAATTCCGCGATTTGAATTTCGTTCTTGACGCCGCGGACGCGCGCCAAAGCACCTAAACGTCACGAATATGTGTGGGTCGCGAACGGCTAATGCTCCCCTGCAATGTGGAGGAGCCTGGCGCGAGCTACTCCATCTTGAACAGCATCAGGCGACCCCAGTCCGGATCGAAAGAATCGTCGGATGAATCGGTGTCGTAACCATCTCTACACCAAGCCCCATAAAAGTCTTCCTCGTGACCGGGAGAAAGCATATGCATGATATTGGTAGGCGTTGGGTGTTTTCGTGCCAAATAGCTAATCCTGTGGCTATCTTCGCTGTCGAAAAACTCTATGCCGTCTATGACGTTGTGACACACCCGATCTGTCAAACCCTTTTCCAATGGATAAGCTGTCGATACGTGCTTTTCGATAGATGCTTCTAGCAATTCCGATTGAAGCTGTGCGATTTCTAAGAACATTCTGCAATTATCGATGATATCAAAATTGGGTTTTTGGAACTGGTCACCGCTTGATGGGGCTCGATAGGAGAGCATCTCTCGAACCGCCTTCAGATGCAACACGGAAGCCTCCACATCAATCGCCATTTTACGATCAAATCTCGCTAACGCCACAACAGCCGCTTTGATCATTTTGGAATGCGTCATATGGAGTATCGCTCCGTCTTTCCAATCGACTGTCGGGTCCGTAAACAGAACAGCTCGCAGCGAGTGGAGTACCGTGTAGTAGTGCAAATATGGGAGTACTGAACGAAGATTCTTTGACGAAGCGTACTCAAAGCTCTGAGCCAGGAGCGACGCATTGAGGACCATTTTCACCGAGAAGAAAACTCGCACCGTCCATTCTGAATTGACTCCTGAACTCCACCCTTTCGTAATGCCAGAAAATCGCTCTAAAAGCTTTTGACACGCAGTTGCGACGGTACTCTCGTTGCATCGCTCGGGGATCTTATCGAAGTCAAACCACCAAGTGCGACCAGCGTACTCTGACCGATCTCCGATGAGCTTTCTGATCCCGATGTGAGTCATGTTTTTCCCAAATAGTTCAATTCAAGTTCGCAATTGATGGTCCGAAATTAGCGGCCAATATTCGTATGGCCCGAAAGAGACAAAAGCTCCCATCTCCCGTCAAGGCCATACTCCTCAGCACACTCTACACTTGGGGACTATTCACAAACTTATTGGACTGCTGACGACAGTCTGCGTCTTGCAGCGGTTCATTGAGATTCAGTGGGAATCTGGAAAGGGTAAGCCAAAATCTGGTAATGCTTCCGATCGTGGACGGTTCAAAATCCGATGTGCGACGTCTCTAGCCTGCGTCAATCTTGGCGAACTCCGCGTTCAATTGCGTTGCACCGATCCGCCCCACCGCCAGCGGTCGCAACCCCTTACATTTTTCAGCGGCCGCTTTCAGCCAAGGCAAGTTCTTTGCGAATTAGCCCGCGGAGGAATTCCGCGATTTGGATGTCGTTTCTGACGCAATGGAGCTTGAGCTCGGTGTGCAGACTTGCGTCCATGTCGAGCGTTAGCCGTTTTTGCTTTATGTTTTCGATGCCGTGCGGACGGCTGCTCCGTTCTTCGACCCACTTGTCGGCATCGGGCTTGGCTTTGGGGCGGGTGGACATGGTGATCGTTTTGCTCATCTTAACCTCCTGAGTTCGTTGACCAGTTTTTTCACTTCTTTGGATGCCTTGGAGTGACGCTTTGGAAGCACCGTGGATCCCGTTGACGCCGTCTCGGCGAATGCGACGCGTTGGCCGATGTCACTCTTCAGCACCGGAACCCCAAGTTCTTTTAGTGCCGTGCGTACATCTCTTCCAATCGCCGTGTTGGCGATTTTGCGGTTGATCACCAGGCATACGCCGATGTCCGGCTTGTAGACGTTGGCCTCGCGGACCAAGTCGATCGTCTCGGATGCTGCCCAGACGTCCATTTGCGACGGCTGCAGCGGGACGACCACGAGATCCGCGGCGAGGATGATCGAGCGTGCAAGTTCGGTCACACGTGGCGGCCCATCGATGACGACGTCGTCGTAGTCGCCGGCCAGCATTTCGATCTCTTTGTGGATCGTCGCCTTCGGCATTCCCACCACCGTGAAGTCAACCGTCTCGCGACAGTTGGACCAGGCCAAGGCACTGCCTTGCGGATCGGCATCGATCAGTAACACGCGCCGGCCGCGCAACGCCAGCTCGGCCGCCGTATGGATCGAAAGCGTTGTCTTGCCGACGCCGCCTTTTTGGTTCAGAAATGCATAAATCATTGGCCCTGTATTTCTGTGCCACCGTGGACACGTGTTTACGATCTCACAGTAAAGCAATTCCTCGATCAGCGCAACCGTTTTCTACGCTGCTCGATTGACCGCGGTCGACAAGTGTCTTTCAGCGGCAGCAGTGGCAATGGGAAATCAGTATTAGTCGTACTCCCGGATACTCAGGCTGTTTTCTTTTGCCAGGATGATGTGATCCAGCACGGAGATTCCGATCAGCTTGCCAGCTTCGGTCAATTGGTCCGTCACTCGGCGGTCTTCACGGCTCGGGGTGGGGTCTCCCGATGGATGGTTGTGTGCCAACAAGACGCGGCTGGATGCATCCTTGATCGCCGGACGGAAGACTTCCCTGGGATGGACGAGCGATGCATCGAGCGTTCCCACCGTGATCAAATGCGAGTTGATCATTCGGTGCTTTGTGTCGAGTGTGACAACATGAAATTCTTCCTGAAGCCCTTCAGCGATCAACCGGCCAAAATGCAATTGGCAGAACGCTACAGCTTTGTGCGTGGACGTGAGACGTTCGTTGTAGTTCGCTTTTACTTCAGCAACCCGCTTGCCAAGCTCGATGCCGGCCATGAGCCGATCGTACGCGATGTCCGTCAAGCCCAGCTCAGCTTTTCCGGCCTGAACAATCTCGCGAACATCCCGAGCTGCGACGCGTTCAAATTGCGATCGCAACACGAGAGCCAGCAATTCTTCGTCGCTTTTTTCCTTCACTCGGACAACCTGCCACAAGCTGTCACGAAGAATCAAGAACGAAAAACTTTGTCGTTGGTATATCCGTTGCTCAGGTTCTGCCGATGCCACAGCGGCTCCCAGTTGGACTGCCATCCACATCTGCTTCTCGGGATTACCCACATTCGTTAGGACTCAAATGAGGTCCCGGGTGTTTGGCACGGAGAGCGCTCGCCAAAATCAGCGGATGCGTTCCCCGCTGAAAGACCGTCGAGACGGACCGTTGAACGGGCCGAACTGGGGTGGGAGTACTGAGGCCAGCGGACGGCGACATGCCGGGAAAGCACCTGCTTCGGCCGCCGGAGCATCGCGGCGGTGGTTGGCGATTGCGTCGTTGGAAGCGTCCGTCAATCGTTCCGAGGCAATCGCTCAAGGTTCATGACGGTTCGTCCTTGGTCACGAACGCTGCTCCATACAGGGCCCCAGACGCCCGCAGGTGCCATCAACGCAACTGCACGTCTCTCTACTTGCGGTCGGTGATTTCCACCGTTGCGCCGAACCGCAATTCCGTCGCGCCGGAGGACGATGCAACCTCTGCGAGTTACTAAATCTCGTTTACTGCGTGAGGCGTCCGTCACCCACGCGCCGGAATCAAGTTGTCGGCCTACCGATATTCCGGAACGAACGTCAAGCATTTTCAGACCAAATTTGACCGAGTTTCCAAGCAAGGATGTGATTTGCAGTATGAATCCGTACGAACCGCCCGAAGAAGCGTCAAAGAAATCTGCGGAATCAGTATCTCGCTCGCCGCTCACCTCTGCTTGGTCCGAATCTTTCTCGTAGCTCTTCTCGCATGTGGTCGACCTCAGCTCCCATGCGTTTCGATTCAGATGGATCACCACTTCGTCTAGCGTGGTTCTGTCTGAGATACATTATTTCACACCGAAACCGCAGTAGTGCTTCGACCCAGTCACGATCCAGCGAACGATGCACTTTAGCTGCTGTGTTTTGCGAGTAAGCGGTCATTTCCGCTTTCACACGTGCGATTGCCAGTTCGTCTCGCATATCTCTTGCTTGCATCAACTTCGCCATAGTCGCCCTGCGGTACTTGAGGTCCGTGAGGCGTTCTATCTTCTCATCTTCGACGGACATCAGGGGCATCGTCTTTGAGAGGTATTCAGTTATCAACAACTCAGCAGCATCTGCACGCTGCTCAAAGTCTTCACGTGCTGTGTGTAACTGCAGCCTGACATCAAGCAGATGCAGTTGACGCTTACGGTATTCCGCCTCAAGCTCCTCCTTCTCCGAGCTTAAGCGTTCCACTGCTTCTGCTGGCTCGGAACTGGGTTTTGCAACTTCCGAACCACATCCGCAGAACAACGTCACGAGCGCGTAAGTAGTCGCCAAGATTACGATGCGATTCAAAAGAGATGCATTGGGCATCAATCTTGCTCCGTAACGGCGCGGTAGTATCCAGAATTGTAATCGTCGCTTTCGTGGGGGTTTCCTTGACCAGCTTGCCAGCCGGTAGAAAACTTTTCAAGAATGCCATCAGAGTTTTCCATATCTTTCTTAGCGTCTTCATACCCTCGATCGTAGTCGGATCCACCACAGCCGGTAAAGATAGGTAATGCCAAGAATAACGCAACAAAGGCCAAGATGCGTGCTCGGTTCATTTGTTTTCTCGATATCAAGAACGAAGCAGTTTCCCTACCATTTTAAGCAAGAAAGTCGTCCTAAGCTAGTCAAGCACAGAAGGCAGAGGCGTTGCAGATCAGTCGCGCGACGGCGTATGAGCCATACAAGGTTTGTAAGCCGGATCCGGTGGATCCAACTAGATAAAAAGACAGCAAATTGAAAGCGACTAATCTGATTCGCTTGGCAGCTTTGCTTTTCGTCGGCTGTGCACCAATGCGACTTCCGTGGTCTCAATCGCACTCAAATTGTATCGTACAAGGCACATTCGTTGATTCGCTATCTCGCGTAGGTCGTGAACACCAACGCAGATTCGCGGATCTTTTCGGTGGGCGAGGTTGGACCAACCGACGCAGGTTCCCCAACACGCTTCGGCGCGTCGGTGTCGGAGACCTCCGCAGCAGAAGTATCAATTTGCCGACACAGGTTCCCCGGCCACTGGCGCGCTGACACGCCAGTCCCCCGTTGCCCAGGAGGGCGTGTCTTTGGTCAGATCGCGACAGGGACAGCGGCAATGAGCGTGCTCCGGTGGCTGGCGCCGGTTCACGACACGACGCCCGCTGCGGCTTGGCGGGACCAAGCGATAAGTCTTGCCTTCGGTGTGCATATGCTCACCCAGTTTCCGAGAGAGAAAGTGACTGAATTGGCGGCGTTTATGAACTCGTTAACCGTGCACCGGATTTGCACGCCGGTGAGAAACCATTTTCCCGGCTGGCCAGATTCGTTTTTGCTTTGATTCGATTTCGGAATGTGGTAGCGAAGTGGAGGAGTGACCATCCGCCGGATCGGTCACGATTGCACTCAACAAGGAAGGAAACTCATGGCACAGGGAAACAAACCTACTCACCGAATCAATCTCAAATCAGTTTCAGCAGCGGTCTTCGCCAACACGACGGGCGAAGGCAAAACGTTCTACAGCGTCCAGTTTGACCGCAGCTACCGCGACGGCGAGCAGTGGAAACACACCAAGTCGTTCGGACGCGATGATCTGTTGCTGCTCAGCAAGGCCGCCGACATGGCCCACACCTGGATCCACGAACAGGAATCGTCAGCGATGCCGAGTAGCCAGTCACCAGAACCTTCGTAGATCGCACGGTGGAAAACCAGCGTGAAACGGAATCGAAACGCAAACGCTCGCCGGTGATCAGCGGGTTTTGGGCGGGGTTTGTCGGCGCCTGCATGATCGGACTGGCCGGCTACTTTGGCGGTATGCCCGAGCAGCTCACCGCTCTCGGCATTGTGGTCAGCAGTGTGATGGGGTTGCAGTTGAGCCAATTCCAGCAGTCAAACCGACGAAACCGCCAGTTGACGCAGGTCTTGGAAGCCGCCGGTTTGCAGAGTCAACTGCTTTTTCAGCCGGATCTTTTTTCAGTGCACATTCGTATCGCCCGCGCGCTGAACTCGCTCGCCGAATCCGATAATGCTACGCTACGGAATCACGCCGTCGCCAGCTTGTCCGACCTCCACGCAAAGATCTCGGAAATGTCCGAAGGGAAGCTCGTTTTCGAAAACACCGAAACTTGGCGGACGGTGTACGAGCGTCTGCTCCGCAAGCCGGAGGTCACCAAATATCGCTCGATCTCTTGGTTTCGCAATGCGGTCTATTGGCAGGATTTGCCGGGCAAAAAGAGTCTTCAACTGAATTGCGATCTGGCCGATTCGGGATTGCTGATCCAACGATCCGTCATTGCGCCGGCGTCGCTGTGGGAAACGGGCGAGAATTTACCACTTTCGCCTCTGCTCGAATGGATCGAGCAGCAGCATATTCACGGAATTTGGGTCAAGCTGGTACGAGAAGAGGATTTACGAGCCGAGCCTGACCTGCTGGTTGACCTGGGAATCTACGGAGAAATAGCCGTCGGTTCGCAATTGGTGGACGAAGAGGGGCGGACGTCACGGTTCGAGCTTGATTTCCGTGACGATGAGCGCAAGGCAGCGGAGGCGATTTGGGATCGGCTCGATCTATTTGCGACTTCTTATGCCGAGCTTCTGGATCGGGAAGCCTGACTGCCGTAGGCTATGATCTGGGAGAATTTCGATGAACGTCGTTCACTACCTGGATTCCGCTCGACTCGGGCTCATGTCGCCGTCGGCCAGTCGCCGGCATGGCGAGCTTGCTCGATTCGCGACGACCGCGGCGGCTTCTCCCCTGATGGACACACTGCTGCAAGACGGCGGCGAAGCGTGGCCCGAAACGGTCCAACGCGAGTTCCCCGAGCTAAGTTCCTATCCCGGTATCCCCGGTTTCCGGCGGCGGCTACTCGAAACCCTCGGCTGCGAAGACTGGCAGCGATTGGTTCTGGGAACGTCGTCCAATTCGCTGATTCGGATTGCCAGCCAACTACTCTTTGGTCCCTGCGAACGCGTATTGACCACCGATCTCGCATGGCCGGTCTATCGGAAAGTGCTTGAGCGTTGTGCGGCCGACCGATCTCGGACACTGCACGTTATTCCACTGCGACAGTTCATCGCCCGAAATTGTCCTACCGGGCCCGAAATTGCCGACTTCGTGTTCAAGCAGTTCCGCAAACATAGTTGCGATGGCTTGTTCTTGACCGCAGTCAGTCACGACGGAATCCGCTTGCCAGCGGGAGAAATGATCTCCGCGATTAAGAGGCGGTCGGAAGTGAAGGTGTCTGTCATTGACGGGGCGCAAGAGTTCGCCCAGGTTGACCATCATGGCTCGCTGCGAGCTTCAGACTTCTACATGACAAGCGGCCATAAATGGGCAGGCAGCTTCATTCCGATTGCAATTGGAGTTTTCGGTACCAACCGTTCCGCGTCACGAATCGACCAGATCGCCACGGATCAAATCGACAGCGGGTTAATCGATGATCCGCTCATGCAGCTCTGCTGGGACTCCACGGACTCACCGTCAATCGCCGCACCATCCACCGCCAACGTCGCGGCGCTCTTCGCCTGTGATGCGGCGATCACCGATTTGGCATCCGAGCCCGAAGCGGAACGCTGCAAGTCGCTAGGCGATTCTTCGGTCGACGGACTTCTCGAACAGCTCGCAGAAAAAGGATGGCAAACAACTCCCGGCTCAACGGCATGCCGTTCACGAACCTGGGTGTTGAACCATGCATCCCTGGCCGGCTACTCTCCAGCCGAAATTCGCGTCCGCTTCGCATCCCAAGGCATCGCATTGACCGCCTACGATCAAGGCGTTATTCGACTCTCCATCCCGCGTGTGAATTGGAACACTGACGTCCAATTTGACGTAGGAAGCCGGATCGGCTCTGCTCAGATGGCCTTCACCGGCTAAACGTATCGGAGCTGACTTTGAAAACGCCAGTGCAGATTGCCCGCTTCAACCGGTATTAGAAGCTGCAAAGCCGCTTAGGCATTCAAGACCTCCGCGCGTTAGCGGTTGGTCAAAAACGCGTCGGCCGATGCAACCGACGCGGCTTTCGTGATTCGCAATTTGCATTCGGTGTCTCTTGAAACGCTGTCTTTGGCAGCAGACTGTTTTGATCGCATCGACACGACGGCAACCTAACTTCGTGACCAGAGTGTAGCCAAAACTTCATCGGACCATCCTAAGCAATAATTATCTTGACAAAGCGATTGAAACGCCACGCTCGCGCGATCACAGTCTGAGTTGCCATGCCTTATATTCATGAGATCTTGGAACTCGAAAATGGTCAGCGACACTGAGTCTCCTGCGGGAAAGTACTCATTTCGTGAGCAGTTCTCTAGCAAATACGAGGACGGCGGGCAGACGATTCCCTCGAGAGAAAGTCCGCCAGAGGACTGAATGAACTGAAAGGCAAAATCAAAGTTGTTCACATTCCCCATCCGCGCCGAAATGTGACAAAGCCAAACAGCAATCTGTAGACCGCCATCCCCAGGGCTAAACCTCTCTAGCACCGATCGCAGGACTTCAACGAAATCATTGATCGCTGAGCCGTGTCCTTGCGCGAGCCCGGCAAGACAAGCAACGAAGGGTCCCCCGATCGACAATATGAATTGTGCATAGTCGTGGGTGAAGAATTCGGGCTCAAACATCCGCATATAGCCCAGAGATTCGTTGTTCCAAACGTTTAGGTGATTATCCCAGACACCCGATAGCTCCATACCATGGTGGCGACCGATCATCCAGGCTGAGAGTATCGCAGGCGCCCAGTAATGCGCTAAGTAAGTTGGGATACTCCGCGCACCATTCCATCCGGACTCCTGGTCCTCGGAAATCAGATTGGGCATGCGTTTGCGCACATTGTCTTCATGCTGAGCTAGCCACGCATACTCTGCGAACCGCTGATCTTGTGACAAGCGTTCGTCGTAGGCGGCATCGAGTACCACGATCGGGTCAATCTCATCAGGCCACCGCGAATCGGCTAATTCGTTGTACACGCCCACATAGTCTATGCTGCTGCGAATCCGACCGTGCTGCTTAACGACGTCAATTAACAGCCTCATCCATTCACCACGACCAAGGCGGTATAGACGATAGTTGTGAGTACCGTACTGATTTTTCAGCAATTGGATACGTGACGTTTCCGCCTTTCCTTCGGCAATGACTTGGAAGTAGAAAAGTGGTTTCTCAAACTGATCAACATCCTGCGCGAATACCTTGAGTGGGTTGCTGGCGATCGTGTTTCCAGCGCGGCTTTCCACTTCAAATATCATCAGCGGGAACCGTTGCGCGTCATCGCTAAACCAAGCGACATCGACCTTGGATGCTTCGCCGTGTTCGCTTGCGAGGACAGGATGCTCCCGTTTTACGCAATACCCCATGCTACGCCCGAGTCCAATAAGTCCATCGATAAGGGCCCTGCCCAACGGTAGTTGATGTTCCGCCATGTTGATCTCGCACGTTCCTATTGGGTGTGCTTGTTAGCAAGTGATTCCGACCAGTGGGAGGATTCGATCAGGCCAGTACTCGCTGGATCGGGCGACGCACGTCGGTCACCCCTCGCGGTAGACATCATTGGCATGATCGTTCACAACATCTTAACTCGTCGGATGAGACTACGCTGAACAGCGAAAGTCGTGAGATTGACGGAGGCGCTGACGTTAGCCTGGATAGTTTCGGGTGCGGCCAGACTCCGAGCCAAATGTTTGGTTGTAGATGCGAACCAACGTCGGTCGACGACTTTCGCGAATTCCGAACAGTTCCAATTCAGAGCAAACGATGCAACTTCGACGATTTCGAGGAAGCGGAAAGTCGCGTCGGTGTTCCCAAGTTAGACAGCCCACATCCACAGGTTCTTTCCACATATTTGAGCAAATCGGTAGCTGCCAAAGAATCGATTAGAAAAGAGAGCAACCCGCAAAGGTGATGGACTGTCAGCTTCTACTGCCGCATCAGTGATGGTGATTCGCCATCCGACCAACTGGGGGAAGAGGCGTAGTTGGGTAGGTACCGGCGAGCGCCAATTTACGTAGAATAAATGCTAGATAATTGCATCCATTCCTTTAGCGCGGGCACGACTAGAAAGTGAGTACGGAATCCGACTTCGAATGGGATGCCTTCCTGAGCCACAGTTCAAATAATAAGGTCGCGGTGCGTGACCTTGCAAACCGGCTAAAGTCGGACGGGGTGCGGGTTTGGTTTGATGAGTGGGAGATCAGGCCGGGCGACAGCATCCCGGCGAAGATCGAGAACGGACTGGAGCACTCCCGCGTGCTGGTGCTCTGCATGTCAGCTGAAGCGTTCGGCTCAGACTGGGCACAGTTGGAGAGCCACACCTACCGCTTCAAAGACCCGCTCAACCAAAGCCGACGATTCATTCCAGTCAGGCTCGACGACGCCGATATCAAAGGCTCGCTCTCGCAGTTAAGCTACATCGACTGGCGGAACCAACGCGAGACAGAATATCCGAAGTTGCTCAAGGCTTTGGCTTCGCGTAGCTTGTCAGCGGCGACCGAGCCGCCAGCAACCCATGCTCAACGTTCACCGCATGATGTCTCAGTAGGAGAATTCGTTGCCTCTGGTTTAGTGCTTCGACACATATGCAAGCACGACGAGGAAGTCGGGCGTATCGCATGGTCACCAAACGGTAGATACGTTGCCGCTCCATCGAAAGATGGACGTGTCAAGATTTGGGACGTTCAGCAAGGAACGCAGTTCCGCACCATTACCGCGCATCGTGAACCTGCAATGAGTTTGGACTGGTCACCAGATGGAAAGAGAATCGCCGTGGGCTCCATCGATTCAACGGCAAGCGTTTGGACGTTGAAGTCCACGAGGGCAAGTCGCCGACTCCGTGGACACAAAAAGTGGGTGAACGACGTCGCATGGTCGCCGTGCGGTCGTTTCATAGCAACTGCTTCACAAGACTCCACCATTGGAATATGGAACGCCAAGGACGGCAGGCACCTGCATTGGTTCGAGGATCACGAACGCCCAGTAAACTGTCTTGCTTGGTTTAAAGCTAAAGAAGATCTTTGGCTAGTTTCCGCATCTGATGATCGAACGCTTCGACTCTGGAATATGCGCGAGCAGCGATGCGTCAAAGTGCTTCGTGGACATGACGATATGGTATATTCACTCGCAGTATCCCCTTGCGTGGGGCCGCAGCTGGCATCGGGGTCGTTGGATACGACGCTTCACATCTGGGACCTTGCTGAGCCACGGAAGAACCGTATTTTGGAAGGTCACACAGGAGCCGTCGTCAGTCTTTCGTATTCGCCCGATGGAAGGCTCATGGCATCGAAGTCATATGACGGTCGAGTCCTCGTTTGGAGAACTGACACTTGGCGAACAGTGGCTGAGATTAGCGAATCAACTCAAGAGGATATGTTCGACGTTCCCGGTATTTCGTTTTCACCCGATGGTAAGGGACTCGCGACGTTGGGACTCAAAGAGCGTGCCGTCCGGATCTGGGAAGTTCAATCTGAAGCACTCCTCGCAAATCCTGGCCATGATATTGGTACACAATACACGAATGCTAAGGTGATATTGGTTGGCGACAGCCACGCAGGCAAAACTGGGCTTTCGAACCGGCTCGCTCTGGACACTTTCAGAGAAACCGACTCCACGGTCGGAGCGTGGTCCACGCAGTGGAAACAACCCCTGCCCGATGGCGACGAAGAAACCGCAGCAACGATGCGACGCATTGATGAGGACGGTCTGGGGCAGGATCCCACCGCGATGAATGTAAAGCGGGAGGTCTGGCTGTGGGACTTTGGGGGGCAGGCCGATCAGCGGTTGATTCACCAGCTCTATATGGATCAAACGCAGGTGGCGGCGCTGGTCTTTGATCCGCAGAAGGACGATGTGTTCGAGACACTGGGGCAGTGGGACCGCGACCTCAGTCGGGTCGACAAAGGCAAACCCGAACACGACAAAATGACGAAGCTGCTGGTCGCTGGACGCTGCGATGCTGGCGGGCTGCGCGTGGCTCGATCGCAGGTTGACAGCTTCGTAAAGGAGCGGGGATATGCTGGCTACTACCCAACCAGTGCCAAGGAAGATGAAGGCTGCAAAGAACTCAAGCAAGCGATTATAGACGGCATTAGTTGGGACAACATACCGTGGCGCAGTTCACCTGTGCTCTTCAAACGGCTGAAGGACGAAATTATCCACCTCAAGGATGAGGGGCGTGTGCTGCTCCGTTTCAAAGAATTTCGAGAGGTCCTGACGCTCCGTATGCAGGGAGAGGACACGAGGTTCACCGATGCGGAACTTAAGGCAGTCGTTGGCCTGCTGGCAGGGCCGGGAGTCGTTTGGGAACTGGCATTCGGAAGTTGGGTTCTTCTGCAACCGGAGCGCATCAACGCCTACGCTCAAGCCGTGATTCAAACGGTTCGGGAAGACGAGTTTGATCGCGGTTGCATTTCCGAAAAACGCGTGCTGGATGGCGACCTGACGTATCACTCTTCAGCCGAACGACTGCCAAAAGACGAGGAGCAGTTTGTGCTGTTGGCAATGCACCAGATTCTGGTGGAACGCGGATTGTGCATTCGGCATCAGGCAGAGTCTGGCCAGATGCTGTTGATGTTCCCAAGTTACTATCGTCGCGAACGGCAGGAGCCAAGCCTTACGCCAGCGGTTCAGGTGAGCTACACGTTCAACGGTTTCCTTGACGAGATCTACGCCACGCTTGTTGTCAAGCTTCACCACACACGCGAGTTCACTCACGACAATCTGTGGAGAAACGCCGCGAACTTCAAGACGCAGGCCGGTGAGAAGTCACTGGGTTTGCGTCTTATTCGCAAGCCCGAGGGACAAGGTGAACTTCAGGCATTCTTTGCCGAGGACATGCCCGTTGCAGAAAAGATCATTTTTAGCAAGTACATCCACGAACACCTCCTTCAGTCAGGCAATGATGTTCGGCGTTTTCGTCACTATGTTTGCCTCAACGACTACCGAGGAAATCCGTGTGGGACGACTGCCAACCGTGACGTGGCCATGGAGCGACTCGAAGAATGCGGTGAATCTGCCGAACTCCAGTGCCAGAGGTGCGGCGCGACACTGTGCCTATGGGACGAACTTGAAGAACGCTTCGCCGACGACGATATCCGACAACGTGTTCAGGATCTACGCGATGCGGTGAAGATTAAACTGGACGCAGAAAGCAAAGAACGAGTGCTCGTCGGTGAGGTGATTTCGACCGTGGCCCTCGCCGGTCAGATCTGTCGCGAGATTCAGGTAAGCGACTGGGGTCTCGACGCCGAAGTCGAGTTTAAAAACGACGATGGCCAAGCGAGTGCAAAGAGAGTCTGGCTGCAACTGAAGTCGGGCGAATCTTTCCTGACGACTCGCAAGAAGGACGGGCAGGCGATCTTCAAGAGTTTCAACCAGCGGCAGGCCAAGTACTGGATGGAACACGCCGAGCCGGTGATGCTGTTAATTCGGAACTCCTCTGGTGAGATCCAGTGGGTGGACATCCGCGAAGAACTGCGACGTATCACCAACAACGGCGAGAAGCAGGTTAGTCAGATTGTGTTTGATGGCAAGCGGTTTGATGTGATGAGTGTCCGGCGATGGAGGGACGTCGCGTTAAATAGTTAGAACTAACGGCGCGAATTTGGCACATCTATCGGCTATCGCAGATCGATCCCCATCACCGTCGACCGGGCTAGGTGAAAGTTCATCGATGCTGTTCCAGCACACCGTATTATGCCACGATCGATCGTGGCTGCCGCTGGGCGCCGTCCCACACCGATGCGATATCGCGCAACATGAAAATGAGCGAAGTTGGACAAACCGAGGCGGATGTTTTGGCTGGTTCGATTTGCGCTCTTTCGCAATTTGTCGCTGCGCCGTGACCCACTGCGAATCGAATTCGTCAAGACTTGATCGGTGTCGGATCACAGAGGCTATCAGCCAAGTCAGTGCATCCGTAAATTCTCGACTGCCGTCGTAGCCGTAGATGTGGTAACCGTATACCAGAACCGGTTAGCGACGCCTAGTTGACTTGTTGAGGAGGCGGCGCCGGGCTCGGCGGGTGCGCTTGCGGTCGGCCGCTTGGCGACGCTCGTCCGATCGGTACTCGCGAATCAATTCAGGGGGCTCAGCTTTCCATGCGTGGGGAGTCAGTACGGACCAGTCGGTCTCGCCGGCGAGCGCCCTCCGTAAGACATCGCCCAAGTACGCTCGCACGTCCAAGTCGTTGCGGATCGCGCTGCCAATGATCGTTAGCAGGTTCGCTGCTCGCTCTCCTGAAGCCACCGAGCCCTTAAATAGCCAGTTCTTCCTTCCCGTGGCGACGCGTTTGACGAATTGTTCACAGAACCCTCCTTGTTTCCGTTGTTCGTAGGTAGTTTTTTGCTAGCGTTTACGGCATTTTGGCTGTGGGACTTATCAATGACTGCGGCATCGCCGTCTTACCGTTGGGCCGATGCGCTACAAGTTTCTTAAGTCGGTTCAGTTCAATTTCGTTCGCCCAATAGATCCTTCGGCTTCCGAGCTTGGTCGACTGGACAGTACAGCCTGCCGAGATCTTCCAGGGCGACCTCGCGGGCTAGTTCTTCTTGGATGGCGCGGCTGAATCGTTGGCCCAGGGCGTGAGCGGGCAGCTCAATTTGGTCGAAGTGGGGACGCCATCTCCATTGCTCAAGGTGGTGCTCAAGTTTTTCTTTGAGCTAAGCTTCAGTCGCGTCCATGCGATCATCTCCATTTGGCTACCAGGTAATCGACAATCACCGCAGTTTAACCGAGGAACCTGGGAAACTCCTATTCAGCTTTTTTTGCCATTTCTGGGCCATCGCAAAAGCTGACATGCACCCGACGCAAGATTGGCGAAAAAACCTCTCTGGACGTCGTTGTCAACAATTGCGTATCAATTGATCTCGCCCGAAAACAGGAGTCTCCCAAGTTGAACGATCCTCAAATCTTTCGCAAATACTGCGATTACCATGACGAAACGGCGCGTGCTTGCAAATCTGCAAGGATCGACATTGCTCTTGGTCACACGGTCTCTGAAGAGTGCTTTGAATCCGCCATGTCCGCATTTTCGCCCGAAGAACAAGCGGCGTGGCTAGGCAAGTTCGCTTGCGGATTTGAGAAAACTGCGGTATCACAAAAGTCAGCACTTGCTGCTGCATTGACTTCATCGGGTGGCCGTCAGCGTCAGGCAGCTTAATCGTGTTCCCTCATTCTTTTGGCTGCGGCACATCTGCAGGGTGGGAAGCAGGCGCAAGTCGATCACGAATCCACACAACCAGTTCGTCTTCGGCACTTTCATTCTTGTCAAAAACTAGGTTTGAAAACTCCGTTAAGTCCGAGGGCGAAAAGCGAAGTCGTTGAGAGTCAGTCGCCAGCAGTCGGTCTGCAAGCGTCCAAATGCTCAGGCAATATGGGTCACGGTCTCGAAGGACATCCGCCACTACTCTAACAATCAGTACGACTATCGGCGTCCGAAGATTGGACGATACGCGATCGTCCGGCGACACGAGTCGTGTGGCCAAGTCCGAACCTTCAATCGCCGGTTGTAATCTTTCCGCAATCTGCGCGGCCTCTTGCTTTGACAGCGCAAGCTCGGCCTCCTGTAGAACTCCCAAGACTTGGTTGAACATTAGCTTGGGATGGTCAGTAACGCGATCCCGACCTGGATATTCCGACTGCCCGTTGAAACGAATCTCTGTTCCGATCCGAGATTTTGATCGGACGTTGCCAACAAGCACTCTAGAATTTTCGCGTCCATGGATCGCAAGCGTCACTTCGCGATCATCGTGCCAAAAACCTAGTCGCCCAGACAGATCGACGGCCAAGCCACCCCATGCGTATTTTTCGGATTGGTCGAAACGGTGCTGTCTCCATAACAATATTTTGGCCGAGATCTCTGACCCATCTGAAAGCACGAATTTACCGTCGACTTCTTCGATGTCGCCAGCCTCATGTGACCAAGGTTCAGACCACTTCTCGGTAGTCTTCTTCCACTGTTTTTCAATCTGCTTTGTTGCTCTCTTTAATAGCGTGCGAATCCAAATCGGGCACGGCTCACGGCTCACAAATTGCTTGATCCGACGAATTGTGTCGTCGTCTCCGAACTTGCCCAAAGCACGAACGAGTCGAAAGCACTCAGCAGTGTCTGGATTTTGATTGCGACATAACACGAACAATTCTTCGAGATACTGGTCGGCCCAGGCACGCTGTCGTCGTCGAATCAGCACATCCTGAAATGCATCTCGTACGGCTGGCTCTCTATGGCTTTGGAAACCGAGCTTGCCCACAAAACCGTCTGGATAGTGGTCCCTTGGTAACCATTCGACTAATTCGGCCGCCCGTCGTTCCAGCTCGACATTGTCAGTGTCTGTCCAGAGTTGACAGATCGAGAACAACTGTTCGTGGTCGAGTTGCGACAAAACCCGGTAGGCCGACCGACGAACCTGGAAAGCTGAATCTTGCATGAACGAAATCAAATACTCTTTGACCTTGTCCTCTTTGATCGCGGAGAGGGCAACGTAAGTAGCGTCGCATAGGGCGGCTTTACCTTCGACCATCCAACGCTGCCACTGATTCGATTCAACGATTTCAAGTAGCGAGTACGGTGACAGTTTAGCTAGGACCAAAAACAGGCCAGTGTCCGTCGAATATTCGGTGTTGAGAAAAAGAACCCGTCTGGCGAAGCTATCGACTACATTATTCGCGTTCAACTTGCCGGCACGAGAAACGGGACGTATCAACTGATAGAAAACATCGGGTTTTGCTCGCTCAAATGCGGATGCCATCGCGTGCGAATACTTGCGAACGTTCAGGGCATACATCAATCCCAATAGATACGCTTGCCAACCGACGATAGACTCAGGCTGGCTAAGCTTTACGATCTCGGAAGACGACGAGAGACCTAGCCGATCAAGCAACCAGATTTCCTTGTCTGCATCAAGCCAGTCTCGGCGAATAAAAACCTCCATTGCTCGCCAATGCAAAGGCTCATCAGGGGACCGAGTGTAGGACCAAATCCGGTCTCGCCACTGCTCTGCACTGCTGAACTGAGTTCGGGCAATTGCCTCGAGTGCTTCGCCGCGTGTGAACGGCTTAAGTGATTCGTCGTCGACTAGATCAATCAGCCGATCGAATAATTTTCCGCGAACGTAGCCTGTCAACACAAGTCGGCAGAAGACGGATGCCGCTGCTTCACGTTGATGTTCTGCATCACCTTTCGATACCAACTCAAGCAACGTTTCTGGAATGTCGCTGTCACCCTGTTCGATCCGAGCGATCGCCGTCTCGGCAATCGCATCAACCGTAGCGAGTAGCACATCGTCCTGGTATACAAATCCAAACTGGGAGATCGCATCGAATGCGGTGCGACTCCGACTCGACTGAACCAGTGCGATAAGCCCTGTGTGACGGAAGAAGTGTTGATTGTCTTCGTCATCAGATTGGTGACCAGATCGAACAAGATCAAGCAACGGGGATGGCAGTTGCCCAACCGATGTACACGCCAGCAATCTTGCAATATCACTTGCGACGAACCCACTTGACTCGTCGACAACTGATTTTTCAATGAACTCGCTGGTCGGTAGAAAACCAATTTCGAGCAGCGTTTCAAGCGCATCTGGCTTGAGTTTTGATGTTGTGGTAGCCCACTGCCCTCGATGCCCACTGCTACTGGCGACAATTGAGGACAATTGCTTCAGAACCACTTCGTTTTCTATATTTCGCCAGCCGACAAGGTGTGCTGGCTTCACCAGCTCCGCAAGTCGCATCAAGTAGATGTAAGTCCAGTGGTGCGAATTTGCCTGGTCGTCGCCGTCGACCTCAGCTAACCAGCAGAAATGATCTTCGATCACGCTGGCCGAGTTGCAGCGGAAAGAATATTCGTGCGATTGACTCACTTCTTTAGGATGCTCTCGAAGGAGTGACCAAGCGAGATCGTGAATCGGATCATGGTCCGAACAGCGATCGACAGCTCGCGTTGCAACGCTGACTGCGAGGCTCCTACCCAGTCCCTTCTCCTTTTCTTCATTTTCACCTGCGAACGAGGATTTGAGAAACTTGATCGCAATTTCTGGGCGATCTGGGCCAACGAGCTCTTGAATTGTAACTCGCGCAAGATGAGTGCCCCCGTTCTGTTCAATCTGTGTCTCCGCTAAATCGAGAATCGCGGAGTGTTCGTCAATACTCAAGCCCGTTGAAATCAATACTGAAGCGGCCGTTTCGGCATGCGCTCCATCAGATTTAGCGATCTCCCAGAGAAGAGTGTTGAGAGATTGGGTGCGATAGCCAAGACTTGCAACGCACCAGAAGTACGGCTTCAGCGGACAGGTGCGAATGCGTTCTTCCAGAGCACGCAACACGTCGTTGCGAACTTCAAACATCACGCTGTGCGGGAACTGGTACACCCAGTTGCGAATGTTCTCACGCAGGTACTGCTGGTCGATCGAAAGCCTCGGAGAACTCTCACTATCATCTTCTTCGAGCACGACGAAAGGCAGTACATCAAACTCCACGATTTCCGCAACCTGCTCCGGCGCAGATCGCGTAGCACTGGCCGCTGCCTCGCAAAGTGAATTAGCTAGGTTAACAGAATGACCATGCCCGACGACATCACGTACGGCCAGCACCTCTGCAAAGAGGTCTCGAACATCATCGAGCGACCGTGCATGCTCTAGCCGCTGCGATAGCCGAAGTCGGACCTCGTCTCTTACTGTAAATTCCTTTGACATTTCAGGTCACTCCTTTCGCTAAGAATTCGCATAGCCACGGTCGCTTCCATTTCCAGGTTTGTTGATTCGCATCAATCACGCCAGCTGAAATGGCTTCCTGGAATACCTTATCTTGGCTTATCTCTGGACAACCCGCCTCAACGCAAGGATCAAGCCAGTCTTCCTTCCGAAATCCATCTCGTTCTGGATCGTCTACAAACCTTTGCGCGCTTTTGGTCAAAGCGATTTGAGCAGCATTCAAGACCAGATTGCCAACACGCTTCTCAACTTTTGCGTAGAACCACTGAATGTAGGTGCTCGCTAACTTCGAGAGCGCATCGTATCCACCGTCTAGGAAATCGTGCTTCTCTTCATTTGTTAAGTTAGCGAAGCATCGCCAAAGGACTGGATGATGAATGATATTCATTCGGGTCGGATCAATTGGACGATCGGAGGATGGACTCGTGTTCTTAGGATTTCCATGACGAAGGCTGAGGTGACTCCGAATGCGTTTCGTCACGGTTTCGTTAAAACGCAGTTCGTTCAACAAGCTGAGTATTTCCTTCGGTGTAAAGTCCTTTAACACGAATGGGGTTGGCGTAAATGGAAACCCGAACCCACCTCCGCTGAGCCCACGCAGGTCGTCTTGGTTCCGGCATGAAATGACCACGCTAAACTGAGCGACACCCGACTGACTATATTCCTTGCATGCGTCGAATATCAATTGGGTCAAGAAGCTACGAGCCTCAGGCGGTAGCCCTTGCAGTCCATTCCGTTCGTCGACACCGTCTACATAGACTGCGAGGCAAGGGCGACCAGGACACGCTCGCTCCAATCTCGATACTGAACGTCTCCATGAATTCTGGTCTGGATTTTCAACTTGGTGGCGCCATTCCGCGACCGCTCTTTGAATGCTCGTGCCACTAAGCTCGGAAGCCTTCACGATGAGTGCGAAGCCCGGCGGGAGTCCACGGGACGCGAGGTTTGCCATTGCCGCTCCACTCATCGCAACGGACTTCCCACATCCGCCTTCGCCTCGCACTAGGACAAACGGTTGCATGCTCGCCGCGTCTGCGATCTCGCGAAATATCTCGCGATCAGTTGTAATTGCTAGGTCCGTCTCAAAGTCCTTAAACTGCTCAACTGCAGCTTGTTGAACACCATGGGAGCGGTCTTCCGTAAGGCTCGTAGGATCGTTGCGGCCCAACAGATTCTTAATCAACAATTGTCGAGTAACTTCGCGTTCACCAGGCGATTTCGCGACGCTATCAAGGAAGCCAACGATCGCATTGATACCAATTTCCACTTCATGGTCATGCATACCATGCCGGTCAGCAATCTGGGCGATCTCTTTCTTGCACGACGCAAGATCGCAAGGTTCAAATGTCAAGTTGCTGAATATTGGATACAGAACTGTGAATTTATATTTCTTCGCGGAATCTGCGTCTAAGTTCTTGTGCAAAAACTCCTTGAAAGCTTTGGGCGACTTCGATTCGGCGAACCACCGATTCGCTTCGTCGTCGCGTTCGCGATTCGTCGTTAAACAGTACTCGAAGTCTTTGGTTTCGCCACCTGATGCGTTCACGCTTCGGAGAAACGCATCCAGTATATCTCGTAGATCGCTTGGCTCAATCTTGGCACCCACACTTGAGTACTTGTATTGAATCAGCTTGGTTCTTCCCGTATTTCCACGAACCGGCCTGACGACACCATCTTGGCCGTGCTTTTCAAGCAC
This sequence comes from Stieleria neptunia, assembly GCF_007754155.1. Lineage (NCBI taxonomy): Bacteria > Pseudomonadati > Planctomycetota > Planctomycetia > Pirellulales > Pirellulaceae > Stieleria > Stieleria neptunia. The sequence goes on along the minus strand of NZ_CP037423.1, from coordinate 3,128,235 downwards.
GAATACCGCTACCGGGTCCGTGTTGCTGTCGTCGTTGAAGTAGAGCTTTAAGGCATCACTGGCTGCGGCAAGTTGCTGAAAAAAGAAGCCAGCAATCGAATAGTGCCCAGATTCCTTCAATGTGCTCTGTCCTCACCAATGGTAGGAAGGTGAATCGCGTTTGTCCGTCAGGAATGATACCAACACAAATTGACTGCGTCAGCAGGGCGGCCTTTTCGAGAATTGACGGTCAGGTCTTTGACGTTCTTGATCTCGGCACCGTCGATCGCCAGGACGTCATCGAGACCGAGTTTCACTTATGCTGACATCTTTCGATTCCATCCGTGGTTGAGAGACTATTTCACCGAGTCACGCCAAGACTTCGGCAGGCGTGCTCGGTTGGCGATGAGGGCAGGTTTCATGAACGGGCGTGCGGGAAAGCGGCGTGGTTTACTCGCGCCGCGGCATTCGTTCTCTTCTTCGATCAATCGTGTGGCTCGGCTGGCTTGGGCGATCGTGAGCAGTTTGATGCGGGCAAACTTTCCGGGCTGCTTCGCACGGATCGGACCGAACTCGCCGACACGGAAACGATGTCGCTTCAGTTTGCGTCGTTTGGTAACAACGCACCGAATTCATGCAGGTTCCACAACCGGCAAGCGATCTCGGAGTAGAAAAGGTTCGCGGACTCTCTTTGGGGAGCTGCAGGTCGATTTCGATGCCCCGGCGGCCGACGCCGGTGTATCCAATCGGCCGACTCAGTACGCTCGGTCGGAAGCCATCCCAAATCTGGGGCTACGAACGGGTAGCGGAAATGCCGGACGCATTTTTTGCTTGCTTTCGAAGAAAGTCGACGTTTTGGGCGAGGTGGGCGTAGTTGTTGATCATTCGGGTGTCTTTGTGGCCCATGAGGTGCGATAGGGAGACGGTGTCGACGCTGCGGATCAGGGCGTTGGTGGCGTAGCTGTGGCGGGCTCCGTAGGCGATGACTCGGAAGCCGACCTTTTCGGTGATCCGCGTCAGGCGGCATTTGATCGAGTCCTTGGTCCAGGGATTGCCTTGCGAGTTTAAAAAGAGCGGACCGGTGGGGCGTTCGGAAAGCAGGGGCTTGATGATGGCTTGCGCCTCCGGTGTCATGAAGATGACGCGGGAATCGGTTTCGCCTTTGGATTCGTCCGGTGGGAAGATGACGAGATCGTCGTGGACGTGGCGGGATTCGAGAGTGCGTGCCTCTTTGGGGCGGCAGCCGGTTGCCCAGAGGAAATCGAGGAGGGGGATGAGCGGGCCGATGGCGTGGGATTTGATCTGCTTCCACTGCTCTGGCGTGTAGACGATTTCACGACGCTTGGCTTTGGGCTTCTTTATGCGGGGAAGCGGGCTCGCGGACAGGTAGCCTTGATCGACTGACCAATTGAGCATCCGTTGAACGATGGTCATCGCGTCGTTTCGGCTGGTGGAGCTCCAGCTGTCTTTGTTCGTCCAGGTCGTGAGGTGGTGCGGTTTGAGCGCGCACGGCTTCATCGTTTTTCCGATCGACTCGATGAAGCTCTTGAGATAGTGCTTGTGTTTGTCGTAGGTGACCTTTTTGCGGTTGTCCTGGACCCAATCGAGGTAGCACTGGGTGAGTTCGTAGACGGTGCAGAGTTCGGCACGGACTGATTGCCGATCGAGCATCAGGGCGTGGTACTTTTCGAAGGCTTGCTTCTTGTCTTCGCCGAGGGTGACGCGCTGACCGTCGATGGTGCAGACCCACCGCTTTTGGGCTTTGCGGTAGTACGGCTTGGGCTGGCGTGGCATCGTTCGCTCCTGAAAAGGGTACCGAAAAGGGTATCTTCAGGAGCAAGGCTTGCAAGAAATGCAGAAAAGACAAGTGGGCGATACTGGATTCGAACCAGTGACCTCTGCCGTGTGAAAGCAGCGCTCTAACCAACTGAGCCAATCGCCCGGGCCGTCGTGGACGGTTTGGGAAGAACTTAACCTGCCAATTTGACACCTGCAAGGCCGGCGGGTTCGCATTTCTTGAAGATTTTTGCTCGGCCGTCGAGCCAAGTGAGCGACTCTGGGATCAGTTGCTCGAAGCCGCCTGAACTTTACTCCAGCGGTCGCGAAGCCGGGAATGCCAATCGGCCCGACCCGATCATGTAGACTGCGGGGGAAGTGGCCGCCACCAGACGCAGGGCTGTCGCACCTTGATGAGGCATCACCGAGGTTTTTCGTGCGCTTTGCCTGCCGATCTCCGCATCCGCATTCACCATGAACACCGCACCTTGGAAAACGCGACGCACCGAACCGGATGGTGCCTTCACGAGGGAGCCATCGGGATCGCACACCCGGATCGTGTTGCACTACGTTTCGATCGGAAACGGGTCGCGTGCCGAGATCAGCTACTGCTACGAGCCCGACGAGCGGATCGTCCTGGCCGGAGGCACCGCCGTTGCCGCAACGTCTCTCGCGCCCGGGGACCGCATCTGTCTTGAAGATGGCGCAACGGCGGAAATCACGCACACCGAGGACGTCCCCTGGGAACCGTATGATCCCGAGCAACCGCCACGAATCGTAGGGACGGTCAAATTCACTGGCTACTTTCAACGAATTGACTTTGGCGTATTCGGCGGCGGTTCGGTCGGAACCACTCCCGAGCACGCTTTCTGGTCCATCGACCGAAACTCGTGGGAACCGATTGCGAGCTTCCAACTCGGCGAAGCGTTGCTCACCGGCGGCGGGACCGTCGCACGCTTGCAGTGGATTTCAAAACCCTACTTCGCGGATTGCGAACTTCGGAACATCGAAGTTGAAGAAGTGCACCGGTACCAGGTGGGGGAAGCACCGGAAGGCGGTCTTTGGACTCACAATGGGATGGGCAACGGGTGCCAAGTCCCGAAGGCGAAGACGGTCCCTCGAAACAAGTCGTCCGCCATTCTGGACGACCTCGTCGATTCAGGAAACGTTCAAATCAAAACGGCAAAAGGAGCCGGTGCAACAAATGTCGACAATCACCACATCGCAACGAACAAAAGTGAATTTTGGGGGCGGTTGTTCAAAGAGGTCTTCGATCCCGCGCGAATCAGCCTCGACGACCCGATCAACAAGGTTATGATACCTGGGCACAAAGGCGGACATGGTTTCTACAACTACGTCATTCTTGAGCGGCTAAAAGATGTCGTGAGAGGCGTGAATCCAAATTCCCAACGTTACAAGCGACTATTGCAACGCGAATTGTTGATTATTCGCCGTCAGCTTCTTGATGAATCAACCGCCCTCAGTGGCATCTTGAGATCGGCTTCATCACTCGAAGAGGCACGTTTGGCTCGCAGTTTAGCACGAAGGTTATAGATTAAACCGATGACAGGAAAATGGTACCAGTTGACACTGCGGGAGGGTGACCAAGGAGAAGCGTTGCTAAAAGTCCCCGTCGACCAGGGGATTCCAGAATTCAACATTTGGGACCTCAGTGCAGGCAGTCCCTTGGACTTGGCCAATCCCCTTCAAATCGAACTGGAGCGGGATGGGGTGCTTGCCGACATCTATTTGACAGCCTTCGATGTGATGGTCGTCTCGCCGAGCACGGCTGAAATCCTCAGGCAAGACGCGGCTTCGGATATTCAGTTGATCGATGCAGTCTGCTCGAACGGCGGCGAGATGTTTGTCGCGAATATTTTGTCATCGGTGGATTGCATCGATCGTGAGCAATCGTCAATCATCTACCATGAAAAGACTGACAGGTTCACGCGACGAAAAGCCGGTGACATCCAGGTCGTGACGCGTTTGGTCGTCGACAAGAGCAAGCTGACGACGCCAACGATCTGTCGAGTCTCAAACTACCGATCTGCAATCATTTTGCGCCAGGACCTCGCCGAAAGACTGCAGCACGCTTCGCTTTCCGGCGTCGCGTTCGTCGAGGTCTGATCGGCGTTAGATAATCGGTGCCACCCACCTAATGCAGTTGGAGTTACTCAACGGCTGAATTGATAGCAAAGACGATCGCCGGTCGTTGCCGCGCGACTTTGGTGGGTGGCAACGTTTGGAAGGACGGTGGGTGGCACCAATTGAAGATCAGGTGATTGCAAATTGCAAATTGATCATTTCAAAGTGCAAATTGGGGATCACGCGATGCCGAAGCCGGGGAACATCTCCGATGACAATCGAAGTCGTAACACAAAATCCCGAAGTGGCATGTTCCATTCGCTCATCAATAGCCAATTTGCAATGTTCATTTTGCAATTTGCAATCCCTCGCTGATGGCACCAATTGGAAGGGTTAGCGTGTTTCTGCCGTCAACCCAACTCAAGCTGCTCGAAGAGTTTTTCAAGCACGGGGTCAGAGTTGCTTTTGGGTATCCACGATGCGTCAACATCGCTTTCTAGCAGCTGTTTCGCCATCGAAAGCAATCGTTCACGCAATTCGGGATTTTGTCCCGTACGGCTCACTTCAGTCACCCAGGCCCCAACTGCCCTCGTTCGGTTCGATCGACTGTTGTCGCCACAGTCCCAGCCCGCTCTACATTTTTCGACAATATTTCGGCATAGACAGTCGCGGATAACCCATTCAAGGCTGTCACTGCGTTTTGCTTCTTCGAACGCTAATGCAATTATTTGAATCGGAGGAATGCCACCAATTTTTTCAGCAACCGTTGCGTAAGGCACCGCTTCCATCGATCGCAACAGGGCGATGATTGACGAGAATCCGAGTGTCTTGGATGCGGTTCGCACGTTCTCCGGCCAACTGTCGGACCAGGGATGTGTAGATGATTCTGACATTGCTATGCCTTGGAGTACCGATGTGCCTGGGAAAGACCGGGAAGATCGAAGCGAGACAGAATATCTTCAGCGATTTGCAAGAGTTCTGCTTGATCCAATTTGCTTCCCTTGATCGTTTCAGCGTCTCGAATATAAGCCATCAATTCTTGCTCCCACCACCCAGCCTTTATGCCAAGAGGACCTCGTCCAGCGTGCAAAGCCTGATGGGTCAGGTCATCGACATCCACGACATAATCGTCGACGTCAATTCCGTAGTCATCCTTGAACCGCTTTCTTAGATGCTGGAGAAAAATGTGGTGCTCGGCATCGGGTGCCGCTTTGATCACGCGAGTGTTGGGGCTGATTTCACGAATCCGCTTTTCTCTCAAAGCATCGTCGATTCCAAGACTCGTTTTTGCCCTCGGAACTTGGCATCCGTTCTCCATCCCGTTGTGAGTCCAGAGACCGCCGGTCGGTGTGTGTCCGACTTGGTATCGATGGACCTGTTCGACTTCGATATTTCGAAGTTCGCACTGCGCCATGTAGGGAGCGGAAATCCATTCGAGTCTGGCCGCCTTGCCATCGGCCGTCAGCAATGCTTCGCCGAGCGTGAAGCTGGAAATGGGTTCCCACGAAGAGCGGTCGATGGACCAGAACGCGTGTTCCGGTGTTGTCCCAACGGCGGCCCCTCCAACGACGCCAAAATCGATTCGCTGAAAAACACCCGTGTAGCGAACGGTCCCGATGACCCTGGGGGGAAGCTCCGGGGCGTAGGGTTCCCAGGGGATCTCAGTGGATGCCGTTACGACGGCCGTGCCACCATCTTCCAGGAAAATTTGTGCACCGACTGGAACATTCGCGACGGGTACAACGTTTCCGTCAACGCAGTGAACCAATTCGCCTGGATCGTAGCAGTACGTGACGTCGGCCTTGTTGACCCCATCAACGCTCGAATACTCCAACAGAATGCGAGATGGTGTCTCATCGGCGGAGACACCGCCGCGGTCAGCGAGATGTCCTTTTTCGATCCCTGCGGTTTGCATTTTTGAAATTTCGATTTCTGGTTCCATTCGGCGATTCACTCCGACAAAACGCCCGAATCCGAGGTTGCAAACGGCAGTTTACCAAGTTTGGGAAATCCACTTCGCCGCGTCGTAGCCGGAAGCCTTTCCGACTTGCTTTCGTGGGCGGTTTGACGTTTCGCCGGGCGTTCGGCCGAACGATCGACGGGTGGTGAATGATCCGTACTGACGAACGCTCCTTTTTGCTGCTCGAGCGATTGATTCGTCATCCGATCGGGTGCTTTTGCCGTTACGTCTTGTTAAACTGCCAACCAGAAAACGAACGTATGACTTTTGAAGACTTGGCATGGCGAAGAACAAAAACACACGGAAGGCGCAACTCAAACGCGAGCGAAAACGACGTGCGGCCGCGAAAAAGAAACGTGAAAAAGCGCGGGCAAGGTTTCAGGCGAATCAGGATTTGGCGGTAGACCCCGCCCACTCATTCTCCTCGTTGTCTGGCGAGTTCGATTTCGGCCAATCTGCGGTTTCCCCGGATGTCGATGCCGATGCCGATGCCGACAAAAATCCTGAGATCGCCAAATGGTTCGATCGTTATTCGGCAGCGAAGGGGAATCAGCGCATTGAGATGGTCCGAGCCGCGTCAGAAGAGGACCTGGATCAAGAATGGCGTGAAGCTCTCTTTCCCGAGACGGTGTATGAAGCGGAGACGGGGGCTGATCCAGCCCAGTACGTCGATCTGTTGGAACACTTGGCGGAAAGCCATCGCGAGTTGTATCGGCAGGGGTTGCTGTGGTTCCTAAGAAGTCGCATCACGCACTACCTGTCGATTGACGACACGACGAGCGCGGAAACCGCCGTCGCCCAGGACGCCGATGAAATGACGGAAACGGGTGAAGCGTTCTACGGGACGGTCACCATGTTGCGGTTGGCAAATCTGGAAGCCGCCGCAGAATCACTGGTCCTGGCCGGATATCGCTGCATGGACGCAACCCAATTGATGCCTTGGGCGGTGGAAAAAATCCTGCACGTCATTTTCATTAAACACCTGCGTGAGTGTATCCAGGCAGGGGTGAACGACGAGTCCATTCGCATGATGGAGACCGCTCTTCAAGAGTTTGACCTGAGCCAGGACAAAGAGTTTGTCACCGTCCGCCGCGAGATCGTCGGCTGCGTGTCTGGCCAGAGCACAAGAGACTGGACAGAAAAGCAGCTGTCGGGCGATACTCAAAAATCGATTCGCAATCGCATGCTGCTCGCCTACGAATTCGCCGGCTGGCTGAACACACAGCAGTCAATCGCATTGTCGCCGGCAGACGTTTTGAGTGATCTGGTCTTAGAAACGTTCAGTCGAGAGAAGCTTGTGATGCGCGACTATTTTCGGGGCGTGCCAAAGACGGAGTTCGAAGCACATCTCGCCTCGATGCTGGGGTTCATGTCACTGGATCGATTTAAAGCTCCTGCAACACTGATCGCAGTGGAGTATTTTGGCGATTTCTTGTTCGATCGAAATCTGATCGATGCGAAGTCACTTGCGAAGACCAAGTCGACCGTCGAAGCGCTGGAACGTCAGATGAAGCGTGTGCTCAAAGACGAATGGAGCTCTTTTCGCTTTCTTGATTCCCTTCGACCGACCGAGGCGTAACGCGAAAATGGAGGCAGAATGATTCGGGGCAGAATGATCCTGCAGGTCCGAACCAGACTTCATCATCCTGCCCGGCGTCGCAGTGATTCGGACATGCAACGTGTGCGATCCGCCTCCTGATTTGCTAGCAAGAAGGTTGCCGATCGTGCGGGTTGGTTTGGTGGGTGGCACCAATTGGAGATCAGGTGATTGCAAATTGCAAATTGATCATTTCAAAATGCAAATTGGGGATCACGCGTTGCCGAAGCCGGGGAACATCTCCGATGACAATCGAAGTCGTAACACAAAATCCCGAAGTGGCATGTTCCATTCGCTCATCAATAGCCAATTTGCAATGTTCATTTTGCAGTTTGCAATCCCTCGCTGATGGCACCAATTGGGGGAAACGCAAGCTGGAAGCTTACGCCACTTTCTTGCTGACCGTGGACAAGGCACTAGGCGAGGCGCCATCGCGTGAGGGTGGCTCGAGCTTCTCCGCCGGTGATGTCGGGGGTGATCTTCAGTTCAAGCGTGGTGACGTCGGCCAGATCGACTCGGTAGTCTTCGGTCTCCTGCGTCGCCCCTTGGGGGCTGAAGTTCCATTGCTGGCGGACCAGTTCCTGGAAGGACGTGCCGCCGTCGGCTGACCAGCGGAGCACGAACTGCTGGGTCCGCTCGGTCTGCCGCTCGACAAATTCCAAGGCGATCCGACGAATGGATTGGGGTCTGACGAAGATCAACCGGATGGTCTGTTCGCCAGGTTCCGCGGCACGCCACTGCGAACCGCCTGCGGGGACCAACGCCGACTCAATCGGGGCGGCGGGGTCTTCCGATGTGACTTCGACGTCGGCGATCTGCTCCAGATCCAGCCAACCGTCGTCGGGAAGTTGAGCGGCTTGCTGCTCGGCGTTGGAGATGATCCGCTTCTTCATGGGCAGGGGTTCCGCCTTCGAGCACCGATCTGTTGATTGCAGATTGCAATCGCCTGGCCGCGTGCAAGGTGTTGATAGGAAAGGAGCTTACACGAAATCGAAGGCCTCCGAGCGGTCGGGGAGGGTGCTTTGTGACTGAGGATCAATCGATGACGCAAACCGACCCTCCCCTCGCTGCGCTCGACCCTCCCTGCCAGGGAGGGTGACTTACGTGAAGGCCTCCGAGCGGTCGGGGAGGGTGCTTTGGGGCTGAGGATCAATCGATGACGCAAACCGACCCTCCCCTCGCTGCGCTCGACCCTCCCTGCCAGGGAGGGTGACTTAAGTGAAGGCCTCCGAGCGGCCGGGGAGGGTGCTTTGGGGCTGAGGATCAATCGATGAGGCGAACCGACCCTCCCCTCGCTGCGCTCGACCCTCCCTGCCAGGGAGGGTGACTGTAAGACTGTGACGGTTACGCCGGTTGGAAGGTGGGGAGGGGGTGGGATGGCAACCGTTGCAACGGTTCGCTGGGGAGTGGAGGTGCGGTTCGGTCGATTGTGAGAATGAATCCAATTTTGTCCGTTCTAGGGTACCACCGTCGTTCACCGTGTTTCGCTCCTCCGTCCAGTCGCTGCATCTCGTTCGCTTGGCCGTGGCTCGCGCCACCGGCTGGGTCTGGCATTGGACGGGCAGCGTCGGGGATCTGTTCTTCGATCGATTCGGCCGCCTGTCCTCGATTGCGTCGGTGCTGTGGGCATCGCTGGCGCTGGCGGTTCATCCCGGATCGTGGACGTACGCGGTCCGCAACGTGTTTTCCAAGCAGGTGTTGTTCACGGCCGTCGACGCGATTCCGGCCGCGCTGCGATTCGGAGGCGCGGTGGGCGTGCTGTTGATCGTCCAGGCGGCGATGTGGATCGATGCCGCGGGCGTTTCCACCGAACTCGTCGCACCGATCTTGTGGCGTTCGATCGTCCGCGAGATCGCGCCGTTGTTGGCGTGTTTGGTGGTGATCGGCCGCAGCGGAATCGCGATCAGCACGGAGCTGGCGACGATGCGTGCCAACGGCGAGGTCGAAGTGCTCGACTCGCTCGGCATCGACCCGATGACGTTCCTGGTGATGCCGCGTGTGTTGGCGGTGATGATCAGTGTGTTTTGCCTGGCGATCATCACGGCGGTGACGATGGTCGTGACCGGCTATGCGGTGGGATTCGTGATGAATGCAATTCACACCAGTTGGAATGAATTCTATGGCGAGATCGCCGGCAACTTTGAACTCAGTGACCTGACGTTCTTCCTATCCAAAACGATGGTCGCCGGAGGGTTCGCGGGCGCGATTTGCTGTTTGGAAGGCGTCAATGCGCGAGGATCGATGACGGATGTCCCTCGGATCGCCAGCCGTGCGGGCATCCGAGCGCTGACGGCCGTCTTCGCCGTTTCGGCGATTTTGTCGATCCTGTTCTACAACAAGATCCTTGTCTTTCAATTCGGATAGGCCCTTGACCGGCAATGCCCCCACGACCGAATCAACGCCACCACAATGGGAGCTGGCTGCGCCGATTCTGGAATTCGATCAGGTGAGTTTCAAGGGAACCGGTGAGACGTCGATTCGGATGAACCAGTTTTCGGCAACGATCCGATCGGGCGAGTTGGTCGAAGTGGAACTGGAGCGGCAGCACAATCCCCGTGACCTGGTTTCGATGATGCTGGGCCTGAATCCCCCCGACGCGGGCGAGGTGTTGTACAACCGCCAAGATTGGCTGGGGATCGACTACGCGAGACACTTCCAGATGCGAAGTGAAATCGGGCGCGTGTTTGCGGGTTCGGCTTGGATCCAAAGTCTGACGCTGCGTGACAACATTCACTTGGCGATGCGACACCACGGCGTTTCGGAAACCGAGACGGAAGAGAAAGTGGAACACTGGATTCAGCGACTGTCGGGACACCAGCTCGCCAAGGTGAAATGGGCGTTGAAAAAGCGTCCTTCGGTGGTCGAGCCGTCGGTGCTGGCGTTGTGCCAGTTGATTCGCGCGATGGCCAACGGTCCGCGACTGTTGATTTTGGAACGCCCGCTTCGATTCATGCTGGAATCGTTGTACGACCACTTTGTCTCGGCGATCGACGATCTGCGTTCCTCGGGAACCGCGGTCTTGTTTTTCGCCGGTGACCGCGATGAATACCGACTCGAATTCCGCAGCCCGGTGATCAGCTGGCGGATCATCAACGGTACGATGAACACCAACGGGAGACGTCGGCCATGAACGAACCGTTTCGCCTCAGGTACGTCAATCAAATCGTCGGCGTTTTCCTGATCGTTGTTTTCCTGCTGTCGATCGTGATTTCGGTCCGCTTCACCAGCGATTTGGCGGTCAAGAAAGACCTGTTCTTTATCCATCTGCCCGAAGACATGGCGGTCCAACTGCGGACCGGCACCGAAGTGATCATCTTGGGTGAAACGGTCGGCCAGGTCGACGCGTTGGAATACATCGCCGATGATGATTTGGTTCGCGTGACGCTGGCGATCAATGCCAAACAGAGTGATCTGATCACGACCGATAGCGAGGTGACGCTGGATCGCAAGTACGGCGTCGGACCGGCCGTGGTTCGCCTGCGGCGCAATCGCCCCGAAGGCCAGACGGATCCGCCGCAGCGACTGCTGCCCGGTCAAACGATCACGCGGATCCAGAAACAGGACGACCAGGTTGATCGGATGGCCAGCAACATCGAAGCGGCCGGCAACTCGGTCGACAACGCCGCCAAAAAACTGCAACAGTCGCTTACCGAAAACATCGATCCGGCTTTTGGAAGCAGCGAGGAAACGTTCGAATCGCTGAAGCAAACCAGCGACGCGATTCGTCCGGAAGCCGTCGAGACGTTCGCCCAACTCCGCGAGACGACGGAAAATCTTGAAGCCGAATTGACCCGGCTGGCGCGGCGGGTGGATCAATTGGTCGACGGTGACATCCGCCAAACCGTCCAGCGGATCCGGGACTCTGCGACCGCCGCGACGGACGCCGCCGAGAGCGTCAAGAAGCTGGCGGCCAACATCGATGCCAAAAGCGACCAAACCAACGATGACATTGCGACCACCCTGGAGACGCTACGCGAGACGGCACTGCTGATTCAACGGTTGACCACCGAAACGCGTGACGTCGTGAGAATCGTCCGCAGCGAAGCCGAAGCATTGCCCGGAACGACCCAGCGCGTCAACGACACCGTCGAGGATACCCAGGATTTGGTCGGCGACATCCAAGACCATTGGCTGCTGAGACGGTATCGCGAAAACAAAGCGCCGACCAAGCAGGTGTCTCCGTCCTCGGTCCGCGGTGGAGGCGTTCGTTGATGGGCACTTGGTCGACCATTCCAAAAACTTGGTTCATCCTGGGCTGGCTGTCGATCATGGTGATCGCCGCGGGCTGCGCCAGTGGCCCCCAAGAAATCGTCGGCAAGGATTCCAAACTGCATCGCTACGTCGATGACGGCCGGGACGCGTACAACGAAGGCGACCTGGACGAAGCGGAAAAGAAATATCGCCAAGCATTGATGCGGGCCTGGGCGATCGATGATCCCTATGAATCCGGCACCGTGGCGTACAACCTGGCCGCCTGTTTGACCAGCCGGACCGAGTACCTGGAAGCGTCGGATTGGTTGGTCGACGCGCGGGTGGAACTTTGCCGCGCCGGAGCCTCGACCGGCAACACGTGGTTGCTGTCGGCAGAAATCGCGATCACGCAATCTCGATTCCAAGCTGCCGATCGCTTCGTCAACTACGCCGCGATGACCTGCCCTCCCTGTGACATCGTCGACACGTGCTGTCTGTGTGGGCCGGCGGGCCAGTGCGCCGATGCCCCCTGTGAAGATTGTTGCATGGTGCGGATTCCCGTCATCGGCGACAAGCTGAAAGAACAACAGCAGGACGATCGCTGTCACAGCGGCTATGAAGCTCGCATCGCATTGGCCCGGGCCCGGCTGGCGGCCAAGCAATTGGATTTGGCCGGAGCGAAGTCACACTTGGCGCGGGCCTGCGAATTGTCGATCGAATCGTGTGATCTGTCACTACACGCCGACCGGCATGACGTCGCGGCGCTGGTGCATGATCTGGAAGCCAATTTTTTGCAGGCCGGGGCGCACCGGGACCGCGAAGTCCAATTGTTGCGCTGCATCGGTCACTACCGCGAGATCCCCAACGTGCTGGATGCCGCGGCGCGCTCCTACGGCTCGGCCGAACGATTGGATTTGGCGGTCGACCGAATCATCCGCTCGGCGCGGACTCGTCTGGCCCGCGGCGACATCGAATCGGCATGGCAACGGATCCGTCACGCCAGCGATCTGGCGGCGGTGTGCGGTTGCGAAGCGGTGGAAATCCGTCTCAGCCTGACCGCCAAACTGATCCGCGAGTTGCTCGGGGACGAGACCGAGTTGCTCGATGACGACGTGAGTGAAGAAGCTTCGGAAGAAGAAGCTCCGGATGACGAAGCCCCGGTTGATGAATCGGACATCGGCCCTGACGGATCGCCCTTGAGCCTGGATCCGCCGGAGCAAGCGGCGAGCCGACCGCTTGATCACCTCAGTGATTGGATCCAGGCGAGCGGCTTGAGTGACTTGGTCGACTGAGGGTGAATCATCGGACGACGCCCTTTCGAGGTCGTCGGACAAAGTCCGACGGGCGACGGCCCGGAAGGGCCATCGTACACCAGAAAAGCGATCGCATTAAGCTGGACGGTCTCTAAAGGCTAGACACCAGCGCGACCTGCTCGCACACCTTACCGCGCGGAATCGCACCGGCGGGCATCGAAGAGGCGCATCCCCTCTTTTCCGCAGCACCCTCAGTTTAAAAGTTGACGAAGCACTAGACTTTTGTCGTGTAGGACGTCAGTGCTTTCATGTAGTTGGCGCGTTTGAGTCCTTCGGGGTTGGAGCAGTTGTTCATGCTCATGCTGCCCTTGAGTTGTTCGACAGAGAAGTAGCCGTTCTCGTCCATCCACTGAACCAACTCGTTGCGGAGGACTTGGAGGTGGTCGATCCCATGCTTGAGCAGTGTGGATGCGATCATCACGGCGTCGGCGCCGACCAGCAACGCTTTGGCGGTATCCAATCCCGAGTGCACGCCGCCGGTGGCCGCGATCGACGCTTCGATCCGGTCTCTCAGGATCGCGATCCAACGCAGGGCCAATCGCAATTCTTCAGGCTGGCTGAGTTGGAGTGCGGGCACAAATTCAAGCGTCTCCAGATCGATCTCCGGTGAGAGGAATCGATTGAATAGCACCAATCCCGCGGCTCCCGAATCAACCAAGTCACAGCCGAAGGTGGCCGGGGAGGAAAAGAACGGTCCCATTTTGACGGCCAACGGGATGCGCAACTGCTCGCGGACCGACGAGACCAGTTCGCGGTAGTGGCGTTCGACATCGGCCGAGGAGACACTGGGGTCGGTGGGCACCAAATAGATATTCAGTTCCAGCGCATCGGCACCGGCTTGCTCCATCAATTCGCCGTAGTATTTCCACCCGCCGCTGCTGAACCCGTTCAAGCTGGCGATGACGGGAATGCAAAGACTCTCCTTGGCATCACGGATCAGCTGCAAGTATTCTTCCGGCCCGGTGTTGTAGCGTTCCAGCTCGGGAAAGAAGCTCAACGACTCGGCCATGGAATCCGATTGATAGGCGTGCAAGCGTTCGAACTGCTCTCGTTCGTGTTCGATTTGCTCTTCGAACAGTGACGGCAACACGACCGCCGCGGCGCCGGACCGCTCCAGATGCAACAGCGATTCGACGCTGCCGGTCAGTGGGCTGGCCGAGGCGATGAAGGGGTTTTTGAGTTCCAGGCCGAGATAGCTGGTGGCAAGGTCGATGCTGGTCATTGAAAATGAGTCCGTGAGTCGCGTGCGTCGTTGCTGGAATGACAGGCTGGAAGCCTATCCCACGTCAGTCGTGTAGGGCATGCTGTGCATGCCATCCGTCGTCAGGCACAGCCTGACCTACGTCGGTCGGTGCTTAAACATCGGTTTGTTGAAGGTCGGGATTGTCTCGCTCGACACCGGCCAATTGTTGGTAGTAGTGCCAGGTGTCGTCGATGTCTTTCTGCGCAAGCTCCATCAATTCTTGCGCTCGTTCCGGTTTGGATCGGGCGAGCATGGCGAACCGGGCTTCCTGCATCGCGACTTCCTTGAAGGGCTTGGACGGTTTGCGGCTGTCCAGGTGGAAGGGATGCTCGCCGGCATGGGCATCGCGGGGGTCATAGCGATACAGCGGCCAGAACCCGCTGCGGACCAAGTCGCGTTGATGGGTCATGGCGGTGGACATGTCGATTCCGTGCGCGATGCAGTGGCTGTAGGCGAGCAGCAGTGACGGGCCATCGTAGGATTCCGCTTCTTGGACGGCACGAAGCGTTTGGGCGGGGTTGGCGCCCATCGCGATCTGAGCCACATAGACGCTGCCGTAGGCGACGGCCATCGCGCCCAAGTCTTTGCGGTGCACGTTACGGCCCTCGGCGGCAAATTTGGCCGTCGCGGCCCGCGGCGTCGCCTTGGACGCCTGGCCGCCGGTGTTGGAATAGACACCGGTATCGAGCACGATGATGTTGACGTTGCGCCCGGTGGCGAGCACGTGGTCCAGCCCGCCATAGCCGATGTCGTAGGCCCAACCATCCCCCCCGACGATCCACACACTTCGCTCGACCAGGGAATCGGCGATCGCCGACAATTCCAACGCGGGTGCAGAACCGAGTGATTCCAGACGCTGTTTCAGTTGCTCGATGCGATCGCGTTGATCCTGGATCTCCGCTTCGCCGCGTTGTTTGGACTCCAGGATGGCGTTGGCCAGCCCGCCATCGACTTGGTCACTCAGTTGGCTGAGCAGGGCGCGGGCGCGTTCACGTTTACCGTCCAGCCCCAACCGCATCCCCAATCCGAATTCGGCGTTGTCTTCGAAGAGAGAATTGGACCATGCGGGGCCGCGTCCCTGGGCATTGGTCGACCAAGGCGTGGTGGGCAGGTTGCCGCCGTAAATGGACGAGCACCCGGTCGCGTTGGCGACGACCATCCGGTCGCCGAACAGCTGCGACAACAATTTCAAGTACGGGGTCTCGCCGCATCCACCGCAGGCACCGGAGTACTCGAACAGGGGCAACATCAGCTGAGCGTCCTTGACCTTGGTCGTATTCAATGTCGTCCGATCGGGATCGGGAAGCTGGTCAAAGAACCCGAATCGCTCGCGTTCTCGATCCAGATGTTCGCTCTTGGGCAGCATGTCGATCGCCTTGTGTTTGACGACCTCCTTGCTCTTGGCCGGGCAGACATCGACGCAGACGCCGCAACCGGTGCAGTCCTCGGGAGCCACCTGGATCGTCAGCGCCGCCAAACCGTTGCCGCCGGCCGCGATCCGCACGGGAAACGCATCCGGTGCCTGGTCGAGCAGGGCTTCGTCGAAACGTTTGGTGCGAATCGCAGCGTGTGGGCAAACCATCGCGCAGAGGCCGCATTCGATGCACAGATCGGCATCCCAAATCGGGATCTGGTCGGCAATGTTTCGCTTTTCGTACTGTGCGGTTCCGGTCGGGAAGGTGCCGTCGACGGGCAGGGCGCTGACCGGCAACAGATCTCCCTTGCCGGCGATCATCATGCCGGTAACACGCTGGACGAAATCGGGCGAGTCGAGCGGAACCGGCGGTAGCAAGTGCACCGTGCTGGACGACGTGTCGGGCACCGTGACTTTTTGGATCGATGCGGTCGAGGCGGCGATCGCGGCGAGGTTTCGATCGACGACGACCGGACCACGTTTGCCGTACGTCTTGCGCACCGCTTCTTGCATGTGTTTCATCGCCTCGTCCATCGGCAGCACGCCCGAGAGGGCAAAGAAGCACGTCTGCATGACGGTGTTGATCCGACCGCCCAGCTCGTTTTCTCGGGCGATCGTGCCGGCATCGATGACGTAAAACTGCAGGTTCTTGGCGATGATCTGGCGTTGGATTTCGTCCGGCAGATGATCCCACACAGCGTCGGCATCGTAGGGACAATTCAACAGGAACGTCGCGCCGGGTGCCGCGATTTCTAACAGGTCGCGTTGCTGCAAGAAATTGAATTGATGGCAGGCGACAAAGTTGGCTTGACGAATCAAGTACGTCGACTCGATCGGCTCGGGGCTGAAACGCAAATGCGAAACCGTCACCGCACCGGCCTTTTTGGAATCGTAGACGAAGTAGCCTTGCGTGTGCAGCGGTGTGTTTTCGCCGAGGATCTTGACGGTGTTTTTATTCGCGCCCACGGTGCCGTCGCTGCCGAGTCCGTAGAACACGGCGCGGGTGACGTGATCGGGTTCGTCGTAATCCGCTTCGTCCCACGCCAGACTTTGTAACGTCACATCGTCGTGAATTCCGATCGTGAAGTGTTGCTTCGGCGCGTCGGCGTTCAATTCTCTCACGACCGCCATGGCCATCGCGGGAGTGAACTCTTTGCTGGACAGCCCGTAGCGTCCGCCGATGACTCGGGGGATCGGCACCGACCGACTCCACCACGTCTGGGTGACCGCCGTGACGACATCTTGATAAAGGGGTTCGCCGACGGCCCCGGGTTCCTTGGTGCGATCGAGCACCGCGATCTGCTTGACCGAATCCGGCAACGCGTCGATGAACCGATTCACATCGAAGGGCCGGAACGCTCGGACTTTCAGCAGACCGACTTTTTCGCCGTCGCGGTTGAGCGCGTTGACCGCTTCTTCGGCCGCACCGCATCCCGAACCCATCATCACCAAAACCCGCTCGGCGTCGGAAGCACCGACATAGTCGAACAGCTTGTAGTGTCGGCCGGTCAGCTCGGCGAATCGGTCCATTTCCTCCTGCAGGATGCCCGGCATGGCGTCATAGAACGAATTGACGGCTTCGCGAGCCTGGAAAAAGACGTCGGGGTTTTGTGCCGTTCCGCGGAGCACGGGCCGGTCGGGATCCAGGCTCCGCTCGCGGTGCTGCAGCACCAGATCGATATCGATCATTTGCTCGATCGTGGCCGGATCGATCAACTGGATCTTGTTGATTTCGTGCGAGGTTCGAAAACCGTCAAAGAAGTGCAGTAGCGGAACGCGGGCGCGCAGCGTGGCCGCTTGGGCGACCAGCGCCAGGTCGTGTGCTTCCTGGACCGAAGAGGAGGCCAACAATCCGTATCCGGTGGTGCGTGCGGCCATCACGTCGCTGTGATCGCCAAAGATCGACAAGGCGTGGGTGGCAAGACTGCGGGCGGCGACATGGATCACCGATGGTGTCAACTCGCCGGCGATCTTGAACATGTTGGGCAGCATCAACAACAGACCTTGCGATGCCGTGAAGGTGGTCGTCAGCGCGCCGGCTTGGAGTGAACCGTGCAGGGCACCGGCGGCACCGCCCTCGCTTTGCATTTCAACGACTTGTGGGATCGTGGACCACGCATTGGGGAGACCGGCTGCCGACCAGCCGTCGGCGAATTCTCCCATCGGCGTCGCCGGCGTGATGGGATAGATGGCGATGACTTCGTTGGTTGCGTAGGCGACTCTTGCAACCGCTTCGTTACCGTCCAGGGTGGCGAACTTGTCTTGCACGTCGGAAGCTCCTGCTGATGCTTAAAAATGGACAAGAGCCCAAAGAGCAAATGTTGGGCCGCGAGAAAGGCGCGCGGCTGGGCACACTTGTGACGGACCCGATCAATCGTCCAACCTGGAGAACAATGGGGTCCCCCCGCATCGACGCGACGCAAGGGTTTCTGAAGGAGTGGGCCTTGGTGGCACACATGAGGGCATGACGGCACGGAACTGACGACCAAACCGTACGCCCGGACGCTGGCGGGAACCGGCTGATGGCGACGGGTGATCGCTGGCCTGACCCCGTCACGGGGGCGATGGAATTTTGGGGACGTGCGCCCCGGAGGTGGCGCTACGCTGACCTCCGGAGACTCGCTGAAATCCCTCCGGGAGACTCGGTCGCTGACGCTCTCCGTTGACACCTACGTCTCAGACCGTCGAGGACGTGGGGCCTTCCTGGCGAACCAATTCGCCGATCTCTTCGAATTCCTCGCTGAGCAGACTGAGCACGTCGTCCAGCGTGACCAACCCGATCAACTGGCCGGCGTCGTCGACCACGGGAAGCCGACGGTGGGCGCCGCGACGCATGATCCCGATCGCCGCCTCGATCGGCGTGTTTTCGGTGACGCTCTCGGGCAACTTGCTCATCACCATCTCCAACTCCGTCATCGTCGGATCGAGTCCCTTGGCGACGACGCACATCGTCAAGTCGCGATCGGTCACGATTCCGATCGGACATTGATTTTGGTCGAGAACGATCAGCGTTCCGACGTTGCGTGTTTTCATCCGAATCGCGGCGGCTTGTGCGCTTTCATCCGGCGCCGCAACATCCACCGTGCGTGTGCAAATACGTCCCACTGACATAGCGATTCCCCTGTGCGTGGCAGCTTCAGCCGAATCGAACTTCAAGTGCGTTCCGCTTGCGAGACAAGTCGAACAGGGCCGGCGACGAAGTGGCCGAATCGACTCCGCGCCGGCGTGACCGGTGGGTGCAAGTTGGGTGCCAATCGATGTGGGGTGGTCATCGTGATTGCCGAAGGGCAATCGGGGGGAGCGCAAGCTGGAAGCTTACGCCACCTACTCGTTTCCAGGCTCATGCCTGGGAACGCACTTCTCGCGAGGCTCCCGCCTCGCATGCTCGGAGGCGAAGCCTCCGGGCCATCCCGTTGACGAGCCTGCGGCTCGGGGAGCGCAAGCTGGAAGCTTACGCCACTTGGGGGCTGATGCCACTTGTTAGTCGACGAAGCCGATGAGTTCCAGGTTGGACTGGCCTTCGCTCAGTTTCTTCAGCGCACGACTCTCGATTTGACGGACCCGTTCTCGCGAGACGTTGAACACTTGGGAGACTTCGGTGAGCGTGTATTCGTGCCCATCGCCCAGACCGAACCGCATCTTCAGGATCTCGCGTTCTCGCCAACTGAGGCGTTCCTCCAAAATCCGATGCAGCCGTTGGTGCAGCATCCGCAGGTCCGTGTTCCGATCCGGCCGATCCACGCTACTGGCTTCGACCAGATCACCGAGTTCGCCGTTTTCATCCGAACCGATCGGTTGCTGCAGACTGGCCAGATTCTGGCTGGCCCGCAGGATCGCTTCGGCCTGCTCGGACGAGGTTTCGGCCGCGGCGGCGATTTCGTCCCCCGACGGCACCCGGCCGAGTTCATGACGCAAATCGTTGTCGATCCGTTTCATGCGTGTGATTTCGGGGTTCACGTGGGCGGGCACCCGAATCGTTCGCCCCTGGTCACAGATCGCGCGGGTGATCGCCTGACGAATCCACCAGGTCGCGTAGGTGCAAAACTTGAACCCGCGCTGATGCTCAAATTTTTCGACCGCGCGAATCAACCCCGCATTGCCTTCTTGGATCAAATCCAGGAACGCCAGACCGCGATTGCGATACTTTTTGGCGATCGAAACGACGAGCCGCAGATTCGATTCGCACAATTCGTTTTTGGCGGCATTGAATTGACTCTGGGCGCTGCGAACCCTGGCCACCTGGCGCGACAATCCCTCCGGCGTCTGTTGGACACTTGCAAGGATCTCCGCCAACTCCGCCCGCGACTGGCCATCACCACGATCGGCCAATTGCTTCACGCGACGCTCCAAGGCGAACAGTTTTCCGGTCTGGCTGCTCAGAAACTCGATCCGCAACCCCAGCTCTTCGACCAGTTGGATCGCGCGTCGACGACGGTTGCCGATCTTGCCCCACAACGCATCGCGGCGGCGGCGACTGGACGTGCGGATCGCCTGTTCGTAGTCGTGCCGATTGAGTCGCAGCAGGGCTTCGAGCGTGCGCAGATTGTGGGGCATCCGACCTTCGATTTGATCTTTCTCCAGGCGAGTGCTGACTGCGACCTGGATGAAACGATCGAACCGAAGCTCGCCCCGGTGGACTTGGCCCAACACGTCGATGGCATCGCGGAGTACGAAGTCCGCCTCGAGCAACTGGCTGCGCAGCCGTTTACGGTGGTGATCGATTTTGATCGCCACCTCGGCCTCCTGCTCCCTGGACAGCAATCCGACCCGTTGAATTCGCGCCAGATACGACTCCACCGCATCGTCCAGTGATTTCGCGGAGTCGTCCCCCTTGGCGGCCCCCCGCGACCGCTCGGTCGGTGCGGGGCTTCCCCGACGAGTCGTCCCAGCGGCATGCGACGGTGACGAATCTTGGCGAAAAACGGCGGTGGTTTGCGGACGTGCAAACGCATCAGACGGCGTTTCGGAAAACGCACCGAACGTTGCACGACGGTTGTCCATTGACATCGTGCGGATAGCTGCCGACGGGGAAATCGGATGGGTGGGCATTGCCGCAACACGGTCGCATTGCGGCGATGGATCAGAAGAGAACCACCGGGACCCCGAAGCGGGGCGTGGCCGAATGAATAGTAGCGCCCGACCCTGGTCGGGCAAGTCTGCCCCGATCGCAAACTCCGCGCGCCAGCACTTGATCTCGGCTCACAGGCTTGCGCCCCATGCCACCGGAGGGCTCGCGCCCTGTTGCTAAATCGAAAAGCGACTTACCTCAAAATGGCTCCCCTCTCCCCCGAACAAGCCACTTCGTTGATTCTGATTGATCGTGGGCGTCACATGATTTTAAAATGCCAATACGTTGCGACGACGAGAGGCTTGTTTGGGGGTGAGGGGGAATCCGCATGACGAAACGACGATGCAATCCCAAGATCACCGGGTTTGTTCGTGATCAGCGCGGCGGATCGAATGAATTCGAAAACTCGGTTTAGCAGATGATGCGCAAATCGTGGTTGCACCGGAGAAAAGTTTCGACGTGAGTGTCCGATGGGGCGATACACCGTTGATTTCTGCTCTGTCTCCAGATCCAACCGGGGTTCGAGAGTGTGTCGTTGCCACAATCCAGCAACGGCGCACAGTATAAATCCCCCTCACCCCCAGCCCCTCTCCCCCGATTCCTGACTCGCTTAGGCTCGCCAGGAATCGGGGGAGAGGGGAGCCAGGGTGATTCATGTTCCCTTCTCGATTTAGCGGTATTGGGCTCGCGCCCTGTTGCTAACAAAAAACACCCCGTTTGGTGTCGATTTCGCTGACAACGGGCTAGAAATTTTCGCCACCGGAGAGGGCTTCGAAACCGCTGACGACGTCCAGCAATTCTTCGGTGATCGCCGTCTGTCGAATCTGGTTGAACGCGCGGGTCAAATCGTCCAGCCGATCCTGGATACTCCTTTCCGCCACTTGCATGGCCGCGATGCGACTGGCATTCTCGCTGGAGAGGGATTCGGCACACGACCGGTAGAGCGAAACGAACAGGTACTGGCGGACGATGCAGGAAAGCAACCGGCGGCGATCGATCGTAAAGGTCGGCAAGGAGGACGATTGCCAACGCTGCTGACTCCAGCGCCGATATCGCTCGGCACCGATCGGCAACAACACCAACTGGTTCGGCAGACTCGCCGCCCCCACCGACCGGCGGTTGTAGAAGACCAGCAGACGAGAGATCTCCGATTGCTCGCGCCAATGCTGGACCGCCAACAGAAGGTCTTGGACCAGCGGCGTGATCTCGGAAACGGACGCCGGAATGCTGAGGGTTCGCTCTGGAGCAAGCCCGATCTCCTTCAAATGCCCTTCCACCCGCGTGCCGACCGCCAACACTTTCCACGCCCCGGAACCTTGTCCGGAATGCGACCGCGACCGATTTTCATCGGCGACGGATCGTTCGTGGGCGGCCAACACGGTTGTCGCAATGCGTTCATTGAATTGACCGCACATGCCCTGATCGGTTCCAAACACAATCGCGCCGGTTCGAGTCGCTCGGTGGGCATCGGCGGCGAATAACAGATCGCCGTGCCCGGTGTCTCGCAAGACGATCTGAAACCCCATTTCGACGGTTTGGTTGTATTGCGCCAGCGCGTCGGCGGCTCGCTCGTATTGACGAATACTGACGGCCGCCAGCGTCTTCATCGTCTTGACCACCGATTGCATGTCGGTTGCCGTTTCGATCTTCGCGCGCAAATGCTCCAGCGTGTTCATGGGCCAACCTGGACGGCTTCAGCAATCGCCCGATGCACGAACCGTTTGAGCCGCTGGAAATCTTGATCATCCAGCTTGTTCCCGGCCAGGATTCGCTCGCACACCGCGGGGCATTCCTGTTGCAGGGTGCTGTGGATCCACTGTTCCGCTTGGCGGATCTGATCGACCGGCAACGAATCAAACGCACCGGATGTCAGTGCCACCATCGATCCGATTTGCTGGGGAACGGACAGCAATTCGTGTCGTGCTTGCTTGAGGACTTCGCGGACACGCAATCCACGGTCCAGTGTGGCGCGGGTGTCTTCATCAAGTTGGCTGCTAAAGCGGGCGAATTTCTCCAACTCCTCGAATTGCGAATAGGCCAGTCGCAGGTCGCCGGCCACGCGCCGATAGGCCGGAAATTGTGTCTTTCCGCCGACTCGCGAGACCGATCGTCCCACATCGACCGCGGGCAGGACGCCGAGGTGAAACAGTTTCGGAGACAGATAAAGTTGTCCGTCGGTGATCGAAATCAGATTGGTCGGGATGTACCCGGACACGTTCTGCGCCTCGGTCTCGATGATCGGCAACGCCGTCAACGATCCGCCGCCGAATTTTTCTCGCAGGTGTGTCGATCGTTCCAGCAGCCGCGAGTGCACAAAAAAGATGTCACCGGGAAACGCCTCACGCCCCGGGGGACGACGCAGCAGCAACGAGACATGACGATAGGCCCTGGCGTGCGAAGTCAGATCATCATAAACGATCAGCACATCTCGGCCCTGGTGCATGAAGAATTCGCCGATCGTCGTGGCGGCATACGGGGCGATAAACTGAACACCCGGCGGCGCGTCATCGGCACCGATCACCACAATCGAATGTTCCATCGCGTCATGGGCGCGCAGGGTCGCGATGACCCGCGCGACGTTCGTGCTGCGTTGCCCGATGCTGCAATAGACACAGATCACGCCGCTGTTGCGTTGGTTGATGATGGTGTCGACCGCAATCGACGTCTTTCCCGTCTGACGGTCGCCCAAAACGAGTTGGCGTTGGCCACGACCGATCGGGATCAATCCGTCGACGACTTTCATTCCCGTCTGCAAGGGCACCGAAACGCCCGCACGACGCATGATTCCCGGGGCCGGGCGTTCGCACGGCATCCGCTTCAGCCCGGCCAGACGATGGCCGCCATCCAACGGTCTGCCGAGCGGATCGATCACTCGCCCGAGCAGCTCCGCGCCCACCGGCGTGTCCAGCACGCGGCCGGTCCGCTGGACCGTGGTCCCCGACTGCAACGACTCGCCTTCATCCAACAACACACATCCGACACGATGACGGTCCAGATTGAATGCGAAACCGTATCGATTGTCGGCAAACCGCAGCAATTCGTCGGATTGGACATTCGGCAATCCGTCCACGGTTGCGATCCCACGGCTGACTTCGACCACGGTTCCCGTTTCACACGCATCGACTCGCGCGTCACGCTCGGTGACCACTTGCTTGAACAACGTCGCCGTCTCGTGAATCAGATCACGAAACCCGGTCGTCGCGGCATCGGTGGGGGCGTGGTCGTTCATGGGTTACTCAGGTGTGTTGATCAATGTCTGGTTCTTAGGCGAGATTCACCGTTCGACCTCCCCTCGCTTCGCTCGACCCTCCTGCCAGGAGGGTGACTGCTGCGCAATCACGCATCATCTAGCCGTGCCTCCCCAAACGCGTGGCGAAATCTGCGTTGATGCCCCGTACGAAGTCGTCCACGTTCCACCGGATGCTGTAGCCTCCGGCGTCCAGTTGAATGCCACAAATCAAGTCAGCCGATCGCTGAAACGCAATCTCGCCTGGATAGCCGAGCGTCTCGCGGACGACCGCGCACAACCGATCGCGGACGTCGTCCGGCAATTCAAACGCGCTGCGGATGCGAACCTGCGTCGCATCGTCGGCCAGCAGCGTCGTGATCTCGTCGCGACGTGCGTCGTCCATCTGCTTGATCCGCTGGATAAACTTTTCGACGACGCGTGTCTCCAAGTCTGCATCGGCCAATTCCATCAACGTGTGACGCGCCGAATGCATCGCCATCTCCCCGAATGACTCACGCACCTCATCGGCCGACTCGGCTTGCTCGCGCGTCAATCCATCCAACCACTGGCTGCGTTTCTGTTCAACGTCGTCACGCGCTTCCCTGGTCAATCGCTCGCGGTGTTCGTTCGATTCCCGCCGCGCGTCTTGAAGCATGGCTTCGCGTTGCTGTTCGAACTCGGCCATCTGTTGCTGGTACGAGGCGACGGTCTCGTTCGCTTCGGCCAGTTTCTCATTGGCGTCATTCCAGCGCCGGGAAATCTTCGTTTCGCGCTGATTCATCGCCGCGATGATCGGCCCGTACAACAACCACCGCAACAACCCGACCAGAATCAGGAAGTTGATGATCTGTGCGATAAAGGTAAACCAATCGATGGTCATGACCGGCTACTGGGTGAAATGGTTCCAAAACGGGTTGGCGAACAACAGAATCATGGCGACGACAAAGCAATAGATCGCGGTGGATTCGATCATGGCCAAACCGACGAACAGGGTACGGGTGATCGTGTTGGACGAATCGGGTTGTTGAGCGATCGCGCTGAGGGCTTGGGCGACCGCTCGGCCTTCGCCGAACGCCGGTCCGATGGAACCGATGGCGATCGTCAGACCCGCGATGACGATCGACCCCAAGGCGATCAGCCCCAGGTTGTCGATGCCGCCCTGGCCTGTGCCGGCAGCGGCGGATTGGGCGGGTGACGCTGCATCACCAGCGAGTCCGATCGCTTGCTCGCCGCCGGCGTCGTCTTGCGCCCGGGCGGCGGGCTGGCTGACACCGGCGACCCCAACGATCAGGATCGCCGCCAACAAGAAAACGGGGACGCGATGACTATTCATGATGCTCTCCGGCAATTCGGTAACCTGGGGAATGTTCGTTCATTTCAGC
The DNA here is from genome assembly GCF_007754155.1 of Stieleria neptunia. Lineage (NCBI taxonomy): Bacteria > Pseudomonadati > Planctomycetota > Planctomycetia > Pirellulales > Pirellulaceae > Stieleria > Stieleria neptunia. Next base: position 3,102,998 of record NZ_CP037423.1, on the reverse strand, counting down.
GTCTGTCGCTTTCGACGTCGGCTCACGCTGGCGATAAACGGTCGTGGCCGAAGCGATGTAGACCATCGCCAAGACCGCAAAGATGTACGCTTGGATCAATCCCGTCAGCAGCCCCAGCACTTGCATCAAAATCGGGACAAACAACGGAACAAACCCGATCAAGATCGCGGCGATCACGGTCCCGCTCATCATGTTGCCGTACAGTCGAACGGCCAACGCGAGCGTTCGGGAAAATTCGCCGATGATGTTGAAGGGCAACATCAACGGGGTCGGGCGAAGGTAGTGTTGCAAGTAGGCGCGTGGTCCCTGAACCGCGATCCCATAGATCGGCACGGCGATGAACACACACGTCGCCAGCGCCGCGGTCGTCGACAACGATGCCGTCGGCGGTTGATACCCGGGCACGATACTGAGCAGATTGGCGACGCAGATGAACAGAAACAGCGTGCCGACAAAGGCCAGGTACTGGCCCGGATCGCGACCGCTGACCTCGCGAATCTGGTCTCGCATCCCACCGACGACCACTTCCAACACGTTTTGGAACTTGGGAACTGTCGTGTCGGTGGACAATCGACGCGTCACCCACCACGATCCGATCGCCAACAAAGCCATCACGCCCCACGTGAACGTGATCGTGGCGTTGATCTTGACCATCGGCCAGGCTTCGGATTGCCAAAGCACCCATTGGTCGACCGAAATCTGCACTCCGCTCATGGTCCGCTCCGTTGGGCCGCGGTCGCCAAGCTGGGTTCCCGCCCCAAAAATCGCAGCAGCGCGATCCGCGTGATCAGGAATCCTAAGAAACACGCCGCAAACGTCTGCCAAACGCCGTAGGCGGCAAAGCCGGTGAACACCAGCAGCGCGATCACCATCCGGGTCGTCAGGCTGGCAAAGTAGATCGCCAGCGGTCGCTGCGATGTCGACAGGCAACGGAGCGTCCACCAAAGGCCGCCGAAATAAAAGACCGCAAGCATGGCGCCCAAGCCGGCGGCCAAGATGATTTCGATGGATTCAAACATGATTGCCTCTCCCCCAATCCCTTGCTTTATTGCCTTGATTTATTGCCTTGATTCGTTTTGACTCTCGCGGGAAACCCAACGCCACGCGTTGAAACAACCCAACGCGACGCCCAACACCAGCAGCATCAACGTCCACGAGAACCGACTCGGAAACCGATGATCGATCCAAATCCCGGTCGCGATCCCGGCGAGCGCGGGCAGCGTGACCGACCAGCCGACCAAGCCGAACGTCCCCAAGCCGAACCAGATCGTTCGGTGGACCTCCTCCCGCGCCCTTAACTTTCGTTGTTCCCGCGTCGAAACGTCGCGTTCCAGATCACTGTGAAACTCTTCCGCTGTGTCGCTCGGCCGGTCGTGATCGGAATCGCTCATCGCACTTCTCCGCTCAGTTCCAAATAGCCGCGCAAGAAACTCGCTTCCAACTTGGCCACCGCCGCGTGTGTGGCCCGCTCGCGTTCATCGATCGATTCGAATTGTTCGCGAACGGTGCGTTGCAGTTTCCCCAAGTCCCCGCCTCGGACCGCTTGGCGAACGGAAACCATCACGGTTTGGCCTTTCTTGACCAACAACCCTTCGCCGACGGCGACAAAGTGCTCGTTGCCATCGCTGTCTTCGAACGCCAACAATCCGGGCACGAGCGCCGAAAAGAAATCGACGTGGCGGGGCAGCAAACAAAAACTTCCGTTCTCCGCCTCGGCGATGACCTTGACCACGGGCTCGTCCGTCAAGACTTCGTTGGGCGTTTGGATTTTCAGCTGCATCATGGTTCCGTGCCCCGGACTTGATCGATCGTCCCGATCATGTAGAGCGAACGCTCGGGGACGTCATGAAATTCATCATCCAAGATTCGCGTGCATCCTTCCAGCGTGTCTTGAATCGGAACCGTCTTGCCTTTGGCGCCGGTGAACTGCTCGGTGGTGATGAACGGCTGGGTCAGAAACCGTTCGATCCGCCGGGCGCGATTGACGGTGCGTCGGTCGTCTCGCGAAAGTTCCTCCATGCCCAGCATGGCGATGATGTCTTTCAGTTCCTCGTAGTTGGCCAGGGTTCGGCGGACATCGCTGGCGACTTGGTAGTGGTTCTCGCCGACGATTTGCGGCAGCAGCATTTCCGAGGTCGACTGCAGCGGATCGATCGCCGGATACAGCCCCTCGGAGGCGCGTTTACGGCTCAACACGACCGTCGCCGAAAGGTGCGAGAACGCGTGCACGGCCGACGGATCGGTAAAATCATCGGCCGGCACATACACCGCTTGCACCGACGTGATCGCCCCCGACGCGGTCGAACAAATCCGTTCCTCCAACTCCGCCAGATCGGTCGCCAGCGAGGGCTGGTACCCGACACGCGACGGCAGTTGGCCCATCAACCCAGAGACTTCCATGCCGGCTTGGATGAACCGGAAAATGTTGTCGATCAGCAGCAAGACGTCCTGCCGCGCGTCGTCGCGAAAATATTCCGCCAACGTCAAAGCGGCGTGACCGACGCGAAAGCGTGCCCCCGGTGGTTCGTTCATTTGACCGAACACCATGATCGTGTTGTCACGCACCCCGGCCTGGCCCATTTCCCGGTACAGTTCCTCGGCTTCGCGACAGCGTTCGCCGATGCCACAAAACAGACTGACGCCCGAATGCTTGGAGACCACGTTGTGGATCAACTCGGTGATCAACACGGTTTTGCCGACACCGGCACCGCCGAACAGCCCCGCCTTGCCGCCGCGTTCCAGCGGCGAGAGCAGGTCGATCGCCTTGATCCCGGTTTCGAAAACTTCGGATTGCGTCGCGCGTTGGGCGATCGCCGGCGGCGTCTGGTGAATGCTGCGACGCGGCAGCTCGTCCAACCGCTCGTCGTCATCGATGGGCTGACCAAACACATTGAGTGCCCGACCGAGCAACTTCTTTCCCACCGGCACGCCGAGTGGTCGTCCCAGATCACGGATGGCGGTGCCGCGCGCCAGCCCTTGCGTGGAATTGAGCGCGATGCCACGGACGGTGTGCGGATCAAGTTGCCCGGCGACTTCCACCACGACCTCGCCATCGGGCCCCGTCCGCAACTCATGATTGATCGCCGGCAGCACATCGTCAAAGTGTGCGTCTATGACACTGCCTCGCACAGAAACCACACGGCCCAGGTTGACCGGGCGATTCACTTTTCTGTCGTTCGATGCAGCCGTAAACATGATTCACCGCGAATGGGACAGCGCTTGCGGCCGTGGCGTTCTGGACGCAACGTCACCGCAACGTTGCTGGTGGCAAATACTGTGCCGCAGTGATCCACCGCAGTGAAACATCGCCGCGGCAGCTGTGCGTCATCGCGCGATCAACCGGTGACAATGAACCGGTGGTTCATGATCTTGTGGACGTCGACGGGGAACCGTTCTCGGTCACTGGAGCGATTCCATTTGTGGTAGAAATCGTCGAGTGCGTGAAGGATATCGCGGCGGCTGATGATCCCCAGCAGATGTTGATCCCCGTCGACCACGGGCAGATGGCGAAATTGGTGACTCATAAAAATCGACGTCAACGCAAACACGTCGGTGTCGGGGCCGACGCAGGTCGGATGTTTTTTCATGATCGTGGTGGCGGTCTGCGTCGGGCTGGGATTGCCGTAAAACATTTCGTTGGCGAGGAATTCCAGGCAATCGCCTTCGGAGATGAAGCCCAGCAGGTGCTTCACATTGCCGTCGTGTTTGACCACGGGGGCGTTCGAGATCTTGTGTTTCAACAAGAACGAAACAATCTCCCCCAACATCATCTCGGGCGGAACGCATTGGACGTGCGTGTTCATGATATCGCGGGCCGTCGGCGTCTTTTCGGTGTGCATCGGAGCTCTCACGGTGGATGAGTCGGTTGGGAAGACAGCGAGACAGTGGGGCAATCGCTGTGCCAAATCGGCCGTTGTGCGGTTGGAACAGACGCGGGGCGTCCGAACGCCGGCGTGAATCCAATGCCACCTCCTTTGACACTAGGAGGGGTGAATTTTGTTAGCGGCAGGGCGCGAGCCCTCCGGTCTTTCAATGCATTTTCAAGACGACACCGGACGGCTCGCGGGCTGTCGTTTTTGTGAGCCGCGCGCCGCGTAAGCGGCCGGGCACTGCGACGCTGCCCGAGGCCTTACGGCCAGCGGCTCACCATTGACTCAGCAGGTCCCGACTAAATCGACAGCCCGCTCGCGCCGTTCCGCTAACATCATCCGCTTTCGGTTAGCGGCAGGGCGCGAACAACCTGATCGTGTTGGCGCGCTGTTTGCTCAAGCTAAATATGCCGACCGACGAGCCAATTTGGCATCCTGTTTCCACTTGAACACGATTGATGAGCGAAGCAACGAAATCGAAACGTCCGTGGTTGGTCGCCGTGTGGCCCGGAATGGGGCACGTTGCAATCAGCGCGGGATATTATCTGATGGCCAAATTGGGCATGCAGTATTTGGGCGAATTCACGCCGAACGGTTTGTTTGATGTCGACTATGCGATCATCAAATCGGGGATCGTGCAAAAAACGCAGCGGCCGCGGAGCCGATTTTTCATCTGGAAAGCCCCGGACGACAAACGCGACATCATCGTCTTCATCGGCGAAGCCCAGCCGCCGCTCGGCAAATTTGAGTTCTGTGAAAAACTGATCGACTTTGCCCGCGACCAGGGTGTCGAACGCGTGTTTACGTTCGCCGCGATGGCGACCGACATGCATCCCGAACACGAATCACGCCTGTTCGGGGCGGCCACGGATCAAAAGACGCTGAAGGAACTCGATCGCCCCGAAGTGCGTTATTTGGAAGAAGGCCACGTCAGCGGGCTCAACGGCGTGCTGCTTGCCGCCGCCGTCGACAAGGGCATGGAAGGCGTTTGCCTGCTCGGCGAGATGCCACACCTGTTTGCCCAACTGCCGTTCCCCAAGGCTTCGCTTGCGGTGCTGGAAGTGTTTGCCGAGATGGCCGAAATTCCACTCGACTTCACCGAGTTAAAAGAACAAGCCCAGGCAATCGAACAGCAGCTCGGTGAGTTGCTGGCGAAGTTCAAGGAAAAGATGAAAAGCAACGAGTCCGGCGCGACCGAATCATTTGAGCACCCAAACGACAATGAGGAAGAACTTGCCGAAGCGGACCAGGCGAGAATCGAAACCCTGTTCGCCCAAGCCGCCGATGACCGCTCGAAGGCTTACGAACTGAAGAATGAACTCGATCGGCTGGGCGTGTTTGAGGAGTTCGAAGATCGGTTCCTGGACCTGTTTCAGCGTCCGGAGTAAGTGGAGTATCCAACTCGTTCCAAGGCTCCTGCCTTGGAACGCAATGTCGGTGTGGCTCCCGCCACACGCGGTTCACGGCCAGGAGGCGGGAGCCTCCATTACAGTGTGTTCCCAGGCGGGAGCCGAGGAACAAGAGGGGGGTATTGGCCTCGCTGCGTGGGAATGGCTTCCCACGCAGGCACACGATCGATCGGCTTAAGACGGTGGTGTGAACTTGGGCGCCGCCGGCTCGGAAGGTTCCTCATCATCGTCGGGTTCGACCTTCGACGATTCGTAAGGATTGAGCGCCTTGGTCGCTTCATACTCGGCGGCGCGGAACTCTCGCTGGACCTCGTTGAGGCGACTGCGGAATTCACGATAGATGCCGCCCGCTTTGCGAGCCACGTCGGGAAGATTGCCGCCGAACAAGACGACTGCGATCACCCCGATCACCATCATTTCAAAGGGACTGAGCCCGAACATTTCTATTCGTCCGATTTGTTGTCGGACAGTTCATCGTCGTCGGACGACTCGTTCATGCCACGCTTGAACTCGTTGGCGCTTTTGCCCAGGTTACGCATCAAACCGGGCAGTTTCGCTCCGCCGAACAACAACAGGGCCAAGAACAACACGATCAACATTTCCGGCATGCCGGGAAATCCGATCGCGAACAGTCCCATCGCGTACAGACCGCTTGCAACTCCACATACAGACATCGTTTCGCTCCAAAAGAGGCTTGAGAATCAAAAACCCTCACGCACAAGTGCGGCGAAAGCGGGTCGGTCGGTTGGGCTTGTCCGGGTCACAAAGCGGACTTTGCGAGGATTCCGGGGCCATCAACCACCTCCAGGACCGTCGTGTCGGGGGCGGGCGTGGGATTCACGGGGTCGAATCTCCACCGCCGCATTTTATTAAATCTCCGCCGCGAGTCAAAGCCCGGAACGGCCGGTCGCGGCAATTCCTGGACGGATAGTGTCGTCAGGCCCCCCGCAAAACGTGGATGATCGTTGGCGTCGCCGGCGTTCGAGCCGACGCGGCGATGCCGCAACACCGCAATTCACCGTTTGAGATCCCGCAACGGCGATCAGAAACCGCTCAGTCGGTACAATGCTTCCGTTGACGACATCTCCCCCTCTCTGCGGTACCCCCCATGCGATTTCAACTCCCGTTGCTCGTTCTGTTTTGCGTCGCTGCCCTGATCTCCAGTCCTGACGCAGGAGCTGCGGACAAGGGGCTGGAAGCACTGCAGGGAAATTGGACGGCCGAAGTCGAAACGGAGAACGGCAAGAAAAAGGCGACGCTGCGTGTCGACGGAAAGAAGATCCGGTTCGATGGTCCGGAGGGCAAAGAATGGTACGAGGGAACCTTTGAAATCGATGCCAACGCCAAACCGAAACGCATTTCGGTTCGCATCGAAGATTGCCCGATCGAGCAATTCAAAAAGCAGATTGCCGAAGGCATCTACACGCTCGACGAAGACACCTGGACGGTCTGCGCGACCGCACCCGGCGCCCCCGAAGGCCCATCGGGGTTCGACGACGAAAAGGCCAGGACGATCGAGTTTAAGAAGGAAAAGTAGAAAGTGTTCGTGCATGGCGCTGGTGTCTAGCCTTCAGAGACCGTCCAGCTTAAGGCTAGCGTGAAACGCGACAAATCGGAATGATCTGACCGAATGGGTGAGAGGTGGTCGGCGGAGGGGTGTACGACGTCCTTTCTAGGTCTTCGCGCAGAGCCCCACGGGCGACGGCCCGGAAGGGCCATCGTACATCCGAAAAGCGACCGTCCTAAGCTGGACGGTCCCTTCAGCCAATTCCCTGTTGCTGCTTCGCAGCGACACGTGGCGGCTAACGCCCAATACCAACGTGCGATTTTCGACCCCGCGTCGGTGTTGTTGCACCGATCGGGACAACGATCTTATTCCTGACGACTTTGGCGAAACCAATCCTGGAGCCTGGGGATATCGGGTCCGCTGGCGCGAAGCGGGTGGTGTCAGTCAACGATCAACGATTGTAATGCGATCCGTTCCCGCACCATCTGCTGGGCCGTTTCCACCACCGTTCGCAGTTTTTCGCTGGCCGGTCCCTGAGAATCCAAAGAGGACTCGAAGAATTGCAACGCCTTTGCTGCGTCCTCGACCGGATTAAATTCGTCAGCATAGAACGGGATCACCATGACATACCAATCAGACCTCGTCGACAAGTATCCCGGATGGTTGAGTGTTCGATGGATCTCATTGAGCAGTGATTTTGGGGCAGCTTTCTTGAAACGATCGAACGCATCGCGATAGCGGTCGGACATTGTCCAGTAAATCTTTTCGCGAACATCGGCCGGCATTGAAAAGTGAGTGGCCAGGAAATCCCAACACTCTGAAGTGCCGAAATCCTTGTCGTGTTGGGCTACCTGAATCGCCGCGACCAGCATCTGTTCCTTCAGTTTGGATTGGCCGAAGGTCGCCAAGGACTGACCTTCCAAGGTTGTCTTGTTCTCCATGGCAGAAGCAACCTGCACCACGACATACCGTCGCAATCGTTCGTTTTCGGCGATCGGGTCGTCCATCTCCATGCTCAGGTGCAAGGCGGAGTCCATTGCCAACTGGCGCACGTGCTGCTGCGTCGAAAAGGAAAGGTTTGCCGTGGGAGTGATCGGCGCGAGCGAATCGACAAAATTGAGAAGTTCGTCGGAAATCACGCGAACATACTCGCGCCCCTGCTCGGTGCTCGCTTGATCTTTGATCCACGTGTCCGACCGTTCGCCTGCGACCAGGGTACCGAAGCCTGCATCGGTCGACTGAAGATAGTTGTACAAGACCCACACTGCGGCCGTTTGGCTGTTGGTGTTCCCACCGGAGAGTTCACTGCGTATCGCATCAATTCCGGGATTGGGGCAATATCTCGGAAACGTCTCGAGAAAGGATGACATAAACGAATGCGATGGATTGGGATCACCTTTGCCACCGGCCACGATTCCGCCGAGCCGTCGAGCCACCGACAACGTCTTGTTTGCCGCTGCCAAACGGGTCTGTGTATCTGCTTCCCGCGACAACGTTTCGACCGCCCGCATGGCTTCCCCGAGTGATGCGACATCACGTTCTCGCTCCAAAGCCTCCATCCAACTGGCCAAGTCGCGGCCTTGAAAGAGCGTCTCGGGGGCAGAATCGGCCGATTCATCCTGCGCAGCACCGAGACTCTGCATCCCGTATCCTTCCATGGCGGCACCATCACTGTCAGTGGGATCACCCGCGTCGTTTGGAACAAACCCCTTTTCCCAATCGCTGCGTTCACTTTCCGGAATCGAGAGGATCACACGGGTCAATTCATCGTTGGCCTCCTGGGAGAGTCCCATTCCCAGACTTCCGGGCATAACGATCAAGACTTCACGCGTCCTCGTGGCCGCGCCCTTTTGTTGATCAACCGGCATTCCGGACCAGGCATCCGCCGTCGCCAGGCTGAGACAACATCGAATGAGCTTGTTGGTGGTAAACTTGGAAATCGTACCGTCCATTGCCGCGCCGGGATATCCGCCGCCGAATCCGCCCATGCCGCCACCGCCCATGCCGCCACCGTACATGCCACCTCCACCAGCTGAACGGACGCGGCGGTGCAAGCAGGTGATCACGGCGGCGCGACTGTTCACATTGCCTTCGATCAATTCTTGCACCGAGCTTTCATACCAAACGTCGAACGAAGGCTCGGCAAACACTTCGGTCAAGCACCACATGAAATGTTCCGACGGCGTGATGGCTTGATCGTTCATGCCGGGCAGCGGGGGCAATTTACGATTCAGCCCGCCGAACTCACGAGCGCGTTCCAGCAATGCTTTGACAACCACCTCGCTTTCCGACGCGTTCGACATGCTACGGCGCGACAAATCCTGCAACCCACCGATCGCCGCATAAATGGCTTCACCGAGTGGCTCCATCTCAGTTTCGGTTCGAATCTGTTCGATCCAATGCGAAAGCGATTTGCCGCCGAACGAGGCGAAGTCCATCGCCGAGCCGGCGGGTATTTCGACGGATCCGTTTGGTGCCGGGGAAACGCCAGGCCCTCGTACAGCATGCAGTGGAATGCCCGGGTCCAAATCTTCGGCTCGCACCGAATCGAGACTCGGCGTTGGGGCCTCCACCAGAGACTGGCCTCTCGGTTCGATTCGCTTGACGACATCAATCGACTGCCCTGTCCCGCGACCGATCGTGACGACGTCGTCGCTGAGCGCGAGCGCGTCACCGCCGCCGACGATCTCCACCTGATACGTGCCCTTGTGCAGCGTCTTTCGATTGTCCTTTCCCGATTCGATCGTCAGTTGATCGACGACCTCGTCCCCTTGCTTGACCAAAACGGTCAAATCGTCGTGCTCGGAGTGGATGACCAAATCTCCACGATCGGTCTGGATCTTGATCACGATCGTGGCGGCGATCAGACACAGCGCCGCCGCAGCCCCCATCAACCAACGTTTGATTCCCACGCGATCTTTGGAACCGCCGGAATTGACAATCGACGGCAGCAAGGTGCTGCGTGGCAGATCGTCGGCGGAGTGTTTCCGAACCGCGTCACGCAACAGACGTTTCAAATGACTGGGTTTCGTCATCGACTCCAATTGCCGAGCCACCTCCATCGCCGATGCCGGTCGCTTGGCCGGATCACGTGACAACATGCTGGCAACAAAACTGACGACATCACGATCGACGTCGTTGCGGATGGCGTCGAGCGGCTTGGCATCGCTGCTGGTGATCGCCAACACCTGCGCCGCCAACCCGCGCTCGGAGCGGTGCGGCGGATGGCCGGCGATCAAACGGTACAGGGTCGCGCCGAGCGAATACATGTCGGACTGGGGACGCACGTCACGACTGTCGGCCAATTGTTCTGGCGCCATGTACGGCATCGTCCCCATCACGTGTCCGACGGTGGTCAGGCGATCGTCTTTAGCGAGCGGGTCATCGCCGTCGAGCACCAGACCGAGATCCAATAGTTTGATGGTCCCAGATTGAGTCAGCATCAAATTGGACGGTTTGATATCGCGATGCACCAATCCGCTGTCGTGGATGTGGGCCAAGCCGAGCGCCGCTTGACGGACGATTTCGCAGGCGTCGGCAACGTCCAGCTGGCCAATGCGCCCCGCCACGCGACCGATGTCCAGCCCGTCCAGATACTCCATCACCAAGTAGTGCCAGCCCGCTTCGTGTCCGGCATCGGTGGCGCACACGATGTGGGGGTGTTCCAGCGACGCGATCGTCGTCATCTCGCGATCAAACCGGTCCAACCAGCCGGCTTGGGTGACGCGTTCGGGCGGCAACAACTTAATCGCGCAGCGCCGTTTCAGCCGTTGATGTTCGGCCAAGTAGACGGCCCCCATCCCGCCACTGCCGATCAATTCCAACAGCCGGTAAGGCCCGAGCATTTCAAACGGGGGCGGCGGAGCGGCGGTCGCGGGCAAGATCGCCGACGATTGCTGCAAGAGTTGCTGAAGCGCGACCTGGCACGCGGTTTCGTTCTGCACTCCGGCCCGAGCATCGTCCTCAGAGGACTTTGATTCGCCGACCGCTTGCAACCCGCCGTCGAACCGTTCCGCGGCCGTGCGACAGGTTTCACAGGTGTCCAGATGCGAGATCGCCGAATCAAACTGCTCCGGGGGCAATTCCCCTTCGAGCACTCGTCGCAATTCATCTGGTTCCAAACAGTTACGTCTCATGGCGATCATCGATGGGCTCCCGTCGTGTGTGCAATTCTCGGCGAGACTCACCCGCCGCTACACCCAGACAACGGAGCGATTGGACAGTGTTTTTCAAAATATTTTGTAGGAGGAGCGTTTGGGAAGAAATGGTCAAAATCTTCCTACCCACCTCATTCCAACCCCTTCATCTCCAGCTGCAGCCGCTGCAACACCCTGGCCCGAGCCTTATAAACCGCCCATTTCGAAACGCCCATCTCCTCAGCGACATCCAGCGGCGGACGTCCGATCACAGTGGTCTCCCAAAACATCTGCCACGTCCGCTGGTCAAAGCACTGGCGCAGCAGCTCGATCATCCGGCGACGGGCGTCGAGCGAATCGGCTTGAACCGTCGTCGGAGGATCATCGGCATCGATCGCCTGGGCGTCGGCAATCTGCAGCAAGGCCAGATTGGCCGCCGTGCCGCCGGCGGCCCGTTCATCGGCAGCGATCCGCGCCCGGTCGCGGATTTTGTTCCGTGAGATGGTCCACAGCCAGCCGCGAAAGGTTGCGCCGTCGCGTTCGCCGTCAAACCGAGACAGCGCCTTGGCGACCGACGCAAACGTGTCTTGCATCACATCGGCGGCGTCGGCCGCCTGGCAACCACATCGCCTGGCCCAACCGTAGACGATCGGGCCGTAGACCTGGGCGAGTTGTTTCCAACTTTCCGCATCACCCTCGCGTGCACGCGCGAGCATGGAAGCGGAGGTGGACGGTTCATCGCGAAAGTGGGTCGAATGCATACGCGCATTGTAGCTTGCGCGCACAGGCAGATGCGAAGGATCGAGGTCGCCCTTCGTTCACGCAACAAAAAAACCCTCCCAGGAAAACGTCGTGCAGTTTTCAAGTCGTTGATAGTTAGCGGGTTTCGTCACTCTCCCCCTGGGAGAGTCGAGCGCAGAGAGGAGAGGGTTTGCGTTGTTCTTTGGGGTCGCCCATCAAGAGTGAAGTGAACACCGCGATTCACCGATCGACCTCCCCTCGCTTCGCTCGACCCTCCTGCCAGGAGGGTGACTTTCAAACTGCACGACGTCCTCGAGTAAATGTTCGACGAAGTCGGCTCCAAACCGGCTACGGCAGCTCGATCGTTTGCAGTGCCAACGTCCCTTTGACGTCGACGATCGCAACGGCGTGGCTGGCGTCGAACTTGTCCATCTGCTTGACGCCGGAGAGCGACTCGATCGTTTCAAATTCCTGGCCTGCGGTTCCACCACCACGAACGGGTTCGGACAGACCTTGATTTTCCCCGATGCCTTCGGTGCTGATCTTCATCATCCCGCGAGCGGAGTTGTTCATCAGGATCGAAGTCTTGCCGCCCTTTTCGTAGACGACCATGTCCAAGGGTTGGTTTCGATTGCCGAGTTCCGCGACGGTGGTGCCGCGAACCTTGTCCGAACCGTCAAGTGCTTTGACGGGAAAGCGGACCAACGGGGTGCAGGTAAAACCGGCCAACAGACTCGGTTCACCGTCGACGACCATCGGCAAGAAGGTCTGGATCGTCGCATCTTCAACACGACCATGGGCGGCGTGGAAGATGTCGACGCTGGTCGTCACCGTGTTGTCCGCGAACGGGAACGGGAACTCGATCACCCGCGAAGGCGAATCGCCGGCCGACAAGCCCGTCACCATGACTTTTCCTTCAAAGAACGCGACGTCGGTGATCGACGAATTGCGGGCGTTACGGGTGCGTCCGCGCCGCGTCACGTCTTTGTCTTCCGGCGGATTGGGCAACGCCTTGGATGCGTGATGGATCTTGTCCAAGTTGACTTTCGTGATCTCGCTTTGATCGTCCACCTTTAACAAGTGAACCTGACCACCGGCGACGATGCTCAAGAACACGTTGCCCGTGTCCGGGTTCACCGCCAGCTCACCGATTTCCACATCGCCTTCCAATCCCAACGACGATTTGATTGCGGCTTGCAGATTCGCGATCGATGGGCCGCTGCTGCGGGTGCCGGCGTCTTCGGTGTCAAGCGCGTAGACCGTCGCGGCTTTGGGATCGCCGACCAACAATACGCCGGACGTGGCGAACGTCATCGGACCGACCGACTGCAACTCGACGGGCCCGAGTGTCATGCCGGTTGGGGCTGCGATGACAGCCGACGCGGCCAACAAAACCGCAAAACAGCAAGCGGACAACGCTCGTCCAAATGGTAGAACGGTGGGCATGTTAGAATCCTTGGTTGAAAAAAGGGGAGGGAGACTACACCGGTAGCACTCTTACCATAACGGATCCACCGAGACGAATACACAAAGAGGAATGACCAGATGGCAAAGACAGATCAAAATCGTTGCGTCCCCTTGGGACAGAACCGTACGGTCAGCCGCCGAGATGCCATCGCCGCCGGGCTGGCGACCACCGGAATCGCCTTCGCCACGTCGACAAATGCACAGGAGGCCGCGTCCCCACCGGCCGCTTCGGTCAAAGACGATCGAAAATCTTCGCCGAAACGCTATCGAGCCAAAAAATCGATCAACCAATGGGCGTTCCCCTATCCCGATCGGATGTCGCTTCGCGAATGCATGCAACTTGCCAAAGACGCCGGATTCGACGGGATCGAACTGAACTACGATCTCGACAATGACCTTTCCCCCAAAGCGTCGACCAAGGACCTGGTTGGGATTCGCAACCTGGCCGATGAAATTGGAATCGAAATCAGCGGTCTGTGTTCGTTTTTGTTTTGGCCCTATCCGTTGTCTAGCCTGGATGCCGCCAAGCGAAACCGCGGCATCGAGCTGGCCGGGCTGATGGCCGATGCGGCGGCAACGATGAAGGTCGAGAACTTGCTGGTCGTCCCCGGCGCCGTTCACATCCCTTGGCGCGACGACCACACGCCCGTGCCCAATGACAAATGTGAAACCCTGGCGCGGGAAGCCGTCGGTTCACTGGTCAAGGGAGCCGAAAAGAAAGGCGTGTCGCTGAACATGGAAAACATCTTTTTCAACGGCTTTTTGATGACGCCGATGGAGATGAATGACTTCGTCGATGGGTTCGGCAGCGAGAACGTGCAAGTCCATTTCGACACCGGCAACATCTCCATGTTCCAGCACGCCGAGCACTGGGTGCCGATCCTGGGCCGGCGGACCAAGAACATTCACTTCAAAGAGTTTACCAAGAAAGGAACCGACTACTCGTTGGAAACCTTCCGCCCGCTGCTGGACGGCACCACCAACTGGCCTGCGGTGATGGAAGAGCTGGAGAAGATTGATTATGAAGGTTACGTGACGTTTGAGTACTTTCATCCCTATCCGCACTACCCCGAAGCCCTGATCTACCAAACGTCTGATTCGCTCGATCGGATCTTGGGACGAATCTAGACGCGAACGCGACGAAGACCAGTGATCTGGTCGATTGAAGGTGATGCGGTCAGCGGAATGTTGTACGACGTCCTTTCTAGGTCGTCGGGGCGAGCCCGACCGACGACAGCCCGGAAGGGCCGTCGTACTCGAAAAACCGGTCGCCCTAAGCTGGACGGTCCCTGAAGCCTGCACACCAGCGTGCTAAAAGACCCCTTGGATCAACTCCCCTCCATCGGTCGCGGACGTCGGGCTTCCAAAGGTGGTCGTGTACTCTTGGTCCGCATCGACACCCATCAAATTCATCAACGTGTACATCAAGTCGGCCACACTGCTGGGCTGTTCACTGTGATCCAGCCCGTCGCTTCCCGTCGAACCGATCACGCGTCCGCCGATGCCTCGCCCGGCCAACGTCACCGGAATGGACCTCGGGTAGTGATCGCGTCCGTTCTGCCCATTGATGATCGGCGTGCGTCCGAATTCGCCCATCCATAGGATCAAGGTGTCGTCCCAAAGCCCATTGGACTTCAAATCGTCGATCAGCGCGATCCAAGCCGGCTCGAGTTGCTGACACAAACGCTTGACGGCGGGAACGTTGCCGACATGCGTGTCCCAACCCGGCATTTGGACTTCGACGTATCGCACTCCGGCCTCCAGCATCCGCCGCGCCGCTAGAACATTGCGTCCGAAATCGCTTTCGCCGTAGCGGCTGCGCGTTGCCGCATCTTCTGCCGAGACATCGAGCGCGTCGGCGAACGAAGACTTCAACAATCGGCGCACCGAATCAATTTGCTCCGTCCGTTGCCGAATCCGTGCAGTCGGTCTGCTCGTGTCAGACCGCTGATTCAACTCGGCAAGCAAGTCCAAACGATCGCTACGGCGATGAACACGTCGAATCGTCTCAATCGTTCGCCCCAGATCGCTCACGACAAAGGGCCCATGGCTGGTCCCCAGAAACGCGGGACCATAAACCTGACCGCCGAGGGTGACGAACCCGGGCACCTCTGTCGTCGGACGACTCGAGGACACAAATGATCCCAATGCCGGTCGCGGAAACGAATCGATGCGCTCATATCCGGTGTGCAACAGATGGGACGCGCGTTCGTGTTCGCCTTGTGCCGAACCGACCGATCGAATCACACACAGGTCATCGGCATACCGGGCAAGTCCCGAGAGTGTTTCACTGATCTGCATCCCGGGAACGTTGGTCGAGACAGCCCGCAACGGGCCGCCCGTCTCGGTTCCGGGTTTCGGGTCAAACGTCTCCATCTGGCTCGGTCCGCCTTGCATCCACAGCGTGATACAACGTTGAAACGGAGCAGGCTTTCCCGAATCCGTCTTGGCGTTGGCGGACCGTGCGACCCGATGCCCCAGCCACGTCGAAATCCCGGCGGCGGATCCGGCCCGCAGCCACTGACGACGATCGAAACGATTGGAATCCGACATGCTTCACCTTAAAATGGAGATTATCACCCTCGTTCCCAGGCTCCCGCCTGGGAACGCACTTCTCGCGAGGCTCCCGCCTCGTATGCTCGGAGGCGGAGCCTCCGGACCCTCCCGTTCCAAGGCGGAGCCTTGGGACGAGCCTGCGGCTCGGGGAACGCAAGCTGGAAGCTTACGCCCCTTTTATCAATGACTAAATACAAATTCGTTCCCGTGTAACAAGACATACAGGAGATCGCTGCCGGGCACGTCGGCCAGGCGTTGACGTTCCCATTCATCGGGGCGTCGCGACAGTGTCGCGCGAAAGATGGAATCCAGGTCACCGCTCGGCGTAGACGTCTCGGCGGCGAGTTCTTGAAGCAATCCTTGACTGGTTCGTTGTAACGCAAGCGGGTCGGTCGCTCCCGTCTCGACTTCCGATCGCCCCATGAACTCCACCGCCATCGTGTTCAGGCGTTCGGGCGACGGCAGATCACGATGCATCACCGTCGCATACGACGCGATCAACTGCTCGGGCAGCAATGGCCGGGGAATTCTCGCGGCAAACAACTCGACCGCCTCGTCCCGAACCGTTGCTTCGGCGCGCGGTGCGGTGCGGGCATAGGCGTCACTGGCGGCGATGGTGCGGATCAATCCACGCAAGTCAAACCCGTTGCCCCGCAACTGGTCGGCCAAGGCTTGATGAAGCTCGGGGACGCTCGGCGGGTGAGCCTGGCTGAGGCCATCGACGGGGTCCACGATGCCGCGACCGATCAGCAATTGCCAAACCCGATTGCCCATCGCTCTGGCAAAGGGCTGGCAGCGGACGGTCATCAAGGCCAGCTCTCGTCGCCATGCGGCCGTGCGTGGTCGCGATCCGGTCAGAAACCGAGGTCCGGCCTCCGCGGCACCGGCTCCGGAATCAACGACACGAATGCCTCCGGAAACCTCGCGCAGGGAGATGGTTTGAAAGAATCGCCGCATCGCCGTGTAGTCGTCTTGCGTCCAACGATCAAATGGATGGTCGTGACAGCGGGCACAGTCCAGCTGGACGCCCAGAAAGATCCGCGACACGGGCGTCACAGGGTCTTCGCGATTCCCCACCAGAAAGTTGACGTGGCCATCCAGCGTGGTCACCCCTTCGGCTGAAATCAGATCGAATGCGATTTGGTCGAGTGGCTTTTCCTGCTCCAATTGTGTTTGGAACCAGCGCCGCAGCGCTTCGCGATCGACTTGCCGCGCGTCGCCGCGTCCGATCAGAATCGTCGTCCAAAGTTGTGACCAGTATCGCGAGAATTCGTCCGAATGCAGCATCCGGTCGAGCGTCTTGCCGCGGTCTGGCAAAGCGTCGAAACGGGCCAGTTCGTCGGCAGTCGGAACGCGCCCGAGTAGATCCAGGCTGATCCGGCGCAAGTACGTGTGGTCGTCACAACGTTCGGTCGGCGTGATCCCTGCTTCGCGGTGGACGGTGGCCAAGATCGCATCGATCGGAGCTTCGGTCGCCAGTGACGTTGCCGCGCCGTGACTGGTCATCACGGCGACGGCGAGCAGTGTGGTGTGGATCGCTCGATGGAGTTTCATGGTGAGTTTCTCTGCAATTAGGTCTGGAAACAGACGAGCACCGATCGCCACACAACACGACTCTCGCACCCTCGGAGGCGGAGCCTCCGGAGTATCTCGTTCCAAGGCGGAGCCTTGGGACGAGCCTGCGGCTCGGGGAGCGCAAGCTGGAAGCTTAGGCCACTTCCCTCGTTCCCAGGCTCACGCCTGGGAACGCACTTCACGCGAGGCTCCCGCCTCGCCACCCTCGGAGGCGGAGCCTCCGGAGTATCTCGTTCCAAGGCAGAGCCTTGGGACGAGCCTGCGGCTCGGGGAGCGCAAGCTGGAAGCTTACGCCACTTACTCGTTCCCAGGCTCACGCCTGGGAACGCACTTCTCGCGAGGCTCCCGCCTCGCCACCCTCGGAGACGGAGCCTCCGGGCTATCTCGTTCCAAGGCGGAGCCTTGGGACGAGCCTGCGGCTCGGGGAGCCCAAGCTGGAAGCTTACGCCACTTACTCGTTCCCAGGCTCATGCCTGGGAACGCACTTCACGCGAGGCTCCCGCCTCGCCACCCTCGGAGGCGGAGCCTCCGGGCTATCTCGTTCCAAGGCGGAGCTTTGGGACGAGCCTGCGGCTCGGGGAGCCCAAGCTGGAAGCTTACGCCACTTCCCTCGTTCCCAGGCTCATGCCTGGGAACGCACTTCACGCGAGGCTCCCGCCTCGCCACCCTCGGAGGCGGAGCCTCCGGAGTATCTCGTTCCAAGGCGGAGCCTTGGAACGAGGTGGGGATCAGAAGTCGTCCTTCTTCAGCTCTTGTTCCAATTCCATCGCCCGGCCGGCCAATTGATCGACCACTTCGGCCCGCTCGGGATGCACGGTCAATTGATTCGTCGTTTCATCGAGCACGAAGAACTCTTTGGCCAGCAGCTCCATCGCGTCGAGTTGCGATTGTTCGGCCGAGCGACGGATCTCTGTCAGTAGCAACATCCGCCCCGGCCCATCGAGCGACTCGGCCAACTCGCGGTCGGCCATCCGATCGCGGACGTCATCGATCCTGCGCAAGTAACGCCGAATCGTGCGACAGGCGGCCAGCAACTCACCGGCGCGCTGATTGACCTGATCCGCCGCATCGTCACGAACACGCAATCGGTCCGCGCCGGCAGGCTCCATCACTTGCGAAACCATGCCTTCCACTTGCTTGCCCAAATCAAATTCCGCATACGGGACATCGACGGCGACCTGATAAGCGATCACGCCGGTTTTCATTTGTGCGGCGAAACGCTGGGTCATCGGATCGGAGGTATCCAGATCGGCGGCAGTCCTGACCAACCGGTCACGCACCGCGTCGATTCGCTTCCCCGCGCGGTCGGCAAACTCCAACAGTTCCTCCAAAGTCCCCCACGCTTCTTCATCGTCGATCACCAACCCCTTGGCGGTGTCCCGCGAGACGGTTTCCAACTTGGCAAACAAATCGTCCACCGCCGCCGTCGGTGAGGACATCGACTCTTTGCTGACGTGCAAGGCGACGATGGCTGCCATCGCAGGGTCCTTCAGCTTAGCGACGAAACGCTTGTGACGGTCGTCCGGCGTGTCGAACTCGGCGGCGAAGATTGGCAGTTCAACCTTCAGTTTGTCAAACACGTCGGTGGCCAATTCAAACCGTTCGATTTGTCGGCGTGCATCACCGGACAGGGTCGGAATGACGACCAACTTATCGCCACGACGGACCAAGATCTTTTCGAGTGCTTTGCCAAGAAACAACTCGATCGGGTCGCTGCGCCCATCAAACTCGTCCAACATGATCGCATAGCCCACGTGCTGGTCGGTCAGCATGCGGCGAGCCATCTGATTGACGTCGCCGGAATCCTCCAGACGATCGGCGACACCCTTCATCCGCCGATTCATCGAATCGAGTACCTCACCCAACTGCCGCGAGCGTTGCACCCAAGCATCCGCGGCCAGTCGACTGCTACCACGCAGGGCCAGTGTTCCATCGGGGGCGGCTTCAAAGTGTTTTTCAACAAACCGAGGGATCGCCTCGGCCCGAGCCGATTCGCGATACTTGCCTTTCAACAAATCGATCACGCCGGCAAACGCAACCTGGCCCGATTCGCTGGCGAGCAACTGTTTTAAATCCGACGACGCTTTGTCATCCGGGTTCAAACGCTGCCGCAACGTCTCGATCAGATCCTTGGAATCCGATGACACCACTTGCAACGTCGCCGACGCATCGGCGGAAATCGATTCGCCCTGACCACCGGCATCTGCTGCGACCAAGCGGAATTGCACCGCAGAAAGGGTCAACAGCCCGGCGGCGAGCAACATCAACACAAGACGTTTCATAGCAGACTCTCTAGAGGAGGAGGAAGAATGGAGAAGACGTGTGACGCGTTCGGTCAGCGGCGGCGCAGCCATCGACTGGACGCCTAAACCACTCGCGATCGGTGCCGGATTCGACGTGCCGCTTTCGAGGAATTCGACCAGTTGCACCAAACTGGCGGCCAGGCCCCGGGCGGCCGCCGGATCCGTGCGTGTCATGGTCTCGTCGCAAGCCCATTCGGCGGATTCTTCATAGCGACGCACGCACCACCACGCCGCCGGATTCCACCAATGCAACACCACGGCAATCCGGGCTACGGCTTGTCGCCAGACATCACGACGACACAAGTGAGCAAGCTCGTGCAACAGCACCCCACGCCGCTGGTCACCGGAAAGCGACCGCCAAAACCGGTCGGGAACCACCAGGGCGTAACCGCGGGGGCGACGCACCAGCATCGGGCCCGCCGAACCGGAAACCAACATCTCCGGTGCGCGAGAACCGCGGCGCGCACAAATCGTTTGCCACTCGGCTTGCCATGGCTCCGGCGCTCGATCGAGTTCATCGACCAAGCGACACAGCTTGGCATAGCGGAATAGACTGCGGGTCACGATGCAGACGATCCCCAGCATCCAAATCAGACACGCAGCCGACAGGGCAAGCTCCGTCCAAGACGTTGCCGCGGGATCGTGCTCCGTCCCCCCGATCGACTCCCATGCCGAAGACGAAACGGTGCTTTGCGACCGAGTGGATTCAGGCGACGTGGCGTCTCCGACGAACGCAGCACCGCCCGATGGAAGCGTGTCCGCAACGTCGCCGACGGCCCATTGCGCCGACCCGGCGGGCGAGCTTTCCAACCACGGCAGCTCGACGGGCACCCGAAACAGCATCAGCCCCTGCAGCAGCACGCAGAACAACAGACACTGCCGCAAACGCGGCGTCACGATCTGCAACCGACGCAGCAAGAACGCTGCCACACCGCATGCGATCGTTAACATGACCGATGCAGTCACCAGACAATGCACGAGCGTGATCATCACCGTTTACCTCCCGACCGCCCCTGGGATCCGCGTTTCGTCTCGGCCTTGCCGGAACCGGGATTCTGTTCGGCGTCGCGAATCAGACGTTTCAGTGCCTGCAATTCGTCGCGGCTGATTTGACGGTCCTGCATCAACTGGGCGACCAGGGGCACGACACTGCCGCCGGAGAGCTTTGAAATCAGCTGATCCAGATGACCGGCCTGGGCCTGCTCGCGCTCGATCGCCGCCGCATACTCCGCCGGCCGCCCCGACTTGGACGCCAAGCCCTTGTCCACCAAACGGTTCAACCGCGTTTGCATGGTCGTGTAACCGACGGTCTCGACGCCGAAACGCTCGTGGGCCTGGGCCAACGTGAGCGGCCCTTCGCGCCACAATAAATCCATCAAGTCCAGCTCGCCGCTGGACAGCCGCGTGGTCGATTTCATCCGCAGAACACCGAGCGAAAGAGAAAAGTCAGAATCGCGTTTACGACAACGGTCATATTGTTTATGACAGGCGTCGTAAAGTCAAGCTCGGTTTGAGAATTTCTCTAAGTGGGTAAGCATCCTGCTTGCCATGGGGTGCTGGGGATCGCAAGCTGGAAGCTCACCTCTCACCTCTCGTTCCCAGGCTCCCGCCTGGGAACGCATTTTCCGCGAGGCTCCCGCCTCGCAATCTCCGGAGGCGGAGCCTCCTTCCCATCCCGTTCCCAGGCGGGAGCCTGGGAACGAGGACTGGCAATCAGGCTCCGGTTTGCACGACCGGCTGGGTGTGTCGGTCGCTGCAGAGGACGACCAGCAGATTGGAAACCAATGCCGCCCGTTGGTCCGCATCGAGTTCGACGATGTTGTCTCGCTTGAGATGCTCCAGCGCCATCTCGACCATCCCGACAGCACCGTCGACGATTTTGGTTCGGGCGGCGACGACGGCCGATGCCTGTTGACGCTGCAACATTGCCGCGGCAATTTCCGGCGCGTAGGCCAGGTGACTGATGCGGGCTTCTAAAACCTGGACGCCGGCCTTGTCCAGTCGATCCTGGATGTCGTCGCGCAACCGATCACAGATCTCATCGGTACTGCCCCGCAACGACTGCTCCTCGTCGCGGCTGTCGTAGGGATAACGTGTCGCCAAACTGCGCAGCGCCGCTTCACTTTGGACTTCGACAAAGTTTTCGAAGTCATCCACTTCGAACAGAGCTTCCGCCGTATCGACGACTTTCCAAACGACGACCGCGGAAATCTCGATCGGATTTCCGTCCCGATCATTGACCTTGGACGGCTTTCCCGCTGACCGCGTCTTGGGCTGTGTGACGACGCCTTCTTTGTTCTTCGTTTCCGGCTTCGTCGACGAACCGGTTTCGAAGTTGCGAATCCGCAAACTGACTTTCTTCTTTGAATAAAACGGATTGACCCAAACGAACCCTGATCGTTTAACCGTGCCCTTGTATTGACCGAACAACAACAAGACCCGCGAGTTGTTCGGCGCGATCGCCATCAGCCCGAACATCGCGCCAATGCCAACGACCAGCATCAACACGCCGATTGCGATCAAGGTCGGCCCATTGGCACCGCTGCCCGCTCCGGTAACGATGCACAGCGGAGCCGACAACGTCAATAGAATGCAGATCCCCAGCGGCCCCCAGCCGGGAATCGCGTTGACGACTTTTTCATGGTGATGAACGCCGCCGGGCGATGTCGTCAGGGTCATACTCAATGCTCTTTTGTGTGTCGATCGGTTGGACGCATGGTTCCGTTGTAGCCCAGTACCATATCGCGCGGTGTGGGGGCGCAAAGAAATCCCGAAGCGGAGTTTTCGATGCAGATCGCCATTTCCAACCGCGCGAATCCATCTGCATTATGATGATGCACAGATCTGGCGCGAGTCATCTGGCCCGCCGGTCCACCCAACTTTTCTCCTCCAGCGGAAATCCGGAATGAGCCAATCGGCTGACGAGCCCCCCACCCCCAAAACACCGGCACCGGCAAATCCGGTTCCCGCCAATCCCACCCAGCCGAATCAAGTGTCCTCCGGTGCACAGCGGAAGGACACGATCGCACAATTCGTCACGACGATTCGCAATCCCGAAGCACAAGTCGGTCAGCACATCATCCAGGCGTTGCAGCACGATGACACGGTCGCCGTGCTGACCACCGTCGCGCTCGGAGCCGACGGCCAGCAACGGGTGATTTCGGTGGCGCTGAATCCGGAGCGGATGGCGGAGGTCCAGGAGATCCTGACGGCCGCCGAAAAGGAACGCGAAGACGAAGAGCCCTGCTTCGGATTTCATTGTCTGGTCAAGCCGAAGCGTTGACGCGGATCTCGTTCCCAGGATCTGGCCTACGCCGTGAACGATTTTTAGCGGCAGGGCGCGAGCCCTCCGGTCTGTTGGCAAAAATGCGCAAGCCGGAGAGTTCGCGGGCTGTCGATTGAGTGGGATTGGTCGAGGCAATGGTGAGCCGCTGGCCGTAAGGCCTCGGGCGGGCGCCTGGATGCCCGGCCGCTTACGCGTCGCGGCTCACTCACTCAACCGACAGCCCGCTTGCGCCCGCCTCGCATGCTCGGAGGCGGAGCCTCCGGCCCATCCCGTTCCAAGGCAGAGCCTTGGAACGAGCCTGCGGCTCGGGGAGCGCAAGCTGGAAGCTTACGCCACTTTGGGTCGGGGTCAGCGGCCTGGCCAGTTTTCCCACCAGGCTTGGAACAGACTCAATTGATCGAGGGCGTACCGTTCTTGGGACGGACTCAATCGATCCGACTCCAACGCCGGTCGGCGGTAGATCGGGTCAATCGTCTCCGCGGCGATCAGTCGGTAATAGAGCGTCAGATCGGGGCCTTCGTCATATCTTGATAACACCGCCAAGGCTTCGTCCAACTCTTTGGCGTACCGACGTGCTTCGCAATCGCCGGCCGCGGCGCGGCGGCACAGATCGACCAGATGAAGCACTTCGCTGGGCAAACAGTTCCCGATGCCGGTGATCGCCCCCTGGGCACCACATCGCAAGAAACCGAAATACACCTGCGTGTCGACGCCGACCAACAGCAAGCCGCCGTCATCGGACGACGTGATGTGCTCGGCCGCATAGCTGAGCGATTCGGCGCCACCAAATTCCTTGAACCCGACCAGGTTCGGGTACGACTGGCGCAGCTGGCCGTAGAGCCCCGCTTTGGTCTGATATCCGTAGTAGGGACTGTTGTAGATGACCGCCGGCAATTGGGGTGCGGCGGACAGGACGCGTCCGAAGTGGTCCGCCTGTGCGGCTTCGGAGATGCCGCGGGAGAGCAATCGCGGAATCACCATCAAACCGGCCGCGCCGACTTCGGCAGCGTGTGCGGCGTGCTCGGCGGCGATGATCGGACTCTGCGCCCCAGTCCCCACGACGACCTTCAATCCCGCAGCGACCAATCGGGCGACACCTTCGCGGCGTTGCTCGTCCGTCATCAGCGGCCAATCCCCCATCGATCCGCAATACACGACGCCGGTCATTCCGGCCGCGACCAGGTTTGTCGCGTGCAGCACCATGGCATCGAAATCGGGCCGACCGTCGTCGCCGATGGGCGTCATGATTGCCGGCAGACAACCGCGAAACACACTGTCGTCAATGGTGGCGGCCGCTGGAGTTTCTGTCGTCATT
Source organism: Stieleria neptunia (assembly GCF_007754155.1). Lineage (NCBI taxonomy): Bacteria > Pseudomonadati > Planctomycetota > Planctomycetia > Pirellulales > Pirellulaceae > Stieleria > Stieleria neptunia. The sequence goes on along the minus strand of NZ_CP037423.1, from coordinate 3,078,834 downwards.
GATCTGCCTGGGTCCTTGAAAGGTCGTTGAGTGATCGAAATCGAAAGGGAAGACATTGGAGTGGGCAATTGGAACAGTATGCCCACGAAAGTGCGTTCTAGAAACGCCCCAGCCGATACGGGGTCGGATCAAGATGCGGCTCATTCCCGAGTACCAACTCGGCGGCCAACTGCCCCGTCGCGGGTCCGCTCGCCATGCCGATCATGCCGTTTCCGGCGGCGACAAACGCGTTGGCCGCGCGCGGTGATCGACCGATGCAGGGCAATCCGTCGGGCATCATCGGACGCCAACCCGCCCAAGCCAGCTCGGACGCCTTGGGCAATTCGACCCGCAGATGCTGTCTCGCCGAACGTTTGAGCAACTCGATGCGGGACGGAGGGATCGAACGATCCAATCCGGTCAACTGCATCGTCGAACCGATCCGAAAGGAATCGCCCAGCGGGGTGACGGCGACGTGATCGTCCTCGAAAATCAGCGGCGTTTTCGGCATGCCGGTCGCATCGGCGAAGGTGACCGAGTAGCCCTTGCCGGGAATCACGGGAATTCGACAACCGAGCGTGCGTCCCCACTTCGACGCTTCGGCACCGGTCGCCAACACAAACGCATCGGCCGACAAACGCTCTCCACCCGTCGTCTGAACCGACGTCAACGCCGCCCCGTCGACGTGCAACGATTCGATCGCCGTCTGCTCCCGAATCACACCACCGGACTCACCTATTTCGTGACGCAACTGCGCCAACAAGGCACTGGGGTCAAGATGCGCGTCGTCGGGGAAATGCCAACCACCGGCCAACGAATCACGCAGCGTCGGTTCCAGCTGCAAGACGGCGTCGCCGTCATAGCGATCAAGACGCAATCCGAACTCGCCTCGCAACTGCGATGCCGTTTGCTCGTAGGTTTCGAAATCACGGACCGATCGATAGACCATCAACAAACCGCGTTCTTGCCATTGCAGTTGCGACGCGTGGCGGGCGGCAAACGTTTGGTATTGCGATCGAGAGGATTTCAACAGCGCGTGACGGGCGCTCGATGCGTTTCGAAAATCAGCGGCGTTGCAATGTTTGGCGAACCGCAGCAACCACCCCCACAGCACCGGATCCCAGCGCGGCGTGATCGACAACGCCCCGCCGAACTTCGCCATCATCCGCAAACCATTGGTGACCGCTCCGGGAGCACACAGCGGGTGGACGTGACTGGGACAGATGAAACCGCAATTGCCCGAGGAAGCCCCGCTACCGATTTGATCCCGATCCAGCACCGTTACAGCGCAGCCCGCGCGTGCCAGATGCCAAGCCGTCCAGCAACCGATGACACCGCCGCCGATGACGATCACGTCCGATCGAGCACTCATCGGCCGGCGCCCCCGATCCCCAGACGCAACGCGTCCTCGGGATCAAAGATCTGACGTGTTTCCGCGATCACGTGGGCCCGCCCCCGGATCGTCACTTCAACGGCGTCACCTTGGTCTTGATAGGACGCGACGAAGCGGCTTCCCGTGACCGACTCCTGGATCCATTCGGCTCCGGGTTGCAACCAACCGCGCGCCGCCAGGCATGCCAGTTTTGCGGACGTCCCCGTGCCACAAGGCGAACGATCGTAGTGTCCGCCGGGGCACAAGACAAAGGTTCGACAACCGACTTCTTCGGCCGCCAACGGAATGTTGTCTGCGGTGGATTGGTCCGCGGTGGAAAGAGGGCCATAGAGTTCTACATGATCGATCAACGCGCCGTTTTCGCCGCGGACGCCTTGTCGGTCCAACGCGTCGCGAATCCGCTGACTTCGATCCATCAACTCGGAAATCGTCGCCGAGCGGACGGCTTCATCCGGCGTCAAAAAAAACCAATTCCCGCCGTACGCGATTTCTCCCTCGACTTGGTGTCCGTCCCGACACGTCACCGCGACATCCTGGCGGTAACATCGACTGGGGACTCCGGTAAAACAGACGCGTCGGTCTGCTTCGAGGGTGGCCTGGACCGTTCCCGCGGGCGTGGCAAACCGTGCCGTCCCCGGCCGCATCGATTCGCGATAGCGGAGTGCTTCGATGACTCCGATCAACCCGTGCCCGCACATCCCCAGGTAGCCGACGTTGTTGAAAAACACGATGCATCCGGGTCGCTTGAGATCCTCTTCCGGCGGCGTCACGACGGCACCGACGGCATACTCCGTCCCGCGCGGCTCGCTGGTCAACGTTTTGCGGATCCAATCCATCGGCCCCCGCAGTTGATCCAGCTGTTGATCCACCGATTGCCCCGCCAGCCCGATGTCGGCGGCGAACAGCACCCGCGTGATCTCACCGCCTGTGTGGGTGTCTAGAACAGAAAAGGAATCGGGCATAGGCTGAGTTTCTGCGGGACCAACGCGGCGGCTACTGAGGCTGAAAAACCATCTCCCGTCACAGGGGCGTTTCGATGGCGACCACTATAGCCCGTCGTCGGACCGTTAGATTGACATCACCAGTCTGCGAGAATGAAAATTGCGCACACCTGATCCAACACCGTCCAGCCTCATTCGTCTGGAACTGGCCGGCCGGCTCGCCGATCCGTTCTTGAGCGAGGCGCTTTTCGACCACTTAACGGACATCGTATACTTCGTCAAAGACCGCCGGGGACGTTATGTGGTCGTCAACGAAACGCTGGTTCAACGCAGTGGTGCGAAACAAAAAAGCGACCTGATCGGAAAAACGTCCGAAGAAATTTTTCGCGATCCGATCGGCAACCGCTTCTTGGCTCAAGACCTGTCCGTCGTCGAAACGGAACAACCGTTGGTGGACGAACTGGAACGTCACGCCTATCCGTCGGGCAACACGGGCTGGTGCCTGACCACCAAATTGGCGCTCAAGGGAATCGATGGAACCGTTGTCGGATTGGTCGGGATCTCACGCGACCTCCAGTCACCCGGCGAAGACGCGAGTGACCTGAGTCGGCTGGCGCGAATCGTGGAACAAATCAGGGGCAATTTGGGCACACCGTTGCGGACCTCGGAGCTGGCCGACCGGGAGAACATGTCGGCCTACCAGCTCGATCGACGATGCCGTCAGGTCTACGGAATCCCACCGTCTCAGCTGATCTTGCAGTTGCGAATGAGCGCCGCAGCGACCAAGCTACGGCAGACGGAAGACTCGATTGTTGCCATCGCGCTGACCGTCGGTTATTCCGACCAAAGCGCCTTCACACGACAATTCCGCCGCACCTTCGGTGTCTCGCCCGGCAAGTTTCGCGTCCAACAAGCAAACTGATGAAGTACTTAGTCATCGCCCTCACCGCCGCAGTGCTGCTGGCAGTTGATGCGCCATCCCTTCACGCGCAAGCCGACGACGCGGTTTCGCGTCCGTCAAATGAGACGCTTCGCGCGTTGATGGATCAGGTCTGGGAATTTGAACTCGACGAATACCCGCTGCTGGCCACCGACGTCGGCGACCCGCGCGGGCAAGACCGACTGGCCAGCAACACGCCCGCCGACTTTCAACGCCGTCAACTGGCACGGGCCGGGTTCCTCCAGACCCTCGACGCCATCGACCTCTCGTCGCTCGACGCCGAAGACCAAGTCGACGTGGACTTGTTGCGTCGCAAACTGGAAACCGAACAAACGGATTACCGGTTGGGACTGCACTTGATGCCGATCAACAACCGCGAAGGTTTCCACATCGGTTTGCCCGAGTTGCCGCGACAAATGAATCCCGATTCGCGGCAAGACATCGAAAACTACATCGCACGACTGAACCAGTTCCCACGCTACGTTGCCGAACAAATCGCGCTGTTGCGTCAAGGCATCGATGCCGGTTTGACCCAACCGGCCATCATCATGCGCGACAGCGTCCGGCAGGCCCAAGCCCATGTGGTGGACACCCCCGAAGAATCATTGTTCCTGACCAACCTGGCCGAAGAATCCATCGCCAAGCTCTCCGAGCAAGATTGGGACGAGCTGCGTCCCAAAGTGCTCGATGCGATCCGGCACAGTGTCATCCCCGCCTACCGTGACTTTGCGGATTTCCTGAAGACCACCTACGTCCCGGCGTGTCGAGGAAGCATCGCCGCTCGTTCGCTGCCCGGCGGCCAAGCGCTCTACCAGGCCCAGATTCGCAAGTTCACGACGTTGGAAATGACACCCGACGAGTTGCATCAAACCGGGACCCGTGAAAACGCCCGGATCCGATCGCAGATGGAAGCGGTCAAGGACCGGGTCAAATTCGACGGTGACCTGCAAGCGTTTCTAAAACATCTCCGCACCGATCCCAAGTTCTATCCCAAGACGAAAGAAGAACTGCTCAAGGAAGTCGCTTACATTTTAAAACAAGCCGACGGACGCCTTCCCAATCTGTTCGGCAAGCTTCCCCGCACACCCTACGGGATTCGCGAAGTCCCCGACTATGTCGCGCCACAGACGACGTCGGCGTACTATTGGCCGCCCGCGACCGACGGAACCCGTGGCGGATTTTATTACGTCAACACGTACAACCTGTCGGCGCGCCCGCTGTATCAACTCGAGGCCCTTTCGTTTCACGAAGCGGTCCCCGGTCACCATCTGCAACTGGCCCTTCAAGCGGAACTGGAGGGGCTGCATCCGATCCGCAAGCAGAGCAATTTCACCGCGTTTATCGAAGGCTGGGCGCTTTACAGCGAAAAGCTGGGCAGTGAACTCGGATTCTATAAAGACCCCTATCAGGAATTCGGCCGGCTGAGCATGGAAGCCTGGCGGGCGAGTCGATTGGTCGTCGACACCGGCATCCACGCCAAAGGCTGGACGCGGCAGCAGGCGATCGCGTACATGCAAGAAAACACGGCGCTGTCGGAGCACAACATCGTTGCCGAAGTCGATCGCTACATCGGCTGGCCGGGACAAGCGTTGGGCTATAAGGTCGGCGAACTGTTCATCACGGAGCTACGAGAACGTGCCGAAAAGCAGCTCGGCAATGCGTTCGACGTCCGCAAGTTCCACGATGAAGTCCTCCGTTCCGGATCGATCCCCTTGCCAGTCCTGGAACGCAAGATCGAGCGATTTATCGAACAGAGTTCCGAGTAGGATTTCCCGGGGCAATGCCCAGTGCCAGCTCCCTTGGCAATGACGAAGTTAGCGGAACGGCGCGAGCGGGCTGTCGATTGAGTCGGGATCTGCTGAGTCAATGGTGAGCCGCTGGCCGTAAGGCCTCGGGCAGCGTCGCAGTGCCCGGCCGCTTACGCGTCGCGGCTCACAAAAACGACAGCCCGCGAGCCGTCCGGTGAAGGTGAGACCGGAGGGCTCGCGCCCTGCCGCTAACAACCAGAAGGGAAACTGAATCACCCCTCAAAATGATCGGTGAATTAGCACGTCAATCGATGTGATGCGTCTCAATGCTGAGCCCCTCACCCCCAGCCCCTCTCCCCAAAACAGATCGCGGTCAACGTCTCTCTGCGAACAAAATGTCTTTCGCGCGATCTGTTTTGGGGAGAGGGGAGCCATTTTGGGGTGAGGGGCTTCTCGATTTAGTGGTATTGGGCTGGCGCCCTGCCGCTAACATCCACGGCGATGTTGAGCGTTCGCCCGAACTCGGTCGCCCACAATTCGATCGTGTCCTGCAAATAACCCACTGTCACTCGGCCCCACTGATTTTTCTCGCCATCGCTTTCCCCGCCGCGATCACCGGGGCGATCCCGACACCCCGCAGCGCGTTGCTGACCAGGTGCAGGTGCGGGATCTGGTCGACGGCCCGCCCGATTGATTCCACACGTTTGAGATGGCCGACATGATACTGGGGCATCGCGTTGTTCCAACGCACGACGCGGGCGAGCGTTTCCTTTCCCGTCATGCCGATCAACTCGGCCAGCTCACCGCGAACCATTTCCACCATCTCGTCGTCGGATTGCTCCAACAACTCCGACTGCAGCGCGCCGCCGACAAACACGCGAATGATCGTGTGATCGTCGGGGCAACGGATCGGATACTTGTGGCTGGCAAAGCTGACCGCCAAGATGTTTCGGTTTTCGATTTTGGGCACCACGAAACCGAACTGGTTGGGCAGTCGAGCGATCTGGGACGTCGGCACGCACAGGACGACGATCGCGGTCGATGCCGACTCGATCGTTGACAGCGCCTCGGCGGCGGTCTCGCAGGCCGTCTGAACGGCTTGCCCGGTCACCGTGCTCAGCAACCGCGCCGAGACAGCAGCGGGCGTGGCCAACACGACTTCGTCAAAGGAATCCGCGCCCTGATCGGAATGAATCTCCCAGGGACGCTCCTGATCGTCGCTCAAGTGCAAGGCGTTGATCGGCGCATCGGTCTGTATCGACTCCTCCCCAATCGCCACCGCAAGTGTGTCGATCAACTGCTTCATTCCGTCGGGAAAGCCACGGAATTTTTCGTACCGCGCACCGGCGCTGTTCCGTTCGGTCCGGTCCTGGTTTTCACGCCGCCGGGCGAGCGTCGCCTGGGCCAGTGAACCGTGTTGTTGGACCATCGCGACCATCGGCGCCATCGTCGCATTCATGCTCAATTTTTCGATGTCGGCGGTGTAGATCCCAGCGACCAGCGGCCCGACCAGCCGGTCGAGTACCTCCTCGCCCATCCGGTGGCGGACGAATTCCGCGACACTGATGTCGTCCGTCGCCTCGTTCGCGTGCGGCTGACGGTTGACGAACCGTTCGGCCAAAAAACGCAGCTTGCCGGGGACCGACAACAGTGGCGTGGTGACCATTTGCCAAAGCTTCGTCGCCCGCATCAAAACAAATCCATCGGGGATCGGCACCAGTTTGCCGCGGTGCACAATCATCGCGCCGGCACGCGTGGTGTCGGGAACGATCAACTGGTCCTCCACTCCCAGATCGCGACACAGCTCGATGGCGGCCGGCGGTTCGGTGGCAAACATGTCGGCCCCGTGATCGATGACGAAGCAGCCGTGCTCGGCCGTTTCGATCCGCTCGGTGTCGATCACCCCGCCGAGTCGCGACGACGACTCGTAAAGTTTGATGCTCGCGTCGGGCGAGAACCGCTTCAAATAGAACGCGGTCGCGAGTCCGGAGAGGCCACCGCCGACCACCGCAATCCGTTTAGAAATCGAGGGCGACGGCGGCTGAGACTTATCTTCCATCAACGTCTTGTTCCGTCATCGATGACTTAAAAACCTTCGCCCGGCATGTCCATCTCCATGTCCATGTCCATCTCCATTTCCATGTCCATTTCCATCTCCATGTCCATTTCCATCTCCATGTCCATGTCCATGTCCATGTCCATTTCCATGTCCATTTCCATGTCGTAATCGTTGTAGCCGCCTCCATAGGGGTTCATCCCGCGACGATTTCCGACGCCGAAGGATTGCATCTGAGCGACCAGGGGAGCGGCCATGGCGAACCAGCCATCCATCGCCGAATGGAACTCTCGCGCCGACTCGGCCGCCAGGGCCGGTTGCAGGATCGGGTCCAGGAACATCGGCACCATCTGCGCCGCCCCGCCGGCCAGCAGCGATCCGTCGGCGGTCCCCGCCAACGCGTCTTCCCACTTCTTCATCGCTTCGGCCCATTTCTCGGCTTCGGAATCGGCGGGCAGCCACATCCCATCGACGGTGATGAAGTTCACCGTCTGCTTGAGCTCACCGTTGGTGATCTCCACCGTTGCTTTCCCGTCCTTCTCCTCTTTGACCTCATACGAGGACGGCTCGATCCCCAACGTCTGCATCTGCTCGTTCATCGCGGCGATGTGCGGCGCCAGCCGCGTATCCAAGCCGATCAGCCAGGTCCGCAGGGGCGTGGTGGCGAGTTCGTCGAGCTTCAATTCGTCGGGATCCAGGCCGTCACGGATCAGCCCGCCGATCGACAACAACACCGATTTCAGCGTGTCCCGCGCATCGGCATCGATCGCCTGCAGTCGCGGGTGAGAGAAGAACCAGCGTTGGCGGGTGACCACCAAATCACCGACCGAGTGAACCGAACCGAGGATTTGACGCATGCCCTGCATGTCCAGCTTGGCCACGCTGGCGCGCATCAACCGCTCCACGTCGTTTTGATAATTCAGCGGCAGGGAGTCGAACGCGGCGATCAGCCCATGGCCGTTTTTATTCTGTTGGTCCAGCCACTCGAGTTGGGCGAGTAGGCCGCCGGAGGAATTGAGTCGCTGGTAGGGCGGCGGGGTCGGGGGGACGGGCAAAGGCGTCGGCGCCGGCGCGGCAGCCTCTTTGGCGTCGGCCAGAATTTGTTGGCGCAACTCCGCCCGACGGCGGCTCTGCTCTTCACCCATTCGACGCGCCTGGATGCGGCTATTGGCGATCAGGTTGTCGACGCTGACGGAAACACGCCGCGGGCCGGGCAATTCCAAGACGACGTTGTTGCCCCACAATCCGATGAATTCCGCCTCGACCGTGCTGGAACCGTCCAAGCTGGTCCAACGCTCGGCTGCCATGCCGGGACTGGTGGAGCCGAGCAATCCGCCGGTGATGGTGAAAAGGGCTGCGATTCCGGGCCCAACGATCACGCGTCGGAGCGCAACTTTGGCGTGGCGGCGAAAATCGATGCAGAGTGGCATTTTGAAAAGTCTCACGACTTTGGGGAGGCGAAACAAGAACGCTGGACGATGGGCGACGCACCGCCCAAGAGTTCAGTATATTGCGAGAGCGGTTTGAATACTGCCGCATTTTTTCAGGGTTTGCGAATTTGCAGCCCCTGCATCGTACCCCCGGAGAAACACGTGCCGGACTCGGGAAACCCATCAGAAACGGACTTCGACACTCTGCGAACGCGGCATTACAACGCCACCATCGTCGATCGAATCGATTGCCACGAAAATCTCGCTCGGTTTCGGATCCGCCCCGATGACGGCGTCCCGCGTTTTCAAGCCGGGCAATACGTCACGCTCGGGCTGGGCAACTGGGAACCGCGTCTGGAAGGCACGCAAGACGAAAACCTGCCGGAAAAAAAACTCACCCGTGTCGTCAAGCGCGCCTATTCCATCTCCTGCCCGCTGCTCGACGACGAAGCACAACTGGCACCGAACCATTCGGTCGACTACATGGAATTTTACGTCGTCCTGGTCCGGGCGGCGGACCGCCCCGACAAGGCCCCCCCGGCACTCACGCCGCGACTTTTCTGCCTGGGCAAGGGGGACCGGATCGCGATCGGAAAAAAGATCGTCGGCACGTACACACTCGGTGAGATTCAGCCCGATGCCACCGTGTTGATGCTGTCGACCGGAACGGGAGAGGCCCCGCACAACGCCATGACCGCGACGCTGCTGGATGCCGGACACCGCGGCCGCATCATCAATGCGTGCTGTGTCCGCTACCTGCGCGACTTGGCGTATCACCCACAACACCGCTCGCTGATGGAACAATTCCCGAATTATCGCTACCTGCCCTGCACCACGCGCGAAGACATCAACCTGGATCCCAGTTTGCCCGGCTATGTCGGCAAGCAATACATCCAAGATTTTTTCACCAGCGGTCAGCTCGCCGAAGCCGCCGACGACCCCATTTCGCCAACCAACACCCACGTCTTTTTGTGTGGCAACCCGGACATGATCGGTTACGTTCCGCCGGGAGCCCCCGCACCGGAAAAGCCGGGCATGTTGCCGTTGCTCGAAGCGGCGGGTTTTCGACACGAAATCCACGGCGAAGGTCCCGGCAGGATTCATTTCGAAAAATATTGGTAGCCGCTGGAACCTTTCCCGCGTCCGTCGCGTGCGTTAGAACGGTGGAACATTGATCTGCAGTCGAACCCCATCCCCCTTCCTATTCCCCAATCGTCATGACTTCTCACTCCGACTACCCGATGGACCTTTCCAAAAATACAATCGCACTGATTCTCGGCGGCGGTCGCGGAACGCGACTGTTCCCGCTGACCAAGATTCGTGCCAAACCCGCGGTCCCGCTGGCGGGTAAGTACCGGCTGATTGACATCCCGATTTCGAACTGCATCAACAGCGGATTGCGTCGTGTTTTCGTGTTGACGCAATTCCTTTCGGTCAGCCTGCACCGCCACCTCCGCCAAACCTATCGCTTCGATCAATTCACCGGCGGTTTTGTCGAGTTGCTCGCCGCACAGCAAACGGTCGATGCCGGGACCGACTGGTACCAGGGAACCGCCGACGCCGTCCGCAAAAATCTGCGCTACATCGACCAGCCCGAGATCGAACACATCCTGATCCTGTCCGGCGACCAACTGTATCGGATGGATTTTCGCGACATGATGAAGTCGCACATCGAATCCGGAGCCGATGCGACCATCGCCGGAATCCCGGTCGACCGCAAAGACGCCGCCGCACTGGGAATCATGCAGCTCGACGACGACGGCCGTGTGACCGGGTTCGTCGAGAAACCCCAAACCGAAGAAGAACTGGCGAAGGTTCGCATGGATCCGGCTTGGATCGACGCCCGTGGCATCCCGAGCAAAGGACGCGATTGCCTGGCCAGCATGGGCCTGTATATCTTCAAAAAAGATGTCATGGTGGACCTACTTCACGGCAACGACCACTCGGACTTTGGCAAAGAAGTCTTCCCCGCAGCGATCGACAACCGCAAAGTCCAAGTGCACCTGTTTGACGGCTACTGGGAAGACATCGGAACCATCCGCGCGTTCTACGAAGCCAACCTTTCACTGGCCAGCAAGTCTCCGCCGTTCCAACTCGGCAGCGTCACCGCCCCGATCTACAGCCGGCCGCGTTTTCTGCCGCCCACGGTCGTCGGTGACAACGTCACCATCCGCGGCAGCCTGATCGCCGACGGTTGCCACATCGGACACAACGTCACCATCGAGCACAGTGTGATCGGACTCCGCACCACCATCGGCGACAACGTCACGATCAAAAACAGCGTCGTCATGGGAGCCGATTACATCGAAGACCCCAAAACCTTGCCCCCGGGCCAAATCCCGGTCGGTATCGGCGACAACAGTGTCATCAGCGGCGCGATCCTGGACAAGAACTCGCGCGTCGGAACCGACGTCTCCATCACCAATGCCGAAAACGTCGATACACTCGGCGAGGACGAGCCCCTGCAAGTCCGCGATGGAATCTCGATCGTCATCAAGAACGGATCCGTTCTCAACGGAACCAAGTTCTAAACGGATCACAGCACCCTGACGGACTTTCCCTGCGATGCGGCTTGCAGTTCAAGCGAGCCGCGACGCGTCAGCGAAGCCCGCGTTTCGATGTCACCCTCCCTGGCAGGGAGGGTCGAGCGCAGCGAGGGGAGGGTCGATTGTTTGTGACGGAGTGATGTCGAGCCACAACGAACTCTCCCCGGCCGCTCGTCTATCGCGTCCGACCCTCCCTGAGGGACGTCAATCGTATAGGTGACGGATTTGATCGTAGCGGAAAACGCTAAGACTTTCGCAAGCCGCCGGCCCTCTCTGGCGTTTGCTTGCTGCGCAAACGCCGTCTCTCCCAGAGGGGGTTCTTCGTGGATTTTAGTGGCTAATCGCTCAGGACCCAGGTTTTTCGAGGCATTGCTGCGATGTCCGAATGGGGAGAGCGAGGACAAACGCTCGGTTCAAACGACCCTCCGCCGACACGGGGGCCGGCGGAGCGCTCGAAGCACCTTCGGCGCATCGCAGACCCGGTGATTCCTTGGCGGGTTGCTCCTCAGCCGCCGCAGGCCACAAGTGACCAAATGATTCCGAGGAACTGGGTGTGAGGATTATCATGTCGGATACGCGGCGGGTCGTGGAGGCCGTTCTCTACGTGGTGCTTCGTGCCCGCTTCTCAGCCTGGTCCCGGGAGTTTGCTTGAAAATGACATTGGTGGCTCGCCTCACGGCGTTGACCCCGTTTGAGAGAATAACAGAGCCCTACTCCCGCGCCTGCCGCGTTTTTCCGTTGAAGTCACCTTTCGGAGTTCCGCCATGGCCAAGAAGAAATCCTCTGGGAAACCTAAGCGTCGATCACGTGGTGGGTTTCCGATTGACAACGCACCCGTTCCACAATCACTTGACACAATCAACTTGAACGCTGCCGGCATCGATATTGGTTCGACCCAGCACTATGTTGCCGTGCCCTCCGATCGCGACTCATCACACGTTCGCTGCTTCGGCACCTTTACATCCGATCTGGCGTCGCTCGCAGATTGGTTGGAAGAGTTCGGCAATTTGTGTTCTGCGTTCTTACATGCGGCAACGAGCCATGCTCGTCGCCAACGCGAGCGAGCATATCCAACGGATGCAGAAGGCGATGATGGAAATGAATGTCCAGCTCCATCACGTCATTTCGGACATCACCGGCACCACTGGCCTTGCCATTTTGGATGCCATTGTTGCGGGCAGTCGAGACCCTCACCTACTCGCAAAACTTCGCGATCCAAGGTGCAAAAATGACGAGTCGACGATCGCGAAAGCTCTGGAAGGCAATTGGCGTGAAGAACATGTATTTGCGTTAAAACAGGCTCTGGAACTGTACCGTTTTTACGGTTCCAAACTGTCGGAAGTCGATTCCAAGCTTGAAGAACATTTGGGTACATTTTCCGACCGAAGTGACGGTGAGATTCTGCCGAAGCTGAAGGCTCCTAAAGCTGGAAGCAATAGCCCCCGGTTCGATATGCGCAATCAGCTCTACCGGGTGCTGGGCGTCGACATGACGACCATTGATGGGATTAGCGGTCAATCCGCAATCACACTGATTTCTGAAATCGGTACCGACATGAGTAGGTGGGCAACAGAGAAGCATTTCACTTCTTGGCTTTGCCTATGTCCGGGCAGTAAGAAGACAGGTGGGAAATTGCTCAGTGGTAAAACACGTACAAGTGCGAACCGAGCCGCCGCCGCACTTCGAACAGCCGCCGCGTCCCTGGCACGATCAAACTGCGCCTTAGGAGCGTTCTTTCGCAGGATCCGTTCCCGTCTTGGTTCACCCAAAGCGATCACGGCGACGGCCCACAAGCTCGCGAAAATAGTTTATGGGATGCTGAAGTACGGGAGGGAATATGTCGATGTCGGCAACGACTATTACGAACAGCAATACAAGAAGCGAGCAATGGAAAACCTGGCGAAACGGGCAGCTGCACTCAACCTGCGAGTGGTCCCCAATGAACTAGCTGGGTAGGAAGTTCCTTGAGAGCAGAGCCCGCCTCCGCTTCACGTGGCTTCGCCATCCTACCGAACGGAACCATCGGACATCGCTGTCATCCCTCAAAAAACCTTCCCCGAGTATTCGAGAGCACCCACTAAAATCCGCGAAGAACCCCCTCTGGGAGAGAGACTCAATCGGTTGCCAAAAACTGCAGCAAAAGAATCGACGTCCCCTACCGCACGCGACGCGGACCCCATCATTCCGACAGCCCTTACCTGATTTCCGCCACGGCAATCCACTGGTGCGTCTGCTCGTAGATCGTTTCGTAGAAAAACGGAACGATCCCCAGCACCACCATCAGCACGGTGGAAATGGCGAGCGCCGTGACGATCGACGCCGACGCACGAATCGGTGGATCGTCATCAAACCCCGGTTCGATGTACATCTGCCGCACGATCCGCAAGTAATAGTACAGCGAAACGGTCGAATTGACCGCGGCCACGGCGACCAACCAATGGAACCCCGCCTTGGATGCCACGCTGAATAAAAAGAACTTGCCGACAAACCCCGACAGCGGCGGGATCCCGGCCAAGCTGAACAGCCCCAGCATCATCACCAACGCGATCCAGGGATTCGTTCGCGCCAGCCCGCGATAGTCCTCGATTTCCTCGCGGCCGGTTTCGTTCAAATAAAACACCAACACACCAAACACGACCATGTTGGTGACCACGTAGACCAACATGTAATACACCATGCTCGGGGCGCCGCTGCGGGCCAGGAACCCCATGATCAGATAACCGGCCTGGGAAATCGCACTGAACGCCATAAAACGTTTGACGTTGGACTGCACCACGGCGACCAGATTCCCCAACGTCATCGTCACAGCCGCCAACACCGCGAGTGCCATCGAGACGTCTAACAGAACATTCCCCAACACGCGGTAAAACAACTGGAACATGAATGCCAGGCCGGCCGCCTTGGATGCCACCGACAAGTACGCCGCGACCGGAAGCGGCGCGCCGCGATACACATCGGCCGCCCACATGTGAAACGGCACCAGCGTCAGCTTGAATCCGACCCCGACCACCACCATCGCAATCGCCAACTTCGTTGCCGGCCCAAAACTCAGGTTGTCACCCATGGTCAGCAGGTCAACCGACCCGGAAAGCCCGTATAGCAGACCGAGTCCGAACAGCACCACGGCCGACGACGTCGCACCCAAAATGATGTACTTCAATCCCGCTTCGCACGACAGCGGATCGCTGCGTCGCCAGGCCACCAACGCGAACAGCGGAATCGTCGCCAGTTCCAAACAGACATACAGATTGATCAGATTCGTCGCCGAAATCAGAAACATCGATCCGACGAGGTTGAACAACACCACCGTGTAGAATTCGCCCCGGTGGATCAGCACACGGTCTTGCCCCTCCATGACCTTGAATCGACCGTTGAGCAGGTCGGCCGATAGCAACACCGTCAACAACCCCGCCAACAAGAACGAGACCTTGAACCATCCGGCCACACCGTCAAAGAGAAACTGGCCGTCCAGGAATTTGCCTTCGCCTTGAATCATCAGATAAACCACAGCGGCCAGCGCCGTGGCCAACCCCAACAAGCTCACCGGGGTTTGCAGGACTCGATGCCGCAGCGGTAGAAACATTTCCATGCCGAGCACCGCGAACGCTGTGACGACGACAATGATTTCCGGTTGGATATACATGGGATCAATTGGGGTTATGAGCGGAAAAGGGGTCAGGCACCAAAAACCAAATGGCCCAAAGGGTGCTTCGCATTTTTGGTGCCTGACCCCTTTTCCGCGGGACGCTAAGTTAAAAAGTCCACCAAGCACTAAAAACGATTCGCGATCGGAAGGATCGCATGCTCAATCAGATCGATCAGCACGGGCGGGTACATCCCAACGACAGCTAACGTCGCGACCAGAATTCCGGTGCACAGTTTTTCGGGGATCGTGGCGTCCCTCAACTGCTTAAACTCTGGCTTCGTCAACGGTCCTTGAAACACACGGCTCAGTCCGCGCAACACATAAACGGCCGTGACGACAATCGAAGACGTGGCGAGCAACGTGCAGACCCGCATCGTTGTCGCATCGACCCAACGGTTGCCAAAAAACCCTCCCAGGAAAACGGTCGACTCGGCGACAAAACCGGACAACCCCGGCAGCCCCAGCGAGGCCAACCCGGCGATGTAAAAACTGGTCGCCAACCAGGGGATTCGTTTGGAAAGCCCTCCCATCTTCGTCAAATCACGCGTCTTGGAACGGCCATAGACCATTCCGATCAGCCCGAAAAACAACCCCGTCATGATGCCGTGGCTAAACATCTGAATCACGGCGCCCTTGAATCCCATCAGATTCAACGAACACAGACCGAACAAGACGAAGCCGCAATGGCTGACCGACGAATAGGCCGTGAAATACTTCAAATCGGTTTGCCGGATCGCCGCGTACGCCCCATACACAATGTTGATCGTCGTCAGCACCAGAAAGAAGAGCGCCCACTGTTTCGCACCCTCGGGCATCAGGTACACGGCGACTCGCAACACGCCGTAACCGCCCAACTTCATCAGCACGCCGGCGTGTAACATCGAAACGGCGGTCGGCGCCGATGCGTGACCGTCTGGCGACCAGGTGTGAAACGGGAACAGGGCGCCCAACACGCCGAACCCCACAAACACACATGGAAACACCCACCGCTGCAAGTCACGCGGATAATCCACCATCGCCAACTTGTTCAAATCAAACGTCTGCGATCCGGCCGCGTGGTACAACGCCAGCATGCCTACCAAAACCAACGCCGAACCGACCATCAGCATCAACGTCAACTTCATCGCGGAATACTCTTTCCGCCCCGTCCCCCACACGCCGATCAACAGATACATCGGCAACACGGCGACTTCGTAAAACAGAAAGAACAGGAACAGATCGACGCTGATGAACACGCCAAAGACGCCCGTGACCAACACCAACAGAAACGCGTAAAACTCACGTGACCGATCCTTGACCTCCCAGCTCGCCAGCACCCCGGTGAAAATAATGATCGCTGTCAACACGATCATCGCCATCGCGATCCCGTCCACGCCGACGTGGTACTCGATCCCCATGCTCTTGAACCAGGGAATCGATTGCTCGAATTCCAGCTGGGAAATCGTCAACACCGATGGATCGCCGCCGCGATCCAGCACCGCCTGCATGTAGCTCACGCTCATCACCAGCGACAGCGCAAGGACCACGCCCGTTCCAAACAGCGCGATCCATCGCCGCGCATACCATTTGGTATCGGGCGTCGCCACGACGGCCAATGCCGTCGCAAACGGAATCAAGATCAGCAGACTTAACCAACTCATCCGAGCCTTCTTCCTTGCTCAACAGCGCTACCGTTGAACGAGCCACAAAAACAACACGACCAAAATCGTCCCGTTGATCATCCAAATCCCGTAGGTCTGAACTTGCCCGGTCTGCAGAACATTCAACCGAGCACCGCACCAGCGCACCACCGTCGCCGAAAAATTCATCGCGGCATCGACCACATGGCGATCGAACCAAGCCGCCGGCGCCGCGATGAATCGAAAAATCAACTTCGTCAAAAACAGATAGACTTCATCGATGTAGAACTTGTTTTGCACCAGCCGATAAATGCCCCCCATCGACTCAGCCATCCTCTTTGCCCGATTCGTCTGTCCGCCGTACAGCCAGAATGCGGCCCCGATCCCGACCACCGCGGCCGCCACCGATAACCCCATCACCAACAGATGGGCGTGGAGCTCCACACCGGGCAACACGAACTGCGAAACGGCAATCCAGCCGCCGCAAACCGACATCACACCGAGCACCACCAGCGGAATCGTCATGACCGGCGGGGATTCATGGGCCTTCGCCGCGCCGTCGGATTGGTGCCCCCCCAGGAACGTCAAAATGTACAGACGAAACATGTAAAACGCGGTCAACGCAGCCACGAACAGCCCGACTCCAAAAACCAGATGGTGCTCCCCATCCAACGCGGCACCCAAGATCTCGTCCTTGGAAAAGAACCCGGCCAGCGGCGGCACGCCGGCGATCGCGATCGTGGCAATCAAGAACGTCGCATGGGTCAACGGCATCTTCTTTCGCAGCCCGCCCATGTCCGCCACATCATTGCTGTGGACTGCGTGGATCACCGAACCGGCACCCAAAAACAACAGCGCCTTGAAGAACGCGTGCGTGAACAAGTGAAACATCGCGGCACCCAGCCCGGCCGGGTGCTCCGCCGACGCGACGCCCAACGCCAGCATCATGTACCCGATCTGGCTGAGGGTCGAAAACGCGAGCACCCGTTTGATATCCGTCTGCGTGCACGCGATCAAAGCGGCAAACAGGCACGTGAAGCAACCGACGGCGGCGACGACGTCCAACGCATCGCCCGAAGCCGCAAATCCGGGAAACAGCCTGGCCACCAGATAGACGCCGGCGACCACCATCGTCGCCGCATGAATCAGCGCCGAAACGGGCGTCGGTCCCGCCATCGCATCGGGCAACCAAACATGCAGCGGAAACATCGCGCTTTTCCCCGCCGCACCGATAAACACCAACAACATCGCGACGGTCAACAGATCCAGCCCGAAAACGCCCTCCTGATCCTTTAGATTTGCCAACACCGGCTGCGAATTGATCGTCGCGAAATCCAACGCCTGCGTCGCGGCAGTCGATTGGCCCGCGGTCCCCGTGACGCCGCCCCATGCCGGATCGACGACCAACTGATGGACGAAAAAACCGAGCACCAAAATTCCGGCCAGAAAAAACAGATCCGCAAACCGGGTGACGATAAACGCCTTCTTCGACGCCGCGATCGCTTCGGGCAACGTGTAATAAAACCCGATCAGCAAAAAGGAACTCACACCGACCAGTTCCCAGAACACATACATCTGCAACAGATTCGGCGCCAGCACCAAACCCAACATGCTGAACGTGAACAGACTGAGGAACACGAAGTACCGCGAATAACCTTCGTCGCCCGCCATGTAACCGATCGAATAAACGTGGACCAGCAAGCTGACGCTCGTCACGACGAACAGCAACAACAGCGAGATCGGATCGATCAGCGTCCCCATTGAGACGACCAAATGATCCTGGTACCGCAGCCACTCGATGCTCCACGTCACCGCCGTTGCGCCCGATTCGGCCGAACTCAGGTACGAGAGCCCCAGCCCGCACGTCAACAGGAACGCCGTGCCGATCGCGACCGATCCGATGATCCCGGCGGCACGAGCGTTTGAACCGGTGGCAAACAAACCGATCAACAGGATGGAAATCAACGGCAAGGCCGGGATCATCCACGCGTTTTCGAATAGAAATCCGGTCACGACGTACGGTTCCCCTGATCATAGATGTGGTTAGCCTGCGTCACGTCCAACGTATGCCGGTGTCGGTAGAACGACACAAAGATCGCTAACGCGACCACCGCCTCGGCCGCCGCGGCGGCAATGATGAACAACACCAACACCTGACCATCGACATCGTCCGAAGCGACAAATCGATTAAAAATCAGGATGTTCAGGATCGCCGAATTCAACGTCAATTCGATCGACAGCAACACACCGACGGCATTCCGCCGCGTGAAAATGCCATACAGACCGATCGAAAACAGCAGCGCCGAAAGCGTCAGCCAATGCGTGATCGTTGGTGTGGGAATCATGTTGAAAGTCCGACGACGGAGTGTTTCGGGCGGCAATCGCAGTTAGATGTCTTCCGGATCATGTTTACGAGCGATCACGATGCCGCCGATCAGTGCGGCCAACAGCAGCAACGAGATCACTTCAAACGGCACGATGTATCCGTCGCGTTCATTGCTCAATAACTTGCGACCGATGGCGTGGACATCTTCATGGGACACGGCCAGCCCCTCCTTCGAAACAAGCGGAAAGTCCGTGTTCCAATAGACCGACAGCGTGACCGCAAAAAAAGCCGTCGCCGCGATTCCGCCCACCACCCGTCGGGCGGCGCTCGGTCGTTGTTCAAACGTATGCCCTTCGCTGGTCATCATGATCGCAAACAACAGCAGCACGACGATGCCGCCGATAAAGACCAGCACTTGAATCCCGGCGATAAACTCAAACCCCAACACCAGGATCAACCCGGCGCTCGATCCCAGCACACCGATCAGGCAAACCGCCGATCGCAGCAGGCGCCGCCCGAGCACCACACCCAGCGCCAACGCAATCGACGATGCCGCAAAGAGGTAAAAGAAAAGGGTCGCGACTGTCCCGTCATACATCAGTTGATTTCTCTACGTCCAACTTGGGAATTCCGTCCATTTCGCCGCCGCACATCGGAATCGGCCCCTGATACTTTTTCATCGGCTTCATCTGCTCCTTGGCCAGTTCTTCGTCGTCAAGCTTATCAAGCTGACCGGCGGTCGGGCCGGCGTATTCGTTCAAGTTGAACACCAGCAGACGCCGATCGTACACCGATGACTCAAAGTCGCCGGTCATTTCCAGCGTGTCGAACGGACAAACGAGAACACAAATGTTGCAGAACGTGCACGTGTCCTGTCGCCAGATGAATTGATCCAGCGCCGGCTTGCCGGTCGCCTCGTTCTTCTTGTCCTTGGTGATGATGATCGACGCGTTCGGGCAAAGCCGTTCACAGATCTGGCACGCGGTGCAACCGTGCTCGCCTTCCTCGTTGTGGATCAACGACAGTCGACCACGATACCGCTCGAACATTTCCAGTGTCTCTCGGTTCTCGGGGTACTGTTGCGTGACCACCGTTGACGGTCGACGGAAATAGCTGAGCGTGGTCAGCAAGCCCCGCAAGATGCCTTTGAACGACAGCCACAAAATCGAGCGCAGACTGCGTTTCTGCCCCATGATCGACGGGCGCGGTGCGACACACTCTGATTTCAAATCGCCGAAATCCATCGGTGGGCATTCGGTTTCCGTCGGGACCGGTGTCGTCGTCGCCATGGCTATACGTCATTCATGTCGCGGAGGGGAAAAAATACAGTCCGGTCAGCACCACCGTTGCCGCCAAGATCAGATTGACAAAGCCGATCGGCAACAGCACCTTCCACTCCAAACGCATCAATTGATCCATTCGAAGTCGCGGAAAGGTCCAGCGAAACCACATCAAGACAAAAATCAGCAACGCGCATTTGCTGCCGAACCAGAACATCGGCGAGATCACCGGAGGCAACAGATCCATCACGGCGTTGAATCCTTCGTAGTTGCCGACATGGAACGGCAACCAACCGCCAAAGAAAAAGGTCACCGCCAGCGCCGAGAAAACGAACAGGTTGGCGAATTCGGCGAGAAAGAAAAACGAGAATCGCAATCCGCTGTACTCGGTGTGGTAGCCGCCGGTCAATTCGCTCTCGCCTTCGGGCAAATCGAAGGGCGTCCGATTGAGTTCCGCGGTGGACGCGATCACGTACAGGCAAAACGCGACGATCGCGACACCATGGCCCCTCCAAATCCACCATCCTTGTTGTTGGCTTTCAATGATTTCTGAAACCTTCAAGGTGCCCGAAAACAGGACCACCACCAACAGCGCAATGGTCAGCGAGACCTCGTAGGAAATCATCTGCGCGCCGGCTCGCATCGCCCCCAACAGCGACCACTTGTTGTTGCTGCTCCAGCCGCCCATCAAAATCCCCATCACGCCCAAACCGCTGACCGCCGCGATGTAGACCACCCCGACATTCATGTCGACGACCTGGATTCCGGGTGCCAGCGGAACGATCGCCAACAACAAGATCGTCGCCGTGATGCTGAAGATCGGTGCGCCGATGAAGATCACCTTGTCGCCCTGCCCCGGCTCAATGCCCTCCTTGAACAACAACTTGATGCCATCGGCCAACGACTGCAGCACGCCGTGCGGACCGACCCGCATCGGCCCCAATCGACACTGAAAGTGACCGGCGACCTTGCGTTCGATGTAGCTCATCACCAACCCCAACACCGAGACGCCGGTGAGCACGGCGACCAACCCGATCACGATGTACATCACCGCACCCCAAACGCCGGACTCTAGCGCCCGACTGGCACGGTCGGCCAACGACATCGCCGGCGCGGCAAACGCCTGGCTCGATGGAACCGACAGCGTCAGCGAAAGCTGATTCAACAAAGCGTCTGCCACGGCGATGGGATTCTCCTTATCGATCGATGTCCGGGATGACCAGATCCAGAGACGACATGGCCCCGATCAACGAGGCGATGTAGTCGCCCTTGATCATGGGTTCCAGGCACCACAGGTTATTGAAGTTCGGAGAACGATAGTGCATCCGATACGGTTCGTCCTTCTTGTCCGACGCGATGAACACGCCCAAAATCCCGCGTGCCGTTTCCAGTTGGCTATAGTAGCGTCCTTCCGGAATCTTGATCTTGGAATTCAGTTTCTTGACCAGAAAATCGCCCGGCGGAATGTTGTCGAGCAGCTGCTCGACGATGTTCAGCGACTGGCGCATCTCCTCGACCCGCACCCAGTACCGGTCCCAACTGTCGCCGACCGTGCCGACGGGGACCTCAAAGTCCGCCTGGTCGTAGACGCCGTAGGGGTGATCTTTTCGAAGGTCGAACGCGACGCCCGACCCGCGCAACACCGGCCCGGTGGCCCCGTACTGGACCGCCGTCTGCGCCGACAGGACACCGACGTTACGAAGGCGTTCTTGGATGATGACGTTGTTGGTCAACAGGTCATCGTATTCATCCAGCTTGGGACGAAAGTACTTGATAAATTCCTTGACGCGGTGGACAAAATTCGGATGGATGTCGGCCATCAACCCGCCGGGCAGCACATAGTTCATCGTCAGCCGGGCACCGACCGTCTCTTCCATCACGTCGTTGAGGACCTCACGATCGCGGATCCCGTACAGGAACGGCGTGAACGCCCCCAGATCCATCCCCAACACGCCCCACCACAATTGATGGCTCTGAATCCGTTCCAGCTCGGCGAAGATCGTGCGGATGTACTGGATGCGTGAATTGACCTCGATCCCCGCCGCTTCTTCCACCGCCTTGGACACCGCCCAGTTGTTCATGATCGACGACAGGTAATCCATCCGGTCGGTCAAATGGACACAATTCATGTAGTTCATGTGCTCGGAGATCTTCTCGATGCTGCGGTGGATGTAACCGAGCACGGGAATACATCGAAGCACCCTTTCGCCGTCCAACTTCAGCACCAGCCGCAACACGCCGTGGGTCGACGGGTGCTGGGGGCCCATGTTGACGAAATACTCTTGGGTATCCGGCGAACGGTCGTCGCCGCTGGCCTGCTCCACGAGTTCCTTCAGTGACGAAACTTCTATGGTCATCTTGGCCTATCGAGCATGAAGTCGTCTTGGTAGTCCTTGCGCAACGGAAATCCGATCCAATCGTCTTCCAGGAACAGCCTTCTGAGATCCGGATGATCCTCGTACAACACGCCGAACAGGTCGTAGACTTCCCGTTCCTGCCACTCCGCGACCGGGTGCACGCGACAGAGCGTCGGCACGCGGGGATCCTCTCGTGGGACCAACACGCTGACCGAAAGAAAATGTTTGTGCTTGAACGAGTACAACTGGTAAATCAGCTCGAACTGTCCGCGGTCGATCCAATCGACCGCCACGTGATCGAGTAATTGGGCGAAGGCAAATTCGGGCTCGTCACGGAGCCGGCGGATGATCGCGGGCAACGCACTCGCTTCGACGATGACCGCCGCACGGTCGGCGTTTTCATCCAACGGGCGGACGGCCGAGTCGAGTTCACAAACCGCCGCTTGCAGGGCCTCACGTTCCATCACCCGCCCCGCTTTCGTTCGCGTCGCTCTTGCCGGAACTGCGTTCGTTCAACCCGCTCGGCCACTTGAGTTTGTCGACGGCATGCTGAACGTCGACCACGTTCTCCTTGACGAGCAACTCCTTCATCTGACCCTGAATGTCTTCCAACGTGACCCCTTCGGGCAGCGCGCTGATGACCGGTTTGCGACGCACACCGGGCTCGCGAATCGTCTCGCCCTCTTTGATCATTTTCTGCAACGTCAACAAGCCATGGAACAATTGTTCGGGGCGCGGGGGACAACCTGGAACGTAAACATCGACGGGAATGATCTCGTCGGCGCCCCGCACGGTCGTGTAGGAATGATAGATGAACGGGCCACCGGAAATCGTGCAGGCTCCCGTCGCGATCACGTACCTCGGCTCCGCCATCTGTTCGTACAACGTCCGCAACCGCGGAGCCATTCGTTTGACGATGGTGCCCGCCAGAATCAACAAATCAGCTTGACGCGGCGACGGCCGCGCGACCTCGGCTCCGAATCGGGCCAAGTCGTGTCGCGGTCCCCCCGTGGCCATCAACATCTCGATCGCGCAGCAACTGGTGCCAAACGTCAACGGCCACAGGCTGTTGGCACGCGCCCAGTTGATGATCTCGTCAAACCGGGTCACCAAGACGTTGCCGCCGGGTACCTTCTCCAGTGCACCGGGCAGCTTGTCCGTTACGACTCCCATTCCAGAACCCCCTTCTTCCAGGCATACGCGAGACCGACGATCAGCACCAGCACAAACATCACGACCTCGAGCAGCCCGATCAGTCCGAGTTCGCGAAGCACCACGGCCCAGGGAAATAAAAACGCCGCTTCAACATCAAACACCAAAAACAGAATCGCAAACAAATAATACGCGACGTTGAAATTGATCGACGAGGACCCGATGGTTTCCTCGCCACATTCATACGGTGACTGTTTGACCTTCGTCGGGTTCCGCGGCGCCAACAAGTAGGACGCAAAGATACCGCCAAGTACCATCGCGATCCCCAACACCACGAACAGAAAGACAAATAGATAGTCCATGTTTGGTTAGTGCACTCGGCATCCGATCGTGGAACGACAACAAGACCGACAAAGTCCGCATCCAAGCCGCTGGACGGTTCTCAGTGAAGTGACGCCCGCCTTTATCTTACCCGTTCCCAACGAGACAATCTACAGACGTACCGGCATCGACGTGTGGCAGAGCCACACCGACCTTGCGTTCCCAGGCGGAGCCTTGGAACGAGTTGATGTTGTACGACGTCCTTTCCAGGTCGTCGTCGGGAATCCAACGGACAACGGCCCGGAAGGGCCATCGCACTCGAAAGACCGGTCTTATTCCCTTGTTCCCGGGCTCCGCCTGGGAACACAATGCTTACGGAGGCTCCCGCCTCCTACCGGCCATCGACGTGTGGCAGAGCCACACCGACCTTGCGTTCCAAGGCGGAGCCTTGGAACGAGTTGATGTTGCACGACGTCCTTTCCAGGTCGCCGCGAGTCCAACGGACAACGGCCCGGAAGGGCCATCGTACTCGCGGCGTGCCAAACGACTACCACTGTCCCGTTTCCAGGTACTCGTGCATCGACCGCGCCGCGACGCGACCGGCGCCCATGGCCAAAATGACCGTGGCGGCGCCGCTGACGATATCGCCGCCGGCAAACACGCCGCGTTTGTTGGTCCGCGACGTCTCCTCATCGGCAACGATGTAGCCCCATTTGTTGGTCGCCATGTCCGGTGTGGTCGATTGCACCAACGGATTGGCCCCGGTGCCGATGGCGACGACCGCCATGTCGATCGGCATCACAAATTCAGAACCTTCGATCGGCACCGGTCGCCGACGCCCCGATTCGTCCGCTTCGCCGAGCTCCATCTTGACCAGCTTGACGCCGGTCAAGTTGCCTTCCTCGTTGCCGACAAACTCCAGCGGGTTGTGCAGATTCATGAACTGCACGCCTTCGTCCTTGGCATGATGCACCTCCTCGCCGCGGGCCGGCATTTCTTCTTCGCTGCGGCGATAGATGATGTAGGCGTTCTTTGCGCCCAGCCGCAGCGCCGACCGAACGGAATCCATCGCGGTATTCCCGCCGCCGACGATCGCCACGTTGCGGCCGCGGCAATCGTAAATCGGTGAATCGTATTGATCGGGATCGTACGCCTTCATCAGGTTCACACGCGTCAGAAACTCATTCGCCGAGTAGACGCCGGCCAACTGCTCACCGGGGATGTTCATGAACTTTGGCAGCCCCGCCCCGGTGGCGATGAACACCGCATCGTAGCCTTCTTCGTTGAACAGTTCGTCGATGGTGACCGTTTTGCCGATCACGACGTTGGTTTGAAAATCGATGCCCATCGCCCGCATGTTCTCGACTTCCTGCCGAACGATTTCTTTGGGCAAGCGAAACTCCGGAATGCCATAAATCAACACGCCGCCGATTTCGTGAAGCGCCTCAAACACGGTCACCTCATGGCCCTTCAAGGACAGGTCGCCGGCGCAGCTCAAACCCGCCGGCCCGCTGCCGACGATCGCCACTTTCTTGCCCGTCAGCGGGGCCCGCTCGGGAAGCCCCACCTGTCCGGTCTTGCGTTCATAATCGGCGACGAATCGTTCGATGTGCCCGATCGCCAGCGAATTGAAACGCCGGGCCAACACGCATGCCCCTTCGCATTGGTTCTCCTGCGGACAAACGCGGCCCGTGACCGCCGGCAACACGTTGTCCTCACGCAGCTTGGCGGCTGCGGACAGGTACTCGCCCTCGCGAACCAAATCAACGACCTCACGGATCTGCACGCCCACCGGGCAACCATGCGTGCATTTGGGATCGGCACAGGTCAGACAGCGCTGCGACTCTCGCTGCGCGATCGCTTCGGTCAAACCCAAGTTGACTTCGTCAAAGTTATGGGCACGCTGGCAAGCCTCCTGTTCGGGCATTGCCTGACGAGGAATTTTGGTGCGTTGCTTGGGAGGAAGTTTATCAACCATGGATCAGAATCTGTATGGTGCGTGGATGAGGTCTGACGTGTGACCCTTGACTTTCAAACCGTCCGTGGACCGACTTCCGGAAACCGTTGCTCCATCTGACAATGGTGAGCTTCCTCCAGATCGTGCGTCGGATCGGCCTCGAATGCTTCCAACGACTCCTGTTCGCGATCGCGATACATTTTGTTGCGTTGGATCAGATTGGTGAAATCGACTTGATGCGCGTCGAATTCTGGACCGTCGACACACGCGAATTTGCACTCCTTGCCGACGTACACCCGACAGCCGCCGCACATGCCGGTGCCGTCGACCATGATCGGATTCAGACTGACGATGGTCGAAATCTGATGCGGGCGAGTGACTTCGGCGACCGCCCGCATCATCGGGATCGGACCGATTGCCAACACGTGATCGATCGTTCGCCCCTGGTCGATCAACGCTTGCAGCTTCTGTGTGACGAAGCCGTGTTCACCGTAGCTGCCGTCGTCGGTCATCAGGTAAAGTTCGTCGCTGGTCGCGCGAACCTCGTCCTCCAAAATCAACAACGACTGATTGCGGGCACCGACGATCGTGATCACGTGGTTGCCGGCTTGTTTCATCGCGACCGCCGTCGGGTAGGCGATGGCCGTTCCCACACCGCCGCCGATGACGACGACCGTGCCGAAATTTTTGATCTCCGACGGCTCGCCCAAGGGACCGACGACGTCCAAGATCGCGTCGCCGGCTTCGAGCTGATTGAGCAGCCGTGTCGTCTTGCCGACACCCTGCACGATGATCGTGATCGTCCCCTGCTCCACGTCCGAATCGGCAATCGTCAACGGGATGCGCTCGCCGTGCTCGTGGATGCGAACGATCACAAACTGCCCCGCCTGCCGCTTGCGGGCGATCCGCGGCGCTTCGACACGGAACAGTTTGACGTCACCAGAGAGAAAGCGAGATTCTTTGATGGGAAACATAGTGCAAACGATTTGAAAGACCTGGTCCGGCTATGGTGGAATCGACCGCGCTGCTTCCACCGCAAATCCCGTGCCCCCAACCGACGAAGCGTTTCGACGCATTCCGCATCGTCGCAATCACGCACCCGTTGAACTGAAACGCTTGATCGTCACCACACTCTCCAAAACGTGCCCGGCCCGCCGCACGACGGCAGCAATGGCGCCGCAATTAAAGCAGCCCCGACCGCTTCGGCCCCGGAAACCCAGCCAGACACCCTATGCCCCGACGCTGTGAAGCATTTTTTGAGCGGTAGGGCGCGAGCCCTCCGGTGTTTTGGCCATGAGGAAGAACCGGAGGGCTCGCGCCCTGCCGCTAAAACCTAAACAAACACAGGGAAAAAATGCTTCACAGCGTTACCTGTGCCCCCGCGGAACCGGCCTCGCCGTCAAACGTGCCTTTCCGCACACAGCTGACCGATCTGTGCGAACTGTGCGAACCTTGAAAAAGGCGGTCCCTGAGACCTCGGACCGAATGTGTCACCCGGTCGGCGATGAAGTGTTTAGCCGGGGGAGACGGATTCTTCGGCCGATTTTCAACACCGCCGACCGGGAGACACCACCATGGCCAAGTACTTCGTCCAATCAGGAACGCTTCGCACCACCGTCCAAGCCGAATCGTCTCGTAAAGCGGCACTGTGGGCGGTCCATCAAGCCATGCAGCAGGTCTTACCGGTCGACGACACCGACGGCAAATCGGCGGAATCAAAAACCGAGTCGGCGGCAACCGGCGGGATTCGCGTGATGGACGAGATCGTCCGCGTCAGCGAACTCGGTTTTGACCGCGAGGACGCGCCGGTGCTTTCCACGATGGACGTCGTCCGACAATGGAACGAGATGTTCGCGGCACTGGACCGCTTGCAACGGATGCTCCAGGAAGGTGCCGTGGCGGCGTGACCATGCCGTCAGTCATCCGCTGGGCACGCAGGGTGTTAGCGGAACGGCGCGAGCCGTCCGGTTCCACCGTGAAAGACCGGAGGGCTCGCGCCCTGCCGCTAACCAAAAACCACGCCGTCGGGCGTCAGCCGACTCGTTCGGCGATCACCCGCAGTTTTGCCGAAGCGTCCGCAAACGTTTCGTCTTGAGAGGTTCCTTCAAACGAGTCGTCGGCGTCGATCTCATCGAACTCAATGTAGACCTCGTCCTCGTCCTCGAAAACGTCTTGAATCGGGGCGCGTGCTGACGACGGCCAATGCGCGTCATCGCGGCGCATTTCGCCTCGCCCAAAGGTAGCCGCCGGGACGTACTGCGACTCCAGCGCCGCGCAGGCCAAAGACTCGCGTGTCTGGCGTCTCACGCGGTCGCGCCGCTCGGCGAGCGAGGCGTCGGGAAACAAGCCACGGCACGGTCGATTCACCAACGTTGCCACCAGCAGAGTCAGCGCAGCGACGATCCCAAGCAGCGGGAGTTCATAGGTCGCTCCGATGACCACCGTGATGGCCAACGCGAACGCGATAAGACCCTTGAGCAAATAGTCCGATGCCGATGCCGCCAGTGCGACACTCCAATGCGATCCCCTTCCCCGACTCGACGGGCCGCCGGTGTCAATGAATCGATGCAGCAGCTTGGCAACGAACCGGAGCAAGGCAAAGGCGACCACCAACATCGGCAGCGGAAATGTGGACGCGCCCGAGTGGTCCGGAAAATAGAGAAACAAGAACACCGCAGCGACACACAACACCGCGATCGTCCCGCGAATGACAAGCCGCAACTGATGCGATGCTTCGAACGCCGCGACCGCCACCGACATCTTGCGAGAACCCGACACCGCCAGCGGCGCGCCGTGAACCTCCGCAGAAACATCTCCCCTGACCGGTTGCCGGCCGGCTTCAGCGCCACGAGACCTGCCAAGGTCACTCGCTTGCTCGGTTTGACTATTCATGTCCATGATAGCCAAGCTCCAGTTTGTCGTAGTCTAAGCCTGGGCGGTTGATCACCTCGTCATGAAACTCCTTGCCATGGCAACCATTGGTCGCGGGCTGCTCCATGCACATCAACTTACAAGTGATCATCCGCTCATCGATTCGATCTGTTCTCCCTGCTGACGATGTCTGCACTTCCGTTATAGCCAGCTCGCACAGCCTGTCGAGCCAATTCAGCGGGGAACATCGATCAAATCATTGCCGCCATCGAATAAGCCATCAATCTGATGATGACAACCACACCATGGTGGTGGGGGTATGTAATGAAGCTGATGGCGCGCGGGCGATCGCTTACTCCTGATCCGCGGTCACCGCCGTCTTGCCGCCGGCCCGCCAACGCAAAAAGGCGTCCAAGAAGCCTTGCAGCTCGCTACCGTCGATGACGCTGTTGAAGTTGCCGACGTAGTGCCCGGTCCGGGCATCTTTGACACGCTGGTCGGGGTGCAGGAAGTAGTTGCGGATCTGGCTGCCAAATCCCGTCCGGGCCTGGGTGCCATACTTGGCCGCCGTTTCCGCTTCGCGACGCTCCTCTTCCAAGCGGGCCATTTTGGCGCGGAGCATCTTCCAGGCGTTGGCCTTGTTCTGATGCTGGCTGCGTTCGCTTTGGCACTGCACCACCGTGTTGGTGGGGACGTGGGTCAGGCGAATGGCGCTGTCGGTTTTGTTGACGTGCTGGCCGCCGGCACCGCTGGCGCGAAAAGTGTCGGTCCGAACATCCTTCTCTTCGATTTCTACCTCAATGGAATCATCGATTTCGGGCGCGACGCTGACGGCGGCAAAACTGGTTTGCCGCTTGCCTTCACTATTGAAGGGGCTGATGCGAACCAAACGGTGCATGCCCTCCTCGCCTTTCAGGTAGCCATAGGCCATCGGCCCACGGATGGCGATCGAGGCGCTGTTGATCCCCGCTTCTTCGTTTTCGTGTCGGTCCAGCAGTTGGATTTTGTAGTCTTGGTTGACCGCCCAAGCCGAGTACATCCGCAGCATGATGTCCGCCCAGTCATTGGCGTCGGTCCCGCCATCGCGCGCGTTGATGGTCAGAATCGCTCCGGCGCTGTCGTTGGGACCGCTGAGCAGGGCTTTCAGCTCCAAATCGTCCAGGATATTTTCCAGTCGCGAGAGCTCCTCGCCGACCTCGGCAGCGACCGATTCGTCCTCGTCGGCCATCTCCATCAAGACACTCAAGTCTTCGACGCTGCTGGACAATTCGTTCATCGGGCCGACAATGGCTTTCAGGGCCTTGAGTTCGCCGACCGTTTTTTGAGCCGATTCGTTGTCGTCCCAAAAGTCCGGTTGGCCCATCTTGGCTTCGATTTTTTTGATCTGCTCCGCCTTGCCGCGATGGTTCAAGGACTCGGCGAGCAGTTTCAGGCGTTTTTCGATTTTTTCACTGCGCTGAACCAATTCCGCGTCCATCAGTGATCACATCCTTTTCGCCGATCACGACGAATACTTGACATTGAAAAGACTTTCCAGAGAGGTTGAAAACTATACATGGCACGCGTGGTCCTGGCGATGAGTGGGGGAGTCGATTCGAGTGTGGCGGCACATCTGTTGCTCGAGGCCGGACACGAGGTGATCGGCGTCTTCATGCGGCACGGCGAGGAGTCCAGCGAAGTCTGCAAGGTGGAACCCGGCGCGGATCCGACCGCCCCGGCAGGCCACACTTCAGCCCCGTCGCTGCCCGTCCTGGGGGGCCTGGCGGCCGAGCGCGCCGACCACAAACAGGGCTGCTGCACCGCCACCGATGCCGCCGACGCCAAACGCGTCGCCGCTAAGTTCGGCATCCCCTTTTACGCCCTGGATCTGCAAGCCGACTTTCGACGCATCGTCGATTACTTTGTCGATGACTACCTGAATGGACGCACTCCGAATCCTTGCGTGAAATGCAATCATTGGATCAAGTTCGGCCGCCTGTTTGACTACGCCGCAGGTGTCGAAGCGGACTTTCTCGCCACCGGCCACTACGCCAGGATGATCGACGGCCAGCTGCACCGCGGATTGGACGGCCACAAAGATCAGTCTTACGCACTGTTCGGAATTGGCAAGAGCCGTTTACCGCGAATGTTGTTGCCGGTCGGCGATTACGAAAAAACCGAAATCCGCAAGATCGCCGAAAGCCTCCAGTTGGGCGTCGCCGGGAAACGCGACAGCCAAGAGATCTGCTTTGTAACCCAAGGCCATCACAGCGATTTTGTCAAAGCGCGTCGCCCTGAACTGGTCGGCACCACGGCCGGCGATTTTGTCACCACCGACGGCCGCGTCGTCGGCACGCACGACGGCTATGAAGCGTTTACCGTCGGCCAACGAAAAGGCCTCGGAATCGCCCTGGGCACCCCCCACTTTGTGATTCGGATCGACCCCAATACCAATCAAGTCGTGCTCGGCAAAAAGGAATCGCTGGCGTGCGAGCAACTTTCGGCCGCCGATGCCAACTGGTTGGTCTCGCCAGAATCACTCAGCCGCCTGGCCGCGTCCGAACCCGAAACCGGCGGGCTGTCGGTTCAAATCCGCTACAACGGATCCCCCGAACCGGCATCGGTCGCGTTCGACCCGGCGACGCCCGAACGATTCACCGTTCACTTTGACCACCCTGTCGATGCCGTCGCGCCCGGCCAAGCCGCCGTCGTCTACCACGGCCCCCGTGTCCTCGGAGGCGGCTGGATCGAGTGACCCCCAAAACGCGACGCATTGACGTCCCGGTTGCTGATTGAAACCTGAAGAACACGCTTTCTAAAGGTCACCCTCCCTGGCAGGGAGGGTCGAGCGAAGCGAGGGGAGGGTCCAGCGGTCAATCGTGGCGTCCATTTTGCATTGGGCCGCCCGCCCCACAGCTAATGAAATCAACACCTCGGCTAGCCGGCGGCTCATCCAGAGCGCGCCAGCGATCTACACAACTCGACAAACGCCGCCACATCGCGAGAATTGGCAAGACAGGCGGCACTCCACCGCCCCTCTCTCAACGACATCAGCACGGCGATCGGCGCAATCATGGCGAAAAAGAAATCGAGTGAATCGACCTCCTCCCAAAGCGAATCCGCACCCCAAGTGGATTTCGAATCGGCGCTGGCGGAAGTCGAAAACGTCGTCGAAATGCTCGAAGGCGGCGAGCTCGGACTGTCCGAATCGCTGGTCCAGTACGAACGGGGCATCGAAAAAATCAAGCTTTGCCACCAAGTCCTCCAGCAAGCGGAAAAACGCATCGCGGTGCTGACCCGCGTCGATGAAGACGGGACGGCGTCGGTCGAACCGGTGGACACCGGAGAGGGCACCACAACCCCCGCTAGCAGCGGGCGTTCCGCCTCCGGCCGAAAGTCGGCCAGAAAGACGCGTGGGCCGGTCAACGACGTGGACGAAAACGAGGGGCTTTTTTAAGCTGTACAGTGTGGGGATAATTACTGTTCACCCCTTTCCGCCCTAGTGTCAGCCTTGCCCGCCTCTCCGATCGAATCAACCAACGCAGAACAAACCGAGCCTGGAATCCAGCAAGCACTCGGTGACCTTCTGCCCTCCATCGAACAAGCACTTCAGGCGGCGTGCCAATTCGGCAGCGGTTGCCCGGATCGGCTGGCCGATGCAATCCGCTATGCCGTGCTGGCCCCCGGCAAACGACTCCGCCCGGCACTGGTCCTGATGGCCGCCGAAGCCTGTGGCGGGGCGATTGACGAGGCGATGCCCGGCGCGGTCGCCGTGGAAATGATCCACGCCTACTCGCTGATCCACGATGATTTGCCCGCGATGGACGACGACGACCTCCGCCGCGGACGGCCGACTGTCCACATCGCCTTTGACGAAGCCACCGCAATTTTGGCCGGCGACGCGTTGCAGCCCCTGGCGATCGCACACCTGTGCCGCAATGTGGCCGATCTGCAGCGGCGTGCCCTGGCCGTCGCGCTGCTGGCGAACGCCGCCGGCCCCGAACAACTCGTCGGTGGCCAAGCCGACGACCTGGCCGCCGAATCGGGCCAGCTGCCCGCCGACGTCGCCGCCGAACTGGAATCGGCCGGCCGACAGCCAGCTGCCGAGCAGCCCAATGAACCGAGCGGTATGCCCCCCCGTAGTCCAGACCAATGCCCCGGACTCGCGTTCCTGGAATCGATTCACCGCCGCAAAACGGGTGCCCTGTTTACCGCATCGCTTCAATTGGGAGCCGTCCTGTGCGGCGCCGGCGATCGACAATCCCAGGCCCTGACCGACTTTGCGGCCGATCTCGGATTAGCATTTCAGGTGGTCGACGACCTGCTGGACCACACCGCCGACGAATCAAGCCTGGGAAAACGCGTCGGAAAAGACAGCGATCGCGGAAAACTGACGTACCCCGGACTCATGGGGCTCCCCAACGCACAATCCTTCGCCGGCGACTTGATCCGATCCGCAAAATCGCACCTGACCGTTTTGGGCCCGCCGGCTTGGCGGTTAGAGTGTCTGGCGGATTACGTCCTCGCCCGCACCCACTGATCTCTCGCACCCACTGATTTCAAGCAATCACCTTGATGTGGTCAGCACGGATTGACCCGCTCGACCGACATCTCAAAAGGAAGCCAAATTGAACGACCCAAAACACCCCCTGCTGGCAAGCTTGAAAGACGCGACGGGACTGCGTGATTTTTCGCCCCAGCAATTGGAGTCGGCCGCCGACGAAATCCGGGACGTGCTCTGCAATCTGCTGGCAACCCGGACGGCGCATTTCGCGTCCAACCTGGGCGTCGTCGAACTCTGTCTGGCGCTGCACTGCGAATTCGACTTCCGCACCGATCGCCTGATCTGGGACACCGGCCACCAAATCTACCCGCACAAACTGGTCACCGGCCGCTACCACAGCTTCCCCTCGATTCGCACACAGGGCGGACTGATGGGATACCCGAACCCGCACGAAAGCGAGTACGACTTGTTCATGACCGGCCATGCCGGCTGCAGCGTCAGCACCGCGGTCGGATTACGCAGCGGTGATATAATGGTCGACCAACCCGACCGCCGCACGGTCGCGGTGATCGGCGACGGGGCCTTCCCCAGCGGCATCGTCTTCGAAGCCCTCAACAACGCCGGCCACCTGGAAGACGACCTGACGATCGTGCTCAACGACAACAAAATGTCGATTTGCCACCGCGTCGGTGCCGTCGCCGGGTACCTGGATCGTCTGCGAAGCAATCCGTACTACACCGGCCTGAAAAGCGAAGTCGGCAAACTGCTGGAACAGATCCCGATGTTCGGCGATCCGGCCGAGCGGTTTCTGGCCCAGTTGAAGGAAGGCGTCAAAGCCGGCTTGGTCGGCGGCATGCTGTTCGAAGAATTAAACATTCGCTACGTCGGGCCGATCGACGGACATGACATCGCGCTGGTCCGCAAGTACTTGGCGATGGCCCGCGAAATGAAAGGCCCGGTGCTGCTGCACGTGGTCACCGAAAAAGGCCATGGCTACAAACCCGCCGCCGCCGATCCGGTGTTCTTCCACACCCCGCCCGCGTTCGAAGACCGAGACGGCAAACCGGTGCCCCGGCACAGCGATGGCCTGCCCCCGTTCACCGTGCACGCCCGCGATGCGATCAGCCAAGCGATGGCCGCCGACGAAAAGGTCTCCGTGATCACCGCGGCGATGTGCCAGGGCAACAAACTGGAACCCGTTCGCGAAAAATTCCCCAAGCAATTCTTCGACGTCGGCATCTGTGAATCGCACGCGGTCGCCTTCGCCGCCGGTCAGTGCAAAGCCGGCGCGCGGCCGATCGTCGACATCTACAGCACATTTCTGCAACGCAGCTACGACCAGATTTTCCAAGAGGTCTCGCTGCAAGACCTGCCGGTCGTGTTCATGCTCGATCGAGCCGGATTGACCGGACCGGACGGACCGACCCACCACGGCGTCTATGACGTCGGCTACATGCGGCTGTTCCCCAACATCGTCGTGATGGCCCCCGGATACGCCGAAGAACTGGGCATGATGCTTCGCTTCGCGCTCGATCACAACCACCCCTGCAGCATCCGCTACCC
This sequence comes from Stieleria neptunia, assembly GCF_007754155.1. Lineage (NCBI taxonomy): Bacteria > Pseudomonadati > Planctomycetota > Planctomycetia > Pirellulales > Pirellulaceae > Stieleria > Stieleria neptunia. Next base: position 3,044,226 of record NZ_CP037423.1, on the reverse strand, counting down.
CAAAGCATCGGCACTGCAACGCGACCAACCGGTCCCCGAAATCGAACTCGGCAAAAGCGAAATCATTCGCCCCGGCGAAGACGGAACGATCGTCGCCTTCGGCGCGATGCTGGAAAATGCACTCGCCGCGGCCGAGATGCTCGAAGGCGAGTTGGATATCTGCGTCGTCAACGCGCGGTTCGCCAAACCGATCGACGAAGAGATGGTCAGACAGTCGATCGAGACGGGAAAATTCGTCCTGACCGTCGAAGAAAACGCGGTCATGGGGGGATTCGGATCCGCATTCCTGGAATCCGCCGTCGCCCAACGACTGGACACACGCGGCGTCCAGACCCTGGGCCTCCCCGATTCGTTCGTCGAACACGGGGATCGAAACGAATTGCTGCACCAGTGCGGACTCAGCCCCGAAGCGATCGCCGAGCGATGCCGGCAAGCCACACCGGCGACGTCAACCTTCGCCTGAGCAAGCCGGTTGAAAGTGGCAGAGGCTTCCAGCCTGTCGATTCCGGGGCGCCAGTCTGAAAGCCTACGCCACCGGGACTCCGACCACTGCTATGCTAGGCAACCTATGACGCTCAACCCCGCAGAATCTCGCTCCAATCATCGAACTTGGCCCAGCGGCGCCCGGGCCGTCCCGCGCGTTGCGATGATCGGCGCGCCGGACCGCGAGCGAGTCCGCAGCGAAGCAATCCGCTTGCGTCCGCTGATCGCCCAACACGCCGAGATCGTTGCCGAAGACTTTCATTTCGAATACGGATTCGATGACCCCGACATCGATTTGGTGATCGTCCTCGGCGGCGATGGCTCCATCCTGCAAACCGCCCGTCAGCTCGCCGGAAAGAAGATCCCGGTGCTAGGGATCAACTGCGGAAACCTCGGCTTCCTCGCCGCGCTTTCGCCCGACGATTTCCTAGAGGTCTGGCCCCGCGTTTGTTGTGGCGCGTTCAAAGTCATCGACCACCTGATGCTCGAGGTCAGCCTGATTCGAGACGGCGAAACCATCTGCCAGCAACTCGTCTTGAACGAGGTCGCCGTACTCGGCGGACCGCCGTATCAGATTCTGGGAATCGATCTGTTCGCCGACGGAAACCTGGCGACACGCTACCGCTGCGATGGACTGATCCTGGCGACACCGGTCGGTTCGACCGCACACAACCTGTCCGCCGGCGGTCCGATCTTGCGCCGCAACTTGCAAGCCGTCGTGATTTCGCCGATCAGCCCCCACACACTGACGTACCGCCCGCTGGTCGATTCGGCAGACACCGTGTTCGAATTGACGGTCAGTGAGCCCAACGCATCGACCAGCGTCGTCGTCGACGGCCGCATCCTCAGCCAACTGCTGCCGGGCGACCGTGTCCAGGTCCAGCGTTCCGACAGCACCTTCGAAATGCTCTCCGTCCCCGGCCAAAACGACTACCGCACGCTCAGAGAAAAACTCGGCTGGGGCGGGTCACTGTAAAGCGGCCCGCGCGAGTCCCCGGTTCTGCCGCGCCGGCCGCCGCCAGCAAGATGCACGCCGGCCCAGAAGGACCGGCGTACGGTTGTTGTACGCCGGCCAGAAAGGACCGGCGTACGGTTGGTGTACGCCGGCCCTTCCGGGCGGGCGCCGCCCGGTTTACCGGGCGCGCGAGAGGGACGCTGGCCAGGGTGAATAGGACCCATGGGCCGCATACGACCAATGAGTCCTATCGGTCCCAGAGGTCCTATTGCAGCGCCGCCATCCCGGGGCACCGCCTGCACCGCTGGCGCCGGCCCAGAAGGGCCGGCGTACGGTTGTTGTACGCCGGCCCTTCCGGGCGGGCGCCGCCCGGTTTACCGGGCGCGCGCGAGGGACGCTGGCCACGGGAATAGGACCCATGGGACGCATACGACCTATGAGTCCTATCGGTCCCATCGGTCCTATTTCAGCACCGCCATCCCGGGGCACCGCCTGTGGCGGTGGCGCCGGCCCAGAAGGGCCGGCGTACGGTTGTTGTACGCCGGCCCTTCCGGGCGGGCGCCGCCCGGTTTACCGGGCGCGCGTAGGGCGCTGGCCACGGAAATAGGACCAATAGGACGCATACGACCTATGAGTCCTATCGGTCCCATGGGTCCTATTGCCAGCACCGCCATCCCGGGGCACCGCCTGCGGCGGTGGCGCCGGCCCAGAAGGACCGGCGTACGGTTGTTGTACGCCGGCCAGAAAGGACCGGCGTACGGTTGGTGTACGCCGGCCCTTCCGGGCGGGCGCCGCCCGGTTTACCGGGCGCGCGCGAGGGACGCTGGCCACGGGAATAGGACCCATGGGACGCATACGACCTATGAGTCCTATCGGTCCCATCGGTCCTATTTCAGCACCGCCATCCCGGGGCACCGCCTGTGGCGGTGGCGCCGGCCCAGAAGGGCCGGCGTACGGTCGGTGTACGCCGGCCCTTCCGGGCGGGCGCCGCCCGGTTTACCGGGCGCGCGCGAGGGACGCTGGCCACGGGAAAAGGACCAATAGGACGCATACGACCTATGAGTCCTATCGGTCCCATGGGTCCTATCGCCAGCACTGCCATCCCGGGGCACCGCCTGCGGCGGTGGCGCCGGCCCAGAAGGGCCGGCGTACGGTTGTTGTACGCCGGCCAGAAAGGACCGGCGTACGGTTGGTGTACGCCGGCCCTTCCGGGCGGGCGCCGCCCGGTTTACCGGGCGCGCGTAGGGCGCCGGCCACGGGAATAGGACCTATGGGACGCATACGACCTATGAGTCCTATCGGTCCTATTGCAGCGCCGCCATCCCGGGGCACCGCCTGCGGCGGTGGCGCCGGCCCAGAAGGGCCGGCGTACAATCAGCGCACAAAACAATCGGCGCACAAAAAAACCCTTCGACGGAATCCGTCGAAGGGTTTTTAAAATGAAAAAATGGCGAGACCTACTTTCACGCTGGTGGGCACTATCATCGGCTCGGAAAGCTTAACTGCTGTGTTCGGGATGGGAACAGGTGGGACCTTTCCGATATGGTCGCCAAAAGACCGTGTGAGGGATATTTCGCCCAGCACACGGCCGGTTGTTTGGTAAATTGACAGTTCGTTCGGCCTAATGCGTTATCCGGAAGCGACGCATGACAGAATCATGAGTGCGGGATATCGATGGCCAACCCTTCGTCCGTTAGTACCGGTTAGCTGAACACCTTACGGCGCTTACACATCCGGCCTATCAACCTGGTCGTCTTCCAGGGGACTTTCGACAGTTGTCTACGAAACCTAATCTTAGAGCGGGCTTCACGCTTAGATGCTTTCAGCGTTTATCCTTTCCGAAGTTAGCTATCCAGCCGTGCCGCTAGCGCGACAACTGGTACACCAGAGCTTCGTCCAACTAAATCCTCTCGTACTAAAGTTGAATCTCTTCAAGTTTCGAACGCCCACGGCAGATAGGGACCGACCTGTCTCACGACGGTCTGAACCCAGCTCACGTACCACTTTCATTGGCGAACAGCCAAACCCTTGGGAGCTTCTACACCCCCAGGATGTGATGAGCCGACATCGAGGTGCCAAACCGCATCGCCGCTGTGGACGCTCGGATGCGATAAGCCTGTTATCCCCGGAGTACCTTTTATCTGATGAGCGATAACCCTTCCATTCGGGATTACCGGATCACTAAGGCCAACTTTCGTTCCTGCTCGAGTGATGGCTCTCGCAGTCAAGCACACTTCTACCTTTACGCTCTACGCCTGATTGCCGACCAGGCTGAGTGTACCTTTGCACTCCTCCGTTACTCTTTGGGAGGAGACCGCCCCAGTCAAACTGCCCGACTGACATTGTCCTTTGCTCGGATTCACGAGATCAAAGTTAGAATTAAAATATGACCAGGCTGGTATTTCAACAACGGCTCCTTCGACACTGGCGTGCCGAGCTCAAAGCCTCCCAGCTATCCTACACAAGACATATCTCAACCCAATATCAGCCTACAGTAAAGGTTCACGGGGTCTTTCCGTCTAACCGCGGGTACGTGGCATCTTCACCACGACTACAATTTCACCGGGTCGGTGGTTGAGACAGTGCTGAAATCGTTACGCCTTTCATGCAGGTCGGAACTTACCCGACAAGGAACTTCGCTACCTTAGGACCCTCATAGTTAGGGCCGCCGTTTACTGGGGCTTCGGTCGCCTGCTTCGCTTACGCTAACAGTCTTCCTTAACCTACCAGCACCGGGCAGGCGTCAGTCTCTATACATCCACTTGCGTGTTAGCAGAGACCTGTGTTTTTGATAAACAGTCGTTACAGCCGATTTTCTGTGGCCTCCAACAGCGTGAACCATCGGAGGCGCCCCTTATCGCGAACTTACGGGGCCATTTTGCAGAGTTCCTTAACCACCGTTCTCCCGAGCGCCTTAGAATACTCATCTCGCCTACCTGTGTCAGTTTTAGTACGGTCAGTTGCTTAACCTAGCAGCTTTTCTTGGACGTCCTTCCAATGACTTCGAGAACTTAAGTGCTCTCGAGCTATGCCTTGTATTATGCGGGTCATTTAACCCCCGCCAACTCGGCCTTCGCTACGGACATTTCTATTCGTACCGCTCACTTTCTGGACGCCGTCCCTGCATCGAATACACAACCGGCGAAGGAATGTTGACCTTCTATCCATCGTCTACGCCTTTCGGCCTCGACTAAGGTACCGGCTAACCCTGGGCGGAATTGCCTTCCCCAGGAAACCTTAGGCTTTCGGCGAACAGGATTCTCACCTGTTTTATCGTTACTCATTCCGGCATAATCACTCGATGACCCCGACACCACTCGTTACCGTATGGCTCGTATCTGATCATCGACGCTCTCCTACCGCTCTAGTAAACTAGAGCCCGCTGCTTCGGTGTAATACTTACTCCCGTTCATTATCGGCGCAGAAATGCTCGACTGGTAAGCTGTTACGCACTTTTTAAATGGTGGCTGCTTCTAAGCCAACATCCCAGCTGTCACAGCACTTCAACTTCCTTAGTGACTAAGTATTACTTAGGGACCTTAGCAGGCGATCTGGGTTGTTTCCCTCTCGACCCTGGAGCTTATCCCCCAGGGACTGACTGCCGAGATAATTTTACCGGTATTCGGAGTTTGGTTCGGTGGGGTACCCCGGGAAGGGCCCCCATCCGATTCAGTCTCTCTACCCCCGGTAAATAGTGGCTCGACGCTATCCCTCAAGATATTTCGGAGAGAACGAGCTATCTGCTGGTTTGATTACACTTTCAGTCCTCCCCACAGGTCATCCCCTCAGTTTTCAACCTAAGTGGGTTCGGTCCTCCACGCAGTTTAACCCACGCTTCAACCTGCCCATGGGTAGATCACACAGCTTTCGCGTCTGCAGCATACGACAATTTCGCCCTATTCAGACTCGGTTTCCCTTGGGCTTCGTTCCGGAGGAACTTAACCAAGCCGCATACCACAACTCGCCGGATCATTATGCAAAAGGCACGCCGTCACCCGTTCAAATCGGGCTCCGACCGCTTGTAGGCACATGGTTTCAGGTTCACTGTCCTCCCCTTGCAGGGGTTCTTCTCACCATTCACTCACGCTACTGGTTAGCTATCGGTCATTAAGGAGTATTTAGCCTTGCGGGATGGTCCCCGCGGGTTCAGTCCAGGTTTCACGTGACTGGACCTACTCAGGTGCTCCTACGATGTGTGTTTATTTTCGTGTACGGGACTGTCACCCTCTGTGGCGGAACTTTCCTGAACCTTCCACTAACAACACACAATTCGATATTGGAGTCCTACAACCCCCAGAGGGAAACCCTCTGAGTTTGGGCTATTCCGATTTCGCTCGCCGCTACTGACGGAATCGATTTTTCTTTCTCTTCCTCTGGTTACTTAGATGTTTCAGTTCACCAGGTTGGATTGGGTATCCCGGGATCATCGCTTGTTTGTCAACTCCCCCAGGCATTTCGCAGACTTCCACGCCCACACTCTTAATGCCAAGGCATCCCCCATGTGCCCTTGGTAGATTGGCCAACGAAATCCCGAACTCAACACTCAAGTCAACCCGGCCGAAGCCAAATCAACCCAACGCCAAGAATCGCAATTCGCCGTTGATGCTAATCACCATAACGATATCACATGACTGGAATGATCCGTCACAACACCGCAGTGCGATGCCACAACAAATCAATTCAGTATTCGCACAGAATCCTGTCAGATTCGCTTCTATCGGCCAGCACCATTTTCACCAGGCTTAAGGAACCCGATGGACGACACTGGCCACGCTTATTCCGAAGAACTTTGTAGTCGCCGACCAATTCAAGGAACTGATCGGCAGATTACTGATGCCAATTACCAAACAACCAAATTGTCAAAAATCAGTTCTCCGATCCGCACCCCATCAGGGTGAAATCGAAGGACGCTGTGTTAGCAGCCGCCCGCCGCAGAACTCTGCGGCGGGCGGTCACTCACAAGCGAGGCGGGAAGATAGAGCCGTCAGGCTCGACCGTCAACCGTTCTTCACAAGAAAAATTGCGAAACCTCAAAGAGCCTCTCCAACCACCGCTCAAATCAGCGGAAAACCCGGGAAAAACGGCATAAATTACCGGAAAACCGGCCTAGCCGGGGACTCGCAATGCTCCAAAAGAACTGATCCCGGGTGATCACGGGTGCCAACACGGATCGCAGGACCTGGAGTCACCCTCCCGTGTGCGGGAGGGTTGCTTTGACAACGACTCACCAGGCACGGATCTCCGGCGGCTGGGACGGATCGTCTGGCGGTTCCTGGGGGGTGACCATGCCGTCCACGACACCGTCCTCCGCATCGATTCGATCCATCACCTCCTGGAACTGCTCCGGTTCGACGAGACGATTCTCACGCAGAACGGTCAGCAGGCTGCGGCAGAGCAGTGCGAGTTCACCGACATTCTGTTCCAGCTGATCGATTCGCTTGGCTTGCTGATCGACTTGCTGAATCTCGTGGGAGCGTGCGGCGACACGTCGGCGTGCCGCGCGTTTTAGCTTCTCAATGTCGGCACGTCGCTTGTAATCGCTATCGAATAGATGGTCCCAAAAATCCATGTCGTGCGTCCAACTCCGCTGATCCGGAAAAGGAGAGGGGCGAGTCGTTTCAGAACACCCAAGAGCGTATTGTATGCCATCCGCTCACTTACCGGGGAAAGCTCTGTTCGGAGCGTATTGGCTGGATCGATCCAGGATTCAGCGATCACCCCAGTCCGTGCCGTCGGCCATCACGCTGGCGTTGATGTCCAAGAGTTTCTGTTTCATCCGGGCAACAATTTCGGGCCGATCTTGGGACAAGTCATGCTGCTGTCGTGGATCGTTCTTCAGGTCAAACAGCTGAAAATCGCGGTAGCCGCCCGAGCGGATGTCTGCAATCCATGCCTCCTGGAACATGTTGTTCGTCGACAATTCGTAATCCGGCGCCGCGACCAGCGAGTAGTCGCCGTCTCGCATCGCCACGATCGGACGCGATTTCTGTAGGTGCCAGAACAGCGGTTGATGACGGTTGAATTTCTCCGGTTGGCCCGTCAACACCGCCGACAGGTCCGAGCCGTCCAGGTGACGTCCCGCCGGAGGATCGATTTGCAGCAGCCCGCAGAGCGTCGGTAAGACGTCGACCAGACCGGCGGGCTCCTCTGCGACGGCCCCCTCGGGAATCGTTCCCGGCCAAGAAAAGATTCCCGGCACCCGGATTCCGCCTTCCCAGTTGACGCCCTTGCGGCCCCGCAGCCCGCCGGTTCGTTCATCCAGGTAGCTGCCGTTGTCCGAAGCATAAACGAACAGCGTGTTTTCAAACTGTTTCATCTTCTTGAGTTTTGCAAACAGCCGACCGATCGCGCGATCGGTGTTGTCGATCGTCCCCGAATAAATGGCTCCACGCTCATTCAGCGTTCCGTATTGGGAAACCAGTTCATCCGGTGCCGCGATCTTTTGATGCGGTTCGTGAAACCAGACGTTTAGGAAAAACGGAGTGTCCGGTCGGCGATGCCGATCCAGCCAGTCGATCGCTTCATCCACAACAATCTGGCACGAATAGCCTTCCATCACGCCTACCGGCTCACCATTGCGAATGAAATTCTCTGGGTTGCGGTGGCTGGGCAATGCGTTGTTGTCGGTGGCGAACCAGTAATCGAATCCGTGATCCCGCGGCGTCGGCTTCTCGCGATCGGCTGTCGGCAAACCGAGGTGCCATTTGCCGAAGTGCGCCGTCGCATACCCCGCGCCGTGCAACTGCTCGGCCAACGTGACCTCTCGCTCCAGCAGATGCGATTTCTGGCTGTCGTTGTGAATCCAGCTATAAACGCCGGTGCGAATGTGATGCCGTCCGGTCATCAAGGTCGCTCGCGAGGGCGAACAGACGGCGCACCCGGAATAGAAATTCGTGAATCGCATGCCCCGATCAGCCAAGCCATCCAGTACGGGAGTCTTGACGGGGCCGCCGTAACAGCCGATGTCCTGATACCCCAGGTCGTCCGCGAGAAGGATGACGACATTTGGACGATCGGCTGCACCGCAACGCGTCGTGACAAGGGACAAAAACAAAAAGGCAAGACAGACAAAACGCATTTCGGTGGGATCTCGATTTGATTGGAAAGTTGCTAGGCGCGGACATTGCATCAGCCGCCGGCCGCAACCACCAAGCGTCAGCGGCGTCCGGCAACAGTACTTTACCATGATTGCCGGACGAATCGCGCTACTTGCACGACGACAAAAGGCGGTCATTCTGACACTTCTCGCTGAACGCCACCACATTTGATTCAATACGCCCGCTGGACGACGGGGAGTTGCCCATCGCATCGCGACGAGCGACGCCGATCGGTTGCAGGGACGCCTCAGGATCTGTCGCGCGGAACTGAATTTCCGCAATCGGTGTGAGTGGCGATTAGCGAGAAGTGTCGTCATTTTCCAGTTTTTATTTTTTTCAGAAACAGATGTCGATTTCCGTCTAGGAAATTCGACTGACTTCAAAAGGTCGACGAACCGATCAAAAATTCGTTGCAACATCAACAAGGAGACAACTCACATGAAAGTGATGGTCATTGTCAAAGCAACCCCAAGTTCCGAAGCGGGCGAATTGCCCAGCGAGGAATTACTGGCCGCGATGGGACAATTCAACGAAGAATTGGTCAAAGCCGGCATCATGAAAGCCGGAGAAGGACTGAGGCCGAGTTCTGACGCCAAACGCGTTCACTTCCACGGCGCGGATCGAACCGTGACGGACGGCCCCTTCGCCGAAACGAAAGAGCTGATCGCCGGTTTCTGGCTGTGGGAAGTCGCTTCGATGGAAGAGGCGGTCGAGTGGGTCAAACGCTGCCCGAATCCGATGAGCGAAGAATCCGACATCGACATCCGACCGCTGTACGAGATGCAAGACTTCGCCGAGAACGATCCGCAAGGCGAGATGAGCGACCATGAAGACAAACTGCGTCATCAAATCGCTACCCGCGACGGCATCGTTCAACCCTATCTGTTTTTCGGCGGGCGATGCGAAGAGGCTCTGGAATTCTACAAGCACGCCATCGGCGCCACGGTTTCCATGATGATGCGGTTCAGCGAGAGCCCCGATCCCGTCCCCGACAAGATGATTCCGGGAGGCGACACGGACAAGATCATGCATGCGTCGTTTGAAGTGGGGAAGACGATGATGATGGCCTCCGACGGCTGCGGCGAACATTCGTCGTTCGAATCATTTCGTCTCGCCCTTTCCGTGCCGACTACATCGGACGCTGATCTCGTCTTCAATGCACTGGCCGATGGCGGTACCGTCGACATGCCGCTGATGAAAACGTTCTGGTCACCACGCTACGGCATGGTCACCGACAAGTTCGGCGTCGGATGGATGGTGATGGTTCCCGGTGAACCGCAAACGCCCGACGTTTAATCGCATCGCTCGACCCCTTAGGCACCAAGTTAAGAAGTAACCCTCCCGTGTGGAGGTCGTGCAGTTTTTAAGCGTTGAAAACAAAGGGTTTCGTCACTCTCCCCCTGGGAGAGTCGAGCGTAGCGAGGAGAGGGTTCTCTTTGCTGCGTCGGATGCGGATCTGGCAGCTGAAGTAAAACTCGCGCTTTACCGTTCGACCTCCCCTCGCTGCGCTCGACCCTCCTGCCAGGAGGGTGACGTCCATCATCAACCAAGCCCCAATGGAACACAATCAAATGAAATACATGCTGCTGATCTATGGCGACGAGAACTGCTGGACCGACGACGAACGTCGCGAGTGCATGTTAGAATCGATGACGATCGCCGACGAACTTCAGCAGCAGGGCAAGCTGATCTCAGCCGACCCGCTGCATTCGGTGACGACCGCAACCAGCCTACGCATCCGCAACGGGCAAAAACAGATCACCGATGGCCCGTTCGCCGAAACGACCGAACAACTCGGGGGCTATTACCTGATCGACGTCGACGATCTCGATGAAGCGATTGGGATCGCCGCTCGGCTGCCGCCGGCAAAACTCGGAACGGTTGAGATCCGACCGCTGTTCCCCAAACCCGATGCCACCGCGGACGCCACCGCAACAAACAATCGGTCCAACGAAACCACTCCCCAATCCTAATTCCAATGCCGAGGCACCCAATGAGTCGAAATCCTGTCGGCTGGTTCGAAATCTATGTCGAAGACATTCAACGAGCGAAAACTTTTTATGAAGCGGTGTTAAACGTTGAATTGACACGCCTCGACACGCCCACCCCTGAACTTCAGATGCTTGCGTTCCCCGCCGATCTGAAAGCCGCCGGCGCCGCAGGTGCGATCGTGAAAGCGGAAGGATGCACCCCAAGTGGAAACGGCACCCTCGTCTACTTTTCCTGTCAAGACTGTGCCGACGAAGCCTCTCGGGTCGAAGCGGCAGGCGGTAAAATCCACAAACCCAAATTCTCCATCGGCCCTTACGGTTTCATCGTCTTGGCGGTCGACACCGAAGGCAACGTGATCGGGCTCCATTCACTCACCTAGAATCCGAAGATGTAATTCAAAGTTGCCATCTCGTTTCACCCGTGAAACGCAAGCTGGAAGCTTACGCCACTTTCTTGCTGACTCTAAATCTTAGGAATGAAGGCATCTGAAGTTGAATCGATTTACCGAACGGAGTCGCGAAAGGTCTTTGCGACGCTGGTTCGGCTGCTGCGAGATTTCGACGCGGCCGAAGAAGCGATGCATGATGCCTTTGCCGCGGCGATGCAACAGTGGCCCGAGCAAGGCGTCCCCGACAACCCGACCGCATGGCTGATTTCCACGGGACGATTCAAGGCGGTCGATGTGATTCGTCGCCGTCAGCGGCTCAGTGATCTGCAACCGGAAGTCGCACGCCGTCTGGCCGAAATCGAATCGGCAAACGATTCACTGGCGAAACACGAGATCCAAGACGACCAACTGCGATTGATCTTCACCTGCTGCCACCCCGCAATTGCCCCCAAAGTGCAGGTGCCCCTGACGCTGCGGGAAGTGTGCGGCATGACGACCGAAGAAATCGCCCACGCGTTCCTGGTGCCATCGCCGACGATGGCTCAGCGAATCGTTCGCGGCAAGGCGAAAATTCGCGATGCCGGAATCCCGTATGTCGTTCCCTCGCTGTCGGACATTTCCCAACGATTGGATTCCGTTCTGTCGGTGATCTACCTGGTGTTCAACGAAGGCTATTCCGCATCCCGCGGTGAAAGCTTGACCCGGGCCGACCTGTCCGACGAAGCGATTCGCCTGGCGCGTTTGCTGTTGGATTTGCTGCCCGATCCGGAAGTGATGGGATTACTGGCGCTGATGCTGCTTCACGAATCGCGTCGTGCCGCGCGGCAGAGCGCCCAGGGCGACATCATCGTGCTCGAAGATCAGGATCGTCGTCTTTGGGATCAAGGGCTGATCAACGAGGGCATTCGTCTGGTCGAACGATCCTTGCGATCGAAGCGTTTCGGTGCATACACGATTCAAGCCGCGATCTCGGCCGTCCACTCCGAAGCCGAGACCCCCGCCGCCACCGACTGGGCCCAGATCGTCGCCTTGTACGACGTCCTGATGCGAGCCGATCCCTCGCCCGTGGTGGAACTCAATCGCGCCGTGGCGATCGCGATGCGCGACGACATCCCTACCGGACTTGCGATCATCGATGACATCCTGGATCGCGGAGAGCTGCAACACTACTACCTGGCCCATTCGGCCCGCGGTGAGTTTTTGCGCCGACTCGGCAAACACCAGGACGCAAGATTCGCCTTTGAGCAAGCTCTTGCACTGACGACGCAAGAATCCGAAAGACGATTTCTGCGCGCAAAGTTGGACACGATCGGTGGAGCTACGAGCGGTCAATGACGGTTTAATGTGCCTACCCGCCGTCGCCCGACGGCCGCCTCGGCAAAACAACGAAAAGGCAGCAGGGACTCCGCAGATCTTGTTCCGTGTCTCCCCCTCCTGCCCCGTATGATTCTGCCACTTTCAATCGTTCCGTCATTCCGCCATCCAGCCCCCCTTTCTCAACGATCCAATCGGCTGCTCAGACCGTCGCTGATCTGCTAGCCGAAGCTTCCACCTCTGACTCTGCCGACTCGGCGTTATTCCGTTCGCTTTCACTTTTGTCGAGCATCTCGGCGAGCGAGTCGTCGTCGGTCTCGTCCTCGTCATCTAGCCCGTCGAGTACCAGCAGCGGATCGACGAAGCTCCAAGCCGGCAGGTGCGCCAATAGGCTGGTGGCCAACAGACCACCGCGGACCGTCCACACGACGTAACCCACTGAAAGAGCACTTGAGACGCCCGCGAAGGAGCCGGCAAAGACGTAGGGCGTGTTATAGCCGTCATTGATTTCGTCTTGCATGTCTTCCATGTCGCTCCACAGCAGTTGGCTATCGAATCGCTCAATCCCAAGCGCCGAGCCGTTCGATCGTATCGGGTCCGATCGACGCATTCGACCTGAGTTACCATTTTGCGTCGCGTCCGAACCACGGCTTTCGTCGTTCCGCTGCGCGGATTCGGTCAGCTCTGCCGGCCGCTGCGGCATCACACTGATGACAAAAATCTCGTCGGTGTTGGTTTGCACCACGCCTCGCCCCATGACGACCAACGGCGCGTCCGGGTTTGAACCACTTGTGGTCACTTGAGTGTACGTTTCTTCCACCGGCTCTGTTTCCTCGTCGCTTTCTTCTTCGGCCCGCGGTTCTTCGGGGACTTTCTCGGGCTCCGGTTCAGCGTTCGCACTGGCAAGGTCGGCCGGATTGATCGGCAACAGAACCTTGATCACCACCGTCGCGGGTGCGCTCGTCGCGGCCCCATCGGTGACGGCATACGAAAAGGTGACGAATCCGGAGAATGAGGCGACCGGAGTGAATTGAAAGGATCCGTCAGCCCCCAATGTTAACGTTCCTGACGAAGGCCCGCTGACGGGAACGACGCTGATCGCGTTTCCGTCGACGTCAAAATCGTTCGCCAACAATCCGCCAGCCCCGACGGTCAACTTGCTGTCCGGATTCATCGTGAATTGATCTTTCACCGCAACCGGCGCGTCGTTGACGCTCAGGATGTTGATGTTGACCGTCTCGGTGGTCGAAACGATCAAATCGCTCGCGTTGAGTGAAAGCGTGTCGACGCCGTTAACATTCGGGTTGCCCAGATACGTCAGCCCATTGGCTGCGGCCAGCGTTGTGTTCAACTGGGCGAGTGTCGCGGTGACGGTTACCGACGAACTGCCGTTGCCGACAATATCCGACGCGGTGACACCACTGGCGACGGTAGTGTCCAACGCCAAGGTTCCACGAGCGACATTCATCGAGAATTGCATCATCCCCGCACCGATGTCGGGATCGCTAATGCTGATCCCATTGATCGACCAGGGCGTGTCTTCTGAGGGCGTCTGCGTTCCCGGCACGTTGATCGTTGGGGCAGAGTTGATCGAGGTGACGCTGATCGTCGCGGTCGCCACGTTGCTGGCGGAAATCCCATCGTTGGCGACGATGTCGATCACGCGTGCCGTCGTGTTGGGTGCGACCGATGTGTTGAGGTAGCGAATCGATCGTAACACTTGCTGATAATTGGCGACCGAATCGGTTCCCGACAGCGTCAGAGTTCCACCAGCGTAGGAGGCGGTGATACTGGTTCCTGAAGTGTCGGCGGACAAGGATTCACTGCTCCCGTCCGACGGGTTGGTCAGGGTCGCCGTCAATGAAGTCAAACTCGCCGAGTCGGCGTCATTGAGGTTGGCGTCTGAGAAATCACTGATTCGCACGGCGCCGCCACCTTCGACGAAGGATGCCTGGAATCCTGTGCCGCTTGTGCCGCTCGAATCGTTGGCATCCAGATCCAGGGTGGGGGCGTTGTTGGTCGCGGTGATCGACACGCTGGCCGTCGCGATGTTACTGTTGGCCGCGCCGTCATTGGCGACGAATTGAATCACCCGCGTCGTCGTGTTGGGAACCAACGAGGCGTTGTGATACCGCACCGTCCGCAACACCTGTTGATAGTTCGCAACCGAATCGACTCCCGTCAGCGTCAGCGTTCCGGTCAGATAGGTCGCTGAGATCGAGGTCCCGCTCGTGTCGGCACTCAGCGATTCGGCGACGCCGCCGAGCAAATTGGTGATGGTGACGGTCAATGACGAGAGGTTGCCGCTGTCCAAGTCGCTCAGGTCTGCATCCAGGGAGTCAGCGATCAGCACGGCGCCGCCGCCTTCGATGAATGTCACGTTAAAGTCGGCGCCGGTCGCACCGCTGGAATCGTTGCCATCCAGGTCCAGAACAGGGGCCGTGTTGGTTGCACTGACGCCTACGATTGCGGTCCCTGTATTGCTATTGGCGGATCCATCGTTGGCGACGAACTGAATGACACGCGTGGACGGGTTGGGCGCTGCGGATACGTTGTTGTACCGAATGGTCCGAAGAACTTGTTGGTAATTGGCAACGCTGTCGGAACCTGAAAGCGACAGGACGCCCCCGGAGAAACTGGCCCCGATGCTGGTTCCCGTCGTGTCGGCGGTCAAGGATTCTGCAACCCCGTCAAGCACGTTGGTGATCGTGACGACGAGCGAGGTCAGATTGGTGGAGTCGACGTCCGTCAGGACAGCGTCGGCCGCATCGGCGATCAGGACCGCTCCGCCACCTTCGACGAAGGTTGCCCCAAAGTCCGCACCGCCTTGGCCGCTGGAATCATTTGCGTCCAAGTCCAACGCAGGGGCGTCATTGGTCGCCGTGACGGTGAGATTGGAGACGATTCCGGTATTCGCCGTTCCGTCGCCGACGGAAATACTTAGCACGCGAGTCGTCGTATTGGGAGTTTGGGACAGATTTTCGTAGCGAATCGTTCGCAAGACTTGTTGGTAGTTGGCGACCGAGTCGGAGTTGGTCAGCGACAGCACGCCGGCGGCGTAACTGCCGAGGATGCTGGTTCCGGTGGTGTCAAACGTCAGCACTTCATCGGCACCGTCTTGGAGGTTGGTGATGGTGACGGTTAACGACATCAGATTGGCGTTGTCGACATCATCGATGACGGCGTCAGCCAGGTCGGCGATCCGCACCGCCCCAGCCCCTTCGATGAACGCGGCGTTGTAGCCCGACCCGACGGCCCCGCTCGAGTCGTCGGCATCCAAATCGATGTCGGGGGCATCGTTTTGGGCCGTGACGTTCAGCTGAATCAGTCCGTCGGCGGGCCCGGCTGCGACGGCGTCTTCGATGTGAACGGTGATCTGCGAGTTGACGTCGTTGTCGGTGGCCGGGGTGAAGGCCACGGCTGCCAGGGCGGCGTTGACGTCGGTGACCGTTCCGCTGACCTGCCAGACGCCCGTTCCCGTGACGTAGGTGCTGGTCGATGATCCGAATGTCCCCGTCGTCAGCGTCCCCGTGGCGGGCAAGTTCAACGTCAAGGTGGCCGTGATCGTTTCCCCGCCGTCGGGATCGGACACCACAATGTCATCAATCGCGACGGTCGAATCGTCTTCGGTGTAGCCGATCGTCTGGCTCATGTTTGTCGCCAGCGGAGCGACATTGCTGGTCACAACGGTGACTTGGTGCGCCGGCGTGAACGTCAGTTTGTCGGTCAGCGTCAGTCCGTCGCTGCTGGAAACAATTGTATCGATGTAGATTCCCGCGCTGTCGTATCGAATCAGTTCCGCTTGGTCACTGCTGACGACATACAGATTGCCATCGGCCCCCCAACGGATTCCGCCGGGACCGTCAAGACCTCCCAGTCCGCTGGTGACAAAGGTTCCCAAGGACGCGCCGCTCGCCCCGTCATACTTCAGCACCGCGTTGCTATTGGCCGAGCCGATATACAGATGTCCGTCGGGGCCGAAATCGAATCCCCGCGGGCCATTAAGCCCTCCGGCGCCGGCGGTCACAAACGCGTCCATGAACGCGCCAGTCGTTCCGTTGTAGCGAAGAATGTTATCGGAAAAGTCACTTGCCACATACAGATTTCCGTCCGGACCGAACATCAAATCGCTCGGCCGATCCATGCCTCCCAGCCCCGCAGTGACAAACACATCGATGAACGCGCCTGTCGTACCGTCGTAGCGAAGGACCTGGTCGGTCGATCGGCTGGCGACATAGAGATTGCCGTCGGGACCAAAGGCTAGTCCCGTGGGATGGTTGAGCCCGCCGCTGCCCGAGGCGACGAATTCACTGACAAACGCCCCCGAGTCGGGATCATAGCGTCGGACGTTGTCGGAGAATTTCCCGACCACGTAGAGAAGCCCGTCGGGACCGATCTCAACCCCGCCGCCGCCCTGAAGCGCCGGCGAACTGCCGATCACGGTTTCGTATGCGCCGGTCGAAGCATCGTAGCGATAGACCGGGTTCGAATTGTTGGTCGTCAGAAACAGATCGCCGGACATCCAAGTCCCATCCTCGTCGGTCGCCGAGACCAGAATATTGTGCGTCAGCCCGGCAACGGTGAAGGTGTGCGTCACGCTGGTCGTCGAACCTGCATACACAATATTCGTACCATCACCCCAATCGACGCGCCATTGAGTCAGCGTGTCATCGCCGGGATCCGTCGCCGCCAGATTCAACGTGTACGTGGCGTTTTGAAGGACACTCGCATTGCCCGTCGCCGACAAGACCGGCGCGGTGTTTTGCACGGTGACGGTTGTGGTCTGGGTCACGATTCCGCCGCGGCCGTCATCGACACGTAGACCGATCGTGTGTGTACCATTGTCGTCGATTCCGAATCCGGCGAGCGTTGCCCAATTGACCACCGCAGTCGCGGTCAAGGGCTCGTTGGTTTCGCCAAAGACTCCGTCGTTGTCCAAATCCCAAGCGTAGGACAACGTGTCGCCGTCAGCGTCCGAGGAGTTGGAACCATCCAGTGAAAGCGAGTCGCCTTCGTTGATCGTGTACGGTGCACCGGCGGTCAAGTCAGCCACGGGAGGCGTGTTGGCTCCGGTCGTCCCGTATTGGCGAAGAAAAATGCCGGAGCCGTCTTCGTGCCCGACTTGGTCACCTTTGCCACTCCACGCAACCACGAAATTGTTAAGGTCGTGCATCGCCACCGATGCGTTTTCCTGCGTCTGGCCTCCCGTCACACTGGCCTGCAGCTCGCCAGAGATCGAGACATTGGAAGAATTGTAGGTTCTGTAAAAAACCCCCACGCCATTCTGGTCCGCCGCCGTGTAGCTAATGATGTAATTCCCGGCCTCATCCATACTGATCGAGGGCTCTACACTTTGAGTCGTCCAACTCACATCATCGGGGGTGGACATGACGTCGTCGTCTTGAATCAGACGCTGCCAAATCCCTTCGTCCCCCGCCTTGTTTTCGCGATACGCGATGACGTAGTTGTCACTGGGCATCACAGCGACCGCAACCTGGCTCCCGTTCGAGCCGGCAACATTCAGATCCAGTTTGCTCGCCACCGCAGTCCCCGAACCATATTCATACTTGCGACCGTAAAGGTCGGCGCCGTCCTTCCAAACAACCACAAATCGGCCACCATCATTGATGTCGATTGCGGCGTCCGTCGCGGTGGCAACCGTATCAACGGTCAGTAAGGTCGTTGCCAGTTGATCGCCGACCGGTGTGGATGTGAAATCAAAGTTCCGGGCGTAGATGCCTTCTGATGCTCCGTCACTTTCCCATGAGATCACAATCTGGTTCGAACGGTTGCTCGCAATCGAGGCGTTGGTTTGATTCCCCGATTCCTGTCCCGCGTTGACCAAGATGTCCGCGCTGTCGATCGCCGTTCCGGATGCATCAAACCGCCGGACATAAATGCCCGTTCCATCCGCGTCGGAGGAAACGAAGGCGATGGCAAAACGTCCGGTGCCATCGGCCGCGACAACCGGAAGTGTCTGATCACCGGGGGTATTGACGTTGACTTGAAACTCGACGCCCAGTTTTGTACCCGAGGGGTCGAATCGCTGGGCCATCACCACCGTACCGCTTCCGTCATAGGCGGCATCGACCCAGGCGACGATCGTATTGCCCAGACCATCGACTGCAACGGCTTGATGGGAGTTGTAAAGCGTTTGAACGCCCGTCGTTGTTGAGTTAACGAGCAGTTCGCTGGTTGGTGAAATCTCCGGCGTCGTCAATAATCCCATCCAACTGGATTCAGCAAAGTCACTCAGCAACACACTCGATTCGATGTTGCCTGCACGAAATTCCAGATCCCAGTCTCCGCCCAGCGATGCATGTCCGGTGTCGTCGGTGGACGCTGCCACATCCGCACCGGTTAATGCGGCGAGAGCTTCCAGCATCGCCACGCCCGAGTCCGTTTCTGCCAGCTCGCATCCGTACAACAGCAAATCCGCTTCGCCGCTCAGCGACGCCTGCCAATGGGCAAAGTCGCCGGCGTACCCGGCCAGATTTCCGCCGTCCAGCGTCGCGTTGCCCAGGCGCAGCTTGGCGTCGTTCCCGTGTGACAACAGATGCAGGGCGTCCACGTTCTCGTAGCCGCTCAAAATCTCGCTGATCTGATCGACGCCGTCGCGGGATCCGTCGAGTAAGTAGATTTCCAGATTTGCAAAATCATTGCTCGCGCGAAGGTCATCGATCAGCTGTTGGTGATCCCCGACCCCCGCGTCAACGAAGACCAACTCCAATCGAGATGTCCGTTGTCCGTCATTTGATTCTGATCCGCCGGATGTGGAGGCCGAAGTCGAGGGATTGACTTCGACCACCAACGGTTCCGCCTGCCCTGAGTCCACCTCCACCTCGTCGACAACCGGGGGCGCGATCGGAGTGGCACTAAACAGCAGCCGTTTCTCAAGAACCGCTGCATCGAGTAGGCATTTCCCTGCCCGTTGCGATGAGCGATCGGAATGCGAGGCGCGATGGAGCCAATTTGAAATCGACCAGGGCATGAATCTCGGCTCGACAGGATACGGAAATGCGGTGACCACGCTCTTGAAACGTAGGTCCGATTCACTCTGTCGCGGCGAAAAACAGGGGCCGTGGCTTCGTCAACCATACCGGTCAATCCGCTTGTCTTGGTTTTGGTTCATTTACCAAGGGGCAACCCACCCGCCCAAGGAGTGCGAGTGCCAAGTGGCAAACGAAAGAGGGTCAGGGGAAGATTTCGCGGGAGATGGCAGCATGATTCAGCCTCCGAAAGGATGTCGAATCGTTTTAGCCCGCATCGTATTGCCCCACGCGCCACCTGTTTTCATCGTTCAGCCCCGTATCATTCTGCCACCTTTTTCCTCCATCCGCTCACACGAGGCCGTAGGCCAGCGTCGCGTCGGTGACCTTTTGAAAGCCGGCGAGATTGGCGCCGCGGACATAGCAGGTGTAGCCGTCGACATCTTCATCGGAGGCGCACTTGTCGTGGATTTCAGGCATGATCGTTTTCGACCGACGATCAACCTCTTTGCGCCCCCACGACATTCGCACCGCGTTTTACTTTGCTCCAAACCGGAAACCGCGACGCCGCCGGCATTGGCAGCCTTGGCCGGGCCGAATAAAACGTGGGCATCGAAAGAGACGTGGACACCGGCCAACTCGGCCGGCATGTTCGCGCCTTCGGCAACGGCCTTCACCCCATCCACGATCCATGTCTTTGCTTCGTCGACATTCAATTCGTTCTGCGTCGCGCAAGGCAACGCCACGTCACAGCGAACACCCAAGTAGCGGATGATTGATTTCGAACAGATCACGGGTCCCTCTGGAGTGCCCATCTATTATCAGCGACTTCCGGTCAACACCGTCTCGTTGTCCTGGCTGGTGTTTGTCGGCAGCGCCGATGACGAACCTGCCGGAGGGCACGGGATCTATCATTGGTTCGAACACTTGCCCTCAAGAGGCACGAAGCAGTTTCCCGGCGGCTACCTCGATACCGAAGCGCGACTGGTGCGGCATGGCGGTGACAGCGATGCGGAAACCGGGTCGACCCACACGTGCTTTAGCGCCAACGTCCCGAAACGCGTTTGGCCCCAGGCGATGGAGATTCTCGCCGAGATGGTCGGCCGTCCTTTGCTACGGATCGAAGACGTCGAAGCCGAACGCGAAATCATCCTGCAGGAAATCAGCGAGTGGCACTCCGACCCGTACCACCATTCCCTCTGCCAACTGCCATCGGTGCTGTGGCCCGGTCATCCTCTCGGGCATGACCAGTTGGGCACGGCCGAGCAAATCAAATCGATGGATGCCGGCTTGCTGCAGCGGGCGCACACCGCGGGATACTCGCGCAATCGATCGGCACTGTTTATCGCCGGCGATATTGAACGGTCGCAGCTGATGGATGTGGCGGCACGCTGCCTGGAGCGGATGCCCGCGACGCCGTTGAGCCCCCGACAACGCCCGGCAGAATACGGCACGCTTCCCGTCTGGCAGGCCGGGACCACGACCACGATCGAAACGTCGCACGCCGACTCGGTGGTCTATCTGTTGTTTCCCATCCCGCCGCTGCGTGCCGGCATCGACAACTACCTGCAGTGGGATTTCCTGGACGAGATTTTTTCGGCGGGAGAACTCGGTTCACCGCTCAGCCGTCTGGTCCGCGAAGAAGAGCATCTCGCCTACTCGCCGGAGTTCATCAGCACCACCTACCCGGACGGGGGTTATGCAGGCTTGGTGACCCAAACCGGCGTCGATCCGGCACGCGTGTTGAAGGCGTTTTGGCGGCTGATCCGCAGCCCAGAAATTCGCTCCGATCAATGGCTCGATTATGTCCGCGACACGATTCGCGGGCGGATCGAAATGCACGACCCGAATGCAACCGAGTACACCGAAGAAGGGGCCGCGTCGCTGATTCACTACGGCCGCTGTCTGCCCGATGCCGAGTACTCGGCGAAAATGCTCAGCTACACCGATCGCCAGGTCAAACAGTGGCTCGAACAGCTTGTCCCGGAGGCCGCCCATGCGATCGTGTTTCAGGGCCAGGGCGACGACTGACCGGTAAAAAAACAGCCGGGACCGAAGCCCCGGCTGCGTCATTCCAGCCCGAATCATTGCCGTCCGTGTTGATCGGGGCGCGGAGGAATGGCTACTTCTTACCTTTCTTTCCCTTGCCTTTCTTGCCTTTACCCTTCTTGCCCTTTTTACCCTTCGACTTTTTGCCTTTGGACTTCTTACCCTTGGCTTTCTTGTCCTTCTTTCCTTTGCCCTTTTTACCTTTTCCGGCCACGGTACGATCTCCCAAAACGAGTTTGCCGCGAGCTCCTGCTCACGGACCTTGCCGTGCCGACGAGAACGTCCCGCCGACACCTCCATCCCACTGACCGATCAAATATCAACGCGTCACGTCTTTTTCGAGAGCTGCCGCTTGGCTTCGTGAACGAGCACCCGCCGCGCCCAATTGCTGAGCGAGCGATCGTCGTTTTCGCTCGCCAATTCGAGCAGCTCTAACTCCTTTTCCGTCACGCGCAGATTGATCCTCTCGGTGAGTTTCTTGGTCGGTTTCTGTTTGCTTTTTTGTTTCGCCATGCGGTTGCTCTGAGTTTCACTTCTAAACATACCCTGTATGACAACCGCAGTCAACGTCAGACGGCCGGTCGGCGTGTCGAACCATCAACGGCGATGCCGAATGGCTCGATCTTTTGCTAAGATTTTTCAACCGATGCCCGAGGCGCGGGCATGACCAACGATCCTCCCCACGATTCATCATGAAACACGTCACCATCCTCTGCCTGCTCGCCGTCGCAGGGCCGTGCGGAACATCACCCGCCGAAGTGCCTGCGATCTCTTTCCAGGACTCCGACGCCACCCAATCCTCTCCCGAAGCGCTCGCCGAAGTGCAGGGCAAGTGGGTCCGAACCGTCGAGGCCAAGGGGGGCACATACACGATTACCAAGGCACACAGCGGTCACGAGACGACGCTCACGATCACGGACGCCGATGACCGGGTCGTCGAGTCGAAGACATCGGAATTTCGTTTGGAAACCACCGGCAAGGTGCGAATCTTCACGTTCTTCAACAACACGTTCACTGCCGGGGCGAATCGGGGCCGCACGGTAAAGGCGCCGCAGTCCTACATCTATCGTGTGACCGACGACAGATTTATCGAAGTCCGGGGCATGCTGATCGCCGACGAGAGCAAGCCCGCGGTCGTCACGTGGAAACGCGTGAAGGAATGAGGTCTCAAACGGGTGCGTCCATGCGTCACGCTGGGGGTTTTCCTTACCGGTCGTCCGATTGACCGTTCAACGCGACGAGCTAGTGTTGCTTGCCGAGCATCGGTTTGGGTGCCCGGGTTTTCCCCCAGCCGCACCAACACGACAGCCATGAATCACCCGACGCCGACCGACTGCGATCCGACTCCCTACGCCACTCCCATGGCAGTCGACGTGGCGGCCAAACCGCGACGCAACTGGGTCCTGATCACCTTGACGGTCCTCTTTGTGGGCCCGATCGCACTGATGGTCGCAATCGTCTTCTTGCTGGCGTTCGTTGCGGCCCTCGGCGGACCGGTGGATCATGAGCAAGCGTCGATCCCGGCGGAAGCCACGCTGATGTCGTCGCAATCAACAGTTGTGGCTGCCGACGGTCTCGGGCATTCGGACATCCCGCCGAATGCGATTCGATTTAATGGACAGATTTTTACTCTGAAATTTGCGAACGCAGACGAATCAACGCAAACGCTGCATGAATACGTTCCCGAAGGTGAAACGCTGGATCGCTGGAGCAAGATGATCGCCTTTCTCGACCAACCGATCGATGCCGAGCCGATTGCGATGGCACGGGCCATGGCCGATTCACTGTTGGAGAACAACCCGCAGGCACCTTACTCGATCTGGGACTACGGGGATGGCTTGCGGTGCGGCATCGACTTCGCGACGTGGCAAGGCGACATCGCCGAATTCAATGTCTTCGTTCTCGCCCGATCGCCCAACGGCAAGCGGATCGTCAGCTCTCAGTACGCCGAGCGAGCCTACGGGGACCAGATGAAACCGTTTCTGGACGGTTTGCCCGAGCGTCGTCTCGACCTGATCCTGCAAGCTTCAACGATCCGGATTCCTGGATTTGCCGGGAACCGGTGAGGGCGGCAGCGAAAGTAGAGCCATCGTTTTGACGGCTTGATCCGTCAGATCGATCAGGGAAAGATTGGCAAAACGATGGTGGCAAAACGATCTCAGCCAGCCATCGTCTTGCCCCCATCGTCTTGCCCCCATCGTGCATCTGACACTCCAATCAAAGGCGTTCGGAGTCGTCGCCTTTTCATCGGACTAAGACAGCGGTTGAAAGGGACGTTTTCCAAGCCTCGTTGCTAACGGTTCGCTACTCCGCCCGGACGTCGTAGCAGAGCAACAGTCCTTGGTCGCGGATGTAGAGCTTGCCATTGGCGACAATCGGGTGCGCCCAGGCCTTCGCGCTGCTGCGGTCGGGTTGATCGAAGCGGCCACGTTCAACGAGTCCGTCGCGCGATGGCTCGATCAGCAGCATCTCTCCATCGTCTTCGCCGCGCAGGTAAAGCCGTCCGTCGGCCAGCAGCAAGGAACCCTTGGGGCCTTTGCGATCTCGCCATAGCAAGTCGCCGGTTTGAAAGTCCAGGCAGGACATGACCCCGCCCCCGTTTCCTCCGTTCGCTCCGTACAGACATCCATCCACCACGATCATTCCGCCATGGTGGTTTTGCATTCTGGTCGTGAAGTAGACTTCCTCGGCGGTGATCTCTCCGCCGGCGCCTTTCACCAACTTCACGGCACCGCCACCGGCCCCGTAGGCGGACGCCGCGAACAGCAAACCGTCATGATAGATCGGTGTGGAACAGTTGATGCCCATCGCGTTGGCTGGTGCATCGTATTGCCAAAGCACCGTACCATCGCTGGCCGAGACGCCGATGAGTGACTTGGCGGTCAGTTGAACGTATTGTCGTTGGCCTTCGAAATCGATGGCGATCGCCGACGAGTATGCCGCTCCCGAGCGAGCACCGCCGAAACCACCGAATCCGCCACGTCCACCGCGTCCACCGAAACCACCGCGTCCGCCACCCCCAGCCGGACGACCGCCTCCGAAACTGAATGATCCCGGGTTGGTTTGGCCATCGGCGAACCCTTGATCGGCCAACCAGGTTTGTCCCTTTGCATCCGTCCAGGGCGTCGACCGGCCGGCGTTGATCCGAATGGTCTCGATCGACTTCGCCCCGATACCCTGCGGAACGATCTCAATCGCCTTGATCGCAGGATTCTCGACCTGTCGCGTGAACGTGATGTTCAACTCACCGTCAGTCACCTCGACAGGAACCGACTCGATGTACGCCTTGCGAGGACCGCCGGCTTTCTCCCAGATGTCAAAGTCTTTGAACGCCTTTTCCTCGACATTGAAGGTGAAGACGCGTTGGCCGGCATCGGTGATGCCGTTGTACGTCTCGGCGAAGTAGAGCTTGGCGAGATAGTTTCCGCTGGGAACCTTGTAAGCAAAACCGGTCATCCCCCAATGCTCGCTCTGGAACAACTCCGCATGCTCCGATCCGGTGATTTCCGGAGCGGATCCGCGTTGGGGGGATGCCTCACGACTTGGGGGATCACTCTGTGCGTCTGCCTGTACGTCTGCGGATTCACCGGGCATCTGGCTCTTCCAAATCGTCTCTCCCGTCGTTTTGTTCAGTGCGACGATCATCGCATCGGAGGCACCCGGCGTGCAGATCACTTGGTCGCCGTCGACGAGTGGTGATTCGCGGTAACTCCACATCGGCAAGACACCGCCGAAATCGTCGACGAGACTTCGTTGCCAAAGGACACTTCCGTCTCGCGTCTTCACGCAAGCGACACGTCCGCTCATGCCGATCACGTACAACCGATCGCCGTCCACCGACGGAGTGCATCCCGGACCTTCTTTCGACTGGGGCACGCGCTGTTCAATCGCGTCACCCAACGACGTGAACCAGAGTTCCTGGCCGTCTTTTTCGGAGCGTGCCCAGACGATTTCTTTGCCGTCCCGATTGCTCATCCCGAAAAGTCGGCCGCCTGCGACCGCTGGCGCACTGTCACCGCCGCCGAGCCCGTCGACTCGCCAAGCCAACGCCGGCCCGCCGTCGGGCCATTGCTGCAACAATGCCTCTTCGTTCGAGATCGAATTTCGATCCGGCCCTTGCCACTGGGGCCAATCGGCGGCGAAACCGATGACACCGGAGCAAAGAAGGAGCAGACCGGCAAGGTACAGTTTGATCATGGTTTCAGTTTCCAGGGGAGGAGGTTTGGAGAAAGTCTCGTTCGGACCGAGCGGTTTGATCCGAGCACCGCGGAATCCAAGGCGATCCAGCGAAACCATTTGCAAGAATTCATCTTTCGTTTCATTTCTGGCATCCACCGACAGGTCTGCCGGCCGAGCCTCGCTGGGCGTGGTGTCTCCAATGGGGTGAAAGATCCAGTGCGGCTTCCGTTTCCGACTTCGTCGAAAGGTTCACAATGGATCAGGCTTCAAGCCTCTATCTAATGAATGCGTAAACCACGCTCACCCGGGGCCAGACAAAACGTTGCAGAAGTGTCGACGGCCGGGCGACGGCTTCAACCTGAAACGCGTTCATCGGCAAATCGCTCCATCTGCCGGAGTCGTGGGTCATTCGCCGGTGTATGCCCCTTCACGACGATACTCGCCTCGCGGTGATGGAGCAGAAACTCGATCCAATCAATCCATGGGATGGAGGGTACGCCCTTGGCTTGGCTGACACTTTCATCCAGCAGTCGGTCCAGCAGTGCCTGCGATTGCTCGAACGAGCGGACGGCCCCCTCGGCGTTGCCCGTTCGGTGGTGAGCAATCGCAAGCAGGGGATCGGCGATTCCACGTCCAAGCCAATTTGCCTGATTCGATTCCTCCAACCGCTGCAGAGCACGCTGATGATTTCCGGCTCGCAGATGCGCCCAGCCGGCGACGTATAGATTCACCCCGTAGAACATCTCGGCGTATTTGCGTCGCCTCCGATCCGATTCATGAGTTACATCGGAGTCGTCGGGTCTACGGATGGCCGCGAGCATCCGTTCGACACGATCAGCCAACTCAGCGGCCGCGGGTGCGGTCGTTTCACCGGCCAGCTGCCCGCGGACCATCACCGCCATCGGATCGTTCTTGCCAAAGCGTCGAAGTTCTTCGCACAATTTCTCGTAGGCAGCCGTTTCACCGGCGAAGAACAAGAGTTGTGGAACGCCCGACAGTTCAGCCTGTTCGATCGGGCAGCCGATTTCGACGGCTTGGGCGTAATCAGCCGCGGCAGCATTCCAGCGTCCCAGTTTCGCGTTCAATCCGCCTCGCTCCAGCCAGACCAGAAAGTACTTTGGCAAAACGTCCGTCGCTTTGGTGTACGCCTGATAGGCCTCGGGCCAACGTTGGGCGTCGGCGTTGGCTCGCCCCGACGCCAGCAGGACGGTGGTTGAATTGAGCCGATCGTTGAACCGTTCCAATTCAAGCCGAGCAGCGTTGGCCACTTGTTCGGCCGCACGTGCTTCTTCCAATGCAACTTCTTTCTCGTCGCGTTCCTGGATCGCCGCGTGCGCTTGCCAGACGCTGACCGCAGTTCCAAGCATCAAGGCGCAGGCGACGAGCGAAGCGGTCGAAATGACGACCTTGTTTCGCCGTGCAAATTTGGAAAACCGGTACAACGTCGACGGCGGACGAGCGTCGACAGGCTGGTCGCTGAGAAATCGCGAAACGTCCTCCGCCATCGCGCCGGCGGTCGAATAACGCCGGTTTCGATCCTTGTCCATCGCCTTCATCACGATCCAATCGAGATCGCGTTTCATCGCAGACGAAAGCGTCGCCGGGTCCAGCCGACGATTGACGGCGATGGTACTGGCCAATTCGTTGTTCAGTGTACTCAGACGCGTGCTGGGACGTGGCGGATCCTCTTCGCGAATGATCCGACGCAACTCATCAAACCCCGCACTTTGCAAACGGTCGGGGGCAAACGGCGTGGCCCCGGTCAGCACCTCATAGAGCAACACGCCGAGCGAATAAATGTCACTCCGCGTGTCAATGTCGTCGGTACTCATCGCCGCCTGCTCGGGACTCATGTACGCCGGCGTACCAACCATCGACGCAAACCGGGTGTAAATCGTTTTGACGGTCAAACTCTGGCCGATCGCTTTGGCAACGCCAAAATCGATGACCTTTGCCAACGGCCGTCCGTCCTGCAGCGTCACGAGAATGTTGGAAGGCTTCAAATCCCGGTGAATGATTCCTTTCTGGTGGGCATGCTGCACGGCATGGCAGATCGTCACGAACAGCTCCAGCCGCTCCGACATGTTCAGCTGGTGGTGGTCGCAAAACTCGATCAACGGGACGCCGCGCACCAGTTCCATGACGAAATAAGGTTGGGCCGTCTCGGTGACACCGGCCTCAAACACCCGGGCGATATTGGGATGATCCATCAATGCAATGGCCTGCCGCTCGGCTTCAAAGCGGGCGAGGACTTCACGGGACTCCATCCCCGGCTTGATGATCTTCAACGCAACGCGCCGCCGGACGGGTGCCTGCTGTTGAGCGACAAAGACCAACCCAAATCCGCCTTCGCCGATTCGCTCCATCAGCTTGTAAGGCCCCACCAGTGTTCCGGGGGCAAACCGTGTCGCGCCGGCGCGTCCGTCCCCAGCGGGCAACGCCGTCGGCATCATCGCCGCACCGACCGGGTTGTCGACGGGGTTCTCCTCGCGATCGTTCTCGCGAAGCAACGCGCGAACGGCCGTCAACAGTTGCACGTCGCCGCCACAGGCATGCTCGACGTACGCGGCCCGCTTAGCGGTTGATTCAAACTCCAGGGCATCAAAGAAGATCGATTTTTCGGATGCGACAGCCATGACGTTTCGATCAACGGTGGTGAATTCGGCGGAGGTAGTTGTGTGAAAGCCGACTCGCTGCCCCCCCGGTGAGATCGTGCAGTTTTCAAAGTCACTCTCCCTCTGGGGGTTCTTCGTGGATTTTAATGGCTAATCACTCAGGACCCAGGTTTTTTGAGGCATTGCTGCGATGTCCGAATGGGTGTTGGACGACAACCGCTCGGTTCAAACGCCCCTCCGGCGACGCGGGCCGGTGGAGGGCACGAAGCACCTTCGCCGCATCGCAGACCAGGCGATTCCTAGGCGGGTTGCTCCTCCGCAGAGCCCGTCTCCGCTACAGCTGGCTTCGCCATCAGACCGAACAGAACCATCGGACATCGCAGTCATCCCTCAAAAAACCTTCCCCGAGTATCCGAGAGCAGCCACCAAAATCCGTGAAGCGCCCCCTCTGGGAGGGTCGCGGAGGAGTGTGCGACGACGCGGGGAGGGTTGTTGCGACGCCAAAGTTGAAGGCAACGATGACGCATCAACGTCGGAAGCAATCCCCCTCGCTGCGCTCGTCCCTCCCGCACACGGGAGGGTGACTTTTTAAACGGTCACAACCTCATGCGCAGAGGGTCGGAACCCGACTCGCCCCGTAATGCAATGCGGATTCCGGCATCGTCAGGGGCCACACATTTCACGTTTCCGCGTCCAGATTCAATTCACGACCGAGCCAAGCCCTGGCAAATGCCCAATTTCGTTTGACCGTTCGCGGGGACATGCCGAGGGCATGCGCCGATTCTTCCACCGTCAGCCCGGCGAAGTATCGCAACTGCACCAGTTTGGCCAACTCCGGTTCACATTCGGCCAGCTTTGTCAGGGCTGCATCGAGATCGAGCAACTCGTCGACGTCGGCTGAATCGATGATCGCATCGACTTCCGCGATCTCCAACCGCTCGCGGTCGCCGCCCCGTTTGTGGCTTTGACGTCGGCGAGCGTTATCGATCAGAATTCGACGCATGGCCTCGGCGGCCGCCGCAAAGAAGTGGCCACGATTGTCCCACTGCCGAACATCCTCGTCCCCCACCAGACGCACGTACGCTTCATGGACGAGCGCCGTCGGCTGCAGTGTCTGACCCGCCGGCTCCTTCTCCATCTTGTGGCCCGCCAGCCTGCGCAGTTCGGCATACACCAGCGGCAACAATTCACCTGTCGCTGCGGCGTCTCCTGCTTCGATCTGATTGAGGATTCGGGTAACGTCTGACACGGGAGAAGTTCTTGAGTGGGGCATCTCGGTCGCTCGTCAACCTTTGACGTCCGCGATTGTACCGCCGGGCGATGACCCTGTCCTGCAAATCACCGAGAACCAGGCGAACGGTCCGCCCTCGCTGAACGGGGATTGCTGCGGATCGCGGCGGGTCTCGAATCGGACCTGCCGGATCGACTCGACATGCCAATCTGTGGCGAAGGCGGCGTGGATTTCGTCCCGCGTGATTCGCCGCGGCCCGTCGCCGGGTGGTTCCAGGTCGCTGAAACACATCAGGAACAGTCGGCCGCCCGGCTTCACGACGCTCTCCAGTGCGTCGACGTAGCGCGCGCGGTCCGGGTCGGAGAAGACGTGGAACAAGCCGCAGTCGATCGCCGAGTCAAAGTCTTCGCCCAACTCGTCCAACCGCAGCGCGTCCATCACCATGAAAGTCGCCGGCAGTCCACGCTCCCGTGCCTTTCGATTCGCTTCGGCAATGGGATGCTCGAGAAAGTCGATTCCGGTGGTCGGGTGCCCCCGAGCGGCAAAGAAGAGCGAGTTTTCTCCGGTTCCGCAGCCGACATCGAGTAGTCGGCCGGTGACCTGCTCGGCGGCCTCGACAAAGACCGGTTGCGGTTTGCCAATGTCCCACGGAGCCCTGCCATCGTAGGCTTGTTGAAAGTGCTCTCGTTGGGGAACGTTCTGTGACATCGGTCCTTTCATTCGAGTACGGTTCAGTCGAGTACGGTCCTTGCGTTGAGTCAGCCGTGACGCGTCAACGGCCGGGCATGCTGGCGTTGCCCATGGCCCGCGACCCCGCGGCTCACGGTTGCCCCCACAGATCCGGCTCCACTCGACAGACCGTCGGCGGCTTCCGAGACCACCCTAAGATTTATTTTGGACAAACAATTAGAATCACCTCCCAGTTACTATCGTAACGTCTCTCACACGTACAGCGTCTCGCCCGGGTCGAATGTGAACGAATCGAACCAACACCGCCTACCGATCGTCTGCCTCCGCTTGGGTGCGTTTCTGTGTTTTGCCGGCTGGACTTGGGTGCACTTTTATTGGGAAGGCCCGTATGGCGTGCTGCTCTGGCAGGACGCCACCTACGACCTCGCCACGCGACTGGGACTCTCTTGGGACGAATTTGTCGGCACGGGGGCCGACGACGGTTTCGTGCAGAAATGGATCGCCCGGATCTGGTGGCTGTACTTGGCATGCACGCTGTTGACGATCACGGTTCGCAAAACGTCCTGGGTGCAATTGTCCGGACTGGTACTCGGTAGCGGGCTACTGACCTTGCTCAGTTACGCCAGCTACGTCGCCGCGCAACGGCAACTGCCAATGTTCATCGAACACGGGGGCCAGATGTTGATTCCGACGGTGCTGGTGATGGCACTCGCCCTCGGGGCCAGCCACCGGGTCACGGTCATCACGGCGGTCATTGCATTGATCATGACCTTTGCCGGTCACGGCTGTTACGCGATCGGATTTTGGCCGACGCCGGGGAACTTTTATGCCATGACGACGTTGATCCTAGGCGCCGAATATTCCACCGCCCAGATGCTGTTGCGAACCGCCGGCGTGCTCGATTTTCTGGTCTGCATCGGAATCTGCATTCCCTACGTGCGTCGCGCCAGTGCCTTGTACGCATCGGTTTGGGGATTCCTGACCGCCATCGCACGCCCCGTCGCAGGCATGTCCTGGGGGCTCAACTATTGGGGGGCCGATCAATTCCTGCACGAAACCGCTCTCCGGGCGCCGCACTTCGCCATCCCCCTGTTTCTGTTTTTCTTGTGGCGAAAACCGGGCGAGAAGAATGTCTCCCCAAGGTCGGCAGAGGGTGACCGCTGAGTTACACTAGGCTCTCTCCCTAAAGTCCTGCGAGCGAAAGGGGGTCAGGAGTCAATAGTGCGAAGCACCCGTAGGGCCGCTTGCGGCTATTGACTCCTGACCCCGTTTTCGCGGTTCCCGATTGATAGGCAATTGAATGAATCGACAACGATACACACGAGCCGGGCTCTGTTGCCTGGCGTTGCTGCTGGCCGTGACTCCGGCACTCGCTCAACAGAACAACCAGCGCCGGCCACGCCGCGCGATCCTGGAGATCCCCGAAGTCGAACGCAGCGAGGTGATTTGTTTTGCGCTCTACACGGTTCACGACAACACGCTCAAGCTGACCGCCCAGCTCTATCCGCTCCAGTCGGGCGAGAGCCGAACCGTTCGGCTAGAAATCGAAAAAGACGGCGACTGGGTCGAAGTCGATCGAACCAACGTGATTGAACCCGGCTGGACGGCGCCCTTTCGAGTCGAAAACTGGGACGACACGCAAGCGTTCAAGTACCGGGTTTTGCATGGGCCCGCAGCGAACTACGAAGGCGTCATCCGCAAAAACCCCGTGGACAAGGACGAAATCGTCGTCGTCGGCTTTACCGGCAACTCGATTCAACCGGCCCATGGCGGCGACATCTCACGCCAAGACCTGATCGACAACGTTCAAAAAGTCGACGCCGACGTGCTGTTCTTCTCCGGCGACCAGGTTTACGACCACAACAAACATTTGGCCGCCTGGTTGAAGTTCGGACGTGACTTCGGGGCAATCATCAAGGATCGTCCGACGCTCTGCCTGCCCGATGACCATGACGTCGGCCAGCCCAACCTGTGGGGCGAAAGCGGAAAGATCTCCACGATCAGCGGCAACGCCGACGGCGGTTACCGCCAGCCCGGGATCTATGTCCAAGAAGTCGAACGCGCCCAAACCAGCCATTTCCCCGATCCGGTGGACCCGCTCAAAATCGGCCAGGGCATCGGCGTCTACTTCACCAATTTGAACTGGGGCAAGATCGACTTTGCCATTCTGGAAGACCGCAAATTCAAAACCGGTCCGGCCGGCCGAGTGCCCAAGCAGGGACCGCGTCCCGACCACATCCGCAATCCCGAGTACGATCCCGCCAGCGTCGACGTCGACGGTGCGATCCTGTTGGGTCAGCGACAATTGGATTTCCTGGATGACTGGGCCCAGGACTGGCAAGACGCGAACATGAAAGTCGCCCTGTCGCAAACCATCTTCTGCGGCGGTGCACACATCCACGGCAGCGCCAACGGTCGATTGCATGCCGACATGGATTCCAACGGCTGGCCGCAAACCGGACGAAACCGCGCCTTGAAATCACTTCGCAAAGCGTTCGCGTTCCACTACGCCGGCGATCAACACCTGGCCACGATCTTTCATCACGGCATCGACGAACATCGAGACGCCATCTGGTCGTTCTGTGTTCCCTCGATCGCCAATCTTTATCTGCGCTGGTGGGAACCGCTGGTACCGGGTCAGAACCGCGAACCGGGCAGCCCGGAATACACCGGAGACCATCTCGATGGCTTTGCCAACAAGGTCACCAACTACGCGGCGGCTAATCCTGAAAAAATGCCGGCAGGCAACGTGCTCAACACACGATCGGCCGGATTCGGCATCGTACGTCTGAACACGAAAACGCGTCAGATCACGATGGAATGTTGGCCGCGCAATGTCGACGTGACCGATCCGTCGGCGAAACAGTACCCCGGCTGGCCGCGGACGATCTCGCAATTCGACAACTACAATCCGCCGTCCTGGGGAACGCTCGGAGAATTGACCTTTGATGTCGATTCACCCGTCGTCCAGCTTGTCGATTCAGACAGCGACGAGATCCTGTATACGGTTCGCATTGCCGGAAAGACCTTTGTCCCGGCCGCTCCCCAGGGCAAATCGTTCATCATCAAGGCCGGCAAAGACGCACCTGAAACGATCGTCGCCAAAGACGCGAAAGTGGGCGGCGCCGCGCAGTCGGTCAGCTTGAAGTAGTCACGTGACCGTACGGAAGGAAAGCGCTGTGAAGCATTCTTTCCCCTGTGTTTGACGAGGTTTTAGCTTAAAAGGTGTTAGCGGAACGGCGGAAGCCCAATACCGCTAAATCGAGAAGCGAACATGAATCACCCTGGCTCCCCTCTCCCCCGATTCCTGACGAGCCTAAGCGAGTCAGGAATTGGGGGAGAGGGGTTGGGGGTGAGGGGGATTCTTCTGTGCGCCGTTGCCGGATTGCGGCAACGAGACGCTCTCGAACCCCGGTTGGATCTGGCGACACAGCAAAAATCAACGGTGTATCGCCCTATCGGATACTCATGTCGAAACTTTTCTGCGGCGCAACCACGATTTCGCATCTTCTGCTAGACCGAGTTTTCAGATTCATTCGACCGGCCGCGCTGTTCACGAACAAACTCGGTTGCCTTGTGATTGCTTCGTCGTTTCGTCATGCGGATTCCCCCTCACCCCCAGCCCCTCTCCCCCAAACAAGCCTCTCGTCGTCGCAACGTATTGGCATACAAAAATCACTTGACGCCCATGATCTATCTGAATCAACGAAGAGGCTTGTTCGGGGGAGAGGGGGGCCCTTTTGGAGTAAGTCACTTCTCGATTTAGCGGTATTGGGCTCGCGCCCTACCGCTAACGAAAAACTCCGCGTTTGGCGTCAAAGTAGGAGGCATTGAGCAGGCGCGCCGGACGCCCCAAGCTCCGCTTCATTTCTCACTCAGCGGCACGTCACGGAACTGCCGGTGACAGGCCTTGCAGTTGGCAGAGATCGCTGCCGCGTGGCGTTGCACGGACTCCGGCGGCGGCGCGTCGGCCGCAGGAGAAGTCGCCGCCCAGGCCCGCAAGGCAACTTCCAGTGCCTCGGCGGCTTGCTCGGAATCACGCAACGATTGCCGAAACGCGTCCGGTTCCCCCAGCACCTCCTCGCTGCGAAGCAATTCGGTGAAGTGCTCGCGCATCAACAACGCCTGATGAGCCGGATGTAGATCAGGATGATCCGGCGGCGACCGCCACCCCGCCTCCGCGATCAGTTTCAAATGGTCATGCGTGTGGCCCATCGCCACCATGGCTTCCGCCATCGGCGGGACCTCGACCGACTCGGGAAAGTCCACGCTCAGCTCGTCCAGCAAGGCGGATTCAAGTGGTGTCACGACGCTTGCCGATTCGTACAGTCCGCGATAATGATGACTGGTTCCGGCGAGTTTCAGAATCGCCACGCTCTCGGATGGCGGAATCAACCCCGCCGCCACACAGGCGACACTCGCCGCCGCGGGACTGCGATGCTTTCCGTGATGACAGTGGATGTAGATCGTTCCCTCGAACTCCCGGACGGCCTTTGCCAATTCCTTCACGCGCCCGTCCGGGACGCCATCGTACCCATGCGGCAGATGGACATAGCGCAAGCCGTACTTTTTAGCGGTCTCGACGTCGGGCTTCATGCCATCGACGCTGATCACGGTCTTCACCCCGAGCGACTGCAACTCTTTAAAGGCCTTCTCTCCATCGGGCAACCCGCCGGAAATCACCTTCGGATGCACCTGGATCGGATTCGGCAGATGCCGGGCATCGATTCTTCGTGGTGGAGTTTTCCGTTGGGCGTCCGGCGATGCGGTCGCGGTCCTACCCGGATCGTTGCCGCCAAACTCAACGCCCCGCTGCGAACAGCCTGGAAACAGGAACAGGCAAACCGAACACCAGCCAACTGCACAAAAGCTCACTGCGATCGAATACCGGGCAAACAAACCCGATGCAATGGTCCGGTGCATACTCAAACGTCTCGATTCAAGTTGATTGGGGCGGTACAGCACCGATTGTATCCGGGGATCCCACCTCGCGTCAGCCGGACAGGCATCTCATTTGCAGTTCCCACCTCTCGTCGCAAGGAACGGAAGAGGAGTGGGAGAGGCTTCCAGCCTGTCGACGCGAAGAGGAGTGTTTTTGTTAGCGGCAGGGCGCGAGCCCTCCGGTCGTTCACGGTGTCACGGCCCAACGACCTGCTGATCGACCATCCTGGTAGAAAAGAGTGCAACGATGACCGCTTCCAACATCACGCAGCAACTGATCAAGAGCCATTTGGTTTCCGGTTCGCTCGATCCGGGATCGGAGATCGGCTTGCGGATCGATCAAACACTGACACAGGACGCGACCGGGACGTTGGTGATGCTGGAACTTGAGGCGATGGAATTGGACCACGCCAAGACGGATTGCTCGGTTCAGTATGTCGATCACAACCTGCTGCAAGAAGACCACAAGAATCCCGACGACCATCTGTTTTTGGAAAGTGCCGCCAAGCGATTCGGATTGTGGTTCAGTCGTCCCGGCAACGGCGTCTCTCATCCGCTGCATCAAGAGCGTTTCGGCAAACCCGGTGCGACGCTATTGGGATCCGATTCGCATACCTGTGCGGCCGGCGCGATCGGCATGTTGGCCATGGGCGCAGGCGGATTAGAGGTCGCCATGGCGATCGCGGGTGAACCGTTCTACGTCAAGATGCCGCGAATCTGGAACGTGCGACTGGAAGGCGAGTTGCCAGACTGGGTGAGCGCCAAAGACGTCATTCTGGAAATGTTACGACGCCACGATGTCAAAGGAGGCGTGGGGTGGATCCTCGAGTACAGCGGCGACGGGCTGGGCGGGTTGTCGGCGATGGATCGACATGTGATCGCCAACATGGGAGCGGAGTTGGGCGCGACCGCAAGTGTCTTTCCGTCGGATCAGGTGACGCGAGAGTTTTTAAAATCACAAGGACGCCAGCAGGATTGGCAAGAATTGCGGGCTGACTCGGGCGCCAGCTACGACCGCGAGGAGACCATTGACCTGTCCAAGCTCGAGCCCTTGATCGCGCTACCGACCAGTCCCGGAAATGTGGTTCCGGTTTGCGAAGTCGCCGGCGAACCGATTTATCAGGCGTACGTTGGTTCCAGTGCCAACCCTGGCTACCGCGACTTCGCCGTCGTGGCCGAGATCGTCAAGGGACAACGGGTTGCCCAGGGCGTTTCACTGGACGTCAACCCGACCTCTCGTCAGATCCTTCAAAACTTGGCGCGCGATGGCCATGTCCTGACGTTGCTGCAGTCGGGGGCACGGCTGCACCAAGCCGGGTGCAACGGTTGCATCGGGATGGGCCAAGCACCGGCGACGGGACGCATCAGCTTGCGGACCGTCCCGCGCAACTTCGCCGGCCGCAGCGGCACACGAGAAGACGCGGTGCACCTGTGTAGCCCCGAAACCGCCGCCGTCTCGGCATTGGCGGGCAAGATCACCGACCCACGCGATGCGCATCGTCCCTATCCGAAGATCAAAGAACCCTCCGCGCCGATCATCGACACCGATCAAATCGCTCCGCCCCCATCACGTTCCAGCGCGACAAAGCCCGGCTTGGTCAAAGGCCCCAACATCAAATCGCTGCCAAACTCCCAACCGCTTCCCGACCGCCTGGCCGTGAAAGTGCTGCTCGCGGTCGGCGACAATATTTCGACTGACGAAATCATGCCCGCCGGTGCCCGCGTGTTGCCGTTCCGCAGCAACATCCCTCGCATCGCCGAATTTGTCTACATCGACGTTGATCCCACGTACGTCGGCCGAGCGAAAGAACACGACGGCCCACACGCAATCATCGGCGGTGCCAATTACGGGCAAGGTTCCAGCCGTGAACACGCCGCGATCGCTCCCCAGTTCCTTGGGCTGCGATTGGTGATCGCGGAAAGTTTCGCGCGGATTCACTGGCAAAACCTTGTCAATTTCGGCATCCTGCCGCTGACCGTTGAAAACACGCGTGAACACATTGCGGCCGACGACGATCTTGTCATCGAATCCCCCGCCGAACAACTTCGTTCGGGGCAGCAGATCACGATCGAAAACACGACTCGATCCACCCGCCTGATCGGCGACCACAGCCTGTCGTCGCGCCAATTGGAAGTCCTGATCGCCGGCGGTCTGATCCCCTGGATGCGATCACGTTGAATCATCGACGGACGGTTTGCCAACGGCTGGGCACACGATTTGCGGTCCAACCAGATGGAAACGACCGACGCACCGACGGGTAACGCTGTGAAAGACCGGAGGGCTCGCGCCCTCCCGCCCAACGGGGCTTCCTCGTCTGTGTCGCGGCCTCCTTGAATTGCCGATCGTCCTTGGAGACGAAACGTTTGTCGTCGGCAGCGCCGCAATGGCCGATTCCCTTGCAACTTGGTTCCAATTCAGCCAGCCACCATGACCTGCTTACTGATCGGCGACATTTCGCAATCGACGCTCGATCCGGCGGGGGTCGGGGCCGAGCGTATCGCCGAACTGTTCCATTGGATGGTCGGCGGCGGGGTGTTGATCTGGTTGATCGTCGTCGGCGTGGCGGTTTATTCGCTGATCGTGCCTGGAGGACACCGGCCACGATTGACCAAAACCCTGGTCATCGGCGGCGGTGCGGTTTTCCCCACGTTGGTGCTGACCTGCCTGTTGTGTTACGCGCTGGCGATGTTGCCCGAACTCCATCAACCGGCTCCGAAAGCGAGTTTGACGATCGACGTCAGCGGGGTGCGTTGGTGGTGGCGAATCGGCTACCGAACCGGCGAGAACGGGCGTGTCGAGACGGCCAACGAGATTCGCTTACCGGTCGATCAACCGGTCGAGTTTAAGTTGCGCAGCGAGGATGTGATTCATTCGTTCTGGATTCCGGCACTGGGGGGAAAAGTCGACATGATTCCCGGCCGAGAAACTCGCTTGAAACTGCACCCCAATCGCGTCGGCAGATTTCGGGGCGCGTGCGCCGAATACTGCGGCACCGCCCACGCGCAAATGGCATTCGATGTGATCGTGATGCCGCAGGCCGATTTCGATCAATGGCTGCGGGACCAACAACAAGACGCCCGTGAACCGGTGGGCGCGGCGGCCGTTCGGGGACGCCAACTGTTCCGCCGCAAGGGATGTGGTGCGTGCCACACCATCCGGGGCACCGAGGCGAGCGGTAGAGTCGGTCCCGATCTGACCCATTTCGCCGGTCGGGTCAGTCTAGGTGCGGGGATCAACCGCAATGACACCGACAACCTTCGCCGCTGGATTCGTCAGCCCCATGCTGTCAAACCAGGCGTGCAAATGCCCGCGTTCCAAGCGCTCAGCACATCCGAAGTGGATTCGATCGTCGCTTACTTGGAGCAATTGAATTGAACGCGGACGAATTCAGCGACGCATCCGGTGACGACCGACTCGATGCCAGTGCGAAACGCTTGCTGGACGCATGGCGTACGCCGACGCGTTGGCGGTATTGGTCGGCGGTCAACAACTCGGAAGTCGGCCTGTGGTACGTCGTCGCCTCGTTCACGTTCTTTCTGTTCGGCGGCATCCTGGCGCTGTTGATGCGGATCCAGTTGGCGATCCCCGACAACGATTTTTTGACCGCCGATCAGTACAACCAGATCTTCACGATGCACGGCAGCGTGATGATGTTTCTGTTCGCGGTGCCGATCCTGGAAGCGATTTCCATCTTGCTGTTACCCGAGATGCTGGGTGCACGCGATCTGCCCTTCCCTCGACTCTCCGCTTATGGTTTTTGGTGTTTCGTGATCGGTGGCGTCTTCGTCTGCGGCTCGATCTTCTTCGGCGTGGCGCCGGAGGGTGGCTGGTTCATGTACCCGCCGATGACCACCGAATACCAGACCGGTGTCGGCGTCGACATTTGGCTGCTGGGACTGTCGTTTATTGAAGTGGCGTCGATCGCGGCGGCTGTCGAGTTGATTGTCGGCGTTTTGAAATGTCGTCCACCGGGCATGCAGTTGAACCTGATTCCACTTTATGCGTGGTACATCCTGGTCGTCGCCGTGATGATCCTGTTTGCGTTTCCGCCGTTGATCGCGGGCGACTTGCTGATGGAACTGCAGCGGTCGCTCGATTGGCCGTTCTTCGACGCATCGCGTGGCGGCGACCCGATGTTGTGGCAACACCTGTTTTGGATTTTTGGTCACCCCGAAGTCTACATCGTATTTCTGCCGTCGATCGCGTTGATCGCCATGATCGTCCCCACGTTCGCTCGCACGCCGATGGTCGGCTACGGTTGGATCGTTTTGGCAGCGGTCGGAACGGGTTTTCTGTCCTTCGGCTTGTGGGTACACCACATGTTCACGACGGGATTGCCGGCGATTTCGATCGGCATTTTTTCGGCCGCCTCACAAGCGGTCGCGATTCCGACCGGGATTCAGCTGTTCTGTTTCATCGCCACACTGTTGATCGGGCGCGTCACCAAATCGGTCTGCTTGCTGTTCACGCTGGGCGGATTGGCGACCTTTATCATCGGCGGTTTGACAGGCGTGATGGTTGCGGTGGCTCCCTTCGATTACCAGGCACATGACACGTACTTCATCGTCGGACATCTGCACTACGTGCTGATCGGCGGCACGATCTTTCCGATCGTCGCCGGCGTCTATTACTACTATCCGGCGGTCACCGGCAAACAACTTTCCGAACGACTGGGGCGGTACGCATTCTGGTCGATGCTGATCGGATTCAACGTCAGCTTTTTCCCCATGCACCTGAGCGGTTTGCTGGGGATGCCGCGCCGCGTCTACACCTATCCGGCTGAACTGGAGGTGATGACGTTAAATTTAATTTCCACCGTTGGTGCCTTCGTGCTGGCGATCGGGTTTGTGATTTTCCTCTTTGATGTGCTGCGGTCCAAAAAGAACCAACCTCTCGCGCCGAGAAACGTCTGGAATGCGGGCACGCTGGAATGGTTGGCGGAAGTGCCCGACAAGCCTTGGGGGGTGCGGAGCATTCCGATCGTCACCAGCCGCTATCCGCTCTGGGATCAAGAGGGGTTTGTCGAAGATGTCGACGCGGGCCATTTTTACCTGCCCGATGCAGAAGAGGGACTGCGGGAGACGCTGGTGACATCGGTGGTCGATGCCGAGCCGATCCAATGTTTGCGGGTTCCGGGACCGACGTTCCTGACGCACTTCGCAGCAATCTTCACCGGCGGAGTGTTCATCCTGTCCACGTACCACTGGTATTCCGCCGCAGCGATCAGCGGTTTGTTTGCATTCATCACGATTCTCACTTGGCTGTGGACCGGCACGGCATGGATTCCGGAAAAGCAAGACAAGGACGTCGGGCGTGGTGTGACATTGCCGATCTACGTGTCGGGATCCAAGGCGGTCGGCTGGTGGGCGATGTTCATCACGATGCTGGGTGACATGACCGCGTTCATTTCGCTGGTGTTTGGATACTTTTTCTATTGGACGACCCACGATGATTTTCCGCCGGACGGATCAACCGGGCCGGGGTGGATCTGGCCCGCCGTCGCGTTGCTGATGATCGCCATTGGATACGTCGCCACATTGGCCGCGCGGAAATGGAATCGACAAAACCACGCCGCAGGGTTCTATGCCGCGATCGTTTGCGGCGTGGTGTGCAGTCTCGGCGGCGCCGCGGCCGTGTTGTACGGTCCGTTTACACACCACATGGATCCAACCGCCCACGTCTATCCGGCCATCGTGTGGGTCTTGACCGGCTGGACGGCGCTGCATGTTGTCCTGGGCGTCGTGATGCACGTCTACTGTGCCGCCAGACGAGCGGCCGGTCGGATGACGGCACGCTGCGACGCGGACATCGTCAACGTCACCCTGTATTGGCATTTCCTGTTGTTGACCACCGCGATCACCTGCCTGGTGATCGCCGGATTTCCAATGGTGGCGAGGTGAAGGTCATGACCGAGACGAGTGAACGCAGCGGCGTCTACAGCGGCGTCAATGGCAACGATCACGGCAGCGCGATCTGGTGGATCGTCGCGGCGCCCTCGGTCTGGGCCGCTCATTTCTTGGCGAGCTATCTGACCGCCGCGATCTTTTGCGCCAAGTTCGCGGACTCGGATCGCTCGGCCGGCGAGGTTCAGATGGCGGTGATGGCTTATACCGTGCTGGCGATGGTCATCCTTGCCGGCGTCGGTTGGGTCGGTTATCGCCGCCATCAAAGTGGCCATGATGGCGGCCCACACGACGGTGACACCCGTGCCGATCAACGTCGTCTCGTCGGACTGTCGACGTTTCTGTTGTCATGCTTGAGTGCGGTTGCGACCGTTTTCACCGCCCTGGTGCTGTACTTCGTGGGGACCTGTCACTGATGCGTT